>MNXP01000050.1 GCA_001872625.1 Bacteroidetes bacterium CG2_30_33_31
AAAATGATTTTGCCATTGCCGAAGAAGTAACCATAAAAGGGCAACACAACAAACGCCCCGATATTGTTATTTACATCAACGGTATTGCTTTGGGTGTGTTAGAATTGAAACGAAGCACCGTTTCGGTTTCAGAAGGCATACGCCAAAACAATGATAATCAAAAACATATTTTTATAAAACCGTTTTATACCACTATTCAGTTAGTAATGGCGGGGCAAGATGTAGAAGGTTTACGATACGCAGCCATTGATACATCCGAGAAATATTATTTAAAGTGGAAAGAAGTAAGCAAAGAATTTAATCCGAACGACACTTATCTTTTAGAACTTACAAAACCAATTAGAGAGCAAGCCGCTAAAGCCGATAATCAGTTGGACAAGCAAATTATTGAAATGCTGGGCAAGGAAAGGCTGATGGAAATACTCCACGATTTTGTGGTATTTGATAGAGGGCAAAAGAAATTTTGCAGACCCAATCAATACTTTGGTTTAAAGGCAGCTCAGGAACATATTCGCCAAAAAGAAGGCGGTATTATTTGGCATACACAAGGCAGTGGCAAAAGTTTAACAATGGTTTGGCTTACCAAATGGATAAGAGAGTATAATCCAAATGCACGTGTTTTAATCATTACCGACCGAGACGAGTTGGATAAACAAATTGAAAAAGTTTTTAAAGGTGTTGATGAACATATAGTTAGAACAAAAAGCGGAGCCGATTTAATTGAAAAGCTAAACGATACAAAGCCTTGGCTGTTGTGTTCACTCATCCATAAGTTTGGTAACAAAGAAGAAGCCAATTACGACAGCTATTTAGAAGAACTGAAAAACAGTTTACCTAAAAACTTTAAACCCAAAGGAGATTTTTATGTGTTTGTAGATGAATGTCACCGAACACAAAGCGGAGATTTGAACAAGGCAATGCATCAACTTTTAGGCGAAAAAGCATTGTTTATTGGTTTCACAGGCACTCCACTGATGAGAGCCGACAAACAAAAAAGTATTGAGATTTTTGGCAAATACATTCACACTTACAAATTTGACGAAGCAGTAAAAGACGGTGTGGTATTGGATTTACGCTATGAAGCAAGAGACATAGAACAAAAAATAACTTCGTTAGATAAGATTGATGCTTGGTTTGACAGCAAAACAAAAGGCTTAACCGACTTTGCTAAAACCGAACTCAAACAGAAGTGGGGCACAATGAAAAAAGTGTTCAGTTCTGTTGGACGCTTGCAAAAAATTGTTGCCGACATATTGTTAGATATGGAAACCCGTGAACGATTGCAAAACGGCAGAGGCAATGCTATTTTAGTTTCGGATAGTATTTACAATGCTTGTAGGTTTTATCAATTGTTTCAAGATGCAGGATTTAAACGTTGTGCCATTGTTACATCATTTGCACCAACACACAGCGACATAAAAGGCGAAGGAGAAGGCTACACCGAAAAATTGATGCAGTATGACATTTATCAAAAAATGCTCAACGGCAAAACCACCGAAGATTTTGAAGACGAAGCAAAAAAGCGTTTCATTGATGAACCTGCACGAATGAAACTCCTTATTGTGGTGGATAAACTACTCACAGGTTTTGATGCACCGAGTGCAACCTTTCTTTACATTGATAAGAGTATGAAAGACCACGGCTTGTTTCAAGCCATTTGCCGAGTAAACCGTTTGGACGGAGACGATAAAGATTACGGTTACATTATTGATTATAAAGATTTGTTTGGCAGTTTAGAAAATGCCTACAAAGATTTCACTTCCAAAGCCTTTGAAGATTATGACAAGTCAGATGTAGAAGGTTTGTTAAGCGACCGATTAGCAAAAGGCAAAGAAAGATTAGACGATGCTTTGGAAACAATCAAAGCGTTGTGCGAACCAGTTGTTCCACCAAAAGGTACACAACAATACATTGCTTATTTCTGTGGCAATCCACAATTAAAAGAAGACTTAAAAGACAGCGAACCTAAACGAGTAGCATTATACAAAGCTGTTATTTCACTTATTCGTGCCTATGCCAACATAGCCGATGAAATGGAAGAGGCAGGATATAAGCCAGCCGAAATTGAAGCCATTAAAAACGACTTAAAGCATTTTGAAAGTGTTCGCAAAGAAATTCAATTAGCCAGTGGCGATTGGGTAGATTTAAAACAATACGAACCTGCAATGCGACATTTAATTGATAGCTACATTGCAGCAAAAGAAAGTGAAAAAGTTTCGGCTTTTGATGATTTTAGTTTGGTGGAATTATTGGTTAAAGACGGCAAAGGTGCTTTGGACAAATTACCCAACAACATCAAGAAAAATAAGGAAGCAATGGCCGAAACCATTGAAAACAACTTGCGAAAAGTTATCATTGAAGAAAGTCCAACTAACCCGATTTACTACGAAAAAATGAGTGTGTTGCTGGATGAATTAATCAAGTTACGCAATGACGAGGCAGCGGAATACGAAAAGTATTTAGAGGAGATAATTAAGTTGGCTGTTAAGGTAAAGAAGCCCGAAACGAGCAACGAATATCCTTCAAGCATTAATACACAAGCCAAACGAGCATTGTATGACAATTTGGAAAAAGACGAGCCATTGACAATTGCAATGGACAGTGCTGTTATTTATGGCAAACACGATGATTGGGAAGGCACATTATCCAAAGAAAAGCATTTGAAAAACAAAGTGGTGAAACCTGTTTTGGAAGAGTACCAAAAGGTTGAGAAATTAGACCCAATATTTGAAATAATTAAACAGCAAAAGGAATACAAATAATTGATAAGTGATAATTGATAATGAACAATTGATAATTGATAATGAAAGAAAATATTATAAAAAACAAGTCGTTTGCTTTTGCTTTGAGGATTGCGAAACTTTTTCAATATTTACAAACCGAAAAGAAAGAATTTGTATTGAGCAAACAATTGCTTAGAAGCGGCACTGCTATAGGTGCATTGGTGCGTGAGGCGGAAAATGCAGAAAGTAATGCGGATTTTATTCATAAATTATCAATTGCATTAAAGGAAGCCAACGAAAGTGATTATTGGATTGATTTACTTTTTCAGGCGGATTACGTGGATGAAATGGCTTTCAATTCAATCAAAGCTGACTTGATACAACTATTGAAGTTATTAGTTTCTATTATAAAAACGTCAAAAGAAAATGGAAGACGATAACTCAATTATCAATTATCAATTATTAATTAATAATTTGATAGTTGATATTGTTCGCAAAGACATCAAGAATATGCACTTGGCAGTGTATCCTCCAACGGGCAGGGTTCGTATAGCTGCACCATTGCGTGTAAATGATGAAGCGGTTAGACTTTTTGCTATTTCAAAAATTAGTTGGATAAGAAAGCACCAACGGAATTTTGTTGCACAAGACCGCCAACCACCAAGACAATTTAAAGAACGTGAAAGCCATTACTTTCAAGGCAAACGCTATTTGTTGAGAATTATAGAACAGGAAGCACCGCCCAAAGTGGTGTTTAAGACCAAAACCTATATCGACCTACACGTAAGACCAAACAGCACCACCGAACAACGACAAATTATTATTAACGAATGGTATCGAGCAGAGTTAAAAAAACTCATTCAGCCCATCATTGACAAATGGGAAAAACAAATTGGCGTTACCGTTGACGACTGGCAAGTAAAACAAATGAAAACCAAATGGGGAACTTGCAACATTGAGAAAAAAAGAATTTGGATAAACTTAGAATTAGCAAAAAAGCCAACCCATTGTTTGGAATATATCATTGTTCACGAAATGATACATCTGTTAGAACGCCATCACAACGACCGTTTCCTGACCTTGATGGAAAAGTATATGCCACAATGGAAGTTTTATAAAGAAGAATTAAATCGTTTACCTGTAAGCCACGGAGAATGGGATTATTAAAAGAGCCAACGCATTTGCAAGCACATTTGCAAGCTCCCACGAGCCGACGCTCCAACCAATCCATAAAGCTTTTGGGAGGTCAAAGAGCTTCTGCCTTTCTTGCACACGTAAAAACATTTCAGGAAGGTTTTAGGATTGCCCACGTTCAAAACAACATTCCTAAAACTTTTGCTACAACAACAAAAATATATCACAAAACGTTATAAAGCTTTTTAGGTAACCAAATAAATAAACAATGAACCGACTTAAATTAATATCGACATTTATCATTTTGACAAGTTTGTATGCTTGTGAACCACCTGTGACATTTAACGAGCCTCAGCCGACAGACACAGACAATTTATCAAAATTCCCAAAACGTTTGCAAGGAGAATATTTAAAGCTCGCTGACAACTCTACACTTTCAATTGGCGACAAATTAATTCAAAGAACTTACGATTATGATTTTAAAATACATATAAATGAACTTGATAGTGCAGAGCAACTTTCTGGCGACACAATCATAAACTTAATTACAAAAGTGAAAACCTTAATTAAGCGTGAGGGTGATAGTTTAATAACTCATATTCACTATGTTGACACCTTGTTTCAGTTAGACTATGACAATGTTGTTAGAAAATTTAAAGGTTATTATTTTCTAAACAAGCGCTACGGCAAGACAAGCTGGGAAGTAAAGAAAATTCAATTAACAAAAGGACAACTTATACTAAGCAGTATATCAACCAAACTTGACATTGAAAATTTAAAGGAAATAACTGAAACAGCGACAGACACAGTTTCAACTTACAAATTTTCACCGTCAAAAAAACAGTTTAAAAAATTTATAAAAAATGGCGGATTTAGCGACAGCGAAACATTCGTTAGACTGAAAAAAAAAGGTGTATAACAAGCCTTTAGCAAAAAAGTGGTTTTAGGGGTTATTTGAAAATTTGTATCCTGCACCTTTGGAATTAAGTACTGGCAGACAGTTTAATATATAGAAATCAGCCCTTTACCAAGTGGCAATTCGTTTTAAATTGTTGCTTTGGTATGATAAAGAAAAGCGGAAAAAATTTTGGTGGTTATAAAAAATCATATTATTATTGCACTGTATAGTTAAATGATTTAAATCAAATAATATCTTATACCATGACATATAATTCAAAAGTGAATATTAATATAAAATCAGAGATAGGGAAATTGGAAGGAGTAATACTTCATAGTCCAGGAGCTGAGCTTGAAAATATGACTCCCTCAAATGCCCAAAAAGCACTTTATACCGACATCTTAAATTTAGCTGTAAGCCAGTCGGAATATGCACAATTGGCGGGAGTATTGAATAAGCTTACCAAAACTTATTATGTAAACAATCTTTTAAATGATATTCTTAAAATTGAGAATGTTAGGATTGATTTGATAAATAAAATTTGCAATCAAGAGCATAATAATTTAATTGGAAAATATCTAAACGAATTAGACTCAAAAACTTTGGCAAAAGAAATTATTGAAGGTTCTCTAATGGGAAAGGATAATCTTACAAATTATTTAAATTCTGATAGATATTCGCTTAAACCTCTTCACAATTTTTTCTTTACTCGCGATGCCTCAATAAGCTTGTACGATAAAGTTTTGATTTCTAAAATGACAAGTAGCGTTCGGCAAAGAGAATCTTTAATTATGGAAGCTATTTTCAAAAATCATCCTATATTTAAAGCAAAAACTATAAATCAAACGGACACAGAAGCTGTGGTTTCAAATAATATAACCATTGAAGGTGGCGATGTTTTAATTGCTCGTGAAGATATTTTATTGATTGGTCTTGGAGCACGAACAACTTCGCAAGGTGTTGATTTCATTGTTGAAAATCTTAAGCAGAATCATAAAAACATGAATATTCTGGTGCAAGAGCTTCCCAAAACACCAGAATCTTTTATCCATCTTGATATGGTATTTACACTTTTAGACAAAAATTTCTGTATGATTTACCAGCCAATAATTTTACAGCCAAATAATTTCAAAACTATACATATTGAAATCTCCAATGGCAAAGTACAGAAGATAAGCAACAAGGAAAATCTCATTTCAGGATTAAACCAATTGGGGATGGAATTGGAGCCACTTTATTGCGGTGGTCGAAAAGATAGATGGCAAATGGATAGGGAGCAATGGCATAGCGGGGCGAATTTTTTCGCTTTTGCTCCTGGAAAAGTTATTGGTTATGAAAGAAACAAGCACACAATTGACGAGTTGAATAATGCTGGTTTTGCTGTCTTAAAAGCCGCCGATATTATTGCTGGCAATGTTCATCCAGATGATTATGAAAAATGTGTTGTAACAATTTTAGGCTCAGAATTACCTCGAGGTGGTGGAGGTGCCAGATGTATGACCATGCCTATAAACAGAAAAGATGTAGAATGGTAGTAAAAATAAACATCCATATCAAAATCTCAAAATCATTAGCTATACAAGATAAATTTCAAGCATTAGATTTCTTAAAATCAAGAAAGTCTTATCCGAGGATCGAGCAAAGCATAAATAATATCTACAATAATATTGATGAAAACCAGAATAATTGAGATAAATAAAACTGCTCCCATCACCACGGGGAAATCATATTTTGTAAGAGCGTTAACTATTGCCACACCTACACCTTTCCAATCAAAAACAAATTCTACAAAAACAGCCCCAGCCATGAGTGATGCAAACCAGCCACTTATAGCTGTAATTACAGGGTTGAGAGAATTTTTCAAAGCATGTTTAAGTATAACTTTGGTTTTCGATAAGCCTTTTGCCTTGGCCGTGCGTATGTAGTCGGCAGATAGCACATCCAAAAGCGATGAGCGCGTTAGCTCAACCACAATAGCTAATGGACGAATGCCAAGAACTACGGCGGGAAGTATAAGATTTTTTAGGTCTAAATATTCGCCACGACCAAAATTATCAACGGAATATAAACTTCCGAACATAGAAAGATGAGTGTAATCTGCTAATAAATAGGCAAATATCCATGCAAATAATATTGCCGCAAAAAAGGATGGAACTGCCATACCACTAACAGAAAAAACTAAAGAAACGCGGTCAAAGATGCTATCGCGGTATAATGCAGCAAAAATTCCAATAACTAAACCAAAAACAAGTGCAATGGTAATTGATACAGTAGCTAAAAGGGCCGTTTTTGGAAATGCTTCAAAAAGAATATCTGTTACTCTTTGTTTTGTTTGATAAGACCGTCGAAAGTACGGCGATTTTAATACTACAACCCTCTCTCCTATTGAAAAAAGTTTTATCGTTTTTGAGTATTTCTCTTTATCCAAAAACCAAAAAGAATCATCGTTGATTAAATGATGAATTGAAATTGGTGAGAGGTCGTTAAGGTAACCAAAATATTGTTCAGTCAAAGGTTTATCTCTTCCCAAATCGCGATTAATTGCAGCAACAGAAGCGGAATCAGCACGTTGACCAAGCATCATTCGTGCAGGATCGCCAGGCAAAACATTAAAAAGCAAGAATACAACTGTAATAACACCCAGAAATACTAAGAATCCATAGAAAATTCGTTTAAGAATGAATTTCAGCATTCTACTTGTTAAATAAATTAATAAGTACAGAAGGCTCTGGTATATCGCGATAATTATACTTTTTAAGAACCACTGCTGACTTAACAACTATTAAACCTGGATTTGCTCTGATAGCAGCTTTAAGAGAGGTATCATCTGCATTTAAAACGGGATAATTAGCAAGAGAATATTTCTTTCTATATAAAGCTAAATCCTCAGGAACATCAGCGCTAAGTATATAGAAATTCCAACCTCGATTCTTGCATGCTTCATATATTGCGTCAAATTTCTTAAGGGCTTTTTCGTTTGCATCAGCCATCTTAGTAACAACCATCAGAAATGATGGAGAAGTAGAAGAAACAACTTCCTTAGAAATATCTACATTATTTGAATCTATTAAAGGGAAAGTTTTAAACTGTTCGACATTGGGATCTTGCTCCCTCGTACTTACATAAGTCCAATTTTTCATAAATATCGAATCCTCCCATGGCAAATCGGTATTTAGATATTCCTTTAACTCGCCGCTATTAGTATTTTTATATGTAAAATAATACTGACTCTCTTTAAGATTATCTGGAATAAGTTTGGTTCCTTCTTTCCAAGGTCTAAAATCGATAATTGGTTGATGCATAATCGAATATATTTCAAAAATTACAAAAACCGTAAATGCTAATATTATAGAAGAATTTTGAAACTTCAAACTTCTTCTATTCTCAAATGAATGCCTATGTAAAAAAATTAAAATCACCAATGCATCAATAACTAAATTTTTATATAAAGTTTGCCAATTTGAAATAATTAAAGCATCGCCAAAACATCCACAATCTGGTACTGGATTATTTAAAGCATCGTTGAGAGTTGTGGCGGTAAACAGAAACATCACCAACAAAGTAA
Source organism: Bacteroidetes bacterium CG2_30_33_31 (assembly GCA_001872625.1). Lineage (GTDB taxonomy): Bacteria > Bacteroidota > Bacteroidia > Bacteroidales > UBA1556 > UBA6267. Next base: position 8,321 of record MNXP01000050.1, read on the forward strand.
TAATTGAAACCCACTTAACTCTAAGGTTAAAAAGGAGAAGCACACCTAATGAAAATTCAATGGCGTTGAGTAAAATTGAGAGAAATAGTGCAGATGGAAGCGCCCAAGCAAGATTGTAGGCATAAAAATAATCTTCTATGCGGTATTGAAATCCTAAAGGATCCAGTCCTTTGACAAAGCCAGAATAAATAAAAAGAAGTCCAATCAGTATTCTACTGATAATGAGCACATAATTATTTGTTCTTGACGAAATTGCCAAAGCTAAAAGGAAATTGAAAACCAAGAAAATAATAAACCATCGGTTATAATCTGGCAAATAAGAGATTAAATAAGCTGAAAAAAGCACTACGGCTAAATATAGCCAAGAAATCATTTTTATTAATTTATCTTTATCCATAGCATTGAATTTTAAGGCTTTTGCTTTATTTCTTGCAGGAGAATAAGAGCAAAAACTGCATAATTAATAATATCGTTATAGCTACCTTCTGGGCCTTCTGAAATAAGAAGTTCTCCATTATTATCTTCAATTTGTTTTAGTCGAAATATTTTCATTAGAATAATATCGGTGAGCGAACTAATTCGCATATCGCGCCAAGCTTCGGCATAATCATGATTTTTATTCATCATAAGTGCTTTAGCAGATTTAATATAATGTTCGTAAATATTCTTTGCGTCTTCATAAGGCATGGCAACATTTTCCTTTTCGGAAACCGCTCCTTTGGCGAGCTGAATCAATGCCATACTTGAATAATTTACAATTCCAATAAATTCATCGACAATATCATCACTAATTTTTTGCTGCCCTTTTTCTTCAATGCTTCTTATTCTACTGGCCTTTATATAAATTTGGTCGGTAAGCGATGAAGGTCTAAGAATTCGCCATGCTGTTCCATAGTCGTGCATTTTCTTTAAAAATACATCTTCGCAAAGCTTAACAGCTTCATCAAATTGAGTGGAAGTATCCTTCATAAAATATTAGTTATCAATTTATTAAACTGGCCAAAAAAAATGCACCATGTTTAAAATTTAAAAAGCTAAAATACTAAATATAATTTAACTTGCCTTAAAAAGAAATATTTGATGAATTTGGATTAAAGAATTTATGGTTTATAATTGAGATTATTAATTTTATTTCCTCAAAACTTAGCTTTCAGCAGTAAAATCTCATAAAATTTACTAAAAGGTATTTTGAATTAAAAACAATAATACAATTATCTTTGGAATGCAATACTGCTGTGATCTTTAATTTTTTTTCAGATAAATTTCTGGAATGTTTTTCTGTTTTATTAGAACTTCTAATTTTAGATTCAATCATAACACCTAATTATAAATCAATGGTTTCATATTGGGAAATCAATTTTGCGATAATTATGCCAATAAAATCTAAAATCTAAATACATGGAATTCAAGGTAATAAATTATTTATTATGATAGCAATTCTATTTCTTGGAAGATAAATTTGTAATGTGGGAAATCTATTTTACCAAATGCACTGTGCCGGTAAGTACATAAGGTTGAGAAAAAGTTTCATGAATATTTATAGAATAAACATAAACTCCATCCATTGGTTTTTGTCCATCAACTTGCCCATTCCATTTCTTAGTTATGTCATTTGTGATAAATACTAATTTACCCCAACGGTCATAAATCTGCATTTCGAAGGCATCAATATTTTCAAAAATACCATAAATTCCAAAATCGTCATTTAGCCCATCGCCATTTGGAGTAAAGGCATTTGGAACATAAAAACGATTACATCTTTTTACTCCTTGCGAGAATATAGCTGTGTCGCTGCATGTTAGGCCTGGTTTTGAATTAGAGGCAACCACAGAATATAAAGTTGAAACTTCGGGCATCACTTCAATAAAATCAGAAAATGAACCCGTATTCCAGAGATATGTTTCTCCGCCAGTGGCATTTAATGTTGCCATACTGCCTTTGCAAATGGTGTCTTTTGATGAAGTTATTATAGGTAAAGGATTATCTACAACTTCAACTTTTATTGATGCTTGACCTTTACACAAACTTCCTGTGGCCACAGTAACAGTATAAATAGCTGAAATTGTAGGATTTAGAAATATGCTTTGAGTCGATTGACCACTATTCCACAAATATGATTGACCACCTCCAGCTATCAGTTCAATAGGTTTGCCCGAGCAAATAATAGTATCGTTGGATGCTTCAACTATCGGAGAAGGCCACACATTTACGATGGTAGAAGTATCGACAAAGCAGCCAAGCGTATCGGTAATAGTTACTAAATAAATTGTTGTAGTATCTGGACTAACATTTATTGTGGGGGTATTAGCACCCGTATTCCAGTTATATGTAAGAATTCCAGTTGGTGTAATAATAAGATTCGCAATATCGTTTTTACAAATAGAATCCCCCATGATAGTAAAGTTAGGCTTACTAACCTTTACTACAACAAAATCAGTAGAATCATTATTGCAAAGGTCATTTACAGTTACGGTATATGTAGTTGTAAAAAGTGGAGATACAACAATTTGACTCGTAGTATCGCCATTACTCCAATTATAAGTGTATGGCGAATATCCGCCGACAGCAGTTGCATTAATAACGGCAGTTGAATTATCACATAATATTGTGTCATTAGAAACTGTGGGAACGGTAAGACTATTATCTTTAATTTGGATATACACGGTATCATAAGTGCAGGCAGAAGTATTTACCACTAACATTATCATTTCGGTAGGTTCAGTAATACCATCAATTATTGGATGAATAATCATATTAACAGAATCTTGAAAGGCAGGAATGATTATACTGCTTCCAATATTTGTATAATCAACTCCATTGGTAGCTGTGCCAACCGCTAAAAAATTTATGATAGTATTTACTGGTTTAATTTGAGGAATTCTAAAAGTTACAATAGCATCATTACAACCTTCAACAGCTGAAGTATCAATTGTGTTTGAGGTAGATTGGTCGATGACAACTGCATTACTCATAAAGCTATTTGCCTCTAAAAATACACCTGAATCGTAAGACTCATCGCCAACATCTGCAACTGCCAATTTAATATGATAAGTTAAACATGGAATAACCTGTATCCAAGCAGTCAAAACCACGGTCTTTCCATCGTATTGAAGTGATTGCCCATAATTGTGAGTATAAAATGCGCAGTTGTTACAAGGGCCTGCATTACTTGAACCATTATTCACATTATTTATCGAAACTGGGGTATTTGTATTTGGAATTTTAGCAATATTTATATTTGTATAATAACCGCTATAAGGATTTAATCCACTAACAAAAAAACCAAAAACATCATTATAAGATGAGCCAACATACTCATCATATTCTTCTGAACCAAATACATATCTAAATTTTACTGTATCGGCTACTGGTATAAAGTCGAATTGAAGAACAGCAGCATCCTTGATATTTGAAGCAGTGGTGCTAATTAATTGTGCAAGTTGAGGATCTGAACCTCCAGAAGTGTTAGTTGTCTGAGAACCAGAATTATTTGGCCCTGGAGCGCTTAATGCACTTCCACTGGACAAAATAATTCCTGAACCAAAACCTAAATTAGTTGGAATATTCCCAGTTGTAAATGTACCAATTGCTTGAGCATCTCCAGTGTATGTAACATTAGAAACCGTGATTCCTGGACCAATCAAAACATTTTGAACCCATTGAGCAACCGTTCCAGTTTGACTAACGGTCATTTGAGAAAAACTTGTAAACGTTAGGAATATTGATAGAGCTAATAGAACAGATTTCATAATTATATTGCATGTTATGTTCGCATGACAAAAATATAATAAATTAAGTTGCCCTAAGCTTTTTAATAATAATTTATTGATTTCAAAATATATCTAATTTGGCTCTAATATTTTCAAATCATCAATTCGTAGCCACAAAATTTTAAATTATTGATTATGCATAAGTTAAATATTATTTTTTTTAGTTTCATAATACTAATAAGTAATCTTGGCTGTGGAAATTCCACTCAAGAAAGCACAAATAAATCAAAATCCGTTAAAAAAAATTATGCCTTAGATGAAAGTTCAAACCTTGCTGCAGGAAAAATAAATGATAATATTGTATGCGTTAATAATAGTGAGAATTCTTATGCAATTTATTTACCTGAAAATTACTCTGATAGCAATCTTTTTCCTGTTTTATTTCTTTTTGATTCTCACGGAAGGGGCAAGTTTTCGATAGAAAAATATAAATCTTTGGCGGATGAATTTGGGCTAATTATCGCTTGCAGCAATTCCAGCAAAAATGGTCAATCGGAGAGCGAACAAAACATTATCAGCTATCAATTTATAGAGGATGTAAATTCTAAATTTAAAATTGATAACTCAAAATTTTTTTAGGTGGTTTTAGTGGTGGAGCAAGAGTAGCAGTGCAGGTTGCCAGCATTAACAATCAAGTTTCTGGTGTGATAGGCTGTAGCGCGGGTTTGCCAAATAAAGATATGGTAGATAAAATAAATTTCAGTTATTTTTTAACTGCTGGCAACATAGATTTTAATTATCTGGAATTGAAATCGCTAACAAAAGAGCTGAAAAACTCAAATACAAATTTCTATTTCATGGAATTTGATGGCATTCATGAGTGGCCTCCTTTAAATGTAATGAAGGAAGCTATTTATTTCTTGTACTTTAATGCACAAAAAAAAGATGAATCCTCCAATAAATCTGCTCTGGTTGAAAGCTATATTTCTTACGAAAATACCCAACTTAATAAAGCTGTAAGTCAAAATAATATTTTAGAGCAGGTTAACATTTATGAAAGAATGTCGATATTTTTAAAAAATAATACAAGCACAAATAACTATAAAAACAAGTATAAACAGCTGTGCAACAATAGTATATACAAACTTCATCAAAAAAATAATGAAATGTTTTTGCAAATGGAACCAAGTTTACAAGCTGAACTTGCATCAAATATAACTGCAAAAGACAGTAAATGGTGGAGCAATAAAATTGATGAGATTATTCAATCGAGTAGAATGGCGAAAAGCAAAGAAGAAAAGTTGATGCATTTACGATTGCTGAATTATATGAGCCTAATATCTTTCATGTACGCCGACAATGCTTTAAAAAACAATAAATTAGATGAATCTCAGAAATATCTTTCTATTTATGAGAAAGTGGATCCTAATAATTCTGAAGTTTATTATTTGCAAGCGGTATTTTATGCAAAACAAAATAAAAATGACCTTGCGCTTGTTTCATTGGAAAAAGCTGTGAGCAAAGGATTCGATGACTTTGAAAGAATTAGAAATGACAATAATTTTCACTTTAGTGAGATAGAATTGGAGCTCATTAGAAATGCTCAAAAATGATTTAAAATGATACAAGAAGTAAATCTAAATTATGAAATGGCAGGCCAAAATATTCGGAAACCTCTTTCATGACAACCATTCCCCGATAAATATAAATACCATTTCTAACACCTTGATCATTCATCAATATTTTTTCCAATCCTCCAGCATTAGATAATTCAGAAATAAACGGGCCAATATAGTTGCTAAGAGCATAAGAAGATGTATGAGGTGTGCCAGATGAAATATTAGGAACACAATAATGAGTAACATGGTGAATTTGATAAACTGGATCATCGTGATTTGTCTCATGTGATGTCTCTGAACATCCACCTTTATCGATGCTAACATCCACAATAACAGAACCTTTTTTCATTTTTTCCACCATTGCTTCAGTTATGACTAAATTATTTGCGCCATATTTTGGAAAAATTGTTCCAATAACAACATCAGCAGAAATTAAAGCATCTAACAGAATTTCTTCCTGAATTATAGAGGTAAAAACTCGCGCCTGAAGGTTGTGTTGAATATTTGATAATTTGCTCAGCGAATTATCAAATATTTTAACTGTAGCACCAAATCCCATAGCTGCCCGAGCAGCAAATTCTCCCACTGTGCCAGCACCTAAAATTACCACATTTGAAGGATTAATCCCAGTGAATCCACCCAACATTTTACCTCTACCCCACTTGCTGTCGCTTAAGTATTTTGCTCCTATTAAGACAGCCGTGCTACCTACAATTTCACTTATTGAATGCAAGACAGGATGCGTATTGCTTTTATCACGAATATGTTCATACGACAAAGCTGTAATTTTTTTTGAAATCAACTTTCTAAACACTTCTTGCCGTTGACCTTGGATGTGTAAAGCAGAAATTAAAGTTGACCTATCTTTCATAAATTCAACTTCTTCAAGAGTAGGCGGTACGATTTTAGCAATAATATCAGCTTTAAAAACTGCAGCAGATGAATCAACAATTTCAGCACCAACTTCTGAATATTGAATATCGGAAAAATTAGCCGCAAGACCAGCACCTCTTTCAATTAAAACTCTATTTCCTTCTAAAACCAGATGATTAACTGCTGATGGAACAAGTGCTACACGTCTTTCTTGTAGAATTTTTTCTTTTGGAATTCCAATCACCATTGACTTTCGCTCATAACCTACAGCGAGTCTCTCTTCTTGAGGAAGCATCGAAATACTTCCCTGGATATTAAAAAATGGCCTTTTCTCCTCCATCATATTTTGTGAATTTATGAGCATAAAATTACTGATTTTTTTATACGACATTTTTCGAAAAATGTTTTATGATAAGCAGATAAATTATGTTATCTTAATCATTTAAACTTTCTATTTGTACAATTTGATTATCAATTCTTAACGTAAAATAAACATTACTTTTCTTGATTCGAAATAAGAACACTATCTTTGCGGCAAATTATAAAACCTTATTATTTTGATATTTGAAGATTTAAATTTGAACAAAACATTACTTAAAGCTCTGGCCGACTTGGATTATGTATATCCTACACCAATTCAAGAAAAGGCTTTTTCGGTGGTAATGTCTGGCCAAAATGTTGTTGGAATAGCGCAAACAGGAACGGGTAAAACTTTTGCTTATCTATTACCAATGCTTAGAATGTTGACTTTTTCTAAACAGCGCGACCCTCGGATTTTAATTCTTGCGCCAACTCATGAGCTGGTTCTTCAAATTTTAGATGAAGTTCAAAAGCTTACTCAATATACTGAATTTCGATCTATTGGAATTCATGGTGGCATCAATATTAATAATCAAAAACAAGCAATTTATGATGGTTGCGACATAATTATTGCAACACCTGGAAGACTTATTGATTTGGCTTTGACTGGCATTTTGAGTCTAAAATCAATTCAAAAATTAGTTATTGATGAAGTAGATGAAATGATGAGTTTAGGATTTAGAACTCAGTTAACAAATATATTGGAAACACTGCCTGAAAAAAGACAAAACCTAATGTTTTCGGCAACTTTAACTACTGAGGTTGAAAATTTGATAGCTAATTATTTTCCAAATGTCAACAAAATCGTAATAGCTGCCCATGGAACTCCTTTAGAAAAAATTGAGCAGATTGCCTATCACGTGCCTAATTTCACCACCAAAGTTAACCTTTTAGAATTGTTGCTTACTGAGAATAAAGATTTTACTAAAGTACTTGTTTTTGTGGCCACAAAAAAATTAGCTGACAGATTATATGACAATATTGAGCCAAAATTTCCTGGCCAGATTGGCATAATTCACTCTAACAAAACTCATAATGCCCGAATGCATGCCGTCAAACAATTTCAAGAAGGAATACATAGAGTGTTGATTGCCACAGATATAATAGCTCGAGGAATGGATATCTCTGACGTAACGCACATAATAAACTTTGATTTATCGGAATTGCAAGGTGATTATTTGCATAGAATTGGACGAACTGGTAGAGCCAATAAAATAGGTGTGGCAATATCATTTATTAATGAAGTTGAACAAGGTTTTCAAATGCAAATTGAAGCACTTATGGGAAAGCAAATCCCAATGAAAAAGCTCCCTGATAATCTTGTGATTTCAGATATTTTTAGCGAATATGAGCGACCAGATGCTAATATGATAAAAAATTATCAAAAAGGGCCTAAGCTTAATATGTCGAAAGGAGCTTTCCACGAGAAAAGCGAAAAAAATAAACAAAAAAATAGTGGAAGCCCAAGTAAGAAAAACAAAATAGAATACACTAAAATGGGCAAAATTAAATACAAACTACCTAAACAAAAGAGATATAAGTAGAGATTTATTAGGCATAATTATTTTTAATCATGATAGAAAAACAAGTCAATAATCCACTGCATGGAATAACATTGCAACTTATTTTGGATAAATTAGTTTATGAATATGGTTGGGATGGATTAGCAAAAAAAATTAACATCAATTGCTTTAAAAGCAATCCCACAATGAAATCGAGTCTTACATTCCTCAGAAAGACTCCATGGGCACGCGAAAAAGTTGAAAAACTTTATATCAATACCTTTTCCTATAAATAATTTCGTATTTTTTTATGAAAACCATCATTCTTTCATTAGCACTTATGCCCAATATCGACTATTTGAAATCGATATATTCTTCAGAAAAAGTGATCATAGAAAAACAGGAAACATATAAAAAACAGTCATTTAGAAATAGATATTTGATTGCTGGACCTAATGGAATTCAGACACTTATCATCCCCAAAAAAAAAGATAATCATCATAAATGCAAAACTTTTGATGTAGAAATAAGCTATGATACCGACTGGCAAACTCTGCATTGGAAATCTATTGAAACTGCATATAACTCATCAGCATTTTTTTTGTATTATAAAGATGATTTTAAGAAGATTTTTAGTAAGCATTATAAATATTTATGGGAATTAAATTTGGATTTTTTGATGCTCATACTTACCTCCATGGGGATAAAGAAAGAGATAATCTTTACTGAAAAATTTGTAAAAATATATGACAATGCTCTTGATCTTAGAGAACTAATTGAGCCTAAAAAATCAAATATATTTCAAACATACCCAGTTTACTATCAAGTTTTTAGCGAAAAATATCCTTTCAAAAATAATCTTTCTTCCATGGATTTGCTATTCAACTTAGGACCAGATTGCCAAAATTATCTATCAAAAATTTGAATTAATTAATCCATCTTTATTTTTAAGATTTCTTCAATTTATTTATCCACATTGAATAAAATGTACATAAAACAAAGTTTTCCAAACTTTCTTATACATTATAAAACCATTATTTTTATAAGCAGTTTTTTAAATATATTTGCCGACCATATTATGTACTTATAAATACAATCTATGAAACTTTTACTCATAAGCAATTCAACCATGGCTGGAGAAACCTATTTGGGCTGGCCTCAAGAATATATTAAAAATTTTTTGAAAAACGAAGTGAAACGAGTTATTTTCATTCCTTACGCTGGTGTAAACCTTGCGGAAGAAGGAGTTAAAACTTCATGGGATATTTATGAAAAGCGCGTGGCTGCCGTATATAAAAATCTTGGTTATGAATTAAAATCGATACATAATTTTGCTGATCCAATAAAAGCTATAAAAGAAGCAGAAGCAATTGCCGTAGGCGGAGGTAATACATACTATCTTGTTAAAGAAATGCATGAAACAGGTGTAATGGATGCCATTAGAGAAAAAGTTTTAGAAGGCATTCCTTACATGGGTTGGAGTGCTGGTGCCAATGTGGCTTGTCCAAGTTTAAAGACCACCAACGATATGCCAATTGTGGAACCCAAGAGTTTCAACTGCCTAAATATCATTCCTTTTCAGATAAATCCACATTATCTTGACGCTCATCCTGAAGGACATGGTGGTGAAACTCGAGAACAAAGAATCAATGAATTTCTCACAATTAACAGAAATATTTATGTCGTAGGATTAAGAGAAGCATGTCTTTTACAAGTTGATGGCAACAAACTTGAACTAAAAGGCAAACATCCAATGCGCATTTTTAAATATGGAAACAAAGCTGTGGAAATGCCTGTAGGCGCAGATTTACAATTTCTGATGAATAGCCCAAAATTAAATTACATATAAATGAATATTATCAAATTAAGCATCGCAGCTCTTGGCATCGTAAGTATAGCAGGCTGTGCCCATGACACAAAAAATAATAAAATGGAAACTGGTAAAACTATTGAAAAAGCTATTGACCTCGCGAATATGGATTCAACCATAAACCCTGGCAATGATTTTTTTAAATACGCCAATGGCGGATGGATGTCAAAAAATCAAATACCCGAAGAATTTAGTAGATATGGCGCTTTTGAAGTCTTAGACAAGTTAAATAAGGAGAGAATTAAAAGTATTATATTGGAAGTTTCCAAAATTAAAAACGCTAAAATAGGCAGTCCGACTCAACAAATTGGCGATTTTTATAAAGCCGCTATGGATACTTTAGCTATTAATAAACTCGGTTTTCAGCCAATCAAAGCATTGTTAGAATCCATTGACCAGATGAAAGATAAAAAAGAGATTCCAACAATGCAGGCAAATTTGAATTTCAAAGGAACCTATCCTATTTTTGCACTATATTCTGCACAAGATGAAAAGAAAAGCGATAGAATTATTGCCAATATAGCTCAAGGCGGTTTGAGTTTGCCAGATCGCGATTATTATACCAGCAACGACCCAAGGTCAATAGAAATAAGAAAATTCTACTCATCCTACTTAATTGATATGTTAAAATTGACTGGTTACGACGATGCAACTGCTAAAAAACTTTCTTTGGTGATAATGAAAATGGAGACAAGATTAGCAAAAGCATCTATGACAAGATTGGAACAAAGAGATCCAAAAAATGTTTATCATTTATTGACTTTAGACAAGCTTCAGAAATTGGCACCCACATATAATTTCTCTGATTACCTGAATGCTCTTGGGATAACTAACATAGCTGATTTAAATGTAAACCAACCAAAATTTATTAAAGAAATTGGTTTGATGATGAAAGATATTTCTCTCGACGAATGGAAGTTATATTTAAAATGGAATGTAATAAATAGCAATGCTGATTTGCTTTCTTCTGATTTTCAAGAATTAAAATTTGACTTCTTTGGCAAGAAATTCTCAGGAACACAAAAAATGCAAGAACGATGGAAAAGAGTTGTTTCGGCAGTAAATGGAAATCTGGGCGAGGCTATGGGAAAACTTTATGTCGATAAATATTTTCCAAAAGAAGCTAAAGAAAGGATGATAAAATTAGTATCAAATCTGAAAATTTCTTTAGGAGAAAGTATTAAAAACTTAGACTGGATGAGCGATGTAACCAAAGGAAAAGCAATTGAAAAATTGAATAAAATTAATGTAAAAGTTGGCTACCCAAATAAATGGATAGATTACAGCAGCATAAAAATTTCAGCAAATAATTATGTTCAAAATTCTTGGAATTGTGCTGAGTTTGAATACAAATATAACCTTAATAAAATTGGAAAACCTGTCGATAGGGATGAATGGGGAATGACACCACAAACGGTAAATGCCTATTATAGCCCAAATATGAATGAAATTGTTTTCCCAGCAGCAATATTACAACCCCCATTTTTTGATATGAATGCCGACGATGCTGTAAACTATGGAGCTATTGGAGTGGTTATTGGACATGAAATGACTCACGGATTTGACGACCAAGGCAGACTATATGATCTAAACGGCAATTTAACCGACTGGTGGACAAAAGAAGATGCTGATAAATTTAAAGCAAAAACTCAAATTATTGTAAATCAATACAATAACTATAGCTTTGGTGATTCATTAAACATTAATGGAAATCTTACATTAGGAGAAAATATTGCTGATAATGGCGGATTATTTATTGCTCATGCTGCATTATTAAATTCATATAAATCAAATGGCACTCCCAAAAATATTGACAATCTCAATTTTGACCAAAGATTTTTAATTTCGTATGCTCAAGTATGGCGACAAAATATTCGCCACGAAGAACTAATGCGCCGACTTAAAGAGGATGTTCACTCTCCAGGTGAAGCCCGCGTAAATGCTGGAGTAGCAAATCTACCTTGGTGGTATGAGGCATTCAATATTAAACATGGCGATATGTTTTATATTGCTCCTGAAAACAGAGCTAAAATATGGTAATGCAAATTGTTTTTTATTAATTGAAATAAAGCCATAAATATTTATTTATCATAAGCTGGCTCAAAACTAATATTGGGTCAGCTTATTTTTTAAAAATTTTAATTCTATTTTAAAGTTTTAAAAATCAGAATTAAAAATATTTTTTTGTTAGCTTTATCACAAAATCAAATATTTTTTTTAGTTTTGTAAATAATTTATAATTCTAATCATGCGACAATTACCAGAAAGAACTGTTGAAAGGCTTAGCCAATACAGGAGAGTTTTATTAAGACTTTTAAGTATAAAAAAAGAATACATTTATTCACACGAACTTGCCAGCCTACTTCATATTACAGCGGTTCAAGTGAGACGTGATATAATGCTTATTGGGCACACAGGCACCCTGCGATTAGGATATAAGATTAAAGACCTTGTAGATTTAATAAGCACTATTATTGACACACCAGGAAAAAGAAACCTTGCCATTGTGGGTATAGGAAACCTAGGACAAGCTCTTATAAATTATATTGCAAGCAATCAAGATAAAATTATTCCAGTAGCAATTTTCGATGTAAATGAGAAAAAAATTGGATCCACTTTCCACGGTGTAACTTGTTATTCCATGGATATGATGGAAGAAATTGTAAAAAAAGAAAGCATCACTATTGCCCTGCTAACTCTGCCTCCACAATTTGCACAATCTACGGCCAACAGATTAATTGAAGCTGGAGTTAAAGGCATCATGAATTTTACCCCTACTCTACTTAATTTACAAGGTGCTTTTCTCGAACAATATGATATGATTACTTCCTTGGAGAAGGTAGCTTATTTTTCTAAACCTAAATTCTTTGTTTCATAAATAATTGACATTCAATTATTAAAATCATTTCGGATTTGAAACTTTTGAATTTATAAGATTGTAATCTATAGATTTTTGAATTGTTCCATCTTCATTCCAAAATATCCAAAGTTCTACCCGGTTGCCTTTGCTGAACAAACCTTCATATCTCTTGTTCCCATTAGGATAATACACAATTTTTTGTCCATCTTCAATTCCATTCAAGTAATTTCCTGTAGTCAACAATTTTCCATCTTCCGTCCATGCTGACCATTCACCATTTCTCAAACCATGAAAATTTTTTCCTTGAATATATTTAGCTCCTGAAATATAATAATCAGTACGCATAGCGTAGGCAGTGTCATCTTTTTGATATTCTAAAGTCGTCTTTTTAGCTCCATTTTCAAAAGTATCTATTACTATAATATTTGTTTGAATAACAGCAACAGTGCTTGGCTGACCACAGGATGTTATAAATAATCCTATAAATAAAATATAAACTATATAACCTAATTTCATAAAACTTATTTTTTATTCTTTTTATATTCTTTGTTTAATTTTGCTACTACATCTTCAGTTACGTCGAGCTCAGGTGTGGCAGATAAAACAGCATTTAGATATGCGTACTGCAAAATCATATCATATCCATTAGCTAAACGATAGCGATTTATAAAAGACAAAATACTATCGTTTATCTCATTATTTAATGTTTGTTTTCTTACTACAAGCTTTTGAGTTATTTCATCCTCCAAATTTTTAATATCTGTTTGCTGTTTTGTAAGTTCCTCTTCTCTTGTTTGCTGCTGCTGAAGAGTTAAAGAGCCTGCCTTTCCAGCAACTAAATAATCGTTATAATCTTTTTCAAACTTTTTTGTGCGGCTCTCATAAGTTGATTGCAAAGAGGCTTGCTCCCTTTCCAATTTTTTTAAAGTGATTTTTACAAACTCATACTCCTTCCATAGAGTATCAGTATTGATATAAACGACTTTCAAATTACCAAACGAACCTGTCTTATTATATAATTTTGTATTTATTAAACTTATTGAATCTTCGGCACTTAAAGAAGACTTTGTAGAAATATTACTTGGCTTTTGAAGTAAAAAAATTATTATTACAGCTATCACAAGCATTAAAGAAACTACAGAATTGAAAATCGTTAGAGTTCTATTATTCATAAAAAAAAGTATTAAAATTGAATTAATCTGCAAAGATAGAATTTAATTATATTGAAAATCGTTTTAAACATTGATAGTGCAAAAGTTATATTTTTGCTCTTTAAAATTTATGGATTATGACTATAAAAAGAAATGCAATAGTGTTAGGAGCAACCGGATTGGTTGGAAGAAAACTCGTTGAACTTTTGGTGAATGATGAATCATTTTCAAATATAAAATTGATTGTTAGAAGAAACTCCGGATTCTCGCATCCAAAAATTCAAGAGGAAATTGTTGACTTTAATAATATAAACTCTTATAAATCAATACTTAATGGGGATATTTTGTTTTCGTGCATGGGTACTACATTAAAACAAGCTGGAGGGAAAAAAGAACAATATAAAGTTGATTTTACATATCAATATGAGGTAGCTAAAGCGGCATCAGAAAATAGAGTTGCTGATTATGTTTTAGTTTCTTCAGCATCGGCAAGCTATAAATCTAATTTTTTTTATACTAAGACAAAAGGAGAGCTTGAAGAGGCTATAAAGAAACTGCCATTTATCCACATTAATATAATTCGTCCAAGTGTTTTAATGGGGAAAAGGGAACAAAGTCGCGCTGGTGAAATTTTTGGAGCAAATTTGATAAATTTTTTAGGTAAACTTATTCCGCCTTTAAAAAAATATAGAGGAATTAAAGCCGAAGAGGTGGCACTTGCTTTAATAAATTCACAAAAATTAGCTTCTGATAATAAACTCCAAATCTATGAATTAGCAGAAGTATTTGAGTTATTGAAAAATTAGACTATTTATGAATAAATATACATTATTAACTTGAATAAAAAATTAGGGTAACCCATGGGGTCTTGTTTTACAAGTGGATTACCCTAAAGTAGAAAAATGAAAAACATTATTAACACTGCAAATATAATATGATAAAATGCTAATTTTACGTAATTTATATCATTAAAGGCATTCAAAGTAAAAACAGGTAATTTACGTATTACAAATACCCAATTATTGTGAAATTTAACTTGACCATGATGTCAATCCAATTACGGTAAATTCATAGCGTTTAATTGCGCCGCCATAACTTTCTAATGCTTTGACCACCTTTTCTCGGCTATTATTCGGACAATAAAAAATCATAAAACCACCGCCACCAGCACCAGAAATTTTTCCACCAGTAGCGCCTGCTTCTATCGCGGTGGCATAAATTTTATCTATCAAAGAATTAGAAATCCCATTAGCCATGCGTTTTTTATGCTTCCAGCCAAAGTCCAATATTTTACCAATTTCATCAATTTTGCCAGTCAAAAGAGTTTCTTTCATTTGCAAGGCTTGGTCTTTAAGTTTATGCATGGCATCAATAGAATCGACATCACCCTTATTAACATTAGCTGATTGATTTTCAATAATTTTAGATGAGAGTCGAGATGTTTCGGTATAATATAAAACAAGATTAAAGGCGAGTTCATTCAAATAATCGGTTTTAATTCTTAAAGGATTAACAATCACTTTATTATCTTTATAAAATTCCATAAAATTAACTCCACCAAATGTTGCGGCGTATTGGTCTTGTTTTCCACCAGCCATTTTTAAATCTGTGCGCTCAATTTCATAAGCAAATCGAGCAATATCGTATTCACCTAATGGCAGATGAAGCCACTCCACAAAAGCTCCTACTATTGCTACTACCAGTGTAGAAGATGTTCCCAAACCTGAACCTGGAGGGGCATCAACTCTCGTGATCAATTCAAAAGAAAGGGGAGTTTTTGTAAAGTCTTTTATAACTCTATTATATATTCCAGACAACAAAAGTAGCTCATTATCAGTTGGTAATGTAGCCATAGAAGAATATTCTTCTATCAGATTTTTATCTATTGAATTAAAAATTATCCGTCCATCATTTCTCGGAACAATAGTGGCATAAGCGTACATATTTATTGTGGCATTAAGAATGGCTCCACCATACAAATCAGAATATGGTGAAACATCGGTGCCACCACCAGCGAGGCCTAATCTTAATGGTGCTTTACTTCTAATAATCATGTTTCGAAATTATAATTGATAAAATTGAAAAATAAAAATTACAATTAATTGTGTTTGGGATTTAGAAAAAAGAATATCAATTTTTGATAAAAGAGTCTCCCAGCTATATTTTTTTTTCTCTTCAGTGCAATTGGCTACCATAAATTCTTCTTTAGAATTTTCATAAAAATCGATAATTGCGTCGGCAATTTTTTCGGGATTTACCTCCACAACAAAGCCTGTTTTTTTATGAATTACAACTTCGGATAAACCACCTACATTGGTTACAATCATAGGTTTATCAAAAGAATAACTAATTTGGGTTACACCACTTTGTGTTGCATTTTTATAGGGTTGAACAACTAAATCAACTGCGCTAAAATAAACTCCAACTTGAGAATCTGGAATAAAATCTGTGCATAAAATTAGTGATTTCTCAATATTTAGCTCTTGAATTAAGTTGTCATAAATTTTCCTATCGGTATAAAACTCACCGGCAATAATTGCCTTGATAGCAAGGTTTTTGATACGCTTATCTGCCATTGATTTTAAAAGCAAATCTAATCCTTTATAATCTCTTATAAAACCAAAAAACAAAATATATTTGCCTTGTTCATCTATTTGCAATATTTTTTTTGCTTCATTTTTATCTAATTTCATCCCAAAATTATCGTATAGTGGATGAGGTGTAAAAATTATTGGTTTAGTAGTTGTAAATGTTTTTAAATCAATCATTACAGACTCCGACATACAAATAAAACCATCAACAAATTTCACAAAATAATTAGAAAGAAACCTATCTCCTATCCTCTTTTCGTGTGGAATAATATTATCAATAATTGAAACAACTTTAGTGAAATGATTTGTTTTTGCAATTCGAGCAACAGTTCCAAATGCCGGTGCCATAAAAGGAATCCAGAATTTAATAATTAAATATTTAGGTTTCCATTTTTTTATTTTTCTTCCAACTTTAATCCATGAAAAAGGATTTATTGAGTTGAGTAAAATTTCAATATCTAAATTGTTGGGCTTAGGTTCATCAGAAAATTGAGATTTGCCTGGAAAAAGAAAATTTGGATATTGAAGGCTGAAAGTGATTATTTTAACTTTAAAACCTTGTTGTTGATAAGCCTCGGCTAAACGTTGATTGTAACTTGATAACCCTCCACGCAATGGAAAAGCCGAACCCAAAATTACTATATCAACAGTTTGATTATCATTCATCTATACCGATAGTTTTTTCAATATTATATATATTTCTAATACTGGAATTTCGAGAAATCAATTCAGCTAAAAAACCACCAACAAATAATATTGTGCCCATAAGCATACAGAGCATACTTAAATAGAACAAAGGTCTTTCTGTCATTTTAAAAACCAAGAAAAACAATTTTTCAACGGTTAAATAGCCAGCGATAACAAAACCCAAAGCAAAAAGTACCGTTCCAATTGAGCCAAAGAGATGCATTGGTCTCTTACCAAATTTTGATATAAAGGCTATCGTCATCAAATCTAAAAATCCATTTATGAATCTTTCCAAACCAAATTTGGTTTTACCATATTTACGGGCTTTATGAACCACAACTTTTTCTCCAATTTTGGTAAATCCAGACCATTTTGCTATGGCTGGTATGTATCTATGCATCTCTCCATAAACCTCAATTGTTTTTATAACTTCCTTTTTATATGCTTTCAGTCCGCAATTCATGTCATGCAAATCAAGGCCAGTTACATATCGAGTAGCTCCATTATAAAATTTTGTCGGCAATGTTTTTGAAAGAGGGTCATGCCTTTTCTTTTTCCATCCAGAAACTAAATCAAATCCGTCTTCAATAATCATTCGATATAATTCTGGAATTTCGTCAGGGCTATCTTGTAAATCAGCATCCATGGTAATAATCACATCACCTTGGGCTGCCACAAAAGCGGAATTCAAAGCAGCTGATTTACCATAATTTCTTCTAAATTTTATTGCTTTTATACATTGATTTTCTTCAGAAAATTTCTCAATTATTTTCCAACTACCATCATTACTTCCATCGTCAATAAATAATATTTCGTAGGTAAAGTTATTTTCCAACATCACCTTTTCTATCCATTGACGCAGTTCAGGAAGAGATTCAGCTTCATTTAATAAAGCAATTACTACAGATATATTCATGAATTTATTTATCTATTCTTCTATGGAATTTTGATTTTCTTTCTTAATAAATATCGCTCCTATCAAAGAAAGTATTAAGGAGAAAATAACATTTCCGATAAGGGACCACATTGCCATCCAGCCAACAGTCATAAATTTTGCTTGCATTTCTATTGCTTGATCAATTTGTTCGTCCGTTAATTTACCTTGGCTTTCAAATTTTTCTCTTCCAGCTTCAACCATTTTATCCAGCATACTCGGGTCAATATATTTTATATTGATATAATAAAAAATGCTTAGTGCTAATGAAAGAATTATTGATAAATAAAATAGGTAAGTAAATGATTGTCCATAAGTTAGTGAACCATTTGCATAAGAATCTCGATATTGAATTCCAAAATAAATCAACAAACCTAATTCAAATAAAATCACTACATAACCTATGTACTTTTGTGTCTCAAGGCTGTTTACTAAAAATTGTATTATAAGAGATAACGCTATAATTATCAATGATATAATAAGAGCAGGTTTAACTGCATCAGAAAATTTTACTTTAAAATCATCCATGGCATTAAATTTAAGTTAAAAATCACGCAAATATAATAATCTTTGCTTTTAATAAATCTAAACTTTTTCAATAATGAAATTTGGGGATTTTTAGTCTTTTTCTAAATAATTAAAAATCACCTTACAAATTGTTGTAGGTGATTATTCAGGCAGAAAAATTAGGTATAAAGGAATATTATTATTCCTCAATATATTTTGCGATTGTGGAAATTAAAACATTTAATCTAATCGGTTTTGTTATCAAATCATCGCAACCAGCTTGTAAAACCTTGCCTTTTTCATTTGACATAACATAGGCAGTTTGAGCGATAATTGGTAATTTAGGTCTAAATTCTTTTATCTGCCTTGTGGCTTCATAACCATCAAGTTTTGGTAATCGGATATCCATAAGTACCAAATCAATTGACTCGTACTCTCTACACATTTCCACTGCCTCCATGCCATCTTTAGCCCACAAAAGTTGAGCACTAGTGCGTTTTAAAGCAGCAGCTATAAACATGTGATTAGCTTCAATATCCTCAACGATTAGTATTAGCTTATCACTCCAATCGTATTTATTTCGCCAGTCATTTGCATCGTTATTATTATCTACTAACATATCAATTCATTTTGGTTTCATCATTCAAAGGATGTAAAAATACAACGAAAGAAATGCTAAAGTAAAGCATAAAATAAAAAAAAATAGACTACAAATAATTTTGTAGCCTATTTTCTTAAATTTATTTTTTTAATATCTACATTTTCTTTCTTAAAGAATTCATATACTTGTATTTAGGAACGGCTCCCGATGATTCGTGTTTCCAAATAATACATTCTGCATAAGGATTTTTCCATGTAGGATCAAGAGCAATTGTAAAGGATTTGTCGATAGTAAAATCTGCAGCTGGGTTTTGAGTAATTAAAACACCGTAGGCATTTCCTGCAACATTAGAAGCTCTTAAAACAAAATCATGTTTAAAGTCATCATTGGGATATGAATTAGTTACCCCATTTTGCGCATAGTTTCCAGCTGTAGAATTTCCATTAATACCATCTTCAACAATTAAAACACTTAGGTAATAATCGCCAGTAGCGGCAGAAAAGAATTTGGTTTTTGTGTCAATTGTCATGGTTGAACCAGAAACTGAGTATTTGTAGTCGACTCCACAAGGTGCTGCCTGGCTTAATAAAGCTGTCATTGCTCCTGCAGAAGTTGTCATTACATCACCAACCCAGAAAGATGGAATACCGCCACCAGTGGTTCTATCAGCTGTAAAGGAGGCATACAAATTATTTGTCATTGGATCGCTGGCTGCATGTGAAGCAACAATAGCCCCATTAGGTGCTGCATTTGCATAATCGTGAGTTAATAATTCACCCCAATCACCACAATAGAAACACCAAGTTGCAGTGTAATTAACTGCAAAACCATTTTGTGTTGATGTAGGGTTCAGACCATTATCTGTTGCAACGGGGTCTTTTTTGCAAGCTGAAAACATCAAACTTGAAACGATAAATAAAAATAATAATTTTTTCATAGCATTAAATCTTGTGTATGTGTTTAATAAATTTATTAAGCAAAATTAATTAAATATAATTATCGAATTCAATTATTAACAAATTAGCCAAAAAAAAACTGGCAACAGCGAGCCAGTCTTTTGAACAACAATATTAACCAAAGAACTGCTAATGAGGTGGGGCTGTTTTAATAAATAATCGCCAGGTAAAATTATGGTAAGATATTTTTATGTGCATCATAATCTATTATATTTCATTGAAATAATCTTGATAATTCATCTCTTTTATATGGTTTAGAACAGTAATCATCTAATCCAGAATAGTGATATTTTTTTAATTCTTCACCATCATGAGCAGTCATTGCAACAATTCTTATATGCTCATCCAAATGGTTTTCACATTCAATTTCGCGAATCCTTTTTGTGGCATCAATGCCATTCATAATTGGCATTTCTATATCCATCAAAATAATATCATATTTATTCAGTAGAAATTTTTCTACAGCTTGTTGCCCATTATAAACTACGTCAAGTTTATGTCCCATTTTTGATATGTTTATTTGGGCTAATTTTGAACTTATTGGATTGTCTTCGGCCAATAAAACTGATAATTTTCTGTTATTCATAGCTATTTCCCTTTCTTTAATTATTTATAATAAATTTTGTAACTTCTCTTTTATTTTCTGACTGCAGAGCAATCAGATATATTCCTTTTGATATATTTGTAATTGGTATTTTGATTTTACTATTTTCATTACTTGGATTGATTTCACTTTTGTAAATTACTTTGCCAGTAACATCAATTAATGATATCAATGTTCTTTCAATAATTTGAGAAATACTTAGCTCAATTTCTTGGGAATTCTGTATTATCTTGGAAAGAATTTTATTATTCGATGATTCATCAAAATGAGCATCAGCAATTTTGGAATATTTTATTTTTCCATCAAAATCAAGCTGCGCAAGTCGATAATATGAAATTCCATTTACTGGGTTTTTATCAATAAAGTTATATTCTATAGGAACATTTGAGTTACCATTGCCATTCACTTGCCCAATCTCATCAAAATGATATCGGTTTGTTGATCTCTGAATCAAGAACTTATCATTATTAATTTCAGAAACCGTTACCCATTGAACATCTATTTTGCCATCAATTACTACCGCTTTAAATGTTGAGATTTCAACAGGCAAAACTCCGCCACCATCAGGCGTATTTGGATTGTTACTTTCGGTTATGGTTTGGTAAAGTGTGTAAATACCATCGTTATTGTATTCATAAACCCTAAACCAGTAAACCTGTCCAGAAGTTAAATTAGAAACAGTTACGGAAGTTCCAGCAGCAGCGAATACTACTTGCTCGCCAGCACCTGAATAAACTGTATTTGCAGAATATTCAACACCATTGGTGGGTGCTGTAAAATTTCCATCTTCGCTTATTTTCACAAGGTCAAAATCGCCATCTCCTTTGTCCCATTCAACATAAATGCTTGCTGACTTACCACCATCGGCTAAAAACCTAACGTTTTTGGCTTGTGAACTTGGTGCAACAGATTTAATAATGTTGTTAAGGTGAATACTTTTGATAAAAGGTCTAAAATTGTGAGCGGAAATTGTTAAAATAGCTTGTGCATCTCCAGAGATTGAATAATTTAAAGTGCCACTTCCATTAACTAAAGTCGCCGAACTCACTAATGAATCATTAATCATTAAGGTTGCAATTCCATCTGGGCAATTAGAGCTGTTTATTACTATAGATGAGTCAAAACGAATAATTGTATCAATATTTGCAACTGAGATTGTTGTTGGATTTGCAGTCCAAATTTTCATTGCTGGATCACCAAAATACATATAAATTTCGTATTGCATTTTGTATTTTGTAGTAGATGCCCAAGTTTGAGTCATTCTAAGTAATCCTTGAACCATAACATCACCCATACTAAATATATCTGAGTGAACATTCACTGTTGGATTGCTTATTCCTCCAGAACCAAAAGCTGGTACAAGGCCAGGATTTGACCAAATTGCATCTATTAAGCCATCAGCAATTGCATCGTTGTAGCCAGAATAAGTCGTATATGTTGGGGCAATAACTCCTACAGCACCGCCGTCAGCTTTTCTTAGAAAATTTTCTGCAAAGCATTCTGGCATTCTAAATTCGCCAGTATTACAGTTAATGCTTAAAAGGACAGGTAATTTATTTCCATTTGTAAGCTGATTTATATGATTTCCATCAGAAACTTGTGTATTAGCCTCTTGATTTAAATAATAAGGATGTTCCCAACCATAACCATCGTAATATCCATGATCTCTATGAATGAATAAGAATTTCCCAGCGTTAATATTTGAATTAATATCTGCTGCACTGCCGTTCCATTGAAATCCATTAGATTTTAATATATCAGAAGAAACAGCTTCTCCCATACTATAATATCCATTATTATAATGTGTTGGATTCCTATTAGAAAAAGCATAATAAATTCTATTTACGCTATAATTCTTTGTTACTAAGTACGAACGAATTTCTTCAGCAGTATGCAGATACCTTCTGTCGGCATAGCCATCAAAAGATGAACCAAGTGTTGCCCCATCTTGAAAATATGACGCAGTTGCAATATTGCTAAAAAAGCTTTGGTCGTTTACTGGATTACGCTCGTAATTTACAATTTTTTGAATTACTGTTAAAGCTTGAGATGCAGAATTCACAGATATTCTTCCAAAAGCCATATCAGGAAAATAATCAGCTGCACCATCCATACATGCATAATATAAATCAGAAAGGTAATATGTAGTTCCATAAGGGATTGAATCAGCAGGAACATCAGCATGATCACCAATAATAGTCAAATAATCAGGGTGAGGATTCCAACTTTGATACAATGAATAAACAGTATCTTTCACTTGAGAAAATGTCCACGAAGCTTTGCTAACTATAAGGACACTAAATCCTAATTGTCTTTTCCACTTAGCAAGCGTATCAGCCGCTGCCATATAATTGTTGGTAGTAATGATGATAATGTTACAAACACTATTTGAGCTTTTTGCAGATAAATTTCTTTTAAGAGGAAGTAAGTTAGAATTGAGTATACCATGATTTAAATTTTTTAGGTAATTATCTGAGTTATTGTTTTTTAAATTTTGAAATTCTTGGTTCTGTCCATTAAAAATAATCTTATATTTGATATATTGATAAACTCTAATTTTGTGAGTTACTGGATTAAATTGTATTGGTCTTACTTGGAATATTCCCATATTCACACCCCTTATTTTTTGAATAACTTCTACTTTTACAATTTCACTTGGAAAGAATGAATTAGATGAATAAGTATTTTCATCAATAATAAATGTAGGTTCAGATGTACCAGCCTCGTCTGAAGCAGCTTCTAAAGCAGGGAAAATATTGAATCCAGAAATTTCTTTATAAGGAGCTTCAATTATTTGAATAGAGTAAGACTCACTTGGCAAGGCAATCATATCATTATGTGCTGGCAATGCTGGTTTTCCAACTTCGCCCATCTTGGAGAAATTCTTTATCTGTATATATTGATATGATTGATTTGCTTCTTGTCTATTAGCAATCTGATATCCATTAAATTTATAATTTATTGTGATACTATTTTCATCACTATTAATTATTGTGCGTTGAGGCTCAGTTTGCTCTATCGGAATGTTATTAGTAACTAAACTAATGGGTAGTGAATTCTGACTTAGATTAGGGAAAGTAGATTGTGCAACCATTGAAAAGGGAATACTTAGCCCGAGTACTACTTTAAATATTTTGAAAAGATTTTTCATGGCATCTGATTTACTGTTGTTGTGCAGCAAAACTATATAGAGAATTATTCCTATTTCAAGTATTTATTCCTTTTTATGGATTTATTTTTCTCATTTTTATTATGTATATATTTTATTATACTTATTTTCAGTTGTTTATATATATTTGTACAATTTTTGTGTAATAAATATAAATATTTAAAAAAATTAATTATTAAAATCAAACTTCGTTAAAATATTTTTTTAAAATACTGTTTATTAGCTATTTATATTGTTTTATTTAAATTAATGCAAATTATATCTCAAATTGAGTAATTTAGCATTTGAGATATTTTCCAATTTTTGGAATTATTTAATTGTTTTTTATTATATTTATGAAGCCTGCCATACCATATTGTATGTAAAGAATAATATTCCATATTTTAGAATCTTCAAAATTTCCTTTAAAAATTCTGATGTTATCAATTCGCAACTTTCTTTCTAATTCAAAGTATTAGAGAAAAACTTATAATTAATTTTAGAAATTATAGAATCAATTGATTTGTTTAAGCAAAAGAAATATAATTAATATATTTTACTTTCTTATTTTGAATTATTATTGTTTATTACTTAATATTATATACTTTTATTTGTATAATACTTCACTTATTTAGATATTAACATATATTTGCCTTATTTAAATTAAGTAACAAATAATATTGAAAATATGAAATTTAATCCTGCAAAAGCACTAGAGAACTCATCTGAAATTGGCTCTCATAGGGGAGTAAATCACATGATAAATGACTCGGCAACTTATACATTTGAAAGCGGTGAATCCATGAAAGATTGTTTTGATGGCAAGTTGGAAGGTGCATACTTATACAGCCGCCATTGGAATCCAACAAACTTTGCATTAGCAAAATCGCTTGCAGCTATGGAGGGTACTGAGGCCGCTTGGGATCTTGGCTCTGGAATGGCTGCTATAACAAATACAATTTTACAGCTTTGCAAATCTGGAGATCACATTGTGAGCTCAGTTTCTTCTTATGGTGGAACTTACGCTTTTTTAAAAAACTACCTACCAAAATTTAATATTACTACTGATTTTGTGAATATTGTAAACTTAGAATCTGTTGAAAAAGCAATAAAACCAAATACCAAAATAATATATACTGAAAGTCTTACTAATCCGCTTTTGCAAGTTTCAGATATCCCTCGTTTGAAAGAAATTGCAAAAAAACATAAATTAACACTTGTTGTGGATAACACTTTTTCTCCATTGATTTTATCTCCTAAAGTTTTAGGAGCCGATGTGGTAGTGTATTCATTAACTAAATTTGTGAATGGTAAAAATGACACAACTGCTGGTGCAATCTGTGGTGATAGCGAATTTATAAATAATTTAATTGATTTAAATGAAGGGACTTCCATGTTGCTTGGAGGCGTTCTCGATTCAATTAGAGCAGCGAATATTCATAAAAATCTTTTCTCTTTACCTATTAGAATGACTCAACATAGCCATAACGCATTGTTTCTTGCTGAAAAATTTGAGAAATTAGGTTTAAGAGTCATTTATCCGGGTTTAAAATCTCATTCGCAACATCAACTGATGAAATCAATGATGAATAAAGAATATGGTTTCGGAGGAATGTTAGCCATTGATTTAGATACATCTGCAAGAGCAAGCAGATTCATGAAGCTAATGCAGAAAAATGGTGTAGGATATTTAGCTGTTAGTTTAGGGTATTTCAAGACACTTTTTAGCAATTCTGGGTCAAGTACTTCATCGGAGGTTCCAGAAGAAATACAACGCGAGATGGGCCTTTCTCCAGGATTAGTGCGCTATTCAGTGGGTTTAGATCACGATATTAATTCCACTTTCAAAACAATAAAAAAATGCTATTCAATGCTTTAAAAAAATTATTTTTAGAAATAGGCTGAAAAATACAATTGTTTTTTTTGAATTTAATAATCATTTTATAAGCTTTTTTTATTTTCCTTTGTAAAGGAATTTATTAAAATACAAAAGTATGAATACCAGGGAATTAACAGCAATATCTCCTATCGACGGAAGGTATAGAAGTAAAGTTGAAAACTTAACAGATTTTTTTAGCGAAGCTGGTTTAATAAAATATAGAGTGCTCGTCGAGATTGAATATTTTATTTCACTTTGTCAAATACCTTTGCCTCAATTAATAAATTTTAAGGAAGAAGCTTTTGATGATTTAAGAGATATTTATTTAAATTTTTCGCTTGAAGATGCTTCTAAGATTAAGGAAATTGAAGAAGTTACTAATCATGACGTAAAAGCCGTAGAATATTTTATTAAAGAACAATTCGAGAAATTAAATTTGTCTGATTTTAAAGAGTTTATTCATTTCGGACTTACTTCTCAGGACATAAATAATACTGCTATTCCTCTTATAATGAAAGATGCATTTCAAAAAATTTATGAGCCTTTGCTTTTAGAATTAATGGAAAAAATTCAAGCATTAGCACTTGAATGGAAAAACATTCCAATGCTGGCAAGAACTCATGGCCAACCCGCATCTCCCACAAAATTAGGAAAAGAGATTTATGTTTTTTACAATAGATTAAACGAACAATATAATCTTCTTAAATCTATACCTTTTGCTGCTAAATTTGGTGGTGCTACAGGAAATTTTAATGCTCATAATGTAGCATTTCCTGAAATTGATTGGGTAGAATTTGCAAATATTTTTGTAAATGATATTTTAGAATTAAAACGCTCAGCTATTACTACACAAATTGAACATTATGATCATCTTGCTGCATTTCTCGATGGTATTTGCCGAATAAATAATATTCTTGTTGATTTGTGCAGAGACTTTTGGACATATATTTCAATTGGATATTTTAGTCAAAAAATAAAAGAGGGTGAGATTGGTTCTTCTGCAATGCCACATAAAATAAACCCAATTGACTTTGAGAATGCAGAAGGAAATCTTGGAATGGCTAATGCTGTGGGGAAATTTATATCCAGCAAATTACCAATATCAAGGTTACAAAGAGATTTAACCGACTCAACAGTTCTGCGGAATATAGGGCTTCCATTTGCTCACAGTATCGTTGCATACAAATCCCTAATGAAAGGTATTGATAAACTTATTATTAATGAAAAAATAATTTTATCAGATTTAGATAAAAATTGGGCAGTTATTGCCGAGGCTATACAAACAATACTTCGCCGTGAAGGATATCCCAATCCTTATGAGGCTTTGAAAGAGCTAACACGAACTAACCAAACTATTTCTCAGGAATCTATTGCACAATTTATTGATAATCTAGAAATTAGTGATTCTATCAAATTAGAATTAAAAGAAATTAGTCCTTTCAATTATACAGGAATTGACTTTATTTGATATTAATGAATAATGATTTTTCATTTTATAAGAAAGACAATATCGCTGCCATTGCTACAGGTGGTGGAATTTCTGCAATAGCAATTATAAGGTGTAGTGGAGATTCTATTTTTCCAATTATTTCAAAATTATTTAAACCTGCCAACTCAGCCAATAATATTTTATTGATGTCAGGATATTCTGAAGTTTATGGATACATGATGGATGGATATAATAAAATTGATGATGTAATTCTTTCCCTTTTTCATGAACCAAAATCATACACAGGTGAAAATTCTATAGAAATTAGTTGCCATGGTTCTATTTACATTCAGCAGAAAATAATGGAACTTCTGCAAAAAAATAATATTAGGCCAGCAGAGCCAGGCGAATTCACTATGCGAGCTTTTGCAAGAGGAAAATTAGATTTATCTCAGGCAGAAGCAGTTAATGACCTCATTGATAGCAAATCAGAAATCTCACATTTAATTGCAATGAGGCAATTAAAGGGGAATTATTCAGATAATATAAAAATATTAAGAAATAATTTTATTGATTTTGCTTCATTATTAGAATTGGAATTGGATTTTGCTGAAGAGGAAGTTGAATTTGCAGACCGGAAGAAATTTTTTGAATTTATTGAAACTATCAAAAAAGAAATTACTAAACTTATTGATTCATATCGTCTTGGAAAAGTATTAAAATCTGGAATTCCTGTTGCAATAATTGGCAAACCAAATGTTGGAAAATCAACAATTCTAAATTTGCTTCTCGAAGATGATAAAGCTATTGTTTCTGATATACCAGGTACAACAAGAGATTTTATTGAAGATACACTTTTAATTTCTGGAAACTTGTTTAGAATAATAGATACTGCAGGACTTAGAAAATCCAATGATATAATAGAAAATTTAGGCATTGAAAAAACATTGAGTAAAATAAAAGAAGCTTCAATAATTTTATATATTGTTGATGAACAAGGATTTAAACAAGAAGATTTAAATAGAATAATTGACTTTAAGAAAGATGGCAAAACAGTAATTGAAATTGTAAATAAATCTGATTTATTAAAAAATCCTAACTCCTTTGAGTCGAATCAAATATTAATTTCGGCAAAAAATAAAATTAATACCAATAAAATTTTAGATCAATTACTAAAATACGTTGAGCATTTCAGAATTAATGATAATACAATTGTTTCTTCAGCTCGTCATATAGATATATTGAAAAAAACTTTGGTAGATATTCAAAATATAAAAAAAGGATTTGAAAATAACATTCCTATTGACCTGATTTCCATTGATGTAAGAGAAGCTCTAACACATCTTAGTGAAATTACTGGTCAAATCACTACTGATGATTTACTTGGAAGTATTTTTGGCAAATTTTGTATCGGAAAGTAACATGAAAAAAGGATTTATTATAGCGGGCAATCATGTTACCAAATTTTTGGATGTTTTTTATCATCCATCAATTAGAAAATTTATAAATAGAGAAACGTATTATTATATTGCTACTGGTGGTGTAAACACAGTTTTGGATATCTTTTTATACTTCATTTTTTATAGATATATATTTGATAAACAAATAGTTGATTTTGGATTTATTGCAATAAGCCCATATATAGCAGCCTTTATTTTTGTATTTCCAATAACTTTTTCAACTGGTTTTTTGCTTGCCAAATATGTAACTTTCACAAAATCTAAGTTGCATGGTGCAAAACAATTGCTAAGATATGCTATAAGTGTCGGAGGTTCAATTATTTTAAACTATATTCTCTTGAAAATATTTATAGAACATTTTTTGATTTTACCTACATTATCAAAAATTATGACAACTGTTTTCGTGGTCATTTATAGCTTCATTATACAGAAATTTTTTACCTTCAAAACAGGCACAAAACTTAAATATAAATCACCTGCAAAAGGTCATTAATTTATTCTTAAATAAGTTTATGATTAAAAAGAGTTTACAATTTTTATGAAGTCCTCTGCTTTTAATGAGGCACCACCTATAAGTCCACCATCGACATCAATATTTGCAAAGAGCTCTTTTGCATTTGCTGCATTGCAACTTCCTCCATACAATATTGATAAATTTTGAGCAGCATTTTGTCCATACTTTTTTTTCACTAAACTCCTTAAAAAGGCATGCATTTCTTGTGCTTGGGCTGCTGAGGCAGTTTTTCCAGTTCCAATTGCCCAAACAGGTTCGTAGGCTAAAATAATATTGCTAAACTCCTCTTTCGAAAGGTGAAATAATGATTCTGTGAGTTGTTTTTCTACAACTTTAAATTGCAGACCTTGTTCACGTTCCAACAATATTTCACCACAACAAACTATCGGTGAAATATCAAATTCGAGTAATTTATTAACTTTTATAGCAATTTCCTCATTAGTCTCCGAGTAATACTTCCTTCGTTCACTATGACCAACAATGCAATACTCCACTTCCATCGATTGTAACATTGAGGCAGAAACATCGCCAGTAAATGCACCATCATCGAATTTACTAACATTCTGAGCGCCAACAAGAATCTTCGAATCTTCTGCGATGTCTGTTGCAAGTTCTATATAAAGAAATGGTGGACAAACAATTACGTCAACATTTTTAGAACTTTTTTTATCTAATTCTTCCTTTAGTGAAAACAATAAATCATCTGCTTCCGAAAATAATTTATTCATTTTCCAGTTTCCTGCTACAATATTTCTTCTCATGACTTTGACTCTTAATTTAGGACTGCAAATTACAAAATTCGGTTTGATTAGCTATTTTTTTTATTACAATATCAGAATATTTTTTATGTATTTACAATATTTTATAATCATAAAATATTATGATTGTAATTAAATGAGATTGGAAATAGCATTAACTATCTTATTTCAAACAATTTATAATCCTTGATTGGTAAATCAATTATACTAAATTGGCTAACTATTGCCCTGGTCGGTCCATTTTTACAATTTTCTATAAATAGCTCCAAATTATCCTGATTTCCTGATGCTTCGACTATAACAGAACCATCATTCTGATTTTTTACAAAGCCATTGATATTTAATTGTATAGCTTTTTGTAATATAAATTGACGAAATCCAACTCCTTGTACATGTCCAGCTAAAATAATTTTAACTGTAGTCATAAGTTATTTTTTTTCTTTTTTTCTAAAAATCTTATTTAGTATTGATTTCTTTTGAGCTCGAAAATGTCTCTTTGAAATAAAACCAACCATACCTTCCACTTCACTTTCGGTAAAATTAAAAGTCTCAATTGCCGAAGTCAAAGGTCCTGAATGCAAATATGTTAAGTAGTTTTTAAGATTTTCTTCATCACCTTCTGCAGATAATTCCACATCTCTGGAATTTCCATTCACATACACTGCACTTATATCAAATTTATAAGCCCCAGTCTGGCAATAGTAATTAAAATCTGCGTTATCTAAATCGCCCTCAATTTTTATGTTATAATGTTTAACCATGCATAAATTAATTTTTATACCAAATAAGTTTTTGATTTGACATGGCAAAAGTAACATTAAAACTTTTAAAATACAAACTTATCATGATAAATATTTTAAATTTCAAATTTATTTTTTAAGTGAGTATGTTTTAAAATTGTTCTTTATAAAAATCTTTTTATAATTCTCAGTTTATGAGAATAATCGCCGATATCTTCATTAAAAATTCCATTATGATCAATTGAATCAATCCTCACAAAACCAGAAGAATGAATTATTTTTGAATTGTTAAGAAGAATACCAACATGTATAATATCATCCTCATCGTTATCAAAAAAAGCTAAATCACCACATTCTGCATCATCAATAAAATCAACTCCTACACCTTGTAGAGATTGTTGAGCAGCGTCTCTTAATAATTTTATACCGCAAAGCTTAAATACTGTCTGTGTAAAACCTGAACAATCAACTCCAAAAGGAGTTTTGCCTCCCCATAAATACGGTGCCCCAATAAATTTTTTAGAGTTTAATAAAATGCTTGCTTGTGTCTTTTCAATTTTGAACGAAAGTGGACTTTCTCGAACGATAAATTCGTTTTCATTTATTCTAATTTTTCCATTTTTCAAACCATTCAGGTGACTACCCAAAACGAAGGCAAATTCTTGCTTAGCCGTCAGACTGTATGCCCTAGAAATCCACTCATTTGTATAATTTACTTCAGAATTTATTAGTCTATTTGCTTCATTAGTAGGCAATATAATAAATTGTTTTTTATCTGCCCAGCCTTCATAATCATCATATAAATTTCTAATATATGCCCAGCTTTTACTTGCATCAATTATTTCAAACAACTCTCCAAACAACAATTGAGAAGTCATTTCCGATTTATCAGATGCTGTCGCCCTTAGAGGCATAATTTGAACATTTGTTATACCGTATTGCATTTATTTATGTTTGAATTAGCAAATTTATTTAAATTGAGTTAATTAGCAACAAATTATATTTTATTTTTAAAAAATTCCAAAATTTAACATCACTAAAGTGCAATTTTCTTCAACTTTAATATTTTTTTCATTTAATATTTTAGAGAAATCAGCATTTTCAGTTCCTGGATTAAATATTACTCTTTTAGGTTCTAAAGATAATATATAATTATAATAACTTGGTTGATTTTTCGGCGACAAATACAAGGAAACAGTATGAATATCATCATATTTAATCAACTTATTAAAAATCTCCACGTCATCTATTATGCCTTCATTTAATCCAAATGCAACAACATTTTTTTGATTTTTTCGCAACAACTTAATTGCTTTATTTGAATATCTTTCAGTGTTTACACTTGCTCCCATTACCAAAACTACGTCTTTCATAATTAATTATTATAGTTTATAAACCTTCATATTGTTTTCACAAAATTTAAACATTTTCGTTGATAGTAACAAATTGCTAAATTAGTACTATTACATTTGTATCAATAATAATTTAAGAAAATCTAAAAATATATAAATGAGTAAAAATTTTAGTATAAAACAATTCTAAAAATATTAATTCTAAAAATAATTTTCTCAATCTTTAATCAAATTCTATATTTTAGCACAAATTTTTAAATACCAAATTATAAGTGAGCGGTGAAAGAGTTTTTACAATAGAGAGCAGCAATCCAGTAGAATTTTTTGGTTTACAAAATGCAAATTTAGATTTGATTGCAAAAGAATTCCCACAATTACGAATATTATCCAGAGGCAATGTAATAAAAGCAATAGGTGATGAAGTAAATTTAAATAATTTTCAAGAGTTAATGAACTTTATATTAATACATTACAATAAATTTGGAATTGTTGATACCAAAGATATTAACCAGCTAATTAATTCATCAAACAATAAAAAACAAGAATTATATACCCCTCAAAATGACTCAAATATATTAGTACATGGTAGAAATGGAAAAG
This sequence comes from Bacteroidetes bacterium CG2_30_33_31, assembly GCA_001872625.1. Taxonomy (GTDB): domain Bacteria; phylum Bacteroidota; class Bacteroidia; order Bacteroidales; family UBA1556; genus UBA6267. The sequence goes on from MNXP01000050.1 coordinate 41,026, forward strand.
TAATAAAAGCTCGCAGTAAAAATCAATCCAAAATGGTTGAAAGCCTTAGCGAAAATGACATTATTTTTGCGATCGGTCCAGCTGGCACTGGTAAGACATATACCGCTGTAGCACTTGCTGTTAGAGCGCTTAAAAATCAGGAAATTAAAAGAATAATTCTAACCCGACCAGCTGTTGAAGCGGGAGAAAGTCTTGGCTTTCTTCCAGGTGATTTGAGAGAAAAACTCGATCCATATCTTCAACCACTATATGATGCTTTAAAAGACATGTTGCCTCAATCCAAACTTCAAGGTTATTTGGAGGATAACACCATTGAAATTGCACCATTAGCTTTCATGAGAGGACGAACTTTAGATAATGCTTTTGTTATTCTGGATGAAGCTCAAAATTCAACGCATGCTCAACTAAAAATGTTTTTAACTCGCATGGGTGCAAATGCTAAATTCGTGATTACTGGCGATATAACTCAAATTGACCTACCACGTAACCAAAAATCTGGCTTAGTTGAAGCATATTCACTTTTGCAAAATATTGAAGGAATCAACTTTATTATGCTTGATGAAAATGATGTCGTCAGACATAAATTGGTTACAAAAATTATCCAAGCATATAACAATTATGAGAAATCTTAAACCTCAGATAATGAATAATACACTTCCAAAAACTGACTTCAATTTTCCAAACGTTACAAATTTTTATAAAGGAAAAGTTAGAGATGTTTACACAATTAACAATGATTATTTGATGATGATTGTTTCTGATAGGCTTTCGGCTTTCGATGTGGTATTACCAAAAGCAATTCCTTATAAAGGGCAGGTATTGAATCAGATAGCCACAATATTTCTGGATGCCACAAATGATATTATTCCAAATTGGAAAATAGCTTCTCCCGACCCGATGGCAACATTTGGGAAAAAATGCAATACTTTTCCAGTAGAAATGATTATAAGATCATACCTTACAGGAAGCTCGTGGCGAACATACAAAAATGGTGGAAGAGAAATTTGTGGAGTTCCAGTTCCTGATGGGATGAAAGAGCATCAACGATTCCCAGAGCCGATTATCACACCCACTACTAAAGCAGACCAAGGCAGCCACGATGCAGATATTTCAAAAGAAGAGATTCTAAAACAAGGACTTGTTTCTGAAGAAGATTATGAAAAATTGGAATATTACACTAAAAAACTTTTTCAAAGAGGTTCTGAAATGGCAGCTAAAAAGGGACTAATTTTGGTCGATACTAAATATGAATTTGGTAAAATTGGTGATGAAATTTATTTGATTGACGAAATTCACACCCCCGATTCTTCTCGATATTTTTATGCTGATGGTTATGAGGAAAGACAAATGAAAGGGCTTCCGCAAAAACAATTGTCAAAAGAATTTGTAAGAGAGTGGCTTATGAAAAACGGATTCCAAGGACACAAAGGTCAAAAACTACCAGAATTATCCGATGAATTTATTTCAATGATTTCTAATAGATATATTGAATTATTTGAGATAATTACTGGTCAAAAATTTATTGCCGATAATTCGGAAAATGTGCCTCAAAGGGTTGAGAAAAATGTAATCTCATTTCTGGAAAATTATTTTAAATAAATTTTTATGCAAATAATTTCTTTTGCCGATGAAACATTTTTTTAAGCTTCTTTTGCATTAAATTTTATTTAAATAAATGATATTCAAACTATTACTTCTGAAAACAGAAAAGTAGATATTTAAATAAAAAACCATTATTGATTATAGAACTCAAAAATTATAATTTAGTCATTCCAAAAGACAAGATTATGATTAGAAAATTTCTACTATCGGCAATGATTTTATTAGCATCATTAAATTTAGATGCACAAGATCCAGGTTTTACACAATTTTTTACAAATCCTACATATTACAATCCTGCATTAAGTGGCTCCAGCGATGGATTTAATGCAAGAACAAATTATCGCAATTTTTGGAGAAAAATGGATCATGGCTTAAATACCTTGGATATTAGCCTTGACTCAGAAGAACCATTTTTATCAGGAGGAATAGGTTTAATTATGTTATCTGGAATTGAAGGCAACGGCGTTATAAAGACCAATATGCTTGGACTTTCTTATGCCTACAATTTAATAGTAATTCCGAGAGTTTTTGATATTCAAATGGGATTACAAGGTGCTTATGTACAGAAAAATTTTCAAATTAAAAATCTTGTATTTAGCGATCAGTTGGATCCAATTTTTGGTATAACAGGTACATCAGCATATAGTTATGCTGGAATTAATAATATAATTTACCCGGATTTTGCCACAGGAATAAATCTAAGGTTCAATGTTGGGAAAGTAATTCAATCAACACCAAAGGCTACTGTTAATGCTGGTTTAGCAATGCATCATATAACTCAGCCTAATGAATCATTCACCGGTATGGTTTCAAAAGTGCCTATAAAAACTGTGATTTATGCCAATTCACTCATCAAATTAGATTTATCGTATAGCAAATCAATATTTATTACACCAAGTTTTATTTATGAATCTCAAAATGTTTTTAAAACTATGGTAATTGGCAGTAATGTAATGCTTAAGCCAATTTATGTTGGGCTTTGGTTTAGAAATGGAGGATTAGATTTCGGGAAAAACAGTTTAAAATCTTTGGCTGTAAATGTTGGTTTAAACATGAAAATTGGGTCAAATAATCTTCAGTTGGGCTATAGTTACGATATAAATATTTCTCAGCTACAAAATCTTATGGGCGATGCTCATGAAATTTCAATTAGGATGCAATTTGACGATGTTTCATTTTTTGGAGATAAATCAGCAGTAAGCCGAAAAGCTAGTCAAAATCGCGCTTGTTTCAATAAATTTTAAAAATCAATTTAAAGTTAATGAATAAAGTTTTTCAGCTTTGTCTTTATAATAAATTTTATCGTTCAAAAATTTAATAGCTTTTACTCCAAAAAATGGCAATGGTAAAGTATCAATATTTATATTTTTCATATTGAATGAAAAAATTGTGTCGGATATAAGCATGTTAATATTATCATCAACAAGTTGAAAATCAATAATTTTTTTCATTGGAATCTTCTTTAAGAAAGTTCCATATTTATCAAAAACTATAATACCTTTTTCATTATCTTTTAGAAATACAAATTCGTTCGACTCAGTTAATTTTATTGGCTGAATTGTCTCATTAATTATTTGACTTATATTTCCAGAAATTTGAGATTGATTTAAAAAATTATCATATCTAATTATTTGATTAGAAATTGGATCAAAAATCCAGAAACCATTATTATAAGAAGAACAAGTTAAGGTAGCCTGAGGAAATCCCAAATCTGCAATATCAACGGTATTTCTTTTTGGAGCTAAATTATTGTCTAAAAACACAATCTTTTCAGCTTCAGCATAATAAATCAAGATATTAAGCGGATCTTCAACTTCAAAATAAGAAATTATTCCAAGAGATTTATCTTCAAAAGAACAAATTTCTTCCAAATTTTCATTAAATTTATGCAAGATAGAATTATGTTCAACAAATAAATTTCCAATAGCATCAACATCAAATGAACCAACATTTTCAATTAGCAATATTGGTTTCGACGATGGCATTGCCAGAGGCAAAAAAAAGACTATTGAAAGTATAAATATTTTTTGTTTAAGATAATTCATCGTTACAATTCAAAATTTCGTCAATAATATTACAGTCGTTGTTAAGCCTTGGAACTTTAAATTGACCTCCCAATTTATGATTTTTCGCAAGCCAGCTTACAAAAGCTCCATTATGTAAAATTTTTATTTCTGGAGATTTAAGAAGCATGTTCATATATCTTTTAGATTCGTAATCTGAGTTAGCCGACTTCAAGGAATTATCGAAAACATGAGTAAAATAATCGATATCTTCAGGTTCACGTTCAAATTCCATCAGCCATTTATGACGAATATTTGCTCCATTAGTATCCATAATTGGTGCTGCTGTGTATTCTTTAATTATCGCATTAGTATGATTGCATGCAATCAAAATTGCCTTGTCGGCATTTTCAACCATCAATTCCTCGCCTACCACATTAATAAAAGATCTCACTCTACCGGTAATTTTTATTCTATAAGGTTCTAATGAAGTGAAAGTTACAGTATCACCGATAATATATCTCCATAGTCCAGCATTTGTAGATATAACCATGGCATAGCAAATTCCTCTATCTACTCCAGATAGATTTATGATGGTTGGATTTGGTTTATTGAATTCAGACATAGGAATAAATTCATAAAAAATTCCATAGTCGAGCATTAAAATCATGTCGTCGCGATTGCTATCGTCTTGGAGACCAAAAAAACCTTCAGAAGCATTATAAACTTCGAGATAATGAGTTTTAGGACTCATAATATTTTTAAATTGTTGAGCATAAGGACCAAAACTTACGCCCCCATGAACTACTAATTCGAAGTTAGGCCAAACATCTTGTATGATAGTTTTACCAGTTATTTCTAATACTTTATGTAATATTATTAACATCCATGAGGGGACACCAGAAATTAATCTTACGTCTTCATCGATTGTTAGTTTAGATATCAAATCCACTTTTTCGTCCCAACCTTCCATTAAAGAAACGGATAAATTTGGAGTTTTAGTTATATGGGCCCAAAGAGGCAAATTATTCATTAAAATTGCTGAAAGGTCGCCAACAAAACTACCTGCATTTTTTCCCTCATCAGGTCTTGAAGTACCAGCAACACCGATAGTTTTCCCATTTAAAACTTCAGATTCTGGATGATTTTGGTAATAAACTGCCAACATATCTTTGCCTCCTTTATAATGGCAATCTTCGAGAGAATCGTCGGTAACTGGTATAAATTTGCTTTTATCACTTGTAGTACCCGAAGACTTTGCAAACCAATGTACGGCACCTGGCCAAAGCACATCTTCCTCACCATTTCTTATTCTGTCAATGTAAGGTTTTAAGTCATCGTATGTATTTATAGGTACAGTTTTTTTAAAATCGTCGTAATTTTTTATAGATTTATAATCATATTTTAAGCCCCAAAATGTATCTTCAGATTGGCTAATTAACTGTCTAAACAGTTCATTTTGAACATCATGAGGATATTTCAAAAAGAGTTCAATTTGATGAATTCTCTTTTTTATAAACCACGAAGCCACTTTGTTAATTATTTCCATATTTTAAAACAAAAATTCAATGCAAGATACCTATTATATACAATATCTCGTAATTCTACTAAATAATTTTTCAACATATTATTACTTAATGGCAGTCTTATAATAAACCTATTAAAGTATGTTTAAAAAATTGTTTATATTTAGTAAAATATAGCCTTTTTTAAAAATATCCATAATTGTATCTTTACAAAATTAAATACAATTTAAAACGTTTAGGCATTCATGAAAATCAAAATTATTCTTTCAATAGCTTTCTTAATAAGTATTTCTTTTGAATCTTTTGGTCAGAATTTCACAATTTTAGACCAATTACAAGATAGCATAAATGCCAATTCTAAAAAATTAAATATTTCTGAAGTATTAGAGGTTAAAAATATAGCCAACATTAAAATTATTAAACTAATTTCCGAGGCAATTAAGCAAGAGAAATCAATATTTTTTAATTTCGATTCATTAAAGATAATTTCGGTTTTAACATCTGACGACAAAAACTTAAGAATTTTTTCTTGGGTAATTCCTTTTGATGATGGAAGTTATAGTTATTACGGAATCGTGCAATCTTACAATCAAAAAAATAAGACATACCTTACAACAATTTTAACCGATAATACAGCTAAAATTTCAAAGCCGATGTCGATGTCGCTCAATGCTAACAAATGGTATGGATCTCGTTATTATAATTTAATAACAAATAAATATCACGGCAAAAAATTATATACTCTTTTAGGTTGGAAAGGCTTGGATTATACAAAAAAAGCCAAAGTAATTGAAGTAGTGGACATTAAAACAAATGGCTCGCCGACTTTTGGTTATGGAATTTTTAACCTTGATGGTTGTGAATATTTTGAAAATGATAAAAGACCAAAGCGATTAGTATATATTTATTCTGCCGATGCAAGCATGAATATGAACTATGAAACTCAAACAATTTTAAATGAAGTAAAAAAATCAAAGTTAAAATCGACGCCCATTTCCAAGGGATTTAACTCTCAAAAGAAAGCAGTAAGAACAAAGCCAAAGTATCAGAAGATTGTAGGAGAAATGATTGTTGTTGATAGATTATTGCCTTTAAATGAGAATATTAAAGGAATGTATCAGTTTTATATTCCAGCTTTAAATATTATTGATGCTTTATATTTTGAGAAAGGAAAATGGAAATATTATGCGGATATTGATGCAAGAAATAAAGTTATATCTCCTGAAAGAAAATCCAAAATTGATTATAACCTAAAGCAAGATTAAAATCTATACTTAATAATTTTTGATAAATCTCAGTAGTGCAAAGATTTAAGCAAATTTTTATTAATTTTCTTTTATCTTTTAATCAAAAATTTACCATCACTTATTTGCATCCCACTCAATGAAGATATTTTAATAAAGTAAATTCCTTCTGGCAAATTTTTAACATTCAACAAAATATTTTCACCTTTTGATTCAATTTTTTTCTCAATAATTACAATCCCTAAGCTATTAAAGATTTTAATAAGTAATTCATTATCAATATTTTTATTAGATATTTTCAAAATATCATCAGCAGGATTTGGAAATACACTAACTTGAAATCTATACTTTGTGGGCAATGAAATAAAAGTTGGTTTTGCTTTTAAAGCAACATTTAAAACAGTTTTGCTGTGCCGGTCAATTCTGATGGAATTGATAGTTTTGGAATAATAATTTGGTGCAGAATAAGTTACTGAGTAAAAACCTGAATCAAGCAATCTATAATAGTCGCCAAAGGGAAGATAAGAAAATACATGAGAACTATCAATATCATGATTTGAAATAAAAACTTTTGCAGCAATAGGGCTCCCATTTGTTGAATCTATTACAACACCTTGTAAGCCATAATTAACTTGCAAAATATAATTAATCAAGCTTTTTTTCGACCATTGCCAATAAGTATTTAGTTGATTTTCAGGCAGAAGTTTGGTATTTGAAACTTCAAGAGTTACTTCACGGCATTGCTTATAATAATTCATAAAATCCTGTCTACCACCAGCTACTGGATACCATTGATAACCATTTGTAATCCCAGCACCAAACATCGTAAAATAATTATTGTAATTATTATAAAAATGAGCTGTATCAGCATATTCCTTGCAAATGTATTTCCACCAATTTGCATCAGCTGGAAGTTTTGACCAAGTGTCCCACGTGTAGTTTGCTACTTCGGCACCACCATGAAAATTTGCCGACATATTAAAATGCATGCTGTCGGTAAAAGCAATAAATATATTGGTCTCCTCTTGATAAATATTTCCATCTGGATGAGCACCATCGTCAGGGTCTGGATAATTTCTGTTTAAATCTACACTATTTGAATTGTATCGAGTAGCCGAAAACACTGTGGAATTGCCTCCATGATATGTTCCATTTGGATTTGCCATGGGATTAATCCATAAATCTATATTATTTATAATTTTAGTGGCGCTGGAATCTGTCCCATAATTTGAAAGCAAAAAATCTATCAATTTAATCATAAAAATAAATCCAGTTAATTCGTCACCATGCATTGATGATGTATAAAGAAATCGCGGCTCAGCATCATTTTGATAAATGTTATCGCCAATATGCAAAGCAATAATTTTTCTTCCCGACGCAAGTGTTCCAAGATTTACATATCTACAAATTGTAGGATGTTGCTGAGCAAAATTATGCATGATGCTGTCATATTGCGGGTAAGTTGGATAAACATTAAAGTTTGACTTCTCTAAATTTTCTACTTTTGATGGCTCTGAAAAATCAGAAAGAATTGAAGTTTTCACAATTCTAAAATTTTGATTTAAAGAAATGAATTTTTCAAACTCTTTACTTGATGCATAAAAATAAATACTATCAACATTAACATTGTCAATGGAAACCATTCGAGTAAAGCTTTCTAAATCAATAGTTTTACGGCTAATTGCCAGCACAACTTCCCCCCTATTTTCAAGAATTTTATAAGCTTCGTCAATACTTGAATTTTGTGAAAAAGCGTAAAAGCTATTAATGAAAGAAAAGATACATACGATGAAGAAAAATAAGATTTTCATTATGATAGGTTTAATTTCTCATGCAATTGTTTCAATTTATTGAAAACGAGCTTGTCAACTTTAACTAAAGGCAATCTTAAATTATTCTTTAAAATGCCCATAATTTCAAGCAGAGCTTTTATTCCAGCAGGATTTCCATCTAAAAAAAGCGCATTAATTACGTCCAACATTTGATAATGATCTCTCAATGCTGCATATCTATCGCCTCCCTGAGTCATGCTATTCACCATAGCCGACATAGTTTTAGGATACGCATTTGCCACAACTGAAATTACTCCATCACCGCCAACGGAAAGAATTGGAAGAGTAAGTGCATCGTCGCCACTAAAGACAGAAAACCCTTCTGGCTTATCTTTAATAATTTCCATTATTTGAGACATATTTCCAGAAGCTTCTTTTACTGCAACAATATTATCAAAGTCGGCTCCCAATTTAAGAATGGTATCAGCAGTCATATTTGAGGCCGTGCGACCTGGAATATTGTACAATATAATAGGCAAACTTGTGCTCATAGCAATTTCTTTAAAATGCTCATATATTCCTCTTTGGTTAGGTTTATTATAATATGGTGATACTGACAGCAATCCGTCAATTTTAGAACTATCCAAAATTTTCAAATTATCTACAACTGCTTGAGTATTATTACCTCCAGCACCAACTACAAGTGCAACTCTTCCAGCTACAGTTTCATAAATCGTATCAACAACAGCATGCTTTTCATCAATATTCATAGTAGCAGCTTCAGCAGTTGTTCCAAGTGCAACCACAAAGTCAACTCCACCATCTATCACATGATTTACAAGCTTAATTAATGCTATAAAATCTATATTTTTATCACTGTGAAAAGGAGTTACAAGTGCCACTCCAGTTCCAACTAATTTTTTGTTACTCATTGTATTTATTAATTTTTAGGCTGTAAAACTTCCAAATAATGCAAAACCTCTTTGGCAAAAACTGCGGTATTCTGATCTTCAATTCCTTGAATCATAAAGTCAAAAATTTCTTTGTCACGTTCATCGAAACGACCAATTTTAAACTTAGCTAACGATAGTCCAGAAATATACCTCAGTATAGGATTTCTAAGCAGGTTAAAATCAATTAATATATCAAAATCCTGTTGAATAAACTCTAAAGAATGCCTGCTTACAGGTTTCATAAGCTGATTAATATCTTTCAAAGTAATGTAATCGAAAGTAATTTTCTGCATTATATAATGCGGATATAATTTATAATTTATGAAACCTATTGCTTTTACAATTTTATTTTTTGATTGAATATGTCTAACAAAACTACTTACTCGGTTGTAATTTGCTTCGTCAGAAGCGTCAAAAATAATTCCGAAAGTATTAGCAGTTTCCAGGTTGAAAAATTGCCTATCACGCTGAACAACAGACATTTTTCTCTTTAATTCTCTATTAAGAAAATATTGTTTAATGTTTTTAAAACTCGCCAAATTTCTTGCTTTATAATGAAATGTAAAGATATTAAAATACCATAAATGAAATGTTAAAAAAGCTAATAATTATTTTATACTTAAATTGAACTATTACATAAATCTGGAAAATTAATAAGTATAAAAAAATTACAAAAATAAAATTTAGCAATTATCATTAATCAAATTTCATACTTTTGCACATATAATTATCCAGTTTGATTAATGGAGAGAGAATTTGAATTTTATGGAGATAGCGACATCAACGATTTAATAATTAGATTTGAAGATCTAATTCAAAATGGCAATGGAATATATTTTGATGTTGAGGAATTTGAAGACATTATCGACTATTACGATGAAATTCATGATGGAAAGTATATGGATCGAGCTCTTGATACCGCTTTAGAAATTCATCCTGCCCATAGTTATTTCAAATTAAAGAGAGCTCAGAGATATTCAATGGCGGAAAAATTTAATAAATCTTTGAAGCTTCTCAAAGAAATTATTCAAATTGAACCTCGCAATTACGGCGCTTTTGAATCATTAGCTTATGTTTATGGTCAACTTGGAAACCATAAAAAAGCAATAGAAATATATCTTGAGTGTATAAATCTTGGTTCAGAAGAAGATGAAACTTGGTTAAATATTGCTCTCGAATATCAGAACTTAGGTAAATATGAAATGTCTCTTGCATACTTCAAAAAAATATTAAAAAATTACCCTGAAAATGAGGAAGCTTTATATGAGATTTTATTTTGTTATGAAAGCTTAAATCTGCAAGAAGAAAGTGTTGAGTTTTTTTTGGACTATATCAATTCAGAACCTTATTCTGTTCCAGCATGGTTTAATTTAGGAGTATCATATTCTAATTTAGAACTTTACGAAAAAGCAATTGAAGCATACGACTTTGTAATTGCTATTGTTGGCGGTTATACATCAGCATATTTTAATAAAGCAAATGCTTATATGAGTCTTGAAAAATATGTTGAAGCAATAAAATGTTACAAGGAGTCATTCGAATTTGAAGCTGAAGATTCAATCACATGTTTATACATTGCCCAATGTTACGATCAGTTGGATGATTTCGAAAATTCACTATTTTACTATTTCAAATCAATTGAATTAGACGAATATCAATCAGAAGCTTGGGCTGGTATAGGCTTAATTTATCACCAACTCAACAACCATTATAAAGCCATTGGATTTTTTGAAGAAGCAATAAATATTGATAGATTAAATACCGAATATATAATTTCCCTTGCCGCTGTAATGATTGATTTAGAAAAGTTTAATGAAGCTGAAAAGCTTATTAACAATGCACTTGAGATAGACGAAGACGACCCAGACATTTGGTATTTTTTGATAGATGTTTATATTCTTATGGAAGAAAAGGAAAAATCCGAAAACGTACTAAGTTTAGCCTTAAGTAAATTCCCCGAAAATAAAAGATTATTGTTCAAACAAGCTGATATTCTTAATCAAAATCATAAAGAAAAAGAATCATTGAGATATCTTCAAATGATTGGAATTGAGACTATTGAACAGATGAATATGCTTCTTGATAATCCTGATTTGATTGATTTTTAATTTATTTCTACACTATAAAATAAAATCATGGATATTTATGGATTAATTGGGAAAAATTTAAGTCATTCCTTTTCAGCTGAATATTTTAATACTAAGTTTAAAGCAAATAAAATTAATGCAAATTACAAACTCTTCCCAATTGATAATATTGAAAAAATCATAGAAATAGTATCTTCAAACAAAAACCTTAAAGGCTTAAACATTACAATTCCATACAAAGAATCAGTTATTCCATTTGTAAATGATATTGATAAATTAGGACAAGAAATTGGTGCAATAAACACAATCAAAATACAGAATAACAAACTATTAGGATATAACACAGATGCTATAGGTTTTGAAAAATTATTACTTTCAACTAAGGCGTTTAAGAGCAAAAAAGCACTTGTTTTAGGATATGGAGGAGCATCAAAAGCAGTTTGCTACACTCTAAATGAGCTTAAAATAGAGTACCAAAAAGTTTCGAGGACAATACACTCTGACTCGATTCTTTGGGAACAAATAACACGAGAAATAATAAAAAAATATGAAATTATAATAAATACCACACCTTTAGGAATGAGCCCAAATACAGAAAGTTTTCCATTAATTCCATACGATTCTATTTGTAGAAACCATCTTGTTATAGATTTAGTTTACAATCCTGTTAGAAGTATTTTTTTGGAGCTTGCTTTTAAAAAAGGTGCAAAAATCACTAATGGATTATCAATGCTATATGCTCAAGCTGATGCTGCTTGGAAAATTTGGAATAAATAATTAATTACATTATCGACGTAAAAAAATTCCCAATGGCTTTTAATAAAATTTTTGGGTGTTATCTTCTTGGGTTTTCTCAGAATAACTTTACTCTTTTTTGCTAATTTTTGAATATTCGCAAATTTGAAAAATGTTTTAATTTTGCCGTCTAAGAATTAGATTTGAGATTTTTGCCTTTTCGTTGCGGCAAATGTTATGCAATTATCCTTATCCATTTCTTTTTTAGGAACTTAAGTTTTATTTTTAATCAACATCTTGTTATTTATTAGTGCCCTTAAGTTAATGATTATTCGATAGCTATCGTTCCGATAGCTATCGGAATGCGACCCTTTGTCTTTAATTACTTCATGAAAAGAAAAAAGTCCCCAAGCTAAGCTTGAAAACTTTCATTCTGTCGGAGTGACAAGACTTGAACTTGCGACCCCTTGACCCCCAGTCAAGTACGCTACCAACTGCGCTACACCCCGAAATATATTAATAAATTTGAAGTCTAAACTGATTTTTAAATCAATTTTTACTGGACAAATACAATATTAATATCAGTTGCAAATGTAAAATTAATTTTCACTTAGCTCACAAATAACTCAAAATATAGGATTTTAATTAGCTTTCAAAATATTAAAAAAACCTTCTACTTTTGCCGAATGAAATTTAAAATAGAAGCAAAAGACAACAAAAGTTCGGCAAGAGCTGCCACAATAAGCACAGATCATGGTGAAATTCAAACTCCAATATTTATGCCTGTAGGCACTGTGGCAACGGTTAAAGCTGTGCACATAAAGGATTTAAAAGAAGACGTAAGAGCCCAGATTATTCTTGGAAACACTTATCATTTAAATCTACGTCCAGGGACTGAAATATTAGAGGCTGCTGGTGGACTGCATAAATTTAACGGATGGAATAGACCAATTTTAACTGATAGTGGTGGATATCAAGTTTTTAGCTTAAGTGAAACGCGAAAAATAATGGAAAATGGCGTACATTTTCGCTCTCATATTGATGGGTCCAAGCATTTATTTACACCAGAAAATGTGGTAGAAAAACAGCGACTTATAGGCTCTGATATTATGATGGCTTTAGATGAATGTACTCCATATCCATGCGATTACAATTACGCAAAAGAGTCGATGCATTTAACACACCGCTGGCTGGATAGAGGCATTAGCAAATTTCAAAATACTGAAAGAAAATATGGTTTTTCACAGACATACTTCCCTATCGTACAAGGTTCTGTTTATAAAGATTTAAGAAAACAATCTGCAGAATATATTGCTTCACGAAGTATGGAAGGAAATGCAATAGGCGGGCTTTCAGTTGGTGAACCTGTGGAAATGATGTATGAAATGATAGAATTGGTAAATGTCATTTTGCCTTTGGACAAGCCTCGCTACCTTATGGGAGTAGGCACTCCCACAAATATTTTGGAAGGAATTGCTCGAGGTATAGATATGTTCGACTGTGTGATGCCAACACGAAATGGTCGAAATGGAATGTTATTCACCTCCGAAGGAATTATAAATATCAAAAATCAAAAATGGCAAAATGATTTTTCATTAGTAGACCCAAATGGGCTATCATTCGTGGATTCACAATATTCTCGAGCTTACCTTCGGCATCTTTTTGTTTCTAATGAAAGCCTTGGCCCTATGATTGCCAGTTTACATAATCTAAGATTTTATTTGTGGTTGGTTGGCGAAGCAAGAAAACATATTATTGAGGGCGATTTTTCTGAGTGGAAAAATTTAATATTGCCTAAATTAAGTTACAGATTGTAATGAATAAATTCTTTTTAGAGATACAATTTTCCCTTATTCATTATTAAATTTAGGTTTTCTTTTTTCCTTAAATGCTGCCATTCCTTCCATATAATCTTTTGAATTATATGCAGTTTCACGAAGTTGATTTATTTCTTTTATATTATTGGTATTCAACTTTTTATTAGCCAAAAACATATTTATTTGCCTTTTAATAACAGATATTGCTAAAGGCGAATTTGATGCAATTTGCTGCGCTAATTCTATTGTAAATTGTTCCAATTCATCCACTTCAACAAGATGATTTAGAATTCCTAATTGATAAGCTCTCATAGCAGCAATTGGCTTTGCAGAAAAAAATAATTCCTTGGCAATATTTGGCTGCACATTATTTAGAACTCTCATGATACCTTGAGTATTATAAGTAACTCCAATTTTGGCAGGAGTAATAGCAAATGTTGTTTGATGAGTACCAATAAGAATATCGCAGGCGAAAGCTATATCGCAACCTCCACCCCAAACAGAGCCTTCCATCATTGCTATAACTGGAATTTTTACTTTTTGAAGATTACGCAAAAGCACTTCGATAGGGTGATTGTTGGGAACGGGATCTATTCCTGGCTTAGAAAGTTCCTGTATATTGAAACCTGCACACCAAACTTTAGAGTTTTTATTTCCTTTTATAATCAATACTTTAGCATCGCTCTCATTAATATCATTCAAAATTTTCGAAAACTCTCGTAACATTTCTATTGATAAAGAATTACGGCTTTCATCATTGTTGAAGATTAGAAATGTTATAAATTCTCGTTGATCTATGTTAAAGTATCTCATCTAAATTAAGTATTTTGGAAAACTTTTATACAATGCTAATTCTATATATGGTAATTGAAGATATTAACTTTTAGTAATAATATAAAAGTATCTGAAAAAAAAAATAAGTATTTATGTATCATAATTGCAATAACTTGCTATATATCAGAGTATTTTTTTTAATTAGCCAAATAAGAGACTATAAAAAATTTACTTGATAATCTTTTGAGATAATAACATTTGCTTCTTTTTTGAGATTAGCAACCATATCATGCTCTTTCAAAAGCACTTTCATTCTATATTCATTTTGTGGTTCCTTGCCTCTAAGTTTCTGTGCTTTACCAGTGTCGTGATATGTTAAATCAATAAATATCTTCATATCAATATTTTCTGTTTTTATTGCATAAAGACCGTCAATAATCAACATATCAATATCTGCGAAATTGGTGGTTAACAAATCTACTTGTTCGGTAACCAAATCTACGCAAGGCATTGTAGAAAAAGCTTTATTTTTAAAATCTGAAATATTTTTATAAATCATTTGCCAGTCATATTCATCGTATCCAACAACATTCTCGATGCCATTTTTCTGTCGCCATTCAGTTCTTTCCAAAGGAAGAATCCGATAATAATTGTCGATATGAATAGCCTTTGCAAATATTCCATAAGCACGTAAACCTTTGGCAATCACATGGGCAAGTTCTGTTTTACCAGTGCCAGATTCACCAGAAATAGCAACCGTCATTCCTGTTTTTTTATTTTTAATAATTTCATTTACAATGATTTCACCAGCTTTACGGTGCTTATCTTCTATCAACAGTACGTCTCCAAGCATAAGAATAAATTTTAAGTTATTGATGGCAAATTTATAGATTCTTTAATGCAAATCTATTTCTTTTTTTAACGAATTTTTAGCGCCGAAATAATAATCAGAATCCAAGAAGCCATCATAATTGCGCCGCCAATAGGAATAACAAAATTTAAAGCGGATGAAAAATTGAATCCTTTTAGAAATATTGGTAATGAAAACAATAAACTTCCGAGCAAAAATCCTACTGCTCCCCAATTGAAGAGTTCAATTTCAAAAATTTTTGCCATCAAAACTGCAATTAATGCAATCAAGGAATGTATTAGTAATATATTTTGAGCAGTATTAAAACTTTCAAAAGTGCCATTTTCTATCAGCATTGGCTTAATTGCATGAGCACTTAATGAACTCATTAAAAGCCCAATAAAACCATAGAATGCAGCGGTCATTATTATGTATTTTGTCATTATTTTAAAATTAATTTTGAGCAAAGATAGATGAATTGAATATAGTTTACCAAAACATCGCAAATTACAAATAAAAAAAAGGCCATCGAGCGATGGCCAGTTTTACCCCACAAAACATTTGGTTAATATACTTGCAGTTTCTTTGTAATGATATTGTTGTTCTGAATAATTCTTACCAAATAAATTCCTCTTTCCATTTCAGCGGTATTTATTTCAATATTAGTATTTTGTGAATTTATGTTTCTTTCTAATTGGCCATTGACAGAATAAATTTCAATTGTTTTCTCGCCTGTAGTTCCCATTTCAATATTAATATTTGAGCCATTTGCCACTGGGTTTGGAAATATTTTTGCTTCGACAGCATTGGCATCCATAATTACATTTATAATTTTTGATGTTGATGATTTTCCGTCAAAATCAACTTGTTTCAATATGTAATAATTGGCTCCTTCAGTAGGATTCTCATCATTAGCAGAATATGTAAGCATTATGTTTGAGTTTCCGTTTCCAGTTACCTTTGCAACTATTTCAAAATCAACGCCATTCTTAGATTTCAACACTTCAAAATGCTCATTATTTATTTCGGTAGCTGTTGCCCAAGATAGAGTAACAATTTTATTATTTATAGTGGCAGAAAAGTCAATCAAATTAACAGGAAGAGTAGCACCTTCACCAGCGCAAATCACGCAATAAATGCCTTTGGCACCATTTGTTGGATCAGTTGCTCCATTGGAATTGCACAAGTTTCCGCTTCCATCAATTAAGCCAACCGAATTAGCTATACCATCAACAAAAATAGCTCCTTCATTGTGTATTGTACCTGCATTTTCAAGATTATTTGTTATGTTTAAAGTTCCTGAATTGTCAATTATAACTACATCATTTTGAAAATCACCACCAACATTTATTGTGTTAGAATTGTTTATATATGCTTGATTTTCAAAATCATCTGCCACTGTAATCGTACCCGAATTGTTAAATGGACCTTGGTTTTCAAAATTATCTGTGCCAACAATATTTCCAGAATTAATTAAAATTGCGTTGTTATCATTTTTTATTTCATCATCTACTGAAAGACTTCCTGAGTTAGAAAATGTTCCTTTGTTTTTAAATTCCTCTTCTACGTTAAATGTTCCAGAATTTAAAAAATAGCTATTGTTAGAATTTGTAAATTCATCCGCTAATGTTATTGTTCCTGAGTTGATTATTGTATCATAGTTAACAAATGAATTGTTGACTGTTAAAACTGCATTATTTGAATTATTGAAAATTCCACCCGTATTATTTTTGAATAAACCATTTACAGTAAGGCTTGAATTATTTGTAAAGCTGCCTTCTTGATTTGCAAAATCAACATGAACAGTTATGTTTCCATTATTTACAACAGTGGTTTGACCCCAGTCAGCTGTAAAATATTTAATATTTAAAGTGCCATTATTTATAAATGTACTATTCTCTTTTACCGTAAAATTCTTGGAACTGCCATTAATCGAAGCATTTTGCGAAATAACAAGCCTACCATAAACATTCAAAGTAACATTCAAATTAACATTGTGATTTACCAAAACTGTATCTTTAAAATTACTGTTAAAATTAGGTTTTGAAGGACTCCACGTGCTATTGCTATTCCAATTGCCATTGCTAACAGTAGTGTAAACTGTTGCAAATGTATTTATGCTTAATAAGATTGCAAATGTTAGAGTTATGAATTTTGATTTTATGCTGCAAATTGTTTTCATAATGAAAGTTTAAATTATTAACCGAAATGCATTAGGCAAAACCTTTGCCATGAGTCTAAAAATTATTAATCAATTAAATTTCAGCTATATAAATTTTATAGATAATATTTTTATTCCCACATTCGGAATTTTATTCCACAAAATCCAATATATATCATTTTAGTTTTCAAAAATATCAGGCAATTAAGTGTTTCTTTCTAAAAGTATTTTTCAAGAGCATTTCTCATTTTAAACTCGTTTTTTTATTTTACCAATAACTTGCTAAAAAATCCCTAAATCTGTTTTTTACTCCTCTATGAAACATTTGATATTATATTTGTGCAAATTTTTATGATGAAGCAAATTATATTTTTTCTTTTAATTTCAGTCAATATTTATCAGGTAAAAACCCAAGGATTGGAAGCATACTTAGATTATGGAACTTTTTTTGTTCCTAATGGAAAACCTTATGTAGAAGCATATTTATCCATTACTGGAAGAAGTATTAACTGGAAAAATGTTCAAGGAAATCCTTTTTCAAACATAGAAGTAACACTCATTTTGTGGAAAGATACAAGCATTGTGAATTTTTCTAAAGAAATAATAAAGGAAAATGGCATCAATGACTCAATATCTAAAACAATAAATATTATTTACGAGCAAAGGCTGGAAGCAGAAAAAGGAAAATATAGACTTCAACTGCGACTTATTGACAAAAATGACAGTTTAAAACCAATGTATTCTGGGACTGAAATTGATATTGATTTTCCAAATGATAGCACCTCAATTTCTTCTATCATGAATGTTAAATCTTATTCTAAAACGACAACCGCAAGTAAAATAACGAAATCAGGAGTTGACATAATTCCCAGAATATCTAATTTTTATCGAACAAAAGATAACATATTCACATTCTATGCAGAAATATATCCAAAAAAAAATCTTAAACTTGACGAACAATATCTAATTGTTTTCTATTTAAAAAATCATGAAAACAATAATGCCCTACCAAAATTCAAAAAATTCAAAAAGATATCAGCCTCTGAAGTAAATATTTTATTATCTTCTTTCAATATAAGTGGTTTGGCAAGCGGAAATTACGATTTTATTATTGATGTTATCGATAAGAATAACAAGCAATTAGCCTCACAATCATATTTCATTCAAAGGGAAAATTTGAATTTGAAAATTCCATTTGAGGATATTCAAGCATTAAGTATCTCATCTACCTTTGTTGAAAATATTGCAAATGCTGATACTTTGAAATTGATAATTGAATCGATGCGACCAATTACATCTTCTGTTGAAGTTGAATTTGCTAATAAAATTATAAAACAGGGCGATGAGTTGATTATGCGCCAATATTTATTACATTTCTGGGAACAAAGAAATATCGATAATCCTGAATTACCTTTTAGCGAGTATATTAAAGAGGTGCAAAAAGTGGAGAAATCATACTCTACAATGATAAGACATGGTTTTGAAACTGACCGCGGTCGAGTATATTTGCAGTACGGACCACCAAACACAATTTCTGAAAATTATCATGAACCTTCAGCTTACCCTTACGAAATATGGCATTACTACACACTTAACAGTCAACGAAATAGAAAGTTTATTTTCTATAACTCCGAACTTGCTTCTAAAGAATTTTATCTACTCCATTCCGATGCTATTGGCGAAGTAAATGATTATCAATGGAGATTACATTTAAGAGCTCGCGACGAAAAATTCAAATCAATAGATGACACAGGAGAAAATGCAAATGATTGGGGTTCAAAATATAATGAATGGTATGAATTGCCACACTAAGCAATTAATTTCTTCAATTTCATTTATAAATTTCTGAAATATATCAATTAATTTATATTGCTCAATAATAGAAAGTAAAAGATATTAATTTATATATATTTGCACAATAATTTCAAAGCATGCAATCAACAGTCAGCAGCAGAAGTTCAGTAGCGGTAGTAATTCTTAACTGGAATGGTAAAAAATTTTTAGAAAAATTTCTTCCATCAGTTGTTAGCAATAGTGGAGATGCTGAAATTATAATGGCAGATAATAATTCATCTGACGATTCGATTTCGTTTATGGCAATTAATTATCCAAATATTAGAATTATTAAAAATAGCGAAAACGGTGGCTTTGCCAAGGGTTATAATGATGCGCTAAAGCAAATAAAATCAGACTATTACATTTTACTTAATTCAGATATTGAAGTTACTCCTAACTGGATAGATCCATTATTTGATTTGATGGAAAACGATTCAATGATAGCAGCTTGCCAACCAAAATTAAGATCATACTATCAACAGGACGAATTTGAATATGCTGGAGCAGCTGGAGGTTTTATTGATAAATGGGGCTATCCTTTCTGTCGGGGACGTATTTTTGGTCATCTTGAAAAAGACGAAGCACAATATGAAAATGTTGAGGAAGTCTTTTGGGCTACTGGTGCAGCAATGTTTGTACGCGCCAAATATTTTTGGGAAGTTGGTGGACTCGACGAAGATTTCTTTGCTCACATGGAAGAAATTGATCTCTGTTGGAGATTAAAGAACAAAGGTTACAAAATTATGGTACACCCACAATCTGTTGTATTTCATGTAGGTGGAGGCACTTTGCCGAAAAATTCTCCAACAAAAACTTATTTAAATTTCAGAAACAATTTTTATCTTTTGTATAAAAACTTGCCAAAGAAAAGGTTTAAAAGAGTTTTTATTTTCCGCTTAATTTGGGATGGAGTTGCGGGTATAAAATTTTTAGTTGAGGGCAATTGGAGAGATTCTTTGGCGGTGATGAAAGCCCATTTTCACTTTTACAAAAACCTTTCTAAAAATTATAAAAAAAGAAAAGCAATACATCAAACTAATGTTAGCAAAATTTATCAAAAAAATATTGTTTTTGAGCACTTTATCCTTCGTAAAAATAAATTTAGTCAGTTAAATAAAGATTCATTTTCGATTTAAAGTTTTGCACTTCAATTTTTTCTAAAAACCTCGCTTTTACTCTTTTTCTAATATTATTTTTAGAGCTTCGCGCTTGGATAAAATAGATATGTCATTAAATTCCACAAATTTCAAAACTGCCTTAGGATTAGTCTTTGAATATTCTCGCAAAGCCCAGCCAATGGCTTTTCGAATGAAAAATTCATTTTCTTTGCTAAGACTTTTAATAATCTGAAATAGAATAGTTTGATTGGTAAATTTCTTATATTTTAGCTGAAATAATATAGCGGAGCGTTTCAACCAGATATTGCTACTTTCAACCCAACATTTTATATTTTCTTCAATCAAAAAAGGGTAATTTTTTAAGAAGATTCCTAAACTTCTTGGAGCAATTCCATCAACACTATCCCACCATGATTTACTTGTTATGAGCCTTTCGAATTGAGTTATATAACTCGCTGGTAATTTATTTGCATATCTTTCCAAGATCTCGCAAGCGCAATATTGATATTCCCGAAATGGCATCTCCCAAAGTTCATTAACTATTGAAATAAATTCAGATAATGAAACTTTACTAATAGCAGACATTGCTTCTTTTTGAAGTTCTCGGCGAAGTGAAGATTTAATACCCAAAAAATCAAACTTATTTTTCATATAAGCCGACATTTCTATTGCCTTTTGGGAAGATTTATTTTTCTCAAAAATTATGCTCAGGTCATGAACTATTTCATTCATTGGTTTTTTTCTGCAAATTCTTCTTAGCTAACGCCACATTATTTTTTGCCAGTTGGAAATTTGCATCAATTTTTAATGCTTTTTCACCAGCTATAATTGCCTTTTCCCATTCACCAAGTGCATTATATGCGCAACATATATTGTTGTATGCCAGTGCATTATTTGGCTTGCTTTTAACCAATTCTTCGCAAACCCTAGCACATTCCTGATACATCCCCTCATTATAATAAAGTAAACTCAAATTTATTATTTGATCAGCTGTCATTCCTTTTATAGAAGTATTTCTTAAGTCGAATCTTTTTTGAGCAGCGGCAATATTATTTTTTAAAAGTTGATTCTCGGGGTCAATTTTTAAAGCCTGATTTCCGTATTTAATTGACTCTGAATATCGACCTAAATTATTTAAAGCGGCAATAAGATTATTATAAGCAATCACATTATCACTATGGCTTTGAATAATTTTCGTGCAAATTTCGACGCATTTTTCAAAATTACCTGAATTATAATAAATCATGCTAAGTTCAATCATTTTTTTAACATCTCCAGAGATAATGGCTTCTTTTTCAAGAGTTTGTGTTTGATTATTTTTATTTATAATCCAATTATTATAATAATTTACAGTGATATCATCGGGAAACATTTTAATGCTTTCTTTAACTAAATCATTAAGATTATTCAACTGATTATTGTTTAAATATTGCTCCATCAATGCGTAACGGGCAAAAATAAATTGAGGAGCCAAATCCACAACATTTAGGAACTGCCTAACAGCTTCGTCATTTCTATTTTTATCTCTTAAAAAAATTGCATAAAAGTAATATCCATTATAAGAAAGAGGAGCCAGATTTATTGCCTTTTTGAAATTCACTTCCGCTTGTGGCAAGCTATCAAGAGCATTTTGAGCGATAGCCATATTTGTAAATAGATAACTATAATAAGGCATTAATTGAGCAGCTTTATAATAATAATTTAATGCCTCTTTATATTTTGCTTCAGCCATTAATTGAAGTCCATAATTCATTAAGCCTCTACCATTTTTTGGGCTCTTCTGAGTTACATCGTACCAAAGATTTTTTCCATTGTCCCACACTTCTACTCGATTCATAACTCCAAAACTATGACCAATAATTATTATTGCCATTAGACTAATTATTAAGTTTTTTAACCAGTAGGAATTCATTACCAAATCAAAATACTTGTAAAAGAGTGTAGCTAAAGTCCAAACAACTGCAAAAGCAAGACCCACAAAAGGATACATCATTCTATGGTCATTCAATACTTCAGCAAATGGAATTAATGTTGAGGTTGGAGCTAAAGCCAAAAAAAACCATAGAATTCCAAAAGCAATTGGTCTATAAATCTTCTCTTTAAAAGCTTTGAAAGCAATAAATAACATTGCAACAACAAATGAAATTCCTACAATAAATCGCCAATTAAATACCGATTCAATAAGAGACCAATCTGTATCGGCACTGAGATTATATGGAATAAAAAAAGATATAAAATAGTGAAAAACGACAAAAGGTTGTGTTATTAAATATAGCCATCTTGAACTTCCACCAGTAGTGTAAGTATCAGCTTGCATGTCGATTATAAATATTGTTCCAACAATTGTTATTAATGCAATAATGACAGCTTGGAAAAATAATTCCTTAATATTTATTTTTTTTGAAATATTCGATTTTGATTTTAAAAGGCTAAAATCAAACTCAAATAACAAGTAATATAAAAGAAGAAGAGGCCCAAACATAGCAGTAGTCAATTTGGTAAACATGCCCAAAACAAATGGAATAAGAAATATTCCATATTTTCTTTTTTTCGGATAGTAAATAAATATGACAAAGGATGCTAAAACAAAAAATGTGGAAAGCAAGTCGCTTCGAGAAATAATATAATTTAAAGTTTCAGCATTTACAGCATGAATTCCAAACCAAGCAGTTGCAAATAAAGCTAACCATTTATTCCAATCGTTTTGTAAGGCACTATCAAAAACTTTGATGACTAAAAGATAAAATAGCCAAAGCATAAACAAATATTCGACAAACATTGAAAAATGATAGGAAACAGGATTGAAACCACTACCATTTTTATCAAAAACTGTACTTAACCAATAATCTATTGCAATTGTGGTACTTACAAAAGGTCTATAAAGTTGATTTGCTGGCAAGGTGCTAAATGTTTCAGCACCATCGACAAAAAATTTGGGTATATTTTTAAGACTTTGTATGTAAATATTGTTTTGAATTGTGTGCCCGTCATCAAACTCAAAATCATTGTCAAAGTGATTACGATAAGAAAAAATTAATAGAATTAATAATCCTGCCCAAAGACCTAAAAATAATTTTCTATTGTTCATAAATCATATCTATTGCATGGTTAATAAATGAATTCATATTTTTCATAGCCTTAAATGTATTTAATATTTCTTCAATAAAATTATCGGCAAGCACTTGATTATCTGTAAATTTCTTTGAATAAATATAACTCTTATATTTAACCAAATCAATCTGCGGATGATCTTGAGGAAAACCCTTAGGAGGCCTTTTAAGTTTAATGTCTACCAAGCCAACAAAATTCTCTTTAAAATCAGCTTCTGATAATATTTCATTAAACTTTTTATGATTAGTCAATATTTCAGTTCTAACAGACTTTAATTCAACAGCTTCTGGGCAATATATTCCACCAGCCGCCATGCTATTATCTCTCTCAATATGGAAATAGTAACCGGCATATTTACTTTTTCGCCCTCCATTGGTTAATATTGCACCAAATTGCTCCTTATATGGCAATTTATCTTTCGAAAATCTCACATCCTTGTAAATTCTAAAAATATAATCTTGTGGTTTTGTGGGTATGAAAGATCTGTCAAATGTCGAAACCTCATTCATTAAAAATTCTGTAATTTTTTCAAAAGCCAACTTTGCTTCTAAATATTTTGATTTATTTGACTCAAACCAATCTCTGTTATTAGAAAGGTTCAACAATTTCAAAAAATCCAGGATTAAATTAAGCTCATTTTTAAATGATTTCATATAATTTCATTAAAATTCTTGTGAAAGCAAATTTAAAACAATAAATCTTTAGTAAAATGATTAATTATTAATCTGTTGTAACAACATTTATTATACTTTTGAAGTCATTCTTTTTGAGAATGAGGTTAAATTGATTTAACGATTATTAAGTGATTTGTTAAATAATCGTTTTATTATTAAGTATTTAGCCAAATGTACAATAATAATAAGATTTTATTCTCTTTATTAATTTTATGAACCAAAGTAAATAATAATAACAATCGTCTAAAGCATAATGTTCAATGAAAAGTGCCAACAAAAGAGATATTGATAAGTTGGTTGATGGTTTAAAGAGGCAAGATAAAAAGTCTCAGGAAGTTCTTTATAAGAAATATTTTGGTCTTATGATGAGTATTGGAATGCACTATTGCGAAAATTGGGATGATGCCAAGGAGGTTGTAAATACTGCATTCTTAAAAGTTTTTACTAAAATTGAATATTATACAGGAGTTGGTTCTTTTGAAGGCTGGATGAAGAAGACGATGGTGAATACTTCTCTGGATTATATTAAATCTAAGAAATTTGATAAAGTTGACATCGATGATATCAATTATTTGAATGAAGAATTATTTGTAGAAAATGAAGCTGCATCTAACATTAATTCAGAAGATATTATGAAAATGATTCAAGAACTTCCTAATGCAAGTAAAATTGTTTTTAATATGTATATTATTGAAGGTTATAAACATAAAGAAATTAGTGAGTTATTAAATATTAGCGAGGGAACTTCCCATTGGCATCTTCAAAATGCGCGTAAGTTATTAATGAATAAGATTAACAATCTATTATAGATTTAAGATATGAGTAAATTAAATTTAGATAATCTGTTTAGAACAAAGTTGAATGAAATCAACTACGAATTTAAACCAGAATATTGGGAAGAAATGAAAAATAAACTTAAGAATGAAGTTGCTGGATCAACTGCTTCAGGAAGTTTTATTGGAAATTTCTTATCAAAATTTTATAAAGTAATTATTGCTTCCATTTCGGCTATTATTATCTGCATTTTGTCTTATTTCTATTTTGCTAAAGATAAAAATTCTCAAGGAGTTTTTATTGAAGAAACAAAAATAGAAAACAGCTATCAAATGAATAAATCGTCTAATGAAAAAGCCAATTTAAATACTAAGTTTGAAACAAATTTAACAGATAAGACTACAGAATCAGCCAATTTTAATATTAAAAATACCAATAAAATTGTGATAAATGAAGTTGAATATTTTGACTTTGAAAACTTCAACACGTCTCCTACAATTTTACAATACATTAATTCAATTCATAAGTCAGACATCTATAACGAATCTATTAATCCTATAAATATAGACAATATAATTATAGATAATACACCATTTGAAGAAGTTACTGCCAAAAGTTTAAATGATAAAATAATTGATGAACAAATTCCAAAAGATGATAGAAACGAATTCAAAAATGATGTGCCGAAAAACATTAAACCTATGGAAAAGCCAGTAAAACAGGTCTTTAAGAAAAAGAAGAATATCCTTTGGTATCTTGGCATCAAAAAATAACCCTTGATAACTTGTATAAATTAAAGCTTATTGCAGTTTTGCGTAAGCTTTTTTTTATTTTTACAGATTATTTCAATAGAGGACTAAATGCAGATTTATTTTTAAATGAAATTATTGTATTATAAATTTGAACACATTATTAGATACAATTCCTAAAACATAGTATCACCTAAGTTAAAGAAATAAATATGAATAAATGGTCGTTGGGTTATGCAATTCTTAAATTCTTTATAAAACTTTTGCACGATTGGTTTTATCGCAGAATAATTATAATTGGCAAAGAAAATATTCCAAAAAACAAAGCAGTAATTTTTGCTCCAAACCATCAAAATGCTTTGATGGATCCATTGGCAGTAATATTCACTAACCCACTTCAAACAGTATTTCTTACCAGAGCCGATATTTTTAAATCTTTTTTAATACCAATATTTTCATATTTTAAAATGTTGCCAGTTTATAGAATTAGAGATGGCGCTGATAGCTTAAAAAATAATGAATTTATATTCAATAAAAGTTCCGAAATTCTTGAACATAAAATGGCCATGGCACTTTTCCCAGAGGCTCTTCATTTTGGAAAAAGAAGTCTTAGACCTTTAAAAAAAGCAATCCCAAGAATAGTTTTTCTAACGGAGGAAAAAAACAATTTTAATGTGGATATTGAAATAGTTCCAGTAGGAATTTATTACGATAATTACATTAATACTAATAGCTTACTACAAATAAACTATGGCAAACCAATTAGCATAAAAGATTATAAAGAAAGATATCTGGAAAATCCACAAAAAGCAATGCTTGAATTACGTGATGAGATTTACATCAAAATAAAACCATTAATTATTGACATTGAAGACCTTGAATACTATGAAATTTACGAGAAATGCAGATATATTTTAAGAAAAAAGACTGCAAAAAAAAATAAGATTCATGCTCCAAACAAAAACTGGTTTAAAATTGATAAAATAACTATATTTAAAATTGCCACTTTGGATAAATCAATGAAAGAGGAATTGAAAACTTTACTCGAAAAATTTCAAATTATTTTTGACAAAACTGGATTGAAATCTTATGAAATTGCTAAAACCAATTGGATAAAATTTATTTTGAATATCCTCATGCTAATTGCTGGATTGCCAATCTTTATTTTTGCACTAATAAATAATTTTATTCCTTATTATTATATTCACAAGTTTCTTAAAGACAAGATTAAAGATCCACAATTTCACTCTTCCATAAAATTTGTAATAGGACTCTTTGTTTTACCCCTTTTTTATTTCTTATTAAGCTTAATTCCACTAATTATTTTTAGAGATTTCTATTGGGATTATTTTTTTGCTCTTACATTAACAAGCTTAATTTCAATAAAATACAAATTATTATACAATAATACATTAATTCATTTCGCATTGATTAGAGCAAGAATTACAAGGAAAAATGAATATCGTAATTTGATAACGATTTATAATCAAATCAGCAGAATAGTTTTAGGTTAAAATTATAATTTGAAATCTTAAAAAAGCAAAAAACTCGACTTAAGTCGAGTTTTTTGTGGGCCCACCTGGGTTCGAACCAGGGACCAATTGATTATGAGTCAACTACTCTAACCAGCTGAGCTATAGGCCCAAAACGTTTTTATAACGTTTATCTACTTTATGTAAAACAGATGTGCAAAAATAATTAATTGTTTCTATTTCACAACACCTTTTTACATATTTTTGAATTGAATAAATTTATTATCTAACACACTGATATAATAATGATTAAAAATATTATATTTGACCTTGGAGGCGTAATTTTAAATATCGATTACAATAAAACCTCCGAAGCTTTCAGAGATTTAGGCTTAATTGACTTTGATAATTTATACTCACAATCTGAGCAGTCACATCTTTTTGACAAATTTGAAAAAGGCTTGATTTCAGAGAATGATTTTAGAGAAAATATTAGAATTTTTTCAAAAATTAATCTTACCGATTTTCAAATAGATTCAGCCTGGAATGCAATGTTACTTGATCTGCCAGCAGAAAGAATTCAAATATTAATGACTGCAAAAAAAAATTACCGCACATTTCTACTCAGCAATACTAATATTATTCATCTAAGATCATATACAGAAAATCTTTATAAAAAGCATAATATCAAATCTTTATCTGAATTATTTGAAAAAGAATTCTTTTCTCATGAAATACACCTTAGAAAACCAGATATTGAATCTTTCAATTACCTAATAAAATCTGCTGATATTGATAGAAAGGAAACCTTATTCATTGATGATTCAATTCAGCATATTGAAGGAGCAAAAATCGCCCAATTGCATACTTTTTTTATCGATAAAAATAGAAATCTTGATTTATCAAATCTTTTTGAGAACGGCAAATTGAAATCAATTTATGAATGATGGCAAATGTTACTGTAAAAGCTGAAGATTTCTTTTCAAGAAACTATGGCACAGATTTTTATAAAAAAATAGCAAGGCCAATTATTGTTGCTATTAATTTAAAAAGTCCTTCTAATATCGGTGGAATAATTAGACTTGCTGATAATATTGGCTGCATAAAAGTAATTTTTATTGGTGATAAATCCCAATTCAAACAAAGTAAAATTAAAAAATCATCAACAACAGCCTTCAATAAAATCTCATGGGAATTTTGTAAATCTGATGAATGGCTTGAAAAAATTCCAATAGAATATCAAATTATCGCTGTAGAAACTGCCAGCAATTCTAAAAATTTATATTCAACAATTTTCCCTGAAAAAGTAGCTTTTGTATTTGGAAACGAAAATTATGGACTTGACCAAGAAAATTTAAGTCTTTGTCATTCATCAATTTATATTCCCATTCCAGGCTCAACATTATCGTTAAATGTTGTTCAATCAACTTCAATAGTTTTGTTTGAATGGTTCAGGCAGATGTCGAATCTACATTCTCTTCATTAATCAAAGGTTCTGTTTTATCTCGTCCAGCATTTTTCAACGCATTCTGAATTATGTATTCAATTTGACCATTTGCAGACCTAAATTCATCGGCAGCCCACCGCTCTATCTTAACATAAGTTTGGTAGTTGATTCTAAGTACGAATGATTTCTTTTTTGCCATAATTAAATTCTTTTACTCTTTCCTTTTTTTATAGCCATAAGAAATTCCTGCGCTTTTTGAGTACCAATTAAAATTTTTGTACCATCCAACAAAATAAGCTGAATTCCTTTATTTCCAGAAACGCTATAGCTAATGCCAGCTTTTGGTCTGATTGCTTTTGCTCCTCTCCCACCATATTCCTTTATTGCATTATAATTTCTCAAATAGTATTTCTCAATATTTTCAAATTTAAATATTTGATTTTTAATAATTTGAGGAGGATACCGTAAATAAATACCATCTTCTTTAACTTCAATTATTAGTTTTGAATTTCTGAAAATAAGATAAAAAGAAAATAAAAATAATGGAATAATGATATTTACCAATATTAGTCCAGAATCTGGCATTGGCTCGCTGCCCCATGGCTTGTGCAAAATCAATTGTTGAAATAAGGCATAAAATAAAAATATGAAACTAAGTATTGCCAAAAAAAGAAATATCCAAACAAATTTTAATTTTTGCTCTTCTTTAAAAAAAACTCTATAATATGCAGCCATTTCTTAGTAAATTGAACCAGTATTTACTAT
This sequence comes from Bacteroidetes bacterium CG2_30_33_31, assembly GCA_001872625.1. GTDB lineage: Bacteria > Bacteroidota > Bacteroidia > Bacteroidales > UBA1556 > UBA6267. The sequence continues at coordinate 70,496 of MNXP01000050.1, forward strand.
TGGGCTTGCATCTTTATCAGATACTAAAACAACCATAAGATTGCTAACCATGGCAGCTTTTCTTTCGTCGTCAAGTTCAACAATATGCTTTTCTGATAATTTTTGCAAAGCCATTTCAACCATAGAAACAGCTCCTTCCACAATTTTGATTCTTGCAGCAACAATTGCAGTTGCCTGCTGGCGTTTTAACATCGCCTGTGCAATTTCCTCAGCATAAGCAAGATAATTAATTCTGGCTTCTATTACTTCTACCCCTGCAATATTTAATCTCTCTGTTAGCGATACCTCCAATTGATGGCTGATCTCATCTCCACCCGACCTTAAAGTTAACTCAGATTCTTCGTCGTCGAAATTATCATAAGCATATTTGCCAGCTAAATGGCGGATTGCTGCATCAGATTGTACCATTACAAAATGCTCATAATCATCCACTTCAAAAGCAGCTTTATAGGTATCCGAAACTTTCCAAACTAAAACAATTCCAATCATAACTGGATTGGCAAGTTTATCATTCACTTTTATTGGTGAACTATCAATATTACGAGCTCTCAAAGAAATTTTACTTTTCGACATAAATGGATTAACCCAAAAAAAACCACTTTCCTTCTGAGTGCCTTTATATGTGCCAAATAAAGTTAAAACCATTGATTCATTAGGATTTACAATCATAAATCCTGGCAAGCATATAAATGCCAAAACTGGAAATATAATAAAATAAAACACCTCCAATTTGATAATTAGATAAAATGGCAAAGCTATCAAAGCAAATAATAGCACTAACATTAAGTATCCCGATTTTGCTGAAAATATTTTTTCTTCTTTCATATTTATAATTTATTTAAGTAAATATTGATATTAATTTAATATCACAAAGATATTATTTTATAATCTAATATGAGCTATATTTTTTTGTTAAATTAAGTTAATTTATAAAGGATATATATATCCGTTTTGGTTTTTATATTAAATTTGCATCAACATATTAAATATTCGACAAAATGAATTCAATAGAAACCATAGATGTAACTGTAATTGAACCTAAGTTAAAACACCCTACTATCTTTACTAAATTCGACAATCTTAAACAAGGTGAAGCATTTATAATATATAACGATCATGACCCTAAACCTCTTTATTATCAAATCCTTGGTGAGAGAGGTGAAATATTTACTTGGGAGTATTTACAGCAAGGCCCAGAAATTTGGAAAGTAAAAATCTTCAAAAAAATTAATTTAATTTCTGAATTATCCATTGGGGAAATTGTAGCTAAAGATATTCGAAAGATTGATGTTTTTAGAAAATATGGAATTGATTTCTGTTGCGGTGGAGAAAAAACTCTTACTAAAGTATGCGAAGAAAATGGCCTCTCCCAAACTCAATTAGAAATAGAATTATCAAAAGTTGAAAATACAATTGTTTCAGCAAATATTGACTATAACAATTGGGAAATAGATTTCTTAGCTGATTACATCATAAATATCCACCACAAATATGTAAAAGCCAACTTGGATTTAATAAATGAACTTGCACTTAAAGTAGCTAATGTTCATGGGGATTTGCATCCAGAAATCATAAAAATTTCTGAAATATTTTCAAATGTGAATAATGTTTTTACAAAACATTTATACAACGAGGAAAAATCTGTCTTTCCATATATTAAAAAGTTAGTAGCAATAAAAAATGGAAACCAAGAGATTGCAAAAATAAAAACCTCTGAAATAGCAAGCCCAATTGAATCATTGAAAAAAGAACATGATGAAGCTGGCGACGATTTTAAAGAAATGAGAAGGATAAGCAAAAATTTTTTACTTCCAACAGATGCTTGTAATTCATATACTTATCTTTATAAGAAATTAGAAGAATTTGAAGAAAAATTGCATGAACATGTTCATTTAGAGAATAATATACTTTTTCCAAAGGCAATTCATTTGGAAAATGAACTGATTTCAAAACAACTTTAAATATATTTACTATGAGAAACAGCCCTATTCAATTGCTTTTAGACGAGCATACAATTATTAGTTCGTTGGAAGATGTTATAAAATCTATAAAAAATAATTGGAAAAATGATACAGACAAATACAAAAAAGATGTTAGCAATATACTAATATTTCTGCGTGAGTATAGCGATCATTTTCATCATTTTAAAGAAGACAAGGTTCTATTTCCAGAGATAAAAAATCACCCTGATTTTATATATCAAGAAATTGTAGAAGGTCTTGAGCAACATCATGAATTATTTAGGGAAAACCATGCAAAAACCACAAAAGCTTTGGCCGAAAATAAATATGAGGAAGTTCAAAAAATTTTAGAAAGTAATATGAATGATTTGTTGGACCACATTGCCGTTGAAAATGATGAGCTATTCATGATGGCTGAAACTCTTTTTAAGGAAAATGAGCTTGAAAGGATATATTTTAAGTTTAAAGATATTGATATGGAACTTGGAATAGATAATAAAAATAACTTAGCTAATTCCATAAAAAAAATACCAGATTAAATTTAATATCATAGAATGATTTCAAAATCATGCAAATACGCGATTAGAGCAGCTCTATATATTGCTTCAAAAATTGACGAAAAGGTAAAACTTAGTGTAAAAGAAATTGCGTTTGAAATTGATGCTCCTGAAGCATTTACCGCGAAAATTTTGCAAAATTTGACTCGCCATAAGATTATATTTTCTACAAAAGGTCCTTACGGCGGTTTTTATGTAGAACAAAGTAATTTAAAAATTCCTTTGATAAATATCGTAAATGCCATTGATGGTTTAAGCATTTTTGAGGATTGTGGTATTGGTTTGCAGGAGTGTTCTGATATACATCCATGCCCATTCCATAATGATTATAAAGTTATAAGAAATGGGATATTAAGCATATATACAAATAATACCATTGGAAAATTTTCGAAAGAATTAATGTCAGGTGAAACATTTTTAAAAAGCATTTAGATTTTTCTTAATAAATTCATGGTTTATTAATAATATAAATTTGAATATGAAGCCTGTAAAATTTCTCAATGACTATCATTTTCTTCCAAAGCTTTTAGCCTTTGCAGAAGAGTTGGATGCGAATGATAGAAGATAACAAACAATGGATGTGGTGTTAAATTACTAAGATTTTTATTAGAAAGTTTGATCAAAGCCGACCCCAAAGCTTTACCATTGTATTTTTGGGCAGCAAATATATCCGCCGCATATTCATTTCTTCTCGATATATAATTCATTAATAAAGAGGTAAATAAAGATATCGGGCTATAAAGAAGTCCAAAGCCAATAACGCTAATATAGAAGGAAGATTTGGCTCCAAAAACTTCAGCGATAGCCTTGTAAGTTGAACTATCTGCGCTAATAAAAATTGATAAAATATATAAAAGGATACCTGTCTGAAATATTCCCATGAAAAGGCCAATAATTGTGTGTTTGAGTTTACTGTGTCCAATTTCATGGGCTAATACTGCCACTACTTCATCAGTTTTATAATCATTTATGAGGTTATCATAAAGCACAATTCGCTTATTACGACCAAAACCAGTAAAATATGCATTAGCTTTAGTGGATCTTTTACTACCATCAATAACAAAAATATTTTTTATAATAAAACCAACTTTTGCAGCAAAATCTATAACTTCATTCCTAATTTCACCTTCCTCCAATGGTTTCTGTTTATTGAATAAAGGCACTATCAATTTTGAATAGAACATAGATATGAAAACCGTAAATAAGATAAATACAGCCCAACTAATTATCCAAAAAAAACTTCCAGTTTGCTCGTAGATATATATTATTAAGCTTAACAATCCCCCTCCAAAGATAGCCGCTAACAAAATAGATTTTATTGAATCTAAGATAAAAATCTTTCCAGTAGTTTTATTGAAACCATATTTTTCTTCAATTACAAAGGTGGAATATAAACTCAATGGCAATGAAATAATATAAGATGCAATTCCAGCCAATCCGAAAAACAACAAAGCAATAATTATTTCATTTTCTGATACTTGCCTTATTAAAGAGTCGATATAGCCGATGGATTTAGTAAGTAAAATGAATATTATAAAAGCAAAATTTATCCAAACAGAAAAATTTGAAATTCTTGCATTATCTAATGCATAATTCATTGCTTTTAAATACTCTTGATGATTATAAAAAGCCTTCAACTCATTTGGCAATTCCTTACTCCAAGAGTTCATATTTAAATGATGTAAAATTCTTTCTATAACAAATTCGATGATAATGAAGAATAAAATCAGCCCAAATAAAATCTCTTGTAAATTCATCATCAATAACTTCCTAAATATTTTCTAATCATATATTCCAAAGAAAGAAGTAAAATAAAAACAAACATAATCCATTTTAAATCAATAATATCTGAATACCTCAGATATTTATACTCCACATTTACTAAGTCGTTTCTTTTCTCCAAATCATCAACAATTTTTGAAATATCCTTGGGATAATAAAATTTTCCACCTGATGATGAACTCATTTGGTTCAACAAATGATGATTAGATTCTAGGTTTAAATTCTCAATATTCTCAGCTTGCACAAAGAATTTTCCATTTTTAGAATTTGTAAAATTTTCAATTTTTGTGCTTGCTTTAAAGGAATATTCGCCCGGTATTAGCTTTCCCACATTCAATGAATATGAAGCATCACCACTATTATTAAAAATATATTGATATTCGATTTTAGAATTCAAATTTGTTATAAGCATACGAATTTCTGCAGACTTAACAAGTTCAAAAGAAGAATTATAAACTGTAGCGTTAAACTCAACATTATCAGACTCTTTATAAACATTTTTATAGTCCACATTGAGTTTTTCTCTTTTTTCTTGCAAACATAGTAGCTTAACAAATTTACCGATAAATTCATCAAAATTATCGGTAGTATTATTATTTTGAAAGTCAAAAAGTGGCCATCTCCAAATGCCTTCTCCCATCAAAACTCCATTTTTTAAACGCGCTGAATTTCGAATTGCTAAAAGAGGGAAATTTGTTTTTACATTTCCAATCTTTTGATATATAGCTATTTCAATATCGTCTGAAACTAAAATACTACCAAATAGTCCGTTTAATGGTGGCAGTTCTTGCATAAGATTTTGAAACTCTTTCGAAACTCCAAACAGCTCAAAGTCTTCATTCAAAGATGGCAATATTTCATTGGTGATATTTTTTGATGCCTTTATCTTAAGACCAGTATTTAGACTATTAAAAGCATTTATATCTGTCTGAATTCCAGCAATCAACAAATAAGGACATGAAGATTTACTGAGTAAATTATTGATTTTTTCTCCTTCTTGACGATTCTCAGGCATATTATAAAATATTGCTAAATTAAAATCCTGCAAAGAATTTACCCGAGAAAAAGGTAATAATTGAACTTGATAATTATCGGATTTTAGCAAACTCCTTTTAATCGCACTGATATCAGGATGAGGTGAATTATAGGCTATTAATATTTTTTGACGAGAATTTAGAACCTCCACAAAAACTGTAGATATATTATTTTTAATGTTATATTCGCCATCAATAGTTTTAATTTTTATTACAATTTTTCTAATACCTTGAATATCAGCTTTTGGAGAAAACCTAATTACATCATGCTGATAATTTGAATTAATAGAAAATTTCTTTGTTTCTAATAATTTTGAATCAATAAATAATTGAGCTTCTGCAATATTTCCAGCACATTTTTTTGAAACAGTTTCAACTTCAATTGGAAACTTATCACCCAAGAAAGCGACTTTATTTATTGCAATTCTGTCAATTCCAATATCTTTCCTAATATTTGTATCGCCAAGGGCAATTGTATAAATAGGGATTTTAAAATTTTTTGATAAATAATCGGGATTTTCGCCATTATTGTAAATTCCATCAGTAGCAATTATAAGAGCACCAAGATTTTTATGCCTAAATTGATTATATAACTCGTTAATCATCAAGGAAATATTTGTTGATGATTCTTTATAATTTAAGCTATCTAAATGATGAACTTGGTTGCCAAACATAAAAGCTGCAATATTATATTTTTTTGAAAGATTATCCTGCAACTGAAAAATATCATCAGTAAATTTTGATAAATAGAACGCAGAATCTGGATTTAGAATAATAGATTTACTATTATCCACTGCCAGTAAAATGGTAATTTTCTTTAACTCCTTAACTTTTGTTTTTACCATTGGAGAGAGCAAAAACAAACCAAGCAAAAAGAGAACTAAGAATCTATTTATTCCAAGAATAGCATTAATAATTCTAGGAAATTCTTCTCTTTTATTTTGGTAATACAACAGCAGACTAATGCTTAATGCAAGGCCAAAAATTGGTAAAATCCAAAAAGCAGAATATTTGAATATTATTTCCAAAATAAATTTGATTTTGAGTTTGCAAATATAACATAAGAGCTTTTAGAATAGGATTAATTATTTGGGAAATTATATTGAAAGATTACATAAAAAAAAGGTCACCAAAAATGGCGACCTTCTAATTATTAATCACAAATTAATCTATACCAACCAATTAAATTATTCCTTGATCTAACATGGCATCAGCAACTTTCATAAAACCAGCAATATTTGCTCCTTTTACGTAGTTAACATAGCCGTCATTTTGAGTACCAAATTTTATACAAGCAGAATGAATTGATGACATCATTTGGTGCAATTTAGCATCAACTTCTTCAGCAGTCCAATTCAATTTCATTGCATTTTGCGACATTTCTAATCCTGAAACACCAACACCACCAGCATTTACTGCTTTACCAGGTCCAAAAGGCAATAGTGCGTTATGGAAAGCTTCAACAGCCTCAGGTGTACATCCCATATTAGAAACCTCAGCAATATATTTCACGCCATTAGCAATTAATTTTGCAGCATCGTCGCCGTTTAATTCATTTTGAGTAGCACTTGGCATTGCAATATCACATTTTACTTCCCAAGGTTTTTTACCAGCAACAAATTTTGATCCTGGGAAAGCCTCAGCATAAGGAGAAACTATATCGTTATTAGACGCTCTTAATTCCAACATATACTCAATTTTTTCTGCATTCAATCCTTTTTCGTCATAAATATAACCATCAGGGCCAGAAATAGTTACTACTTTACCGCCAAGTTCAGTAACTTTTAAAGCAACACCCCAAGCTACATTTCCGAAACCTGAAACGGTAACAATTTTGCCTTTAAAAGTATCATTATTAGCTGTAAGCATATCTTTCACGAAGTATGTAGCACCAAAACCAGTTGCTTCTGGTCTTACCAAACTACCACCCCAGTTAAGACCTTTACCAGTTAAAACACCTGTATTTTCCATTTTGAGTTTTTTGTACATTCCATACAAATAACCAATTTCTCTTCCACCCGTGCCAATATCTCCAGCAGGAACATCAGTATTTGGGCCAATAACGCGCCATAATTCTAACATAAATGCTTGGCAGAAACGCATAATTTCCATATCAGATTTCCCTTTTGGATTAAAATCTGAGCCGCCTTTTGCACCGCCTAAAGGTAATGTGGTAAGGGCATTTTTAAAGGTCTGTTCAAAACCTAAAAATTTAAGAATACTCAAATTTACACTTGGGTGCAAACGCAATCCACCTTTGTAAGGGCCTATTGCATTGTTAAAATGAATTCTGTAACCTAAGTTTACATTAACTTTACCAGCATCATCCATCCATGCAACTCTGAAAGTTAAAATACGATCTGGTTCTACCAATCTCTCAATAATTCCAGCAGCATCAAACTGAGGATTATCATTAACTACATCTTCAATCGATTCAAGCACTTCTCTAACTGCTTGTAAATATTCGACTTCACCTGGATGCTTGCGCTCCAAATTATTCATCACTTGATCTACATTCATAATTTTAAAGTTTTAAATAAAATATTATTTCTGAATACAAAAATATAATTTGCTCATTTACTACTTAAAATTAATAGTCAATAAAGTTACATGAATTAGTTGAGAATTATCAATTTTGATATTAAATGTTAGTCGGGATATTCTATTCTAACATGGTAAATGCTCATCAGCCTTTTTTTGAAAATTTTCTTTGCAACATTAATATCTCTAAAAGTGATATTGGCGTTATCATATTGATTTTCATCTATCTGACTTTGAATAATTGTATCCACTAAGGCTGAAATATTTTCACCATCGGGATTCTTAATGCTGCGTGATGCTGCTTCCACAGCATCTGACATCATTAATATACAAGTTTCGCGATTATATGGAATTGGTCCTTTGTAAGTAAATTCATTTAGGTCAATTTCTTCTATAGATTTTTCTTTAAGGCTCATTCTATAAAAATATTCAACTCTTTTTGTTCCGTGATGAGTTCTAATAAAATCAATAATTTGTTCAGGAATATTATGCTTACGTGCAATTTCTACTCCTGAAATTACATGGTCGATAATTATTCTTGCACTTTCTTCAAAAGATAAATCATCATGTGGATTGTAAGAACCTGGTTGGTTTTCAGTAAAATAAGAAGGATTTAAGCTTTTCCCAATATCATGATACATTGCACCAGCTCTAACCAACAATGGATTTCCTCCAATTTCGCGAATTGCTTCTTCAGCTAAATTGGCCACTTGTACTGAATGCTGAAAAGTCCCTGGTGCTTTTGAAGCCAAGTCGCGTATCAATTGATTATTAGTATCGGCGTATTCCAAAAGCGATATGTCGGTCACCATTCCAAAAACCTTTTCCAAAACATATATTATAGGAAAAGCAAATAGTACAAGCGTGGCGTTGATGGCAAATTGAAGAATTTGGTTCAAATCAACTTCTTTAAAAGTTCCTTGGGTGATAAGAACCATGGCAATATACATTATTGAGTATGAAAAGAATATGTAAATTGCTGAAACAAAAAATTGAGAGCGGCTATGTAATTTAACTATGCTTATAATTGTCATTATTCCTGTGATGACTTGAAGGAAAAGAAATTGGAAACTATTTGGAACAAAGTAGCTAACAATTATAACTGTGGTAATGTGAACCATGTGAGCTAATCTTGTATCATAAAATGATCTAATAATGAGTATATTAATCATTATTGGTGCAATATAAAGATAATCAACATTTATATTAGTTGCCAATCTTGAAATAAAGACCACTATGCCAATTACCAAGAAAATTAGTATAATATTTTTATTTTCATCAAAAATATCGCGTCTAAAATAAAAGAGAAAAAGCAGAAATGCGGTAAGTGGAATTGAAACCAATATTATTTGTCCTATGACAATTAAAACATAGGACTTCCCTGTATTGCTGTCAAAATCAGACTTCATCGACTGCAGAATATTATAAGTATTTTTACTTACTACTTCTCCTTTGGAGATAATCAATTGTCCTTGCTGAATTACTCCATCCCATGGTGAAACGCCATCGAGTTGCATTTTTAGTTCACTATTGCTTTTATATTCATCATAAATTACATTTGGAACTAAAGTTTGTTCAAGGACGCCTTCCATGAAAAAACCATGAAATTCAGTATTTTTTAACTTATTGTTTATTAGCTTATTAAATTCTCCATTAAGATAAAAGTCTCCAATAAATTTATTTTCCGCAACTTTATTTTTTACAAAAACAATAATATTATCTTTATTAAGATTTTTTATCTCTCTGGGTTTTTCGATAATTCCTCTCTCATAAATTTCCTTTAGAGTTTTTATATAGAAATTCTTGTATTTTATATAATTCACCTTATCGTCGAAGCCATATTCTCTTATCCAAAGGCTGTCAAATTTATTGATTCCTTTATCAATAGCATCATCACTAATAGTTTGATTATAAGCAAAATATGGCTTAGTGGAATTGATGATTTCTCTTCTCTCAGCCTTAAAATTATTTTCAGATTTTAATATTGGTAAGTCGTTTGGAGCAATTAATGTCTCATATTTCCATGGACGTCCTTCATAATATTCAAATTTAAATTTTGCTTCCTTTGGGAGCATAAGCACAATTACGGTAACCACTACCATAAAGATAAACACTTTATAGATATTTGAATATTGGTTTCTGATAAAAGAGAAGAATTTGTTCATAGCATTCAATTAATTGCACAAATATAATTGAGTTTTGATTGTTGACAGCAAATTTTTCATTTATGCAATTAGTTGCAAAATACTAAATGCCAAGGTCAATTTTTTCGTAGGCTCCTAAATTAGGAGAATTGATATCACGTACAACTTCTTCTATATCAAAAGGTACAACAGCAGACTTACCTTTACCTAAAGCTGCAGAAGACGGCAAAAGATGAAAATTGCCATTTGCATTATCGGAAAATGCTGGATTCTGGTTTGCAACAATGTTCTTCCAGTGTGTTGCATTACTAATACTTAAAGAGCTTTTTATTAAACAATGGTCAAATAAATAGTTAAAATTTCCGCCGAGTGAACTGCTATCAGGAAGAACTTCTTCATCGCTATTTCCATAAATTATGCAATTAATAAAATCTGCTTTAGTCAGATTAAAGGGATAAATTACATCATTTGATGCTTTGAAATAATTATTAAAATATAAAGTTGGCGTCTGTCGAACGCTGTAAGACCAATAATTTGCAAATGTTGAATGTTTGAAACTATAGTCGCCACCCATAGTCAAAGCAACACAATATTGTTGGCAATTTGAAACCACAATATTTTCAGCATCGAGCTTATAGAATCGGCTTAGTATTCCCACACCAGACATATTTTCGATGATAGTATTTGTCAATTTTAAATTATTTCCCATACTTTCTTGAAGTGTTTCCAACTGCAAACCTATAAATGCATTTCGAATAATTGCAAAATTGATTTCATTATTTAGACTGCCTTCATTAATCCAAATTCTATCCCATTGGCCTGGCAGTTCAGTATAATATTTTTCCAACCTATCTCCCTGAAAAATTACTGGATTACTCCTTGTACCCATTACTTTAAGCGAACCTCCTTTGTAAATCCAAAGCCCAGATCCATTGTGAAAATATATTTTTGTACCAGCTTGAATCCTTAAAATAGCTGTTGAATCAACAACAGCATATCCATAAATCACAATAGGTTTTGTGTTTGTCCAAGTTGTATCAACACCTTCACCGGCAACAATTTTGTAAGCGGGCAAACCTTGTTGATGACGATTTGAAACAATATAATAAGCATCTTGACCATAAGCCACTAAATCAATATCTTGAACATGCCCATTTGTTTCAAAAACTACTGAATCGGTTATCAACAAAGGCGAATTGCCACCATTTGGGTTTACAGTTACCTCCACAAAAGCATAAAGACTATCATTTGCAGGAATTTCAATATCACTAAATTTTGTGTCTGAAATGCCATCAATATTAATTCTGAAACTGGAATTAGAACCATTAGCTAAAAATATTTTTGATACATTTATAGGCTTATTCGATGAATTATAAATCATAAAATACTCTGTTGACGAGCCAATTGTTGTAAAAACTGTATCAAATGTTATAGTATCGGTGGAAAAAGTTAATTGAGAATTACTATCGAAATTTATATTATTTTTTTTACATGAACTACTTATAATCAACAATATAGCCAATATTGGAAATACTATTTTAATTATATTGATTTTATCAATCTGGTAACTCATATTGTATTAACGTTAGTTTGCAAAGATATTATATTGTAGTAAATTATTAAAATCATATTTCATGTCAAGCAATTAAAATCCTAATTTTCTTGATAAATCAGTAAGATTTCCCAATCTAAAATTCGATTCCTTAACAACAATAAACTGTCCGTTACCATGATGATAGCGTCCTAAATATTCTTGCTCGGTTTGACCAGAAGTTGGAATTAAAATTGCTTTTTTCTGTAAAGTTGTCAAATCCATAATGCTTGAATAACCTGAGCGGCAGATTATAATTTTTGATTCTCCGATTAATTTTTCTAAATCTGCATATTTTAAATGATTAAAAATATCAATGTTGGAAATTTTAGAAATAGTTTGATTTTCCATTTTACCTGAAACTATAGCAGTTTTACAATCAAGAACTTTGAATTTATTTATAACAAGCTCTTCTAATTGTGCACGTGAAGGCTCTGGACCTGATATTATCGCAAGAAATTCATATTTATAATCATTAAAATTGCAGTCTAAGTCTACATCTTTTTTATTGAATCTGCTTTGCGGGCCAATATATTTTATTGGGCATTGTATTTTTTTGTTGCTTGATAATTTCCCAGAAAGATTATTCTCGCCCTGAAAATCCGGAATCCAAATTTGATTAAAGTTGCTCAATAACTTGTTGTTTACTCTTTGAGCAAGAGGCGAAAATATTTCAAAACCCTTGGGCATTAATATATTAAGCTGATGAGTTATAATTATGGAATTAATTTCTGAATGGAAAATGCCATATCTATTATCAGAAATAATTTGGTTAATTCTGTATTTCTTTACAATTTCTTTTGTCAGAGTATTCTCTTTTTTAATAACATTTAGCACTTTTAAAAATTGACTCGCTGCAGAAAATATAATATTTTTAGAGCTGTAATTCACGTTATAATCTGGTAGTTCAATAAAATTAATATCTGGAAATTCAAGTTTCAAAAGGATTAAAGCATCCCCACTGGAAGCAATAATAATCTCATTATCATCCGCTAATAATTTTTTAATAATTGGTAACGAGCGAGTTGCATGTCCAAGTCCCCAATTTAAGACAGCAAATAAAATTTTCGTACTTTCTATTTTCAAAATTCCTACTTTAGCACTTTTAAAATGTAAATTGTTAATCTAACAAATCATAGTCAAAATTAACTTAAATACCATTGCTAAATTATAAAATTGCATTAACGCTCCTACCCTTTGTTGGCGACACAAATGGCAAAAAACTTCTTGCCTATTGCGGTGGTATCGAAGAAATTTTTAAGGAAAGTGCCAGTAATTTAGCCAAAATACAGGGCATTTCTCACAAAGTTATTAGTGCAATTAAGCACAATAAAGATATTTTTATTCGAGCTGAAAATGAAATAAAATTTATTGAAGAAAATAATATTAAACCCATTTTTTTTCTTGATAAAGAATATCCGCAGAGATTAAAGCAATGCGTTGATAGTCCAATTCTTCTATTTTATAAGGGTAATGCCGATTTAAATGTTCAACGGATTGTAAGTATAGTTGGAACACGAACTCCTACAATTCATGGAAAAAATATTTGCCATAAGTTGCTAAATTCACTTTCTCAAGCAGATATATTGGTAGTAAGTGGATTAGCTTACGGAATTGATGTTTGTGCTCATAAAAATTCAATGGCAAATAACTTAAAAACCGTTGGGGTATTAGGTTCTGGACTCGATATAATATATCCAGAGGCCAACAAATCTGTAGCAATGGAAATGATTGAAAAAGGTGGATTGCTTACCGAATTTATTTCAGGAACAAATCCAGACCGGCAAAATTTTCCGAAAAGAAATAGAATTGTCGCAGGCATGTCAGATATAATTGTGGTAGTTGAGTCAGGCAAAAAAGGAGGCTCTTTGATAACAGCTAATATTGGTTTTAGCTATAATCGTGATATTGCTGCTTTTCCTGGAAGACCTGATGATGCATTATCTATTGGTTGTAATTTATTGATTAAAAATGATATAGCTCATCTGGTTGAATCAGGCGAAGATGTTTTAAAATTAATGAATTGGCAAAATTCGGATAAGAGAAATAGTTCATTTCAAAGATCCATTTTTGTAGAAATGGACGAAAATGAAAAACTATTATTCAACATAATAAATGACAAGGAAGCTCATTCAATCGACAGTATTTGTATTGAATCTGGTTTAACGATGAGCAAGACTTCGGCAGTTTTATTAGGAATGGAATTTAAAGGTGTGCTAAAATCATTACCAGGTAAAGCATATCAGGTAATTTAAGACAACTTGATTTCTGAAATTCTATCCATCGGATTTTAAAAGCCCTATTTGATATATGACTATATTTGCGCCAATAAATTTTATTAATGAGTTTCGAATTATTTATATCAAAACGGTTATTTAAAAAAAATGGAGACAATTTTTCTGCTCCAATAATTAAACTTGCGGTAATTAGTATTGCTCTTGGCGTTGCAACTATGCTAATTTCCATTTCCATAGCGTTGGGATTCCAACATGCAATAAAAGAAAAAGTTGCAGGTTTCGAAGGCCATATTAGAATATCAAATTTTGATTATAATCAATCTTATGAATTAACACCAATAGCTACTGACAATAAATTATTGGCAACTCTCAGTACTGATAAAAGAATTAAAAGCATAAGTAAATTTGCCATTAAAGGTGGAATTTTAAAGTCGAAAAACATAATTGAAGGAGTTGTTATTAAAGGTGTTGACAGCAATTATAATAAAAGTTTTTTCAATAGTTGTATGTTAAAAGGTACATTCCCGAAGATTAGTGATTCAAAGATATCAAATGAAATATTGATTTCTTCAACAATAGCCAACAAACTGAATGTTAATGTTGGAGATAATATTTTGATGTATTTTGTTCAAAATCCACCAAAAATCAGAAAATTCAAGATATCTGGAATTTATAATAGTGGTTTTAGCGAGTTAGATTCCAAATTTATAATTGGAGATATTAATCAAATTCAAAGGCTCAATCTTTGGAAAAACAATGAGGTTTCGGGTTATGAAATAATGCTCAATGAAATAAAATACATTGAGGATGTAAATAGTAAAATATATAGAATGATTGGATATAATATTAAATCTGAGACACTTATGCAGCGCTATCCCATGATTGTCGACTGGCTTAATCTTTTAGATACCAATGTTCTTTTTATAATTGTATTAATGATTTTAATTTCAGGAGTTACAATTGTTTCAATTTTTTTAATTTTGATACTTGAGAAAACCAATCTAATTGGAACATTAAAAGCTTTGGGAGCAACAAATTTATCGATCAGAAAAATTTTTATTTATAAATCTATAAATTTAATTATCAGAGGTTTAATTATTGGAAATATTGTTGGATTAGGCCTTTTATTTATTCAATATAATTTTTCCATTATTCCACTAAATCCTGAAAATTATTATATAAATACTGTTCCAGTAAAATTTAATATATTACTAATTATTGTTTTAAATCTTGGAACTATAGCCATTTCAGTAATAATGTTATTATGGCCAGCAAGTATTATTGCCAAAATATTACCAGCTAAAGCAATAAAATTCAGATAATTAATCTAAATAAATTGTATTGGATTCTGAATTTTAGTTTTCATTAAAGCAATTTCAATAGCTTCCATCGCCTTATCAATATAATGGAATTTTAAGCCCTTTATATACTTCTCATTAATTTCCAGAATATCCTTTTCATTTTCACGACTGAGCACAATTTCATTGATATTAGCTCTTTTAGCTGCAAGAATTTTTTCTTTTATACCACCGACTGCAGTAACTTTTGATCTCAGAGTAAGCTCACCCGTCATAGCTAATCTTGGTTTCACTTTTCTTTGAGTGTAAGCAGATACTAAAGCAGTAAATATAGTTATTCCTGCTGAAGGGCCATCTTTTGGCGTAGCTCCTTCAGGAACATGAATGTGAACATCCCAATTTTGAAATGCAATTTGAGGAATTTTTAATTCATCTGCTTTGGCTTTCACCAATTTATGTGCTATTGTAAAAGATTCTTTCATAACATCACCAAGGCTTCCAGTCATTGAAAGTTCACCTTTGCCTCTACTCACACTTACTTCTATAAATAAAATTTTACCTCCCACTTGTGTCCAAGCCAAACCTGTAATTACTCCGGGTTGATTGTTTTCATTGGCATAATCTTGTGAAAATTTTGATGGACCCATTATGCTTCGAAGATCTTCGATGCTCAATTTTGGATTGTAATCTTCACCCATCACAATATATTTAGCTCTATTTCTAATTACCTTAGCAATCTGTTTATCAAGATTTCTAACTCCAGATTCCATAGTGTAATCTTCAATAATTTTTTCTAAGACTTGGTTAGAAAACTTCAACTGATTAGCTTTTAAACCATGTTCAGCAAATTGTTTTTTAATAAGATGACGTTTTGCTATCTGAATTTTTTCGTCAATAAGGTAACCATTAATATCAATTATTTCCATCCTATCTCGTAATGCAGGGTGAATGGTTGATAATGAATTAGCTGTGGCAATAAATAATATTCTGGAAAGATCGTATTCAACTTCAAGGTAGTTATCGTAGAATGAGGAGTTTTGCTCAGGATCGAGCACTTCCAGGAGTGCTGAAGCTGGGTCTCCATTATACGAATTACTTGCAATCTTATCAACTTCATCGAGTACAAAAACAGGATTTGATTTCTTTGCCTTTTTCAGGCTTTGAATAATTCTACCAGGCATGGCGCCTATATAAGTTTTTCGATGGCCTCTTATTTCAGCCTCATCTCTTAATCCACCAAGAGCCATTCGAACATATTCACGACCAAGTGATCTGGCAATAGATTTTCCAAGTGAAGTTTTTCCAACACCTGGAGGACCAACCAGACACAAAATAGGAGATTTTACATCACCTTTCAGTTTCAGAACAGCAAGATATTCAATAATTCTCTCCTTAACTGACTCTAAACCATAATGGTCTTCATTTAAGATTTGTTCGGCTTTTTTAAGCTCAAATTCATCATTTGAAAACTCACTCCAAGGTAAATCCACCAAAGTCTCAAGATAATTATGTTGAATAGAATATTCAGCTGCTGAAGGGTGCATTCTGCTCAGTTTATCAAGCTCCTTAACAAATAATTCTTGAACATTTTTTTGCCAAATTTTTTTGCCAGCTTTTTCTTTTAGAGTTAATATATCTTGCTCGTGAGGAGTTCCACCAAGTTCGTCTTGAATGGTTTTAAGTTGCTGATTTAAAAGATAATCGCGCTGTTGTTTATCCAAGTCAACTTTAACTTTATCTTGAATTTGATTTTTTAACTCAAGCATCTGAACTTCTTTTGATAAAAGTTTTAAAAGTTTATCGCCTCTTTCTGAAAGATCTACAATTTCTATTAAAGCTTGCTTTTCTTTCAGTGAAGAATTCAGGTTGGAGGAAACAAAATTTACAAGAAAAGATGGGCTTTCAATATTTTTAATAGCGAAGCCAGCTTCATTTGGAATATTTGGATTTAAATTGATTATCTTTAGAGCTAAGTCTTTAATTGAATCCATTAATGCTTCAAATGATTTATCATTTTTTACAATGATATCTGTAAGAAGAGGTTCAATTTTGGCAACAAAATAAGGTTCAGTCTGAGTTTCCTCTAAGATTTCGATTCTATTTCTCCCTTGAATAATTACGGTTGTTGTTTCGTCTGGCATTTTAAGAACCTTCAAAATAGTAGCCATTACACCAATTTTATATAAGCTATCGTACTGAGGATCTTCAGTATTTGCATCTTTTTGAGCCACAACCGCAATCAGCTTATTTCCAGCATAAGCATCATTTATTAGCTTTAATGATTTAGGTCTGCCAACGGTAATTGGAATTAAAACGCCTGGGAAAAGCACAGTATTTCGTAGTGGTAACACTGGCAGAGTAACAGGAACATCCGCATTATCAAAATTAAAATCCTCAGGTCCAGACATTAAAGGGAAAAAATCAGTATCGCCACCAGCTATATCGGTTAAATCCAGTTGTCGAAAATTTTTATATTTCATATTTTAAGTTGTCAATTTGTCATATAAATGTTTGAAGAATTTTCTTCCATTTATATATATCTTATTTACAATAATTTATAAAAAGAAAAGACCTTTTTTACCATTTTAGTGCCAAATGGTTATTAGTAAAAAAGGTCAATAATTGTCAGGTAAAATAATTTATTTCATTTACCTGATAACATATTTAAAAATATGCTTTAGGATATTTATTTCAACCTCATTAAAATCTAAGGATCTTCTTGCGTAAACTCTCTCCGCTACTTGAATTGCTTTATTTAAATTATAAATTTTAAATCCATTAGCCCCGCCCCAAGAAAATGAGGGGATAAAATTGCGTGGAAAACCAGTCCCAAAAAGGTTAACATTCACGCCAATAACAGTGCCTGTATTAAGCATAGAATTAATTCCTGTTTTAGAGTGATCACCCATAATTAAACCACAAAATTGAAGTCCCGTGCTTACAAAAGATTCTTCGTAATAGTTCCATAAACGCACATCTTCATAAGTATTTTTCAAATTTGAACAGTTGGTTCCTGCACCCAAATTACACCATTCACCAATAACCGAATTTCCTAAAAATCCGTCATGAGCTTTGTTGGAATATCCAATTAATAAGGAGTTGCTGACTTCACCGCCAACTTTACAGAAAGGACCAATAGAGGTTGCTCCATAGATTTTAGTTCCCATTTTTAACTGAGAATGTTGACCCAAAGCGAATGGTCCTCTAATGAAGGAACCTTCCATAACTTCGGCATCTTTACCAATATATATTATCCCATCAGAAGCATTTAGCGATGCATACTCAACTTTTGCTCCCTCCTCAATAAAAATATTTTCCTTGCAAACAACATTATTTGTTTTTGATATTTCAACTGATTTACGTCCTTTTGTTATCAATTGAAAATCAAATTTTAGATTTACATCGAGCTCAGAAAAAAGCTGCCATATATGTTCTAAACTTATCAAATCACCTTCAAATTCAACTAAATTTCCGTCGGTATCACTTTCATTTTCCGACAGATTTTCTTTTGTAACGCGATAAGCCAAAATCATTTCGTCTTTGACAAGAGTTTCTTCTGATTTAAGATTTTTTACTGCTTCCACAAATTCTTTTGTAGGCACAATACTTCCTTTGATAAGAATATTTTCTTCGGCATCAATTACAGGATATTTTTCGGATAAATATTCAGAAGTCAAAGTAGATGTTTTTGAACCTAATACTAACTCCCATTTTTCCCTAATTGTCAAAATACCAAAGCGTAAATCACAAATAGGGCGTGTAAATGTTAATGGTAGCAAACTGGTTTTGGTCTGTTTTTCATCAAATAAAACGTAGTTCATGGTTTAAATTTTAATTTGCCACAAAAATATACAAAAAGGAATAGGATATCAAGTTGATTTCAAAAAAAAAGTCCCGTTTAGGGACTTTTTTTTAAGCTTTACTAATTTCTTTTTTTTCATTCCGATTTTTATAGCGGCTATTAAATTTATCAACACGACCAGCGGTGTCAACTAATTTCATTTTTCCGGTAAAGAATGGATGAGAAGTATTGGATATTTCCAATTTAACAATTGGATAAGTGTTTCCATCTTCCCACT
Source organism: Bacteroidetes bacterium CG2_30_33_31 (assembly GCA_001872625.1). Lineage (GTDB taxonomy): Bacteria > Bacteroidota > Bacteroidia > Bacteroidales > UBA1556 > UBA6267. The sequence continues at coordinate 89,720 of MNXP01000050.1, forward strand.
CTATAGTTTCTTTTGTGTCAACAGCTGATTTTGTTAAAAATGCTGTGCCATTTGACATGTCTTTAAAAACGACAAGTCTGTAATTTTTGGGATGTATATCTGCTTTCATAACTAAATTATTATACTTTCAAAATTTGGGATTGCAAAAGTATAGCTATTTCTCTAATTACCAAAACTTTATTTTATTTTTTGCTTAAATTATCATTATTAAATGTTGATAACTACGTATCTCATTGAAATAATGACTTTTAGGATATTTCTTTTCTAATTATTTTTTATAAATCTGACAAGAATTTTAATACGTCCACATTATCTGCAAAGTCGGTTAGCTTAGGGAATTGAGAATTTCCAGGTTTTAAAAATATTTCGCCCACAAATTTACTGCTAACAATTGCTTGTAAGTTAAATTTCTGAAGCATTAATTTTTTCAATAAATCATCTTCATGAACATATTTTTCATAATGAATAACAGATATTGGAGAAATTATTGAACTATCTTCTTTGAATAATGCAAAACCGTTATCAAGATGTTTAACCTTATTTATAAGGTATATAGCTTTATTGTATTCATAATTATTAAAATATTTAGTATTTTCGGCCACATAAGAAAATGCGTTAAAGGCATCAATTAATCCAACCAAATCAAAGTTTTCTGGAACATATATCTTTGAAACTGAACGGCAACCAAGTCCAAAATAATAAAAAATATCTTCGCCTAAGTTTTCAAAATTACTTGTGTCATCTAATTTATGAATAATGGCAACGGAGTTTCTATTACTCCTTATTATGGATGGGTATTTTCCAAAATAATGATTGAAATACCTCGCGGAATTATTTGAGCCAGTTGCAATTACTGCATCAAAATTCTTTAGAAATTCTTCTTCAAAAAATATATAATCTGAAAATTTTGGATTTATTTCAATCAATATTTCCGCAAAACATGGAATCAAATTGCTATCTTTGGATGAAAGTTTACCGACGAAAATATTTGCTGATAAAAGTACATCCAAAAAATCGCGAAAGCCAACAGCAGGAATATTTCCAGCCATAATTACGGCGATTTTTTTGGGATTTTTTTTGCTGAATTTATAGTTTGAAATATATTTTTCCAGTAATTCTTTTTGCAAAATACTCTCAATGGATTTCAATGAAATATTTACAAAAAATTCGGTAAACCAAGAATTATTTATTCTTGAAGAATTGACAGCCGTTTTTATTTTATTGAAATATCTTACTGTAGAATCTTCATTTAAATATGATTTAATATTTTGACCCAAAATCACAAATGTTTCTATTATTTCTTCCTGTTTCATCCAATCAATTTAGCTTGCAAATTTAACAGAATTTTTAAGCAAAGTGGCAATTGCTATTCACAATTGACTGTTTAAATCTTGGTGTATAGTAAAAAATAGGTAAGTCGCAAAGCTGTAAATTTGCTTATGATGAAAACTGTTAGCAAAAGATTATGGGATTTTTAAAAGATTATTTATTTATTATATTTATTGGGGCTATATTATTGCAAATGATATACTTCTGGCTAATTACCTCAAAAGTTGCTTTTTTAAAAACCAAGCATTCTGAAAAAAATATTTACGATCCTATTTCGGTTGTTATTACGGTAAGAAATGAGCAAGATAATTTAATGCGATTTTTAAAATTTGTTCTTGAACAAGATTATCCCAATTTTGAAGTAATTGTTGTTAACGACCAATCAAATGATGATAGTGAATATTACTTGAAAAGTTTACAACCTATTTATCTAAATCTAAAGATAGTAAATGTTTTAAATCCAGTAAATTTTTTTAAAGGTAAAAAATTCCCATTAAGCATTGGGATAAAATCAGCAAAAAATGATTTAATCGTTCTTATCGATGCCGATTGTAAACCTAATTCAAATCAATGGCTGAAAGAAATAGCCGAAAGTTATGAAGATGGCACTAAAATAGTTTTAGGCTTTGGAGATTATTCTTTTGAGAAAGGATTTTTAAACTATGTGATAAGGTATGAAACTTTAAAAACAGCAATAAATTATTTTTCTTTTGCGCGTATTGGGATTCCATATATGGGCGTTGGTAGAAATTTATCATATAAAAAATCCCTATTCTTTGAGCAACATGGGTTTCAAAGCCACTACAAAATACAATCTGGTGACGATGATCTATTTGTAAATAAAGCAGCTAACAGACTAAACACCCGTATCTTAGCATCTCCCACCTCTAAAACAATTTCTTTACCAGAAACTAGTTTTTTGAATTTTGTAAATCAAAAAAGAAGGCATCTTACAAGTGGAAAATATTATAAAGCTAAGCATTTATTTTTGCTTTTTATTTTCGATATATCCTATTATTTATTTCTGATAACAGCAATTTTGCTTTTGTTAGAAAAGCAACAGATAATTGCGGTTACGACCTTAATAGCATTGAGATATATTTCGTTTTTAATTATTACAAAATTAACTATGATTAAACTTGGAGTTTCAAAATTATTACTAATTTCGCCATTTCTGGAACTTCTGCTATCGGTGTTTATACCGTTTATTCTAATGACAAACATTATTTATAGAAATGCTAAATGGAAGTAAATATTAATTTTACTGAAAAAGCTAAAAGGGATTTTTATCTTGTGCAAAAGGCAAAAGATGAAAATGACAGACACGCTTACGCCTCATTAATGAATTATTATTGGGATTCTATTTATTTTATGTTATTAAAAATGACCAATAATAAAGATGATGCAGAAGATTTAACAATTGAAGCATTTGGCAAAGCTTTTAGAAAAATTGAACAATACACCCCAGATTATGCTTTTAGTACATGGCTTTTTAAAATTGCCTCAAATAATTGCATTGATTTTATCAGAAAAACTAAACAAAATACAATATCTTTAGATAAAGAAAGTGAAGATTGTAGCAGTTCGGTTATATCAAATAAAATTTCCACAGAAGAACTAAATCCTGAAGAAACATTGATAAACGAACAAAAGATTAAACTTATGCGACAGATTGTCGATAAATTAAAACCTCATTATAGAATATTAATTGAAATGAGATATTTTGAAGAATTGAGTTACGAAGAAATTGCTAAGAAAATGAATCTTCCTATGGGCACTGTGAAGGCTAAACTCTTCAGAGCAAGAGATTTTCTATATAATATTCTTAATAATTCTCAAGATAAAATTTAGCAGAACTATATCTAATTACATTCTATAAATTCCTATTTTATTACAGATTTCAATTTAAGAAAAAGATTTACTGAGTCTTTAGCTTCCTTTACGTCATGCACACGTAAAATATCAGCACCTTTCTGTAAAGCAATTGTATTTAAAGCTATAGTGCCAGCCAAAGCCTTTTCAGCGGAAGTATCTAACACTTTATAAATCATTGATTTTCTACTAATTCCCACGAGAATTGGAGCTTCAAGAAATAAAAAATGTTCTAATGAATTCAAAATTTGATAATTCTGTTCCAAAGTTTTAGCAAAGCCAAAACCTGGGTCGATGATAATATCAGAGAGACCAAGTTTATTAAGCTTATTAATTTGTGCCGATAAAAAGAATATAATGTCTTGAACAATATCATTATAATTAATATTATTCTGCATCACAATTGGCTTACCTTGAGTATGCATAATTATATAAGGGACTTGATATTTGACTACAACATTGAACATATTATTATCGAAAGTTCCACCAGAAATATCATTTATAATATCGACACCTTCGTCAATTATTTTCTCAGCAACTTTCGATTGCCACGTATCAACCGATAAAATTGCTGAAGGAAAATTTTGACGAATTGATTTTACTGCTGGTAGCAATACTTTTAGCTCTTCATCAAAGCCCAACTCTTTTGCACCAGGTCGCGATGATTGCGCCCCAATATCAATAAAATCTGCACCTTCTATAATCATTTCGTCTGCTCTTCTGAGCCAGTTATCGATTTTATTATATTTGCCTCCATCATAAAAGGAATCATCAGTAATATTTAAAATTCCCATTACCTTTGGTGTTTCCAATGAATAAAGTAAACCTTTAATATTGAGATGTTTAGATTTATTAAAAATTATATTATTTTTCAAAATATAAAAAATTATTAGTTAAAAATTTTGATGGTTTTTGACAAATTAAATCTTTTGCCAACGAATAATCTTGCATTTCCATATTGATAATTTAGTGACAAACCATTAGTTTTACTTATTGAGCTAAACATAAAAAAATCATTAACAACTGAAAATCCAGCAAACCATTTCTCTTTGCTGATGCCAACCGCAAATCTTGGTTGAAAGCTTCCATAAATCTCATTTTTATCGTGCATTGTCGAAATGTCAGTTAAAATCCTGCGCTTGCCAAAATAGACTGAAGTTCCTAAAGATGTTGATAAATAAAAATATTTTTTAACCACAATACAAGTAGCATAGCCTCCTTTTAAACCAATGGCAAAAGTAGAAATTGAGGTAATTTGTGGATAAATGCTAAAATAAGATTTTTGTGGAAATAGACTTGAATCTCCACTTATATTCTCTGAGAAAAATCCCCCACCTGCAAACCACGATCCATTACTTTTTTTCTGGCGAGCATTGCCAAGAAAGGCTGCTCTATATGAAAATTTCTTATAATTGAATATGTAAATATATGAAAAACCAAATCCATTATTTAATATATCAGGTCTTATATAATTTGGATCTCCATTGACATAAGTCGGAAATACATCCTGTGGATTTCTTATGTAATGAGATTGATAACTATGAAATAAAATATCTATAATCGCCTTATTACCATATAGATTAGCTTGCCAATCAATCCTTTTAGTTTTACCATATTTATAATTATCATTATTAAATAAATCAAATGCAATTCCTATATTTACGCGTTTATAATTGAATCCAAATCCAATATTGGTTTGCGAATTTGGGCTATAAATTAGTCGATAATTATTTGTTTCATCTACAAAACTAAAATTGCTAATTTTAATTTTTGAATATAAAAATAATCCTAATTTATCGCTGTAGTCAATTATATAGTCGTTTGTATCTTTGGTTAACTTTTGACCTTCGACAATACAGGAAGCAAAAACTAATAAAAACAAAAGCAGCAAAAATTTCATAAATTATTAAATCATTTAACTGCAAAAGTAACAAATGAAGATTCATAAAAATATAATAATCTATAATTAAGTATTATAAAAGTGATAATTGTAATAATGTAAATTAAATACCAAAACAGAAAAGTGGATACTTAATAAAAAAAATCATCATTGCCTAAGTAAAATTATCTAATAAAAAAACCAAAGGTTTCTCCATTCGGTCGAAATTACAATCTGATAGTTACGGTTTTTTGGTGTGGTTGATGGCGGCTTCGCCGCCATCAACCACACCTTCCTAAAATCTCGTAGACTACTTTTTATTTCGACCGAAGGGGGAAATCTATTAAATTATGTCGGACAACAATGAAAGAAATTATTAAATAAGTGATTAATTTTAAGTCATTTAATATATTACAAACATTATCAAAAATCTTAAAAACTAATTATTAAAAGCTGATGAATTATTTATTTTAAAACAATCCAAAGATAAGGCGTAAAAAAATCGTCTAAACTCCGATAAACGAAATTTCAAGGTTCATTTAAAGAATTGGTCCGGTTTTTTTCAATATGTAGATTAGGTGTTTAATATTTTTATTTTACTAAAATTGGCTCAACGAATATTAGTGATTTTTTCTTATTGTGTGTGTGTGTATATTGAACAAATTACATTTTAATTTTTCTTGATTTTTCGTTAAAAGCAAAGCCTGAAATAGCCCATATTTCAGGCTTATTTTTTTTGATTATCTTTCTAAAAGTATTGTTCCCAAAACATTATTTATAAATTTTATTTTAATTCCAACGGCATTTTGAATAGTTTTGCTTTTTAAATTTAAATAAATTTTATGTTTCGGAAACTTCTTATTATTAGCTTATTATCAATTGTTTACGCTTGTGTTAGAAATGAAAATTCATATTTTGAAAATGGAAATATTAAGCAAGAACTTAAATATAAAGGTGGCGAATTAGATGGAGTTCAAAAATGGTATTACGAAAATGGCAATCAAAGCTCCTTATATACATACAAAAATGGAGTTTTAGAAGGCAAGTCAGCACAATGGAATCTAAATGGAACAATTTCAAAAGAATCGAATTATAAATCTGGATTATTAGAGGGTGAAACAATTTCTTATGATAAATCAGGCAACAAAATTTCCATTGAAACATATAAGCAAAACAAAAAATATGGACTTTATCAAACATGGCATCGCAATGGAATGTTGATGATTGAAGGTTGGTTTAAAAATAATTTGATTGATAGCTCTTGGAATTATTTCGACGAATATGGAAGAATTATTACTCAAGGGAAATTTAATAACGGAACTGGCATTTTAGTTTCATGGTTTCCTAATGGAAAACTAATGAGAAAAACCATGTATAAAAGCAATGAAAAAGATGGTAAAGAGCTGATTTATAATTATAAAGGTGAAATTGATAAAATTAAAATATATAAAAACGGAAAATTTATTGCAGAAAAATAAAATTTAATGATTATAATGAAAATATTTATTAATTTTGGAGACTATGATAAACTATAGAATATGACAGAAAATAATACTGAAAATGAGCGCTTGGGAGTGTTTGTATCCACAAAGAATCTGCTAAAACAAACACTCGACAAAAAATACAAAATTAATTTTAATGGCAATTCAGAGAAAGGAATTCTAACTGGATTTTCAGAAATTGATAAAATTACCAAGGGATTTCAAAACGGAGAACTAAATACCATTGCTGTGAGACCTGGTATCGGGAAAACTGCATTTCTACTTTCTCTTATTGATAATATTGCTGTATATAACAACAAAAAAGTTGGAGTTTTCTCCGCTGAGAGATCAGCTCGCAAGATATTTACTAGGCTGCTCGAAAGTTCAACTGGACTTTCTTTAAGCAAAATAAATGCAGGCCAACTCACTGATAGTCAGAAAAATCAAGTGCTACCAGTAATAAAAAATTACTCTTATGCTCAAATATACATCGATGATACCACCAACCCAATGGCGGAAGATATTATTGAAAAATCGAAGTTAATGGCAAAAAATGGAGTTGAAATAATATTTATAGATTATCTTGAACTTATAACTACCAACTTAAAATCAAAAGATAAAGCATGCAGCAAAGAAGGTTTCTGCCCGATTGTTGAAGCATTTAAAAACCTTGCCATCGAAACAAAAATTCCAATAATACTTTTCTCACAACTATCGAAACCTATTGTTTATAATAACAGATTCAAATATACTCCAGATTATATAAATGAAATTTCCGATGTTTTGTTGTTTCTGAACAGACCTGAATTTTATCACATTAATGATATTGACATGAAAGAAAAAGGTATGGCTGAAGTTACAATTGCAAAAATTAGAGAAGATACAGATTTTACTTTAACAAAACTCAAATTTGTTGAGAGCCTTGATAAATATACTGACTATTAAATAATAGAAAAAAATTATTCTATATCGCCTTGTCAGCTTAAACTGACAAGGCTTATTTTTACAATTATGTCGATAATAAAAGAATCGAAAGCTATTAGGCAGACTGTACTTCAAGTAGCGCAACTAATGCTTACAGCAGCTCGAACAGCTCCTAAAGGCAAAGGACGCAATACTTTGGAAATGTGTATAGTAGATGGTGATGATATTTCAAAATTTGTCGATATTATGCACAAAATAGGAGATGAATTTTCAGTAGATTTCTTTCATCGTGATGCCGAAAATCTAAAATTTGCAAGTGCTATTGTAATTATTGCAACAAAAATAAAAACTTTAGGATTAGAGGAATTATGCCAACTGTGTGGTTTTAAAAATTGTGATGAGAAAGAAAAATATCCTAATACACCTTGCGTTTTCAACACCAGCGACTTGAACATTGCAATTGGCTCTGCTGTGGCAGTTGCCTCTGCAAATAATGTGGACAATAGAATTATGTTTAGCGTTGGCAAAGCTGCTTTGAGGTTGAATTTATTTGAGTCAGATGTAAAAATAGCATTTGGGATTCCACTCTCAGTAACTTCAAAAAATCCATTCTTCGACAGAAAATAATTAAAAATGAAATATTTAATATTCATATTTTTATGGCTGCCATTGGCGGTAATTTCTCAAATAACCGAAAACTATTACGATGAAAATCAATTAAAATTTGATGATTATATCTATAGAGATAATATTAAAACCGTTCAACTTTATAAGTCAGGCCTTGAATATTCAATACCTTTTATTACTTTGGGTAGCAACGAAAAATTACATCTTTCTTTCGATGATTTAAATATTGGCACTGGCACATATTATTATAGTTTTATCCCCTGCAATAGCGATTGGAGCGAAACCAATTTAATGCCCATGGAATATTTAAATGGACTCACAGAAGACTATTTTAACAATTATCATTTATCATATAATACTACCATTCAGTATTCACATTATGAAACTGAACTTCCATCAAATGACATAAGTTTCACAAAATCTGGAAATTATATTTTGAAAGTATACCCTGATGGTGAACCTGACCAACCAGTGATTACAAGAAGATTTTACGTAATCGAAAATTTGGTAAAAATTGACTTACAAAATTTTATTGCTTCTGCACCTCAAGATCGAAATATGAAACAGGAAATGTTTGTCAAAATTTTTTTAAATCAATACCCAATGCCTGATATTTATAGCAATTTAACTATTAAAATACAGCAGAATGGACGAAAAGATAATATAAAAACCTTAGAAAAACCCACTCAAATCAATTCCGAATACATAAATTATAATCATAATGGCGACATTGTTTTTGATGGTGGCAATGAATTTAGAAAGTTAGATATAAGAAGTTTTAAAGTTCAGTCGGCGAATATTTCAAACATTAAATTTGACACAAACAGCTATCAAATTGATTTGCTGAACGATGCAAGCAGAAACAACAAAAAGTACATTAATTATATTGATATAAATGGTAAGTTTGGAATTATCGACTGGGACGATGTTCATTTAAACTCAAGTATTGAATCAGATTATGGGATGGTGCATTTTTATCTTCCAGTATCGAAACCTTTTGCCGATGGCGATGTATTTCTTTTGGGAGATTTTACCAATTGGCGCTTCGATAAAAATGCGAAATTGAACTATAATTATAAGTCGGGAAAATATGAATCCAACATTCTTCTTAAACAAGGCTATTATGATTATTGCTATATTTTTGTTCCAAAAAATTCAAAAAATGGAGATATCTCATTTATTGAAGGAAACTTCAGCGACACTGAAAATCAGTACACTGTATTCGTTTATTATAAAGATCAAAGCGAAGTTTACGAACGTATTATTGGATTTCAAAGCTTCTCCACAAATAAAAAATAATAATCTTGCCGTAAATATTTTTAGTTTGATTAAAGATGAAGCGTAAATTATAAATATAAATTGGGGCTTGAAAAATTTCAATTAACTTTGCGACATGAAAATTAAAATTGTCTTTATAACAATATTTTTCACTTTATCATCTGTAAATTTATTTAGTCAAATTACCATTGAAAAAATAAAATCGAATAAATATTACAAAATGGTGAAAGAGCCTGAGCAAGACAGCAATTTTATAAGTCATTTTAATCAGAGATTTTCAGTGCAGCCATTTTTTTCTAATAAAACTTTCAAATTAAATATTGCAGACCTTTGGTTGTCTGGCCATGATATTATCTACACACCGAATGTGAGTAATCGATTAGGATTAGCAGGCAGTTATAAGAGCCTTTCAATAGGTTTTTCGTTGGCTTTGCCGTCGAATGAATTTATCTATGGCAAGACTCAATCATTTGTCGTGTTCTTAAACACTCAGCTTTCTTTTATGAATTTGGTAACAGATTTCTATTTTGTAAGAAATAAAGGTTTCTATTTAAACAATCCAGTAGGAAATATTGCTGGTTGGCAAAATGGCTCACCCTATCCTACCGAACCAAAATTAGCTATTACGAATATTGGATTATCAACACAAATGGTTTTTTCTCAAAAATTTTCGATGAAAGCAGCTATTTATCAATCCGAAAAACAAAGAAAAAGTGCTGGAGGCTTCAGCCTTGGTGCAGCCTTAAGATATTCAGGATTTTCGACAGATTCAACTATGATTCCCTTAGCTCAACAAAAGTTTTATGCTGATATATTAACTCTTAAATCAGGAGGATTTTTAACTATAGCAATTGCCCCAGGATATTCATATACATTCGTTTATAAAGATTTCTTCGTTAGTGGAACTCTACTAATTGGCCTTGGATTGCAGCCTCAAATATATCAGTTAGAGCCAAAGAAGTCTAAATTTGGATTCAAATTTACTAACTATTCTGAATATAGAATTGGTGGAGGATATAATTCGGATATTTACTTTGGGAGCATCAGCTATAATTTTTATAACAATAAAACTATCATAAAAGATTCTAAACTGATTATGACTTATAATTCTTTCACTTTAAGTGTTGGTATGAGGTTCAAATAATCATCCTTTTGCATGAAGTCCACATTCTTTAGTGTCAGGATTTTCCCACCACCAACGGCCAGCTCTAATATCTTCACCTTTTTGAATTGCCCTTGTACAAGGCTGACAGCCAATGCTAGGATAAGATTTATCGTGCAAAGTGTTGTAAGGAATTTTGTTATCATTTATATATTTCCAAACATCATTTTCCGACCAATCGATAAGAGGATTTATTTTGAGCAGATTTGAATTTGAATCCCATTCTACAATTTGCATTTCCCCTCTGGTAATAGCTTGCAAGCGCCTTAATCCAGTGAACCAAGCATCATAACCATCGAGTGCACGCTTTAGAGGATTTAGCTTTCGGATATGGCAACATTGTTTTCGCATATCGATAGATTTATAAAATGAGTTTATGCCATTTAACTTTACAAAATCTTCTACCTCGTGGTAATCAGGGAAAATAACATCAATTTTTGTTTTGTACTTATTATTTGTTCTATCAATAAGCTCATAAGTTTCAGGGAAAAGTCTTCCTGTATCGAGAGTAAAAATATGAAAATCAGGTTTAAGATTCAGCAATATATGAGTAATAACCTGATCTTCAATTCCTAAGCTACTTCCGAAAGTAATCTTATCATTCAAATTTTCGATAAAAAATTTGCAAATTTCTGAAGCATCAGAACCCTTCAATTTTAAATTTAGGCTTGCTATTTCTTCCTTTTCAAACATCATTTGCTTTCAATTATTCCATTTACCACATTAATAGTTTCTCTTAAATAAATATCCTTACTCAGATTTTTATACCATCTTTTAGAACTTTCGAGCTGCGAGCTATCTTTTTCAATAAACTGCATATCAGCCCTTAAAGGTATAACTTTAACGGCGTTAGTATCAGTCATCAATTTAGAATACTTATCATTTTCAATTTTCAATTTCTTTTGTTCAGCTCTAAAATTGCTAAGTTTTAAATTTATAAGAGTTTCATCTCTAACTTCTTTAATTTTTTTGGCTTTATCTTGAATCATTTTAAACTCTTGATCTTTAGAAACAATTTTACTTTCAGTATTTTTAATTTTTTCCAAATTACCAACAAGATTCATTTTTTGATAAACAGAAGGAGGAATTTTATCCCATTGCATGTGGTTTTCTAATTCACGCTCGCCATAATCTATATACATCATATTGTCTGGAAAAACTATGTCGCTACTTACACCTTTAAGTTGAGTGGAACCACCATCAATTCTATAGAATTTCTGAAAGGTAATTTTGAGTGCACCTAATGGTTTAAACTCAGATTGCTTATTATTTACTATTTGATCTAAATCAAGAATACGTTGAACAGTTCCTTTGCCAAAAGTCATTTCGCTACCAACTATCACTGCCCTTCCGTAATCCTGTAAAGCTGCTGCAAAAATTTCTGATGCTGATGCTGAATTGCCGTTTACCATTACAGCCATAGGGCCATCATAATACATTTCTTTATCAATATCTCTCAAAACCTCAGAATTTCCATTACTCTCCTTCACTTGAACAATGGATCCAAAAGGGATAAAAAAACCGGCCATTTTCACAACATCTGGTAATGAACCTCCTCCATTATTTCTCAAATCTATAACCAGTCCATCGATATTCTCCTTTTTCAATTTTTGTATTTCTTTTAACACATCATCGCTGCATCTTCTGCCTCCATTACTTTGATTGAAATTAACATAAAATTGTGGTAAATAAATATATCCTATTCTTTTGTTGGTAGCGGAATTTTTGACTATAACTGATTTTGCATAAGAATCTTCAATAATTACCACATCGCGCACTATTGGTATCACCACAAGGTTTCCTTCAACATTTTTTACTGTCAGTTTTACTGTTGTTCCCTTTTTTCCTCTTATGAGTTTTACAGCATTATCTAAGCGCATTCCAACAACATCCACTGGTTCATCATTTCCTTGAGCCACTTTTATTATTAAATCATTAGGTTTCAAATCACCTTGTTTCCATGATGGACTTCCAGGCACAATGCTCACAACCTGCACATATCCATCTTTTTCATTTAGTGTAGCACCAATTCCTTCAAGTTGTCCTGAAATAGAAATATCAAAATCTTCCTTATCCTTTGGTGGAAAATAGTTGGTATGAGGATCGTAAACACTGGCTATGGCATTCATAAAATAAGATAATCTATCAAAATGTTCAACTTGATGAAGTCGCCTAAACCAGTCATCATTGCGTTTTAATATTTTTGCTCTTGCCTCCTTTTCTATAACTTCAAAAGTTTGCTGCTTAACCAAAGTATCATTTTTAATTTTTGCTCCTTCTTGAATATCCAATTTATTAGAAATTTCTATCAAAGTTTCATATTTCAATGCTTTGCGCCATGCATCTTTCAATTCTACTTTGTTGGATGCCCAATTAGTCTTTTTATCATCCACTTCAATGCTTTCATCTACATCAAAATCAAAGGGTTTGCTTAATATTTCTTTGTAATAACTTTCAGCTTCGACAATTCTCTCCGACATCAATTTCAATGATAATTCAAAAAAATCAACTTTGTGTTCTTTAAGTTCGTCATCGATAAGGTCTCGGTATTTTATCAAAGCATCAACATCTTCTTTTATGAAAAACTTCTTACTAAAATCTAATTGTTCCAAATATTTCTCAAATACCTCTCTTGAAAAATTATCATCCATAAGTTTTCGGTCATAATGAGCAATGTTTAAAGCATTTACAACCAAATCAGTTACTATTTCTTCCTTCTGATTATTTACAACCTCTTGATATTTATATGCTACTAAAAATCCCAAAGAGACTATTAATGCTGACAACAACAAAATTTTACGTTTCATCCACAAGTATTTAATAAATTTCAAAACATATATTTTAATAAGGTGCAAAATTAGACGAATTGCTTGACCCTCGATTTAATTTACAGTTAAATTATCTAAAATGAGTTGCATCGACATTAATTCTACTTTGCAAAGCTTTGCCAAATTATGATTTTCATAAATATTTCATTGAAATAGTAATCGAAGTATGTATAAAAAAAACTATTTTCGCATGCTTCAACAAAATTAGAAAACAATTTATGGCTGCTCAAATTAAGGTATGGATTATTATTATTTCGCTGCTAATACCATCTGTAATATTTGGTCAGGATGATAATTCGACCAATAAAAAGATGGATAAAGTAATAAAACTTATTGAAAATCAATATGTTGATTCTGTAAATATGCCCGAGTTAGTTGAAATCGCGATAAAAGCAATATTGCACGATTTAGACCCACACTCCAAATATATGAATAAAAAAGAATTAGCCGAAAATAATGAATCACTCAAAAGTAGTTTTGGTGGAGTTGGTTTATTTTATCAAATATTAAATGATACACTTCTTGTACTTTCGCCAACTCCCAATGGCCCATCTGAAAATGTTGGTATTAAAAAAGGCGATAAAATCATTAAGATCAACGATAAAAATGTAACTGGTAAAAATATTTCCAACACATTTTTTACCAATCTACTTAGGGGAGAGAATAATTCAAGTGTTGAAATAACCATAAAACGTCATTATTCAGATTCAATTATGACATTTAAAGTTATTAGAAGCCAAATTCCAATTTCAACTGTGGAAGCAAGTTTCATGCTTAACGAAACCACAGCTTTTCTAAAAATTAGCAATTTTTCGTTTACTACAAATGATGAAATTCAACGCGCATTTGACAGATTATCATCTCAGGGTATGGAGAACATTATCATAGATTTGCGTGGAAACCCAGGTGGATTGATGCTTGCAGCCATAAAACTTGCTGACGAATTTCTTGATGCCAATAAATTAATAGTTTACACAAAAGGAGAACATTTTAAAACTCAAAATTACAATTCAACCTCTGGTGGCAGCATGCTATCAAGCAAATTGATAGTTCTCATTGATGAAGGAACAGCTTCGGCATCGGAAATTTTCGCCGGTGCAATGCAAGACTTGGATAGAGGACTTATTATTGGAAGAAAATCTTATGGAAAAGGTTTAATTGGGAGAAATTATAATCTTCCAGATGGTACTGCTATCAGATTGATAACTGGTCATTATTACACTCCTTCAGGTAGATGCATACAAAAATCTTATGAAAATGGTGTTGATGAATATAAAAAAGATCTTAAAAAAAGATTCGAAAATGGAGAATATTTATACGCCGACAGCACTCATTTTCCCGATTCATTAAAATTCAAAACATTTAAAGGAAGAACTGTTTATGGCGGTGGAGGTATTTTTCCAGATATTTTTTTTCCAATGGATACGGCCAAATACCCTGAAGATATCAAAAGTTTGTTTGCCAAAGGAATTATCCAAGAATTTGCTGCCCAATATTTCGACGCAAATCTTGAATTCTTACAAATTAATTATTCCAATATCGACTTATTTGAGCAAAATTTTATCGTAAAAGACGAAATAATAAACCAAATTATAAACTTTGCTAAGGCAAAATTCAATCTAAATATTGATGGAAAAAACGTCCAAGTTTATAAAATTCGAATTTTAAAATTTTATAAAGCTTACCTTACAAGAAATTTATTTGGCAACAGCTACTTTTATAACGAAATTTGGACTACTGACCAGTTAATAAACTACTCCTTAGAAATTATGCATCAAGGCAAAATTTTTAAAAAGTATAAAATTTCTGCTAACTAAATTCTTTCAATAAACTACAATTATGAATAATTGTTAAAATGCGACCAGCAAAACTTTAAATTCTAATAAATTGATATCTTTGCACGCTAATAAATTTAAATTATATTAATAAACTTATGTCAGAATTAATGATTGAAAACATGCCATACAAAGTTGCAGATATTAATCTTGCAGCCTGGGGGCAAAAAGAAATTGAAATTTCGGAAAAAGAAATGCCAGGGCTTATGTCGCTGCGCGAAAAATATGGGAAAACACAGCCACTAAAAGGTGTAAGAATCTCTGGTTCTTTGCACATGACAATACAAACTGCTGTATTAATTCAAACTTTAACTGCTTTGGGCGCTGATGTTAGATGGGCAAGTTGTAATATTTTTTCCACTCAAGATCATGCAGCTGCAGCAATTGCTGCCGCCGGAGTTCCTGTTTTTGCATGGAAAGGTGAAACATTAGAAGAATATTGGTGGTGTACTTTTCAAGCACTTTCCTTTCCAAATGGAAAAGGTCCACAACTTATTGTAGATGATGGTGGAGATGCTACACTTTTGATTCACAAAGGATTTGCAGCCGAAAACAACGCTGAAATTCTGAATGTTAATCCAGAAAGCATTGAAGAAGCTGAGATTTTAAGGCTTTTAAAAGCTACCTTGCAAGAAGATCCAACAAAATGGCATCGTGCTGTGCAAGACTGGAAAGGTGTTTCTGAAGAAACCACCACAGGAGTTCATCGATTGTATCAAATGTTTGAAAAAGGGCAACTTCTTATTCCTGCTATCAACGTAAATGATTCAGTTACTAAATCAAAATTTGATAATCTTTATGGTTGTCGCGAATCTTTAGCTGATGGTATAAAAAGAGCTACCGACGTTATGATTGCTGGAAAAGTTGTTGTAGTAGCAGGTTATGGTGATGTTGGCAAAGGCTGCGCATTTTCAATGAAATCTTATGGAGCTCGCGTTATAGTTACAGAAATTGACCCAATTTGTGCACTTCAAGCATCTATGGAAGGATTTGAAGTTACTACCATGGAAGATGCTATTTCTGAAGGAAATATTTTTGTTACAACTACTGGCAACAGAGATATTATCACTGCTAAACACATGTCGGATATGAAAGATCAAGCAATAGTTTGTAATATTGGCCATTTCGATAATGAGATTCAAGTATCACAATTAGAGAAAATTAAAGGCATTCAGAAGATAAATATCAAACCTCAAGTTGATGAATATAAATTCACTGATGGCCATTCTATTTTTCTATTGGCTGAAGGAAGACTTGTTAATTTAGGATGTGCAACAGGTCATCCATCGTTTGTAATGAGCAATTCATTTACAAATCAAACACTTGCACAGATTGACTTATGGGAAAAACGCAATGAATATAAAATCGGCGTTTATCGTCTTCCCAAATATCTTGATGAAGAAGTAGCAAGATTGCACCTCGAAAAAATTGGTGTGAAACTAACTGTTTTGACTAAAGAACAAGCAGATTATCTTGGAGTATCTCAAAATGGACCTTACAAAGCTGACCACTACAGATATTAATAATTATTTGAAATTTATGGATAATGAGCTTAGTGAATTTCACTGAGCTCATTTTGTTTTAAAGTCAACAAATAATTATGGGATTGTTCAAAATATTTATACTTTTGCAAAACAAACCAAACACTAAACATTATGGAATCCGCGGAAAAAATAATAGAAACTCTGAAAAATTCTTCAGAACCAATGAAAACCAGCGAAATAGCAGTAGCTACAGGCATTGATAAAAAAATTGTAGATAAAGAAATAAAAAACCTTAGCACAAAAAATATAATTCATTCGCCTAAAAGATGTTACTATTCTATGAAATAACATAGATTTTGTAAACTTTTTAGACTTTAATTTGTCAAAAAAAACATAAATACATTAAAATATTAAAACATTAAGTATGAAACTTAAGTATTATTTATCCTTACTAACAATTTTCTTTTTAGTTTCTTTCATTTCAAGCCAAAATCCTCAACCTGATAAGAGATTATTAGATTATTTTGGACAAGAGAAATTGGATATTCTCATGAAAAATAGCCCCGACATAATTTATTATTATAATTTCTATCTCGATAATTCTTGGATAATAGAAGAATTACCGCAAGAAAAATTAAATTCAAAGAGTATTTTGGGAGTAATTTCATTAGCTACAAATAGTTCTGGAAATATCGATTTACAAAATATTAATATTCTTAAATTAAATATCAAAAGAGAATATTATTCTAAAACATATTATAGAATAGCTAATACTAATAAAGTCCTTATTTTTTTATCAGAAGAGGAATTTATGAAAAATTATAACAAACACAGAAAAAGTTTAGGACTAATAAAAGAATAAAAAAATGAAAAGATACATTTACTTTTTTTGCACAGTGTGGCTTCTTTCTGTAAATTCAATTTCAGCACAAACGTATAATATGGCTTCAATAAATAACCAGACAATTTCAACTTGTACTGGGAATTTTTACGATAGTGGTGGGCCGTTAAATTCATATAATACATCTGAAAATTATACAGTAACATTTTGTCCTGGAACTGTTGGAGGCTATGTGCAATTAGATTTTACAACCTGGAATTTGGGTTCAGGTGATAACCTTGAAATCTTTGATGGACCAAACACTTCGGCAGTAAGTTTTGGAGTTTTCAATTCATCTTTAAGTCCTGTAGGGATGATAATTGGAGCATCAATTTTAAATCCAAGTGGTTGTATAACATTACATTGGACTTCAATAAGCTCCGCCCAAGGCTGGGCAGCGACTTTACATTGCGGACTTCCTTGTCAGACATTTGCTGCAGGACTTCAATCCTCCATACCACCTTTTACACTTGATAGCGGCGTTTATTATATCGATGTTTGCAAAGGCGATACAATCTCTTTAAAAGGCAGAGGAGTATACTTATATAATGACTCTACCTATCACCAATCAGATACAACATCAACTTTTCAATGGAAATTTAGCAATGGATTTATAGATACAAATCAGACTATTACTTTTATTGCAGATACTATAAAAGGTTATAATATATATTTAACAATTTGGGATTCAAATGGTTGTATGAGTTCAATTATGCCTAAAATCAGGTTGCGAGTCTCCACGATTCCGAGTTTTAATGGCACTACAGTTTTTGCCCATGATATTTGCCAAAATGATACTACAACCTTTCTTGGAGTCGTCACACCAAAAAAATGGAAAGCTAATTCAGCATTAAATCATGCAGGCATAACATATTTGCCTGATGGCAGCGGTGCATCATACACTTCCACTTTGGTATTTAACCAATTTGCGGTGGGACAAACAATTCAAAATGTGGCAAATATTATAGGAGTATGTGCTACGATGGAACATTCCTTTCTCGGCGACTTAAATATCATGATTACCTGCCCAAGTGGACAATCTACAACTCTAAAGCCCTTTCCAGGTGGTGGAGGTACATTTTTGGGTGAAGCTACCGATGGAAATGACCAACCAATTCCTGGTCTTGGATATGAATATTGCTGGAGACCAACTGGCACAACAACTATGCTTGGAGCCGTGGGATTTTATTCACATTCTTTTGTAGATAATCTCGGCGTTTCCTACACTAATGCTTCATATTTGCCGCCATCTACCAGTTATCCTCCAACATCAACTGCCACAGGACCTTTCCCTTTAGTAAATTACTCACCGCAAACACCATTCACATCTTTGATTGGTTGTCCACTTAATGGAGCTTGGACAATTACTGTTACTGATAATTGGGCTATCGATAATGGTTATATTTTTAGTTGGGGAATACAATTTGCACAAAATGTGCTGCCAGTAGCTTGGTCTTATACCCCATCATTCACAACCAACTCGTGGAATCCTAATACTTATGTTGTAAATAACACTGGAAATTCTATCGTGATACAACCCACCGACACTGGTTCTTATACATATAAATATACAGTTGTAGATAATATGGGATGTTCCTACGACACTTCTGTAACAATTGTTGTAGCACCTGTTCCAATTGTAAACTTAGGAAGTGATACAATAATTTGTGGTCAAACCATACTAACATTAGATGCAGGGAACACACCTTCAGGAAATACTTATAACTGGAGCACTGGAAGCACTAACCAAACTCAGTTGGTAAACATGAGCGGCTATTGGACAGTAACAGTTACCAATGGCAATGCTAATGTAAATTGTACCGCTACCGACAGCATAAATATTCAGCAATTCCCATTAGCAACAGTAGATTTTGGTCCAGATACTTGTCTCACAGCATCCAGTTATACCCTTGACGCTAGAAACTCTACTGGGAATCCACCGTTTTTATATTTATGGAGCGATGGCTCAACTTCTCAAACATTAAATGTATCTAAATCAGGTATTTATTCAGTTACTGTTGCTACTGATTTAAGTTCACCATGTTTGGAGAGTGACGAAATTCAAGTGATTCTTTTACCCGATACATTTATGGGAACCGATAGAGAATTTTGTGATTTTGAAGAACAATTGATTAGTCTTCCTACTGAAGAGCCAAGTGTAATCTATGGTTATCATTGGACTTATGATGGGAATCCTTATGGGGCTGATCTTAATTTTCTTGTGCTTAAAGATTTAGCTTTTGGCGATCATAAATTAGCTTTACAAATTGACGGTGGTTGTAAACAAGAGATAAATTTAAAAATTAATGATTGCAAGATTATTATTCCAAACATTATTACTCCTAATGGTGATGGAAAAAATGATGCACTGTCAATTGATGGACTTGATAACTTTGAAAACACCGAAATTAAAATCTATAATCGTTGGGGAAAACCTGTTTATGAATCAAAAAATTATCATAACAATGATTGGAATGGTGGAAATCTTGCAGATGGAGTTTATTATTATATACTTCAACTTGCCAAAGGATCAATGCAAAAATATCAAGGAAGTATTACAATTATGAGAAATTAGTATAGATTATTTAATTAAGTTAAAGCTCCTTAAAATTTAAATTTATAAATTCTATGGAGCTTTTTTTTTGAGAAAATTGAATAGTTATTGCATAAAAATTATATCGTAGAGTGATTATTTTGGTACATTTGCTCAATACATTTAATAATGAGACCAGTAAATGTAATTTTAAATTTATTATGTAATAACTGAAAAGCACTTTTAATTTATGAAGAGAAGAGTACATTTTATTGCAATTGGAGGAAGTGCCATGCACAATTTAGCAATTGCCTTGCAAAAAAAAGATTATATAGTAACAGGAAGTGACGATGAAATTTTTGAACCAGCTCGCGGAAATCTTTTAAAATATGGCATTCTTCCAGAATCAATCGGCTGGGATGCCAATAAAATTAATACAGATATTGACGAGATAATCCTAGGAATGCATGCCAGAGCCGATAATCCTGAACTTCTAAAAGCACAAGAATTAGGGCTTAAAATATATTCATATCCAGAATATCTCTACGAACAATCAAAAGATAAAGTGCGCGTGGTGATTGGCGGAAGTCATGGCAAAACTACCATTACAGCTATGATTTTACATGTTTTGGCTGCAAGAAAAATCGACTGTGATTATATGGTTGGCGCAAAACTCGAAGGATTTGAAGTGATGGTAAAACTTACAAAAGAAGCTAAAATAATGATTATTGAAGGCGATGAATATCTTACCTCTCCTATCGACAGACGACCGAAATTTCATTTGTATATGCCTAATATTGCTCTTATTAGCGGTATTGCTTGGGATCATATAAATGTTTTTCCAACATTTGAAATTTATGTAGAACAATTCCAAAAATTCATTGAGTTAATTGACAAAAATGGCAGTCTAATATATTGTGAAAATGATTCCATTCTTAAAGACATAGCTAAAAAAACATCTCCTGAACTTCATAAGATTCCTTACGATATTTTGCCTTATAGCATTGATGATAAAGGCACAACAAGCATAAAAACAACATTTGGAGACTATAAACTAAAAGTATTTGGAGAGCACAATCTTTCAAACATTAATGGAGCCAAACAAGTTTGTAATCAGTTAGGAATTAGCGATAAAGATTTCTTTGAAGCAATTATTTCCTTTCCTGGCGCATCAAACAGATTGGAATTAGTAGAAGAAAATAATGAGACAAAAATTTTCAAAGATTTCGCTCACTCACCATCCAAGCTAAAGGCAACCACTAAAGCTGTAAAGCAACAATTTAAAAATCATAAACTTGTAGCTGCAATGGAACTTCACACATTCAGCTCATTAAATAGCGAATTTCTTAATCAATATGCTGGCGCAATGGATTCTCCAGATATAGCTTTGGTTTACTATAATCCTCATACAATTGAACATAAAATGCTCAAAGCAATCTCGAAAGAAGATGTTAAAAACGCATTCAAAAGAGATGATTTGCTGGTTTTTACAGACTCTGTTGAATTAAAAACCTATCTTTTAAATATAGATTATTCAGATAAAAACCTTCTTTTGATGAGTTCAGGCAATTTCGACGGAATAAATCTCAAGGAGTTTGCAGAAAATATTTTAAAAAACAATATCAATACAATAAACCAATGAAAACAACAATCATAATTGCCATAATTTTTATATTATCAATAATTCCAGAATTAACTTTTTCTCAAAAAATCGAAAACAAAGTCGATTCATTTGCATTCAAAACAATTTCAGACATTCAAACTACATCGGTCAAAAACCAATATAAATCTGGAACTTGTTGGAGTTTTGCAACAACTTCCTTTGTTGAAACTGAAATTCTAAGGATTACAGGCAACAAACTTGATTTATCAGAAATTTATAATGTTTATTACGCATATATAGCTAAATCTGAAAGCTTTACACGTCTTCATGGAAATGCCAACTTCGGCCCTGGTGGTCAAGCACATGATGTACTGGATGTGATAAAAAAATATGGATTGGTACAAGAAAATGATTTTACAGCCTTAGACTATGGCACCGATAAGCATGAACATGGCGAAATTGACCAAGTTTTATTAAGTTTTATTAAGTCAATAGTGGATAACAAAAACGGCGTGCTTTCAACCGCATGGCATAAATCTTTTGCCCAAATTATGCAATCTTATTTAGGAACAATCCCAGAAAAAGTAAGCTTCGATGGAGTTCAAATGACAGCATCACAGCTTCGAGATAAACTGAAGTTTAACCCTGAAGATTACATTGAACTAAGCTCATATACTCATCATCCATTTTATGAGAAATTTAGATTGGAAATACCTGATAACTGGTCATTTAACGCAAATTATTACAACTTGCCAATTGATGAATTAATGCAAATAATTGATTATGCATTAAAAAATAATTATTCTGTTTGTTGGGATGGTGATGTAAGCGAAAGAGGTTTTTCGCATTCAAATGGAGTCGCCATAATACCAGAAAATAAAATTGAAAATTTAAGTAATACTGAAAGAGCTAAATGGGAAAATATTACCGAGAAAATACTGAAAGATGATGCATATAACTTCAAAAAACCTGTTCCAGAAAAACAAATAACTCAAGAAATGCGACAATTTAATTTTGATAACTACAGCACAACCGACGACCATCTGATGCATCTAACTGGTATTGTTGAAGATCAAAATGGAACAATTTATTACAAGACAAAAAACTCCTGGGGAGAAAGCAACAAATTTGGAGGATATTTGAATATGTCGAAGCCTTATGTTGAGCTAAACACAATTTCCATTATGGTTCATAAGGATGCTATTCCTAAGGATTTAAGAAAAAAGCTCAAGCTATAAATTAAATAATCGAAGCAGAAAATACTGAGTATTTTCTGCTTCGATTTCTAATCATTGCATTATATCAATAAAAATCATGTATAAAATTTTATGAATTATACTTGAGCCTATACTTTTTTATATAGATTAGCAGCTCGAAACATTCAATTTAAAGTACTAATATACAATGATAAATAATCAACTTATAAATCCATCGAGCATAGTAGTTGTAGGAGCATCAAACGACCTTCATAAACCTGGTGGCAAAATATTATACAATATCAAAGAGGGAAAATTCAAGGGAAATCTTTACGTTACCAACCTTAATGAGGAAGAAGTTCAAGGTATAAAAAGTTTTAAAGATATCCATAATTTACCAAAGGTAGATTTAGCTGTAATTGCAATTCCCGCGAAATATACTCCAGAAACCATAAAAGTTTTAGTTGAAGAAAAAAATACAAAAGCATTTATTATAATTTCAGCAGGATTTGGAGAAGAGAGTGCCGAAGGCAAAGCGTTAGAAGAAAGCATTGTAAAAATGATAAATTCAGTCAATGGCGCTTTAATTGGACCAAATTGTACTGGAGTATTAAATCACAATCATCACAGCATTTTTACTAAACCCATTCCTAAACTTCAAAGTAAAGGTGTAGATTTTATTTCTGGTTCGGGAGCTACTGCATGTTTTATTTTAGAGTCGGGAATTCCTAAAGGACTAAGTTTCTCCTCTGTTTATACCGTCGGAAATTCAGCACAAATAGGCGTTGAAGAGATTTTAGAATTTATGGACTTAAATTTCGATGCAAACAAATCCTCCAGAGTAAAGCTGCTCTATATCGAAAATATTCGCCAGCCTCAGAAACTTCTTAAGCATTCAAAGTCACTAATAATAAAAGGCTGCAGAATAGCTGCTATAAAAGCAGGAGGTTCTGAAGCTGGAAGTCGCGCAGCATCATCGCATACTGGTGCTTTGGCGAGTTCTGATATGGCAGTTGATGCACTCTTTAAAAAAGCCGGAATTGTTAGATGCTTTGGTCGTGAAGAATTGATGAATGTTGCTGCCGTATTTATGCATCCGGAAATAAAAGGCAAAAGAATAGCAATAATTACTCACGCTGGTGGCCCCGCTGTTATGCTTACTGACGCCTTAAGCAAAGGAGGCATGGAAGTTCCAAAAATTGAAGACAAATTAGCAGCTGAACTTCTATCCAATTTATTTCCAGGCTCTTCAGTAGCTAACCCTATAGATTTTTTGGCAACTGGTACAGCTGCACAACTGGGAATTATTATAGATTTTGTTGAAAATAAAATGGACGATATAGACGCGATGGTCGTCATTTTTGGAACTCCTGGATTGGAAAGAGTATTTGATGTTTATGATTTACTCGATGAAAAAATGAGATCTTGCAAGAAACCAATTTTTCCTGTTTTACCATCAATTCTAACTGCAGAAGAAGAAATTAAAGATTTTTTGAATAAAGGTCGCATTAACTTTCCCGACGAAGTGAATTTAGGAAATGCCATGACAAAAACTTATTTCTCTTCAAAACCCTTGGCAAAAAAATATAATTACCCTGAGGTTGATGAAGGCCGTATAAGAAGCATAATAGATTTTACAGAAGATGATGGCTATTTAAATCCAACCTCAGTTACTGCGCTATTAGACGCTGTGGGCATCGAAAGGGCAAAAGAATCTGTAGCCAGTAATATGGAAACTGCTCTGGAAAAAGCCCATGTGATGGGATATCCTTTGGTTATGAAAGTGGTTGGTCCTGTTCATAAATCAGATGTTGGAGGAGTCACACTCAATGTCAATAGCGACAATCAGCTAAAAACTGAATTTCAAAGAATGATGAAAATTGAAAATACCACAGCGATTTTATTACAGCAAATGCTTAGTGGAACGGAACTATTCGTTGGAGCAAAATATGAAAATAATTTTGGTCATATTGTGCTTTGTGGTCTCGGAGGTATTTTTGTGGAAGTACTTAAAGATGTGTCATTTAATATGGTGCCCATAAGCAAATTAGAAGCCACTGAAATGATTCAAAGTTTAAAAGGTTATAAAATGATTCAAGGGGTTAGAGGGCAAAAAGGAGTGAATGAATTATTATTTGCAGCAACAATCGAGAAAGTGTCAGCCTTGCTTCACTTTGCTCCAGAGATTATTGAAATGGATATAAATCCTCTCTTAGGAAACCCAACAAAAGTTGTTGCAGTTGATGCAAGAATCAGAATTAAGAAAAATATAATTTAAAATATGAAAAATATAACTACAACATTTCTGAATGATTTAGAAAAGCGCTTGGATAAGCTGAAGGAAAAAGAACTTAATTCTTTAGTAGAAAAACTAAACAAAAAACAGCCGTATCTTACAGCATTTTGCGATGCTACCGAAGAAATATTTGAAGATGAAACCGACTATTTAGATTTATTAAATTACTTCTTTCTTCTTATCAATGATGCATTTGAACAAACTTATGGAAATTGCGAAACTATTCCCCCAGAATTAATAGAAATCACTGATAATAAGCATGTTGATTTATTAGAAAAGTTGGAAGGCAGCGAAGATTTTGAAGAAAAAATAATAGAATTATTCGATAAACATGAACAGTCTGATTTGATTTATTATATTTATGATAGCATATTTGATGATGAAATTGACTATGATGATAAAAGTCTGGAGTTAAGTACTCAATTAGCAATATTTGCTTATACAATAATCGATATTTATTCAATATTTTACCAGACATCTAACTCTAAAAAATGAGAAAAAATGATATTGTTTTTACTCTAATATTATCACTTTCAATTTTAGTTTTTCTTCCATATAATTTCTTAGAAAGTTTTCAAAACACCTTTCTATTTAATTCAAAGTATTGGCTCTTAACAAGTTTCCTTAAGTTCGCCCTGCTATCAACTTTAGGTGAATCATTGGGATTAAGACTTAAAAAAGGAGTTTACAATCAGAAAAACTTTGGACTAATTCCAAGAGCAATAGTTTGGGGATTATTAGGCATTGCCATTAAAATAGCTTTTGAAATTTTTGCAATTGGCACGCCTGCACTTTTAAGCCATAGCTTTGGAATTGTAAACGCCGTGGAATCGATGAAAAACAATAGTATTTTTGATGCTATCAACGTTGGACTTGGTGGAACAAGATTACTAACCGCATTTTGTATTAGCGCCTTCCTAAACTTAATTTTTGCACCAGTATTTATGACCTTGCATAAGATAACTGATATGCATATAGTTGAAAACCAAGGTACTATCAAAGGGTTTTTTAGTCCCATAAAGTTTTACAAGATTTTTCCCACATTAAATTGGTCGGTGCAATGGGAATTTGTTTTTAAACGAACCATTCCATTTTTTTGGATTCCCGCTCATACTATCACTTTTTTATTAGCACCTCAATATAGAATTGCATTTGCTGCTTTCTTGGGAATTATTTTGGGACTTTTGCTAACTATTGCTGCTCAAAAATCGAGGGATTAAATTTGCCAACAAATTATTATTGATGCAATAATCTATTAAATATATTATCTTTACTAATCAAATTTTAATTTGAGTAAATTAGTTTTTTTATAAAATTAAATTATCAATTATGAAAGCTTTGAAATTAATATCTTTGATATTTGTGTTTGTTAGCCTTACTAATAATATATTTTCACAAGATAAAATTTATCTTAAAACAAAAAAAATTATTGAATGTAAAATTATTGAATTTGGCACTGATGCAATAAAGTACAAGTTTGTTGACACCAGACAAGATTTAACTTTCAGTATTAGCAAGGACAAAGTTAGAAAAGTTGTTTTTGAAGATGGTACTGTGATGGATGTGCAATCAAATGAAATGCTAAATAGCGATAATTATATTGATGATAGACCTAATGCAATAAAATTCAATTACTTAAGTCCATTAGCTGGAAGTTTTCAATTTTCTTATGAACATAGTATAAAACCAAGAATTAGTCTTGAAGGAAATGCAGGGATAATTGGGTTAGGATTTAATACATCTTACGAACATCCTTTAGGAATGCTTGGTGGATTTGGAATAAAATTTATGGCTCCTCCCGACTTTTTCTTAGAAAATATGAAATTTGCGCATATTTTAAATGGGCTTTATGTAAATCCTAATATACAATTTTCTACATTTGGGCGCGATAACCATGTTTATTCAACAACTTTTCCGGTAGTAGATCAAATAATTAGAACTAATTCTTCTGGTATAGCAATTTTAATTAGTGTTGGAAGACAAACTGTATATAGTAATGTTTTCTTGTTTGATTATAATGCTGGTTTTGGTTATGGCTTTACTACTAATAATAATACGTTAACCACAAATATGTTTACCACAAATTACAATTTCATTTCATTTGGTTCTCAATTTCCTATCGCCTTTTCTTGGAATTTTAGAATAGGATTCTTATTTAATGGAAAAAAAGAAATTGAAGCCAATTAGAAATTATTCATAAATCCTTGGCTCTTAAGAATATTTAGTAATTTATTAGAATACAGCAAATTAGATTCTCTTGTATATCTTTTTTCTGTAAATATTTGTGCTAAATTTTCTGTTTTATTTTCTTCAATCAATTTTTTAGACGATTCCAGATTTTCTTTATAAGAATATATTTCATCAATTTCACTCTTAGAATAATTCGAATATTTCTCGAAGTGTACATTGCCTTTTATAGGAAGTCTATCAACCAATTCAGGTTCTTCATCAGGATAACCTATTGCCAAAGTTGCAATCGGAATTATACCTTTTGGCAACTCAAAAAATTTAATTAATTCCTCGGCCATATAGATTGTCGTACCAAGATAACATGATCCAAGCCCTTGACTTTCAGCTGCTAAAACAGCATTTTGAGCTGCTATTACAGTATCAATAGCTGCTGTGATAAATGATAAAAAATTATCGTAGCACGGCTTAGCATTACGTTGTTCGCACCATAAATTGAATCTATTAAAATCGGCATTGAAAGTCAAAACTACTGGAGCATCAAGTATCATTTTCTGATTAAAATGAAATGGCAAAATAGCTCGTTTGTTTTCGATATCTCGAGTTACAATAATATTGTAAAGCTGCATATTACCAGTGCTTGGAGCTCGCATAGCTGCATGCAAAATATTGTTTAGAATTTCATCTTCAACTGGCAAGTTTTTAAATTTACGAATTGATTTGTGATTAAATATAGTTGCTAATGTATTCATAATCATTAAGGTGCAATATATTTTACAAATCCCAATTGGTTGGTATATTGACCGCTAATTAATGTGTCGATACTTGAAGGACTAAGCCCTAAAAAAGTTCTTTTCTTATTATATCTACCTGCAAAGATACCAATTCCATTTTCAATATTTGTATAAGAAGGTCTTTCAGAAACTATTCCAGTGGATGGTTTATTAAGATCCATATAAATTGAGAAATTTTCGTCGGCAACCGTAAAAATATAATAGAGGCTATCGGCATAACGTTTCATTCCAGCACTTGGAAGTGAAACTTTAGCGGCCATATTTTGATAAAAAGTTTCTCCATAAAATTCCAAAACCATTTTTTCACCACCTAAAGTTGAATTTGATTTTTCTGTGCCAAAAGGCAATTCTACATGGTGCACAGATTTATTCCCATTGCCATCAACTTCGGTATAAAAAAATCTAATGTTTAATTGATAAAGCAAACCATTGACAGCACTACTCCATTCAACAGTTTGTGGCAGTGAAGAAGTTAAACCTACATATTTCTGATTTGAATTTGGTTTGTTAACATTAAAATCATGAATAATATTTGTCTGCCCATTTATAGTCTTGCCAGTTGATTTATTCTCAATTTGCAATCGATATTCATTGTTTGCATTTAAAATTGTATTCAATGGTGTAGCATAAACGATTTGATTTGGATGATAAAAAGCACCAGAATCTTTATTTATGACCAAAACCGTATCTAAGCTTATCGTTCGAATAAAATTTCCATTTGAATATTCATCAATCCACATTTTGATATCTTTTGGGTCGTACTGCGAAATTGTGCCATCGGAAGCAGCAATATATACGTTGCCATCCGCCTGAAAAGCCTTTGTAAGTTTTATAAAATGTTGTTTTTCAGATGGATCTAACAAACCATAAACTATTGCGATGTCCCTATAATCAGAATTTATATCAACTTTATTGTTGCATGCCCAAAGCATATTACTTACAATAATTAGAAAAACAAATTTGCTAAATAATTTCATAAATTTTTGCATTATTGCCGACAAAAGTAGTAAAACTATAATACCATTAATGAAATTTCCAATTGAAAATTTAAAATTGTATTTTTCTATACTGTGTCTAAATATAATTTTATAGTGGATATCTTATAGAAATTAATTGCCAAATATATCTTGTAGAAGTATAAAATTTATATTTTTGCAGTTCGAGATATTAAATAACTAAAATTTAAACAAGTGGATATTTTTGAAAGAGTACACAATCGCCCAGGTAACATAGGAAAACATCAAAAAGAGGCTCATGGGTATTTTACTTTCCCCAAATTAGAAGGTGAAATTGGTGCGCACATGATGTTTAGAGGCAAAGAACGTTTAGTATGGAGCCTAAACAATTATATAGGA
Source organism: Bacteroidetes bacterium CG2_30_33_31 (assembly GCA_001872625.1). Taxonomy (GTDB): domain Bacteria; phylum Bacteroidota; class Bacteroidia; order Bacteroidales; family UBA1556; genus UBA6267. The sequence goes on from MNXP01000050.1 coordinate 119,263, forward strand.
TTAGCAAATCATCCCGAAGTTAGAAAAGCTGATGCAGATGCTGCTGCCGAATATGGAATGGCCTATCCAATGGGTGCAAGAATGATGTCTGGACAATCGAAATTTCACGAGCAATTAGAGGAAGAGTTAGCTGAATTTGTTGGAAAAGAGAAATCTTATCTTCTGAATTATGGCTATCAAGGAATGATTTCTATGATTGATTCATTAGTTGATAGAAAAGATGTAATCGTTTATGATTCTGAAGCTCATGCTTGTATTATTGATGGAATGCGTTTGCATATTGGAAAAAGATTTGTTTTTCCTCATAATAACATGGAAAATTTAGGCAAACAACTTGAGCATGCAACCAAGGTAGTTGAAAAAACAGGCGGCGGAATATTAGTTATTACAGAGGGCGTTTTTGGCATGGCTGGAGATCTTGGGAATCTTAAATCTATTACCGATTTTAAAAAAGATTTCAACTTCAGACTTTTAGTTGATGATGCTCACGGTTTTGGAACTATGGGCAAAACTGGTGCTGGCACTGGCGAACATTTTGGTGTTCAAGATAAAGTTGATTTATATTTCGGAACATTCGCAAAATCTATGGCTGGAATTGGCGCTTTTGTAGCTGGCGATGAGCATATTATCGATTATCTTGCATACAATATGCGCTCTCAAATATTTGCTAAATCTCTACCAATGCCTATGGTTATCGGCGCTTTGAAAAGATTAGAAATTCTACGAAACGACCCAAGTATCAGAGAAAATCTATGGTCGGTGGTGAGAGCACTTCAAAAAGGCCTAAAGGAAAATGGATTTAATTTGGGTGTTACCGAATCTCCTGTTACGCCAGTATTCCTTGAAGGCAAATTAAATGAAGCTACAAGCCTTACCATTGATTTAAGAGAAAAATATAATATTTTCTGTTCAATAGTAATTTATCCTGTGGTTCCTAAAGGAGTTATAATGCTAAGAATCATCCCCACTGCTGCACATAATCTTAAGGATGTGGAATATACTATTTCTTCATTTAAAGCAATTAAAGAAAAATTAGATAGTGGTTATTACAATCAAGAAGGCTCAACAACTTTTATTGATTAATCTTATAAAACTAAAGTCAAAAAAAAAGCTTCCAGTCTTGGAAGCTTTTTTTTGTTTCAAATTTTTTAAATTTAAGTGTGCATACCTCCGCAAACACTTATTACTTGACCTGTAACATAAGAAGATAATTCGCTACCTAAAAAAACGCAAACATTAGCAACATCTTCGGGTTGTCCCTCGCGGCGAAGTGGAATAGTTTGAACCCAACCAGCGCGCACATCGGCAGCAAGTTTTTCTGTCATAGGAGTAGCAATAAACCCTGGAGCTATTGCATTTACTCGAATATTTCTTGAACCAAGTTCTTGAGCAATAGATTTTGTGAAGCCAATAATTCCAGCTTTTGATGCGGAATAATTCGATTGACCTGCATTTCCTTCTATACCCACAACAGAACTCATATTGATAATTGAACCACTTCTCTGCTTGAGCATAATACGTTGAACAGCTTTGGTCATGTTAAAAACAGATTTCAGATTAACTGCAATAACCAAATCCCAGTCGCTTTCAGTCATTCTCATCAGTAAATTATCTCGCGTAATTCCTGCATTATTTACCAAAATATCTATAGAACCGAAATCACTAACAACAGCTTCAGCAAAAGCTTGCGAATCCTCAAATTTTGATGCGTTGGAAGCATAAGCTTTTGCTTTAACTCCGTAAGCAATAATCTCATTTTCAACAGCTTTAGTACTATCGTCTAAATTCAAATCGCTAAAAGCCACATTAGCACCCTGTGATGCAAAAGCTAATGCAATTGATCTGCCTATACCTCTGGCAGCTCCAGTAACAATTGCTGTTTTCCCTTCTAATAATTTCATAAAAATTGGTTTAGTTTTGAATTGCGAAATTAGAATATTTTTTGAAATACATATAAGATTTTGAATTTTACTGATAAGGTTAAAAAATAAGCGCTTCCAAAAATAATAAATCTTATGATTTACAATAATTTACAATAGTTAATTATGTAATGTTCTTAAAATCTTATAAGAGATTTAAAGTTGCTTTAACGGACTTTGCTAAGCCAAAAACCAGAGTTTATTGATATACAATTTTATATTTCACAATGTCGAAAAAAGAAAATTTATAGAGCAAATAACTTTAATTAAATTCATAACATTTATAAAAACCTTACTTTTGAAATTCAAAACAATTAAGATGGCAAAAAAATTTTTAGAGGAAATTGCAGACTTTATTTTAGATAAGTACAAAGGTAATTTTGAGGAGCTTACCATAATTTTACCCAACCGCCGTGCAGGATTATTTTTGGAAAAATATCTTCAAGAGAAAATCGATAAACCAAGCTGGGCACCGAAATTAAACTCTATCGATGACTTCGTATTCGAAATTACCAAATATGATAAAGCATCTTCAACAGATCTAATATTTGAACTTTATGAAATATATCTAAGTTTTGAAAAAGAAAGTGCTCGCTCCTTTGAAGATTTTGGCTCTTGGGGTCCCAAATTGTTAAACGATTTCAATGATATTGATATGTATCTTGCTGATTATAAAGTTATTTTTACTTATTTAAAAGAGGCACGTAATCTTCAAAAATGGAATCTTGACCGCCCAAATATTTCAGCATTAGAAGATAATTATCTAAAATTTTATCATTCACTTTTAATTTATTATGTCAAATTTAAGGATAGATTAAAATCACTGAATATTGCTTATAGTGGTATGGCAATTAGAGATTTAGTCGAAAGCCCATTGAATTACGATTTTACTTCAAATAAATTTTTAATTGCGGGGTTTAACGCACTTTCAACGGCCGAAGTCAAGCTCTTTGAATTTATAATGACCCATTTCGAAAGTGATATTTTCTGGGACGCCGATGATTATTATTTAAAAAATACAAATCAAGAAGCTGGAAAATATATTCGCAAAAATCTAAATAACAACAATTTAAAAGGCAAGTTAATACTATCTGAGGAGCTATCCTCGAGAGTAAAAAAAATAAATATCAGCGGCCTATCAAGCAATTATTCTCAAGTAAAATATGTTGGCAAATTGCTAAAAGATCTTATTTCCAAAGAAAATTTTAACTCAAAAGAGACTGCCATTGTACTTGCAGATGAGGAACTTTTGTTTCCACTTTTAAATTCACTTCCTAAGGAAGTTGAAGATCTAAACATCACTATGTCGTATCCATTTAAAAAATCGATGGCTTATGATTTAATAATTAATTTATTTGAGCTCTACAAAGTAGCTCTTCGAAAAAAGCAACTTAGTTCTGAAACCGAAGATTATATTTTGATTTATCATCGAAATATTGCTAAAATACTCAATTCACCTTTGGTAAAAAAAGCATATTACAATAACTTAACCAAGCTAATAAACTTTATTAACGATAATAATATTTCATACACAACGGCAGAAAATATATTAATGTTTTCAAAGAATTTATCATTTTCAGATGAAGAACTTTCCTTAATTAACTCTCTGAAAGTGGAAAATTTATCAGCATTAACAGTTCTTGAAGCTATTAACAAATTCTTGGAAATACTAAAAGGGAAGCTAATTTTTAGTGAGTTGGATGGAGATTTATTGTCATCAAATCAAATAATTATAAATCAGCTAATTATCAAATTAAAAAAATATCCAATAATTGAAAATATTAGCACACTTAAAAAGCTTTATAATTCTCTCACCAAAATGAAAGGAATTCCTTTTGAGGGAGAACCTCTAAGAAGATTACAAATTATGGGAATTCTGGAAACAAGAGCTTTAGATTTTAAAAATATTATATATCTTTCGTTGAATGAAGGAGTTATACCAAAATCCAATCAGTTCCATAGTTTTATTTTGCCAGAAATAAGAAGAGAGTACAAGCTGCCAATGCCTTACGATGATGACGCAATTTATTCATATCATTTTTATAGGTCTTTGCAAAGAGCCGAGAATATAGAACTCATCTATAATAAAGGTGAAAATGATTTGGGATCTGGAGAGATGAGTAGATTTGCTAAACAATTGCTTTACGAATTGAAACAACAAAACCAAAATATTAGCATATCGAATAAAATAGTTAAACTTCCTGAACCAAAAAAGCAAAAATCGAAGGCAATTATTATAAATAAATCAAATGAAATATATCAGCAACTACTTGATCTTTCGACAAATCCACTAAGAGGCTTCTCTCCTACTTCTCTTAACGAATTTAAAACATGCGGTCTTAAATTTTATTTCTCCAGAATTTTAAAAATAAAACCAAAAGATGAAGTGGAAGAAGAAATAAAGGTTAATACACGAGGGACAATAATTCATGATACTTTAGATATAATTTTCAGAGAAGAAGCAGAGGCTGAAAATAGTAATAAATTTGATGAAGATTTTTTCAAAAGAGCAAAAGAAAATTATAAGAAAATACTTTTCGATAGGTATAAAGAAAACTTTAAGAATGGAGATATTAATCATGGCAACAATCTTTTGTTAAGAAAATTAGATGAAAAATTGGTCAAAGATTTTTTTGAGTCTGAGGAGATAAACTCCTTAGGAATTGAAAATGTGATGACCGAACAAGATTTAGAATATACCATCCCAATTGAATCACAGAACGAAATTATAAAAGTTATGTTGAGAGGCTCGGCTGATAGAATAGATAGCTACAAAGGTGTTAGACGAATTATTGATTATAAAACAGGAAAAGTTGATAAAAACGAACTCAATTTAGATGATAAAAACATATTATCCTCTGAAAAGTGGGCAAATTTATTCACAAACTCGAAATTTGACAAACCATTTCAACTTCTTACCTATACCCTATTATATTCTCGACAGTTTAATTATTCTTTACCAATTAGCCCAATTATTATTGGACTAAAATCAAAATCTACACATTATCCTTTAATAATCAACAATTTAAATTTAATAAGCAAAGAGATAATTGATAATTTCGAGAACGAATTAATAAACTTATTAAAAGAAATATTAAACAAAAATTCTGCTTTTAAACAAACCAAAGAAATTAAAAATTGCAAAAATTGCGATTTCATAAAAATTTGTCATAAAGATAAATAAAAACCTCATCATCGAATATTTATTGAATGATATTTCCAAAGATTCATTGCCATCATTTGCAAAATTCGCAGAGAATGCAGTCAAATATTTGATGAGCTTTGGAGTTTGATATTACTAAATTCACAAACAGTAAGTTGGCGAGCAGCTTACCTTTTTGAACATCTTGCAAAATATAATACTTCTGGATTGGAAAGATTTATTTCAGAAATATTATATAACTTGACAAATTTTAAACACGATGGGCAAAAAAGACACTTGCTAAAATTTATACAATTAATTGACTTATTAAAATTTAAAGAAGGAAAAATAGTCAATATATGTTTTGACTTTTTACAAAAATACTCAGAAGGGGGATCGGTTAAAATACAGTTTATTAATATATTATACAAATTTAGCAAGAAAAATTCAGATATAAAACTTGAGTTGATATAAAGCATTAAATTTCAATTACCCTAAACCAGCAGAGGGTATAGAAATTCTGCAATAAAGTAATTGTATGACCTTATGTACGAAAAACGCTCATTTATTAAAAAATGAAATCCATAAATTTTTAAAAGAATTTGCAAATCAGCATTAAATTATATTTTTATAATGAGATGGTTTTTTATATTTTAAAAAATAAAAATTAAAATTTAATTAAAATTGATTTGCATATAAAAAATACTATATATTTGCAGCTCATAAATCGAAGTATCAAGCAAATATGCTTGCGGTGGTTTTATCAAATTAATTTTTTCTAATTAATTTTTCTCCCGGAACGTTTTTATTGAATGGTTATGAGTTATAAATGTTTATAAGAATATTAAGAATTCCCTAAAGAAATTTACATGTACAATTTAAGTGAACTTAATGGCAAGAAGCTGGAAGATTTGAAAGTTATTGCTAAAGAATTAGACCTCAAGAAGGTTGCTAATTTAAAAAAAGATGATTTGGTTATCAGCATATTAGATCATCAAGCTGCTAATCCAAGTCCCGAAACATTGATTGAAGAGGAAGAACAAATCAAGAAAAAAAGAAGAAGATTTGTTGTTAAAGAACCTGCCTTCAAGGTTTCCCCTGATGGAAAGATTACCAAAAGTAGCGATCCAAACGAAGGCAAAACAGATGACAAATCATCAGAAATCGATGTTATAACCGATGAAATAAAGGTTGCCGAAACAGAAAATTCTCCTGAAGTTAAGAATGAAAAAGAAGGAACCGACTTAAGAATTAAACTTAGATCAGCCCGAAGAGAATTCACTGTATCAACCCCTGAATCAACAGAAGCAGAAATTGCTCCCGAACGTGAAATAACTGAAGAACCAAAAAAATGGGAGAATACAAGAAGAGATAGCAGAGAGTACCCAAGTAATCCACCTCGCGAAAAGCGCGATTATTCTGATAATAAACCTCGCGAGTATAGAGATAGACCAGACAACAGACAAGATAATCGACCAGACAATAGACCAAAAAGAGATTATTCTGAAAGTAACACAAGGGAAAAGCGCGATAATTTTGACTCATCAAGAAAACCTTCTAATTACAGAAATGAGCCAAGAGAAAGGCAAGAGGATTTTCCTGTAGAAAAAGTAAACAAAGAAAAGGAATTTAGCTATACTGATGAATATGAAGGAATTACATCAAGTTATGGAGTATTAGAAATTATGCCCGATAGCTATGGTTTCTTGCGCTCTTCGGATTATAATTACCTTAATTCTCCTGACGATATTTACGTATCACAATCCCAAATAAAACTTTTCGGCCTTAAAACTGGAGATACAATTAAAGGAACTATAAGACCTCCAAAAGAAGGTGAAAAATATTTTCCACTTATAAAAATTGAAAAAATTAACGGAAAAAGTCCAGAAGAATTACGAGACAGAATCCCTTTTGACTTCCTTACCCCATTATTTCCAAACGAAAAATTTAATATCACAGGTCATCCTGATAGTTCCATTTCTACAAGACTTATAGATATATTTGCGCCGATAGGTAAAGGACAAAGAGGCTTGATAGTTGCCCAACCAAAAACAGGTAAAACAGTATTACTTAAGGAAATAGCTAATGCAATTGCTTACAATCATCCAGAAGTTTATTTGATAATACTACTTATAGATGAGCGACCAGAGGAAGTTACAGATATGCAAAGAAATGTTAATGCTGAAGTTATATCTTCTACTTTTGATGAACCTGCAGATCGCCATGTTAGAATTGCGAACTTGGTTCTGGAAAAAGCTAAGAGAATGACCGAAAGCGGTCACGATGTAGTTATTCTGTTAGATTCTATCACACGTTTGGCAAGAGCGTATAACACAGTAGCTCCAGCATCTGGAAAGGTTTTATCTGGTGGTGTTGAAGCAAGCGCACTACAAAAACCAAAAAGATTCTTCGGTGCAGCAAGAAAAATTGAAAATGGTGGTTCTCTAACTATCATTGCAACAGCACTCACAGATACAGGCTCTAAAATGGACGATGTAATCTTTGAAGAATTTAAAGGTACAGGAAACATGGAATTGCAACTTGATAGAAAATTATCTAACAAACGCATCTATCCTGCTATCGATATTTCAGCTTCAAGTACACGTCGTGATGATTTATTACTCGAAAAAGATGTTCTTCAGAAACTTTGGGTTCTAAGAAATCATCTTTCTGATATGAATTCGGTAGAAGCTTTAAATTTTGTAAAAGATAAAATGAAATTCACAAAGACTAACGAAGAATTTCTGATTTCAATGAACGGATAAAATTTATCTGATTCATTCAGAATGCCTCATTATTTGATATTTTTCCATCTTCAAAAGAAATTTACAAATCAATGAGGCATTTTTATTTGCATATTTTTCTTATAATACATATCAAATCATAAGCAATAAGATTTTTTCTATATTCGCATAAATTTTAATAGTAGTAGAATTGCTAATCAAAGATCTCTTAAGTAAAGGTAAAGAATTAAGGCTAAAAGCTTTAGAGATGTATTTCAATGCTCACGCTGGTCATATTGGATCTACTTTGAGCTGTATTGACATTGTTGCATCAGTATTACTTTTGAGCAAAAATGAAGAAGATGAGTTTATTTTATCAAAAGGACATGCTGCTGTTGCTTTATATGTAACCTTAAATAAAATTGGTAAAATTAGCGATGAAGAATTAGGAACTTATTATAAAAATGGTACAAAATTGCCAGCTCATCCTGCACCAAACTCAATTAATGGAGTAAGCTTCGCCACTGGCTCTCTGGGTCATGGGCTTCCTTTATCGGTTGGAATTGCAAAATCTAAGAAACTTAAAAAAGATAAATCTACTGTTTTTGTACTTCTTTCTGATGGTGAAACAAATGAAGGCACAACATGGGAAGCATCACATTTTGCCAACAAACATAAACTTGATAATCTGATAGTTATAATAGATAAAAATAAAATTCAGGGAATAGATTTCTCAGAAAATGTCATAGGCGAAAGTGCAAGTTTTAAAAAACTTAGCGATTTGGGGTTTGAAGTAATTGAAATTAATGGACATAATGTAGTTCAAATAATAAACACTATTGAAGAAATAAGAACTCATTATAATGGTCGTCCAAAAATGATTATCGCCAATACCATCAAGGGCAAAGGAGTTTCATTTATGGAAAATACCGTCGATTGGCATTATTGGCCAATGAGTGAAGAACAATATAATCAAGCAATTAATGAAATTTCAAATGCGTTTTAATGAATTCAAATAATAAAATAGATTCTAATTTGGAGTCAATGGTTAAAGCATTGCCAGGCCCGATTGCAATATTTGGTGCTGGTGGTTTTATCGGAATTAATTTGCTTAACCTATTGTTAAAATTCAGAAATGATGTTTATGGAATATCGCAAGATCATTTAAATAATTGGAGATTCATTGCAAATAAAATTCAGCAAATCAACATTTTAACTGTCGATATTCTTCAACAGAATCAGATATTAAATTTCATTAATGAAATAAAGCCACAAACAATTTTCAATCTTGCTGCTTATGGAGCATATTCAAAGCAAAACGAATATGATAAAATTTATCAGACAAATTTTGTAGCATCAATTGACTTAATTGAGGTTGCAAAAAAACAAGGATTTAAAGCGTTTGTACAAGCAGGAAGCAGTTCAGAATATGGAATTAATTCACAGCAACCCTCTGAGAATGATACACTTTTACCTAACAGTCATTATGCTGTTAGCAAGGCTGCACTCTATCAAGCAATAAAATATTATGGCAAAATTGAAAAATTGCCAATCACAAATTTAAGGTTATATTCAGTTTATGGTCCATGGGAAGAGCCCGACAGATTGCTACCCGTAGTAATTTCTAAAGCTCGTAAAGGAGAATTTCCCGCCTTGGTCAATCCTCAAGTTTCACGCGATTTTATTTATATTGATGATGTGTTAAAAGCTTTTATAATGGCGGCTCTAAAGATTAATTCCTTAAGTGGCGAAGCCTTAAACATTGGCAGTGGTAAAAAAACAACAATTTTAGTTTTAGCAAATACGATAAAAGAGATTTATAAAATAAAATCGAATCCCAATTTTGGCATAATGCCTAACAGAAAGTGGGACTTAACAGATTGGTATTCAAATCCATCAAAAGCTGAAAATCTATTAAACTGGCATGCTGAAATACCTTTGAAAGATGGAATTCAAAAAGTAGGAAAATGGCAAGAAAATATTGATTTTGATAATGCTTATTGGAATTATGCAAAATAATGATTGACGTTTCTATAATATTGCCCATATATAATCAACAATCGCACATAGAAATTATTTGCGAAAACTATATACAGCGTTTGGTAGAAGAGAATATTAATTATGAAATTTTATTTATAGTAAATGGAAGTCATGATGAAAGTTTTGAAAAATGTCAAAATATGCAACAAAAATATGAGGGCATAAAAGCATTTAATATTTCAGAATCTGGCTGGGGAAGATCCGTAAAATATGGAATTGATAAAGCTGAAGGTAAACTGATCTGCTATACTAATTCAGCCAGAACAAATATTAAAGATATAATAACCTGCATAAAATACTCAAATATAGACTTCAAAACCGTTGTGAAAAGCAATCGAATAATACGCGAAAATTTTCTTCGCCGCTTGGGCTCAGTTATATATAACTTCGAAAACAGATATTTTTTTAATACTGCTATTTGGGATGTTAATGCAACACCTAAGGTTTTTCCAAAAGATATTATAAAATCATTTAATATATTAAGTTTCAATGATTTAATTGATGCCGAATTGATGGCAAGATGCCGAAAACTAAACATAACTACTATTGAAGTTCCAATTTATATGACAGAAAGAATTTCAGGAAAAAGCACAACAAATATTATGTCAGCCCTGAAAATGTATACTGGTTTGATTAGCCTAAAAAGAAAACTCGACCATGAATAAAACTGAATTATTTGAATATCAAAATTTGCTGTTTAGAAATCCTCAGGATATAGCTGGAGTTGATATTCACAACAATTCTGTATTATCAAAATCGCTAAAGTATAATTGCGATGATGGCTTTATGAAATTACTCAACTCATTAAATATCACACTTTTAATAAGTCGAGAATACGAACATCTTTTACTTGGTATAAGTTCTGACGGTGAAAATTTAAAACAAACATATTATCCATTGGCACATCCATCAGGAATAGCAGTTGATAATAATAATAATACTATTTATGTAGCCTCGACACGTAATCCAAACAAAATTGTTGAATTCAAAGTAGTTTCCGAATATTCTCAAAGAATAGAAGATAAAGCCCACGATTTGACAACCAATATTTTTATGCCATCGAGGGAGAAATATTTTCCAGGTTCATACTATTTCCACGACTTAGCTTTTATTGGAGCTAAACTTTTTGGAAATTCTGTAGGTCAAAATGCAGTAATTGAAATAGATATGAATTCATTTCTTACAGATGAAATTATTTGGCAGCCTAATGTTTGTACAACAGATGCAAGAAAAATTACCGAAGGAAACTACCTTCAACTAAATTCTATTGCTGCTGGAACTTCACTTCAAAATTCGTATTTTTCTGCCTCCACATTTATTGTCGGAAAAAGTCGACCAGGTCAAAAAAACTTCAAAGTTGATAATAAAGGAGTTATTTTTTCTGGCGATGGAAATATTTTTGCAAGTGGGCTCACCAGACCACATTCTGCGCGAATTCATAAAGATAAAATATGGATAAATAATAGTGGATATGGAAGTTTTGGCTACATTAAAAATGGCAAATATATTAGCTTCGCCACATTACCTGGCTGGACTCGAGGAATGCATTTTGTTAATAATGTAGTCTTCATAGGAGTTAGTCGAGTTTTGCCAAGATTCGAAAATTATGCCCCAGGATTAAAAGACATTAACTCAATATCAGCAATTTTTGCTTTTGATACTATTAAAGGAAATATTTTGGGGAAAATTGAGTTTCCTTTTGGAAATCAAATTTTTTCAATTGAATCTATCAACAAAAATATTTCACAAGGATTTGTTTATCAAGATTTAAAGAACAAAACCAAAAAAATTAAATCACATTTTTACAAATATAAATTCAAATAAATGTCAGCGAATAAATTTAAATTGCTTATGCTTTCGGCTATGTACGAAAATGGTGGAAATACCACACACCGCTATCTCGATGGTCATCCAGAAATGTTTGTCTATCCTTTTGAATCGCAGATAGGAACAAAATATGTGCAAGATAAATTCACTTCCATGTTTCCTGTAAAATATCGTTGGCCCTATTTTCCTGAACATCTGTCGATAGAAGAAATATATTATTCCATAATTGATGAAGAAGCAAAAATTAGAGCAAGAACTCCTTTTGTCAGCAAGTTTCGAAATGCCGAATTTGATATGGATGATGAAGAAAGAAAAAGTATTTTTACAAAAATTGTTGAGAAAACAGGAAACAAAACAAGAGCTACAATTATGGAAGGCTTCTTTAGAGCAACTTTTAATGCTTGGAAAAATTATCAACACACTGGAAATGAAAAAGTTTGGGTGGGTTATAGTCCCATAATTGGAGTGGATGGTGAAGCAATAATAAATGAGTTAAATGGAAATGGATATATATTACATATAATGAGAAATCCATTTAGCTGCTATGCTGAAACGAAAAAAAGACCAGTTCCTTTAAGCCTCGATCATTATATTAACGCTTGGGTAAATAATCAATATTATGCTCGATTTTTATCAATGAAATATCCCAATAATTTTTTCTTTATTAAATATGAAGATATTATTGTTGATTCAAAAAAAACCCTTGGTTCAGTGCTCGAGAAAATTGGTATACAATCCAATGATTCTTTGTTAAGTCCAAGTTGGAATGGCAAAGCGCTTAAAGAAGTTTATCCATGGGGAACAGTAAGAATTCCAACTCCCGAAGTTAATATTAATACAGCTAAAGAGCTGACTAAAAACGAAATAAGCGAAATATTTATGAGGGCAGAAATGTTTTTAAAAGAATTTGATTATTTAAATATATATAAACAGCTATAATTAAAAGCCTTGGTATTAAAAATATCAAGGCTTTTTTTTGTTATTTTCTACGATATTTGAATCGCCTTTTACCACCTTTAAATATTTGTTTACTCTTTCTGCTATATTTTCTTGTATTGATTGAAGTGTAACTTCTTATGTTATAACTTGGGGAATGCCTTTTGAAAGATGAAAATCTTGATGGTGAAAAATAATAATCCATGCCTAAAGTTATGGCACCAAAACCATCCCAAAAAGCTATATTACTGACAGTTGCATCTAATTTATCGGTATTGATAGGGTGAAGCGCTATTTCGCCATAGAAACCGAAATTCGGATTAATTACTACTTTAAGACCTAAACCAATAGGCATAACTGTTTCCGACATAGGCACATATTTGCCACCCGCAACTTTGGGTTTTCCAAATCCATTAGTTCCAATAAGTTTTTCAGAAGTTGCATCGTACTTCCATGTACGAGATTCGGTCATTCCTAAACCAACAAATCCATAGAAAACTACTGGGCGGTAGCGATCAATGCCCCAAAATATATTTGTAAAATTCATTGTTGCTACCAATGAGTATTCGAAAAGTTTAGCATCGAAATATTGATTTATAGAACCTTTAGAGCCTTTTAATTTGGTGTATAAAAGATTTCCTCTTACGCCAAAATATGGGCCTATGGATTTTTCGAGATTAAAACCAATTCCCGATTTCCTATCTTCATAAAAATACTTACTAAATGGTGTGTAATAAACAATGCTATTTGCTCTTTCGGTAAAATCACCGTGAAATAAAGAAGAATTATAACCTAAACTTGCAGACCAATTAAAATTACCTAAAAACCATTGAGCATATAGTTTTGTATTAGAAATTAAAACTAAAAGTATTACTAAAGTAAAATTATAAATGTATTTATATTGCTTCATTTCAAAATAGTAAAATGATTAATCATTAAGCTGGAAAACTTATCTACGCCGTCTTTTTGTCTTATGTCTATGCTTGCTGGCTTTATTATATGCTTTAGTTTTCATGACAACATGCTTTCTTTTATTAAATTCTTTGATAGCAGGATCTGTGCTTTTGCCATTATATCTTGGATTTCTATTAATAATTTGCCAATGATCTGGCAAGGTAAAATTATAATCAACTCCCACTGAGATTAAACCGTAGCCTTCCATTTTTGCAGCATTTGATATTGTAGCATCAAGTTTATCAGTTCTTATTGGGTGAAGCGACACTTCAGCATTGAGTGCAAATTGCTTAGAAATATTATATCGAAATCCTAAACCTAATGGCACCACAGTTTCTGTCATAGGAACATACTTTCCGCCCTCCTTTTTTGGAACTCCAAAACCATTGGTGCCAATGATTTTACCAGTATTCATACTATATTTCCAAGTCCTTGATTCAGTAAAACCTATGCCAACATATCCATAAATCGACCAATCTCGATATCGGTCATACCCAATAAATAAGTTAGTAAAATCAACAGTTCCATTTAAACTATATTCAAAAAGATGTGCATTAAAATATGCTTTTTCAGACTCTTTAGTGCTTTTTATATTGCCATAAGATATGAATCCCTTTACCCCAAAATATATGTTTATTTTTTTTTCAAGAGTATAGCTTAACATCGCTTGTCGATCCTGATAGAAGAATTTGCTAAAAGGAGTATTGCTAAAAAACCTATTTGATTTGTCTGTAAAATCACCATAAAAAGTTGTAGCTCCGATATTTATACTCGTCAACCACTCTTCAGAAAGGAAAAATGTCCTCTGAGAATTGGAGGTTAAAAATATCATTACCGACAAAAATGTTAAAATTAAAAATCTTTTCATTTGCATTAAAACGGAAATTTATAATTGTGATTAAACAGTAATTAGCAACATTTTGTTACAACACTTCTGCAAAAATAACATACATTTATATTCATTTTACAAATATTATTTGACTTCAAAATTTATTTTTATCAAAAAAAAAAAATCAAAAACCTTAATTAAAAAATAATAGACCAAAATAAATAATTTAGTAATACTGTCGGAATAAAATAAATGATTAATATTTTAGCTTTTTTAACAAAACTATTATTCTCATATTTATAATTATTATATTTTTGCAATCATTACAGATTTATAATAATTATGGTAATAATTCAAAATGTAGGGCAATATTTATTGGATAATGGTATAAAACCATCCATTCAAAGAATAAAAATTTTTGATTTTCTAATGAAGAATCATGAACATCCTACCGTTGACAAGATATTTTTATCTTTGAGTGATGAAATACCAACTCTTTCAAAAACAACTGTTTACAATACATTAAAATTATTTCAGAGTCAAGGAATAGTAAACATTGTTAATATTGAAGACCATGAAACTCGTTATGATTGTGATACTTCATTTCATGGGCATTTTAAATGTCTAGAATGCAAAAATTTATATGATTTCGAGTTAGAGAATACAGAGTTGAATATTAATAAATTTGAAGGTTTTAAAATAACTGAGTCTCATTATTATCTCAAAGGATTATGCAAAAGCTGTTTAAGTAACAAAATATAATAACATTTAAAATTAGTTTAAAATTATGGAAACATTAATTGGGAAAAAAGCACCAAAATTCACTGCAAAAGCAGTTATAAATGGTGGTGAAATTATCGAGAATTACTCATTAGAGCAATTCATTGGAAAGAAGCATGTAGTATTTTTCTTCTATCCTTTAGATTTTACTTTTGTTTGTCCAACAGAAATCATAGCATTTCAGGATAAAATTCAGGAATTTGATAAAAGAGAAGTTGCAGTCGTAGGATGTTCAGTTGATTCTGAGTTTTCACATTGGGCATGGCTAAACACTGAATTAAAAGATGGTGGGATAAAAGGAGTAAAATTTCCATTAGTATCTGATTTAAGCAAAACAATATCAGAAAACTTTGGAGTGTTAGCTGGAGAGTACGATTATGATGAAGATGGAAAGTCAATTTTTGTTGGAGCTCCAGTCGCATATAGAGGATTATTTCTTATCGACAAAAGTGGAGTTGTTCGCCATTCAGTAATTAACGATTTGCCATTAGGAAGAAGCGTTGATGAAGCATTGAGAATGGTAGATGCATTAAAGCATTTTGAAGAGTTTGGCGAAGTTTGTCCAGCTAATTGGCACGAAGGAGAGCTTGCTATGAAAGCAACAGCAGAAGGTGTTGCAAGTTATTTAGGAAAATTACATAAATAAAAACCCAAAAACATAAATTATGAATATAAATAAATATGTGGATATTTCCACTTTAGACAAAGAAGCAAAGCGCGACTATATAGATCGCCACTCAGCATTTATTTTTTGTGATAAAACAGCAACAGCTGGCAAAAAATTAAAAGTAAAAATAAAAATTGGTGACGAATATATGCATCCAGATGATTTCGATCATTATATTGCATGGGTTCAATTATGGGATGGCGAAAAAAATCTGGCGCAAGCAAATTTTACCGCTGGCTCATTAGGTTCGGCATCAAATAATTTGGAGGTAGATTTTTACATTGTGCCTACAAAAAACATGAAACTCACAGCCATGGCTTTCTGCACAAAACATGGTCTATGGCAAAGTGATGAGGTAGTAGTTGAAGTAAAATAATTTAATCAATTTTTATAGAGTCCTCATTTTTTATGAGGACTTTTTTTTGTCTATAAACTTGTAAAATTTTCAAAAGATTTAGGTTTTCAATTTGAATATATTTTATACATTTACCGCTCTTTAATTAGATGTTATTTATTTAGTAATTTTTTATATTTATCAATTTTACAATTATAATACGCACATAATTACCTATAAACGAACTTCTATTTTAACAACATAGAAAGGCCAATGCAAAATTAACTTAATTAAAATGATAGATTTATCAATAAATTATTTGGGGTTGAAATTAAAAAACCCGATTATTATTGCCAGTTCTGGACTTTCAAATTCAATTGAAAAAATTAAAAAATTGGAAGAAAATGGTGCTGGTGCAATAGTACTTAAATCTCTTTTTGAGGAACAATTAATTGCAGAATACTCACAAGGGAAAAACTCTACTGTTAATATAGGCTATAATGTTGAAAATTATATTAGCAGTCATATTGGCAATAATTCCATTGAAAAATATATTAATTTAATAAAGGAAGCTAAAGCAAAGATATCGATTCCAATAATTGCAAGCATAAATTGTATTGATGATAAAGAATGGACAAATTGGGCAAAGAAATTTGAAGATGCTGGTGCAGATGCGTTGGAAATTAACTTATCAATATTGCCATCAGATGAAAGCAAAAATGCATTAGAAGTAGAAAAGATGATTTTCGCCATACTTAAAAAAATTCGCCAGGCAGTAGAAATACCCATTGCTTTAAAAATGAGCTTATATTCAACAACCTTGGCCACAATGGTAAAAACTATTTCATTAACTCACAACGTAAATGGAATTGTTTTATTCAACAGATTCTATAATCCAGACATTGATATTGAAAACATGAAAGTAACATCTTCAAATGTTTTTAGTAATTCAACAGATAACGGCACAACATTAAGATGGCTTTCAATATTAAGTCCAATAGTAGATAATAATGTTGATTTAATTGCCACTACTGGCATTCATAATGGAGAAACCGTTGTAAAACAACTTCTTGCTGGCGCCACAGCAGTTCAGATTGCCTCAGCAATTTACATTCATGGTCCTGAAATAATTTTAGTGATGTTAAAAGTTCTGGAAGATTGGATGATTCGTCATAATTTTAAATCTGTTTCAGAATTTAAAGGAAAATTATCTTTTAACCCAAATAATAACACAGTAGCTTTTGAAAGAATTCAATTTATGAAGCATTTTGGAGGTATTGAATAACAGTATATTAAGAATATAAAACAATATTTATGGAAAATTTAAATGGAATAATTTCACAAGTTGTGCAAGTCTCGCCAATTATGAAAGTATTCAGAATTGCTCCCGATGGATGGGAGTTGCCCGATTTCAAACCTGGTCAGTTTGTTGCATTACATTTACCAGCATCAGCAGAAAAGATAAAAGAATCTACAGCCGATTACGAAGATTTCCCACCAGAACAGCTTATTAAAAGAGCCTATTCAATCGCATCATCGTCAAAGTCCAAACAGTATTTGGAGTTTTATATTACACTTGTTCATTCGGGTGCATTATCTCCAAGGTTATTCAATTTACAGATTGGTGACCGCATTGGCGTTGGAACAAAATTCGTTGGCATGTTTACTCTTGATCAAGTAGCCGATGAAAGAAATGTAGTTTTTATAGCTACTGGCACTGGAGTAGCGCCATATATGAGCATGCTACGAACAGATGCACTTCACAGAAAAGGCAGAATTGCAGTTATTCATGGCGCTGCAAATAGTTGGGATTTAGGCTATTCATCTGAACTTCAACTATTACAAAATTTTGCTCCAGGATTTATATATATTCCAACCATCACCGAACCAAAAAAGGAAATGACTCCTTGGCCTGGTGAAACAGATTTTATTCAGAATATGTGGAAAAAAGGAATCATGGAAAAACATTGGGGATTTAAACCAACTCCAAAAGATACTGATGTTTTTTTATGTGGAAATCCTAAAATGATTGCAGATATGATTGATGCAATGCAATTAGAAAATTTTAGCGAATGGTCAAGGAAAAACCCTGAAGGACAAATACATGTAGAAAAATTTTAAATTTTATTTTAAACTTATGGGAAAATATATTTTGTTGATAATAAATTTCCCCATTTTTAATTTTTAGAAATGAATCTGCTAAAATGCATTTATGGATAGAATTAGAGAAATTATTCGAGATGGATACGATTTCGATTTAAAATTTATTTTGAAAAAAGCTTTTGAAATGATGAAGAAAAACACGCTTTTACTTTCAATGTATTCCTCGATTTATATTCTATTTAGTTTTTTTTGTATCACATTTGGCTATTGGGGATTTCTACTACAAGCAATTATGTCAGGGCCATTTATCGCTGGATATTTTTCAGCATTTCACAAATCAGAAAACGCTATGCCTTTCGATTTAAATGATTTGCTGCAAGGTCTAAAAAATCCTATCCCATATATTTCAATTACCATTCTAACAGGAATCTTAAGTTCATTAGGCCTTTGGCTTTTCATTTTACCAGGTATTTATTTAATAATCGCCTACTTTTTTGCCATACCTTTTTCAATATTTAAAAATTTAAATACTTGGGAATCTATGGAAGCATCACGATTAACTATTACCAAAAAGCTTCCAAATTTCACCGCACTAATATTGATACTATTAGTATTGAATATTTTGGGAGCATTTTTATATGGAATTGGTCTAATATTCACAATTCCATATACTTACGCATCAATTTATGTTGCATTTAACAGCGTATTTCCTGAGATTTCTTCTGAAGCAGCACATGAAGTGGATGATGATAAATTAGATTTCACAATGTTTCGATAATGAGCGAGGACAATAAATATATGCAACGATGCCTTGAATTGGCAAAAAAAGGTATCCAAAATGTTGCACCAAATCCAATGGTAGGCTGCGTAATTGTGCATAAAGGGAGAATTATTGGAGAAGGTTTTCATAAAAAATTTGGTGAGGCACACGCTGAAGTAAACGCAATTAACAGCGTAAAAAACACTGAATTATTAAAAGAAAGTACTCTTTTTGTAAATTTGGAACCCTGCTCTCATCATGGGAAAACTCCACCCTGTTCCGATTTAATTATTGAAAATAAAATTCCAAAAGTTGTTATCGGATGTCAAGATATTTTTGAGAAAGTTGCTGGCAAAGGAGTTGAAAAATTGCAAAATGCTGGAATTGATGTAAAAATTGGGATATTGGATGAAGAATCTTTAAATTTAAATAGAAGATTTTTTACATTTCATCAACATAAAAGACCATATATCATTCTAAAATGGGCGGAAACTATTGACGGATATATAGATATAGATAGGAATGACAAAGAAACTGGCATAAGTTGGATAACACATCCATATCTTCGAATTCCAGTTCATAAATGGAGAAGCGAGGAAAGTGGAATTATTGTTGGAACTAAAACTGCCTTAAATGACAACCCACAGCTAAATACCAGACTTTGGAAAGGCCAAAATCCAATCAGATTTTTAATTGATAAGCAGCTAAAATTACCAAGAAGCTTATACCTTTTTGATGGTGAAATTCCTACATATATCTTCACCTCTGAAAGTGGAATAGATAAACCAAATTTAACATTCATAAAAATTGATTTTACTAAAAATATTATTCCTCAAATGCTGGAAAAAATGTACGATTTAGGTACACTTTCTCTTATTGTGGAAGGTGGAAGAACAATCATACAAAGTTTTATTGAGGACGATATATGGGATGAAGCGAGAGTTTTTGTGGGCAACAAAACATTTGGCAAAGGTTCTAAAGCGCCAATAATCAAAAAAAAAATGGATAGTTATCACCAATTTGGAGAAGACAGAATACTTTATTTTAGAAATAGAAAACAATAAAAGCACAAAAGCCAATAGAATTCCATTGGCTTTTGTTATTGATAAAAAAATTAATTTATTCTTCAATAGGCGAAGCGCTATAACATTTTACATTTCTGTCAACTTTTTTCAATAGGCCTTGTAAAACTTTTCCAGGTCCCACTTCCACATATTCCGTCATTCCCTCAGCAAGCATATTTTTCATAATCTGAGTCCAACGAACTGGAGATGTAAGTTGTTTTATCAAGTTTGATTTAATTATGTCTGGATTAGCAACAGCCTGAGCATTAACATTTTGATATATAGGGCAAATGGGGCTAATAATCTTTGTATGATTTATAGCTTTCTCAAGTTCAATTTTTGCAGATTCCATCAAAGGAGAATGAAAAGCCCCGCCCACATTCAGTTTCATAGCTCTTTTTGCACCTTTTTCTGTTAGCTTCTCAATTGCTAAATCTACTCCATTTATACTTCCAGATATTACAAGTTGACCAGGACAATTATAATTTGCAGGAACTACAATCTCATTAATACTCCTACAAACACTTTCCACAACATCATCATCAAGGCCAACAATAGCAGCCATTGTAGAAGGTTCAACTTCACATGCTGCTTGCATAGCCATGGCTCTTTTAAACACCAATCCCAATCCATCATCGAATGACATGGCACCAGAAGCAACTAAAGCAGAAAACTCACCTAATGAATGCCCAGCAACCATGTTAGGTTTGAAATCTTTCAACATTTTCGCCATAATAACCGAATGCAAAAATATTGCAGGCTGCGTAACCTTAGTCTGTTTAAGGTCGTCATCTGTGCCATCAAACATAAGGTCGGTAATATTAAATTTTAAGATTGAATTTGCTTTTTTATATAATTCCTTAGCTTCGGAAAAATTATCAAAAAGATCTTTGCCCATACCTACAAATTGAGCACCCTGTCCAGGGAATACGTATGCTTTCATATAGAGTTTTAAATTATTAAATCAATTATTTTCTATTTCCGAATATTCTTAGCATGAATAAGAATAGATTTATGAAATCTAAATATAGCGAAAGGGCACCCATAATAACAAGTTTATTAGCAGTAACATCGCCATATTCTAATCCCTGACCAATTCTTTTTATTTTTTGAACATCATAGGCTGTTAAACCGGTAAAAATTAACACTCCAATGATACTGATAATATAATCCATTCGCGCACTTTGCATAAAATAATTTGCAATGGAGGCAATAATAATTCCAATTAACGCCATATAAAGTATTGATCCAAAATGTGTTAAATCCGTTTTAGTAGTATAACCTAATAAAGCCATAGCACCAAAAGTGCCAGCGGTTATTATAAATACTGAGGCAATAGATGCTAATTTATAAATAACAAAAATGGAAGATAAACTTATGCCCATTAGAGCAGAAAAAAGCCCAAAAATGAGAACCAAAGAGCCATAAGAAAGTTTTTGAAAACGCATTCCCATAACCATTACCAGAATAAATGGTGCAAAAATGGAAACATAACCAAATATGGTCATTCCGCCAGCACCATTATAAATGTATCTTAGCATTTCGGCACTCGTACCAAAATAAAAAGCAAAGACTCCTGATACTAATAATGCCAATGCCATCCATGAAAAAACATTTGAAACAAAGGTTTTTGACAATGTAGCATCATAATTTTTTGATGCTGATGAATTGCTGTTTGAATTAATAAAATTGTTCATCATTTGATTATTTATTTACGTGCAAATTTAGATTATTTAATTTATTGTTTGATTAAAATTTAAAGATTTATTAGAAATATTATTAACCTAATTAACTATGATAAATGGCTATTAATCAAGTGTAAAAATTCATCTCTGGTCTTTTGATTGTTCAAAAAAGCACCTGTAAAATCAGATGTTGTAGTAACGCTATGTTGTTTTTCTACGCCACGCATAGCCATGCATAAATGTTTTGCTTCTATTACAACAGCCACACCTAAAGGATGCAATGCCTCTTGAATTGAATCTTTTATGTGCATCGTAAGCCGTTCTTGCACTTGCAATCGACGCGACAAAACATCAACAACACGGGCAATTTTGCTTAATCCCGTGATTTTTCCATTTGGAATATATGCTACATGAGCTTTACCAATAAATGGGATCATGTGGTGCTCGCAAAGCGAGTAAACCTCAATATCTTTAACAAGAACCATTTGGCTGTATTTTTCTGAAAATATTGCCGATTGAATTATCTCAAGAGGATCAATTAAATATCCTTGAGTTAGAAATTGCATCGATTTTGCTACCCTCTCAGGAGTTGATAAAAGTCCTTCTCTATTTGGATCTTCACCAATTAAACCTAAAATTTCTTTATAATGGTATGCTAACTTTTTTGTTGTTTCTTCATTATATTTATCGAAACGAACATATCCTTTTGAATCATTCATTTGTTATATTTGTATTTATTAAGTTGCAAAAATATATAAAGATGAACTACTTTCTTTCAAGAAACTGTTATATATTGTTATTTGTATTATTCTTTTTTCCAACAACATTAAAAGCTAATAGTTTGAATGACAGCATTAGTCTAAAAATTAGCCGTCCCGAAATTATTTGGGCAGTTTTTCACCCTTTCAAAATTCATAAAGCATTGCTTATCAGCAAAGAAACAATTGTTATTACTGATTCAATTGCGAATTCAGGACTTCTTGTAGGATATAATGGCGGCAAATTGGATGCATTTAAACATTGCCTTTGGTCAGCTTTATTATGTCAAGAAATTGGAAAACAGGCGGCTTCAGCATTGACAAAAGCACATGAAAAAGGAAACAGAATAGCTTATCGAAGAATGAAAAAGCCAAATTTAATTATTTATAGTATAATGGATGCAGCAAATAACCAAGTTGGGATTGAGATTGGGAGCCATAAAATGAATAGGCTAAAAACAATTTTTGAAGTAATTGATACCCTTGAAAAAGGAAAATTATTATATATTTAAGTCTCCAGATTTTTTTTTAAGTCAACTATTCCAATAAGGACTTCAGCTTACATTATCTTTACTAATATTAAGGAAATAAATTTCTATAATAATTTTATTAACAGACTTATGTAAGAAATAAATCTTATTTAGGCGCCTTTATAAAAAGATAAATTCCAATAATAGAAAAAACGAAATTTGGAATCCAAACGGCAATCCAAGGAGTAAGAGTTCCAAAAGTGGCAAAAACTGTGGAAATTTGCATAATAACAATAAACGAAAAGCTTATTACAATTCCAAGAGCCATCTGCAATCCAATTCCTCCTCTCAATTTATGACTTGAAATTGAAATTCCTATTAATGTGAGCACGATTGTGGCAAATGGAAATGCAATCCTCTTATGCTTATCAACTTCATAAAATTTTAGTTTTTCCGATCCTTTAATTTTTTCTTCATGAATAAAGCGTCTCATTTCTGTAAAATTCATCACTTCAATAGGTTGCAATTCATTAGAGAAATCTATTGGCTTCACATTAAAAGTTGTATCTATTCTACTTCCTTTTTCAAATTTATCACCATAATCAAACAATCTTCTGATATTATAATTCGAAATAATCCAATGTCCAGTAATAGTATCATAAGTAATTTTGTCGGCGGTCATTTTGTAGGTTAATCCTTTTTCTGAAATCTTTTCAAAAGAAAAATTATAGCCAGTATGATCGTAAGTATTAAAATTTTCGACGTATAGTATTTCGCCTTTTTTATTCTGAACATGTATGTTGTACTTGGCGTTATACATCTTCAAATTTAAATAATGAGACTCGAAATCAATTTTAATTTTATTTGTATAAGGAATTAAAAAATTAGATAAATAAAAAGATAAGAGCCCAATAATCAATGCCGAAATAAGGTATGGAAGCATGAATCTTTTAAAACTAATTCCACCACTTAAAATGGCTATAATCTCAGTATCATAAGCCATTTTAGAAGTAAAATAAACTACGGCAATAAAAGTGAATAATGGGCTAAATAGATTTACAAAAAATGGTATGAATGTCAAATAATAATGAAAAATTATTTCGTATAAAGAGGCATTGTTATTAATAAAATCATCAATCTTTTCGGAGATATCGAAAATAATAACAATAACAATTATTAGAGCCAAAGTAAAAAAGAAAGTTCCTAAAAACTTCTTAATTATATATAAATCTATCTTCTTCACTTTGCAAAACTATATTAAAATCGATGAAGTTTTTGAAAAAACATATAAACGCATAAAAACGAAAAAATTACATTTTGTAGAGAGACTATAATATACTACTTTTGTAATGAACTTTTTAAAACAAAGATTTATGAACTCAAAATATTTAAAAAACTCGGGAGTATATTTGCTTATTCATGGTATAGTTGCAATTTTAGTTGGAATGGCATTCATATTTGCCACTAAATCCTTACTTTCAACTATAGTTCAAGTTTTTGGAATAATTATGTTAGTTCTGAGCGGAGTTTTTATTTTTTATAGCTTTTGGAGAAATGATGATAAAAAGCTTAATATTAAATATTTAGCTCTTATACAAGGAATATTATATTTAACACTTGGGGTTTTTACGCTTAGCAATTCGGCGCTAATGTTAAGCTTAATAATTTTATTTTTTGGCATTTGGGCAATTTTAGCTGGAGGCTTCCAAATTTTTTATGGTCAAATATCAAAAAATAAAGTTTGGGCAAATAAAACACTTATTTTCAATGGGTTAATCCTTATTATTGTAGGATTAATTATGACTTTCAAGCAAGAAATATTTCTAAATTTTATTGGTAAAGTTATGGGCTGGATTTGTATTTTGAGTGGGCTTGTTACTTTCTTCTTTTCTATTTTGTTCTATCGTTTCAGCAAAAAAATCGTTGAAGATGAAGAAATATTAAGTTAAAATTTGACCAAATAACCAAAATGAATCTTCGAATTTCTTAGTGTTATTTTATTTCCATTTTCAGAACCCAGAGCATAATAAAATGAAAATATTCCAGAACCAGTATCAACATTAATTCCAGCACCAAAACCTTTTGAGTAATCTTTTGTTTTAGCTGTAAGCGTCTTTTTTTCCACATAAGCCATATTGTAAAAAAACGCAATATTTGAATTTTGTTGTATTAAAATTCTATATTCAGCATTGAAAATTGAGAATGTAGATGCGCGAATACTTTCCTCATCGAAACCTCTTAATGATTTAAATCCCCCAATTCTATATAGTTCATTATCAAATATATAAGAATCAACTAAACTTGCACTTTCATTTAATATTCGAATTGTTGACTTAGAAAATATAGGAATAAAAACTTCTCCAGAGAAATAAATTATAGCTTTATTTGAATTCGATGGAATCTGATTTCCAAGAATAATATTATTCGCAATTTTTTTGTTGCCGGCTTCCAAATTTATTTTTCCACCAAATCCACGCCTTGGATTTATATTGTAATTGTATGATGTGTATGCTGCACCAATTCCAAAGGTAATACTTGAATTATTAATATTGCTTAAACTTTCATTTCCAATATTTGTACGCTGGTTAGTATTATAAACTGCAAAAGCACTAATATATTTGTCCAATCCAAAATGGTATGTAATTGCTGGTCTATTAATTACAGAAATAAACGCCGTATCCTGACGATATAAATGGAACATATAATTAATTCCAAAGTTGGTTTTATATAAATAAGGTTGCATGAATTTTAAATCAAGGGTTTGGTTGTTTTGTGGTGGTCTAATCCAATTAAATTCAAAGCTTTCGCCGTTTTTAAAAAGATTCACCAGCTTCAAAACAACATTTCCATTCAATGCCACCTTACCAGTAATATTGTCGGTCATAAAACCAATAATTCCGTCAAAAGTGTTCGAATTTTTACGAGTAAAACCAATCTTCAGAATTGCCGAATTCTTAGAAAATATTATATCAACCTTATTATTTACCTTTAAAAAATCCAAATTATTTATATTTTTTTCAATTTGTTTAATCTTTGATTCATTGTATATATCTCTTGGCATAATTTCAATAGAATTATAAAGTAAGTAAGGCGAAACCAGAGAATTATCTAAAAAAATAATTGTATCAATTTTTATAAAATTTCCTTTCTCCACTACCATTGTGGCATTTATAAAATTTTCGGAAATGAAAATATTTTCCAACTTAGTAGATGCAAAAGGATAACCATTATTTTCATAATATGTTAATATTTGCTCGTGAATACTTTCAATTTCAGATAAAGTAAAATCATTGCGAGCTTTAAAGTTATGGTTTTTTCCGTATGTTTCCATAGCTACCTGTACTTCTTCACTCAAAAACAGATTCTTCCACACGTATCTATTGCCAAGAAAAAATTTAATTGTAAAAATATTATTGTTTATAAAATAAGTATCTGATTTTGCTTCAATATAACCTGAATTATTAAGCTGAAAAACAGCAATATTTTTAATCTTCTCGAAATTTTCTAATTTGTATTTGCTGATATTAACAATAGAATTAATGATTTCAGTTTCTTTATTGTCGGAACCAATAAAATTAAAATTTTTTATTGCCCGTTGTGAAAGCAATTCAGATGGATTTAAAATTGCAATTAATATAGCTATAAAAATACTTTGTTTCATTAATCTAAATTCCAATTTATAGGTTCTATATTATTATCAATCAGATATTTATTTGCTTTTGAGAAATGTTTACAACCGAAAAATCCTCTATAAGCCGACAGCGGTGAAGGATGCACAGCAGTGAGTAAGAGATGTTTATGAGCATCAATAAGTTCACATTTTTTTTTAGCATAATTGCCCCAAAGAAAAAAGACAATATTATTTTTCTGTTCAGCCAAAGATTTTATAGCAGCATCTGTAAATAATTCCCATCCCATATTCTGATGAGAACCAGCCTGATGGGCTCTAACAGTTAAGGTGGCATTTAACAAAAGTACACCTTGATCAGCCCATTTTTGCAAATCACCATGAGCTGGTATTTTTAATCTCAAATCGGAATTTAACTCCTTATATATATTAGCCAACGAAGGAGGAATTTCTATACCCGAAGGAACAGAAAAGCATAAACCATTAGCTTGACCAGGATTGTGGTATGGGTCTTGACCAATTATCACTGCTTTAACCTTATCAAATGGGGTGTTATTAAATGCCGCAAAAATATCAGCTCCTTTAGGAAATATTAGATTTTTACGTCGTTCTGAAATTAAAAATTCTTTCAATTTAAAAAAATATTCCGCCTTAAATTGAGGCATTAAAACCGCCTTCCAAGAGGATTCAATATTTGGGTTAATGTCATTCATAAATTAAAGAAATAAAGGCACTAAGGTAATATTAATGACCTTTGGAAAAATCAAAAGAATTAATTTTAATGATAAATATTTTGAATCTTATGTATTTTGTGGTTATCTAACTTAAAATAAAGTATTTTTGCAATCAACAATTCAAACTAAATATCAAATTATAACAATAATAACATGAAAAGAAGCATTGTAATTTTAGCTCTATTGGTAACTATCGGATTTGTATTTGCCTCTTGTCGTAGTAGACAACCACATTGTCCTGGAGTATATAGCAATACTCATATAACCAAGACTTTAGAAAAAGTTTAAACATGAATTATTGTCTAAAAAACATATTGATTTTAGGTTTGTTGGTATTTCCTGCATTGGGTTTTAGTCAGATTTCTGATGAAACTCCAAAGGAAGTGATTTATAAATTTGAAAATAGCGGTTTTTTAGAATTTCATAGCAATGGCTGGGGAATTGGCTATAGAACTGGAAAATTTACTAACGGATACAAAAAAAAGACTTATGATTTTAGCTTTTCATCGGTAACTGATTTAAAACAAATCAAGCAGTCTACCAGTTACACCATGACTGGAAGTAGATTTATTTATGGTAAAACATTGAATTTTTACAATATCAAAGCTCTTATTGGGACTCAAAAAGTAATTACCACGAAACCATATTGGGGAGGAGTTGAATTCAGAAAATTTCTTTTTGGTGGCATAAATTTAGGAATTGGCAAACCAGTTTATCTTTATATTTATAACTACATTGACGGAAATATTGTTTCCTTGGAAAAATTTGACCCTGACAAATATGATTTTCAAGATATTTATGCTAAAGGACCATTCTCCAAAGGATTAGATGAACTAAAATTTTATCCTGGATTAAGTCTTAAAACCGGCATAAATGTAGAATATGGTATCGAAACCGAAAAAGCCAAATCAGTAGAAATCGGTGGAATAATTGATGTATATCCAATTCCAGTTCAAATTATGGCTTATGAAAATCCAAAATATGCGATGTTTGCCATATATTTAAGCTTCCACTTTGGCAAAAGATATAATAAATAAACCTCTTTCTGATTATAATTTTCCTTTAACTTTTTAATATTTATATCAATACAAATTGTTCTTATTATTGCGGATGTTATTGACAATGAACATATAAAAATTATAAATGAAGCAAAAATCAGCTGTTAAATAAGTTTTCAAAACTTAAACTAAAAGATGTTGAGAAAAAATAAAAAAGTTGTAATTTGTGCCCCATTTAATGCTTGAAACCAAATTAAATTAAATAATATTAAGAAATATGAAATTTAAAAATTTACTCTTTGGATTTGCTTCATCAGCTTTAGTTGTTAGTTGCATAATTTTCATTTCAAATTTGCAATCTAATAAAGCAAATCATCAATCAATAGTCAGCCAAGACTCACCAATTGCGCACGGAATTAGAGGTGCTTTTGAATACTACGATCATATTCGAATAAATCCTGTAACAGGAAAAGTAGATATTAAGGATGTAAATGCCGCTCGTAAAGGCGTTGAAAATTTACCTACTTCCAAAGCCCTTAACTTGCAATGGGCTGAAATGGGACCTTCAAATGTTGGTGGTCGTACACGAGCAATTTTATATGATAAAAGTAATTCAAGCATTATGTATGCAGGTGCGGTTAGCGGTGGGCTTTGGAAATCAACTACTTCAGGCCAATCTTGGGTTCAAATTCCTTTAGTTGAAAATATTGCAGTAACCTGCATCGCTCAAGGACCAGATGGTACCATTTATGTTGGAACTGGTGAAGGACTTGCAAACCCCTCAGGCACAAATTTTAACAGTGGACAATACGGAGCTGGTCTTTTTAAATCAACAAATGGAATAAATTTTTCATTGCTCCAAAGCACAGCTAACTACAATTTAATCAATAGAGTAGCTGTAGATAAATTCAATAAAGTTTATATAGCTACTAGTGAAGGCTTAAAATCAAGCAAAGATGGAGGAGCAACATGGAAAAACTCAAAAAATGGATTTTGTAAAGATGTTAAGATTGCCCCCAATAGCTATGTAGCAATTGCTTCAATAAATGGTACAGTTTATATTAAAAGCGATACAGCAGAAATCTGGACACAACAAACAGGATTACCTTCTGCTGGTGTGAGCCGTGTTGAACTTGCAATTTCTCCAACAGATGAAAATTATATGTATGCTGTTTTAGTTTCCAATACTGGTAGCTTGCATAGCATTTATAGAACTACTGATAAAGGTTTAAATTGGTCTCAAATTGCCGTTGGTGGGAGTCCATCTTTTGACCTTTTTGGTAGCAATAATCAAGGTTGGTATGATGCTGCAATTTTAGTGAGTGCCTCCAATAAAAACGTAGTATATGTTGGTGGTATTAGCATTTGGAGAGGTGCAATGATTACAAGCGACGCACCTTTTTCTTGGACACAAATTTCTTCCCAAGGAAAATTATATGGCAATGGACAACCAAATCCACATTATGTACATTCTGATGTTCATGCATTAGTACAAAATCCATCAAACCCAGAATCTTTCTTTGTAGGATGCGACGGTGGACTTTTTCAAACCTCCGACAACGGCAACTCATTTGTTTCAAAAAATATTAATTATTCTGTAACTCAATTTTATGCAATAGCTTGTTCACCAAACGGTTGGGCAATGGGTGGGACTCAAGATAATAGCACACCTTACGTTGATGGAAAAGGAAATAATCCAAAAGAAGCACATGTTCTTTATGGTGGTGATGGAGGATGGGCAGCATTTTCATCACTAAATCAAAAGGTTCTTTTTGCCACCTCTCAATATGGATATACAGGACGCTCAAATGACAATGGCGATTCATGGCAAAGAGCTGTTGGCGTTGATGGAACAACTCCAGAATTCTTTAGTCAAGCTATGGTTACAGCTGGTGCAAATAGCAATTCTGCCTTTGTAACTCCATTTTTACTCTGGGAAACAACACACTTCCCTAATTCTATCGATAGTGTTTTATTTATTGCTGACACAACTTATCCAATTGGTTCTACTTTCTATGGTAGAAGCAAAATAAACAATGCTTATCCATTTACAAATATAACTAATGTAAATTTAAAAACAGGTGATACTGTTAAAGTGCAAGATCCTATTCAATCACGCTTTTATTTTGGAGCAAAAAATGCAATTTACATGACAAAAGAGGCAATATATTATGGTAAAAATTCGCCAACTTGGTATAAAATCGCTGGTTTTACTGGTACTGTTTGGACAATGTCAATTTCAAAAGATGGCGATGTTTTATATTTTGCTATTGACACGAAACTTTATAGAATTTCTAACCTCTTGCAAGCGCAAGACTTATCTACAGCAGAAGTTGGTCAAGCAAATTACGCTCTAAGTGTAGATTTAATTAAAAATTTTAGCGGAGTTATAACTTCCATAGGAATTGACCCAAGCAGTTCAAGCAAGGTAGCCGTAACTTTAGGAGGATTCTCTTCATCATACAAACATTTATGGTATTCACAAAATGCTACCACTGCAGCACCAGTTTTTGTTGATAAAAGTGGAAATTTGCCTGCAACTCTTCCAATTTACTCTTGCATTATTCCAATAAATAATCCCAATACAATTATCGTAGGTACTGAATATGGTGTGATGGCAACAGACAATCTCAATACTTCATCACCAATTTGGTCAAACCAAAACACTGGAATTGATAATCCAGTGCCAGTATTTATGATACGTCAGCAAATTTATGAACAGCCATGGATGAAAGTTGGTCGTTGGGATGGTGGTGTTTTAGTTAGCCAAGTATATCCTGGAATATATAATTATGGCGAAATTTACACAGCCACACATGGTAGAGGACTTTTCAAAAGCTTAAGTTTTGTAGGGTTTAAAGAAATTGAAGGTAATACAAACAGCTTTAATTCAAATATTAAAATATATCCAAATCCTGTAAGTAGTATTGCAAATATTGAGTTTGAATTAAAAAATGTTCATAATGTTGCAGCTAAAATATTTGACATGAATGGCAGATTAATCAAAACAATTAATTTTGGAGAATTAAGTGCAGGAATAAGAAATGAGACTATTAATGTAAATGGTTTACAACCTGGAATATATATTTTGCAACTAATTTCTGGCAAAGATTATAAAATTAGTAAGTTTATTATCAGGTAGTTAAACAACATTTCTACATAGAAACCCTTGCGTAAGTGCGCAAGGGTTTTTCTTTTATTAAAAATTATAATGGGAAAAAATATCCTCTCGAAGTCAACTTTTATTAAAGGCGAGCAATGTATAAAAGCCTTATATTTATATAAAAATAGATATTTTTTAAGAGATAAAATGCCTCCAGAAAGAGTAGCAGTTTTCATGCGTGGCACTAAAGTCGGGAAGATGGCTCAACAACTTTTCCCTTATGGCGTTGATTGTGGAGTTAATTCGCCAAGCCAATATTCGAAAGCCATCGAAAAAACTCGAAATCTAATAGATTCAGGGCAAAAAATAATTTATGAAGCAGCATTTCAAGCACATAGAACTCTTATTTTTTTGGATATTTTAGTAAATGAGGATGATAGTTGGCACGCATACGAGGTCAAAAGTTCTTTAAAACTTAGCCCAACATATTATAAAGATGCAGCTCTTCAATACTTTATCATGAAAGAATCGGGATTAGATTTAAAGTCAATAAATTTGGTGTATATAAATGAAAATTATACACTTAACAAAGAGTTGAATTTAAATTCAGCATTTAAAATTGAAGATGTAACGCAAAATTCAATAGAATTATATTCATCTATTAAAGAAAAAATAGATAATCAAATTACTGCGATTCAAGGAACTGAATCTCCTAAAATTGATATTGGTCTTCATTGCAGAAATCCATACGATTGCGACTTTATTGGACATTGCTGGAAGCATATTTCCAAAGAATCTATATTCAATATTCCCGATTTATCATTTGAAAATAAATACAAAATTTTTATTGACTCTAATAATCAAAAAGATATAATTGAATCTATTTTGTCGGAAAATTTAATTGCAAAAAGACAATTTCAATCTCATATCAATAATCTGACATTTTATAATCATGAGAAATTTACCGAAATTTTTATTCCAAATTCTGGCTACTACCTATTGAAATTACTTTCATTTCGCCCTGCCATTCCTATTTACCACGATACTCAGCCATATCAAAAAATAATTTACGGATTTTATTTAATGAAAATGTCAGAACAAAACGAACTTATAGAAACTGAAATCTATGTAAATAAGGAAAATGTAAATCCTAATGAAATTATAATCAACAAGTTAAACTCGATTATTAAGCCATCTTTGAGAATATATACTTATAAAGACTATTCCGGAAAAGATGAAACTAATTTTAATAATCCAGTATATAATTTAATCGACATTTTCAAAAATGGAGATATAGTAATAGCCGGAAATAATAATTACAATTTTTCAACAATTTATAAATCCACATTTGGAAAGTCTGCATGGTTTTCTAAAATAACTATAGATGAACAAGCAGCAATTATTTATGAAAAATCGTTGAGAAATAATTTTGAAAATGAAGAAGAATTAAATCAAATTAACAATT
Organism: Bacteroidetes bacterium CG2_30_33_31; assembly: GCA_001872625.1. Lineage (GTDB taxonomy): Bacteria > Bacteroidota > Bacteroidia > Bacteroidales > UBA1556 > UBA6267. The sequence continues at coordinate 152,182 of MNXP01000050.1, forward strand.
ATCTTAAGGAATGGGTAAATCATTTCAGCAAATTATACATAAATTTATCAAGCATTAAACCATAGAAAAACATGCATAAAATACAATTAATCAATATCTTATTAATATTTTATTCGGTAGTAGCAAATTCTCAGAGCATTACAATAAGCTCTAATATCCCCATAGTTGAGGAGTCGGCTTTAAATAGCCCGAAGGAAGTAAAAACAATTGTGTTAAAGAATGGCTTTACAATTTATCTAAACGAGGATCATAGTAAGAATGATGTTTTAGGCGCAGTGGTTGTAAAAGGCGGATCCAAGTACGATCCAAAAAATGCCACTGGAATTGCTCATTACCTTGAACACATGTATTTTAAAGGCAGCCAACATATTGGAACTACTGATTTTAAACAAGAAAAAATATGGTTAGATTCAATAGAATTTATGTACAATATGTTGCCTTATGCTAAAAATGACGATGCATATCGACAAAGAATTTTAGACAAAATCGACTACTTCTCGCAAAGAGCTTCAAAATATGCTATACCGGGAGAATTCGACAATTTAATTAGTCAGATTGGAGGCACAGAGCTAAATGCTTATACCGATTACGAAAAAATTGTTTATCATAATTCGTTTCCAAAAGAAAACATAAATTACTGGTTGAATTTATATTACGAGAGATTCGATTCGCCAGTTTTTAGATTATTTCAAAGTGAATTGGAAACAGTTTATGAAGAAAAAAATATGTCACAAGACAATTTTTTTAATGGTATTTACGAAGCGGTTTACAAAAATTTTTATCCGAGTAGCATTTATGGTAATCAAACTGTGTTGGGTTCAATCGAACATTTGAAAACTCCATCTTTGTCTGAAATGAAGTCATATTCCAAACGTTTTTATGTAGCTAATAACATGGCACTTATCCTTATTGGAGACTTTAATTCCGATGAAGTGATAAATGAAATTAAACAAACCTTTGGAGACTTCCGAGAAGGTGAAAAGCAAAATTTTAAAATAGAAAATGAAAATCCAATTGACGGCAGAACACAAGTAAATGTTAGAATAACTCCAATGCCAGTAGGAATTATTGGCTTCCGAGCTTGTAAAAAATTTGATAAGGATAAAGCGGCTACTGATGTGCTGATTTCGATGTTATCTAACGAAAATAATACTGGTTTTTTGGATAGCCTTAACCTTTCAAATAAACTGATGTATTCTACTGTTTTCTCCGATTACCACAGCGATTTAGGTGGAGTTTTTATAGCCTATATTCCCAAAATTCCATTGAAAGGTCTCAAAAGTGGTGAAAATCTTATTCTTAAGCAGATAAATCGTTTGAAAACAGGAAATTATAATAATGATTTTTTTGAAGCACAAAAAAATGCTTTGCTAAAGAATTATGAACTTGATTATGAATCATCTGCATCAAGACTTGAATTGATTGCCAATAGTTTTGTGTCTGAAAAATCTTGGCGAGAAGTCTCATATTATTCCGATCAACTTAGAAAATTAACTAAGGAAGAATTAATGAGAATTGCAAATAAGTATTTTACAAACAACTATTTAGCACTTTATTCCAAAATCGGTTTTCCCAAAAAAACCAAACTTAAAAAATTAGATTTTACTAAAATAAATACTGATAAAGACGTAAAATCTACTTATGAAAGAAAGTTTGAAGAAAACTTTCATTGGAAAGTAGAACCTAAATTTATTGATTTTAATAAAGATATTAAAATAGCTGAATTGAAAAATAATGCCACCTTTTATTATACTAAAAATCCTTATAATCAAATATTTACGTATAACATTAAATATTATGTAGGCGATTATCAAATAAAAGGATTGACTCAGGCAGCAAGCTATCTAAATTTTGTAGGAACAGTTGATGAAGTTTTTACAGAATTTAATAAAAAACTTCAATCCATTGGAAGCACAATTTTTGCGCAAGCCAATGAAGATTATCTAACAATTGAGATGACAGGTTTGGACGAACATTTTGAGCAAAGTTTGTTACTTTTAAATCAACTTCTTACCAACACAGAAGTAGATAATAAAGCAATAGCGCAAATTGTAAAAAATAGAAAACTTGAAAATAAGCTCCTGATTAGAGATATATCAACTAAATCGTCGGTGCTAACCAACTATGCTTTATATGATAACAAATCTCGATATATCAATCGCTTAAGCCTTGATGAAATAAAAAAATCTACTGGTGCTGAGTTAATTGCTAAAATTCAAAATGCATTATTGTACAAGGTTGATTATAGTTATGTTGGCACAATTACTTTTGAAAAAGTCGAGGGTATTATACTCAAAAATCAGTATATGCCAAAAAATCTTTTAGTTGGAAATTCACCAGTAATTAAAGCGATGAGAACATTGAGTGGAAATCAAATGTTTTTTGCTGATGATAAAAAAGCAGTACAAAGTCATTTGCGTATAATTATTCCTTCGAAAGCATTACAAGAAAATGAAAGAGAAGGCATAAATACTTTCAATGAATATTTTGGCAATGGTCTTAACTCAATAGTATTTAAAGAGATAAGGGAATACCGTGCAATGGCATATTCTGCTTGGGCTTCTTTTCAAGTTCCATATAAATTTACCGAGCCGGGCTATTTATACTGCTCAACATCTACTCAAAATGACAAAGCTTTTCAGGTTTTAAAACTTTTTAATAAATTAATAGACACTATGCCCCAAGATATTGAAAGAGCTGATATTGTAAGAAAGTCGTTAATTAATTCTATAAACTCCAATTTGCCAGATTTTCGAAATTTATATAACAGTGTATCATATTGGAGATTGCAAGGCATTATGGATGACCCGAGAGAGAAATCTTATAAATTTTATAAAGATTTAGATTTAAAAAATATCAATGAGTTTTATATTTCCAATATCGAAGGAAAGTCAAAAATATTTTCAGTTATTGGTGATTCAAGAAAAATTGATATGAAAAATACTAAGCAATTTGCTGAATTTAAACAAGTTAAAATTAAAAATATTTACACGAAATAAATAATATTAATTTTAGTTTTAAACTACAATGGTAAATAATTTTATGGCAAATAAAAACATCATGGATATTAAACAATTAATTACTTTTGCAGCCATGTTTAAAAAGTCTGCATACATATTGGTTTTAGCTCTAATTCTTTCAGTTACAAGCTGTAGTCATTTTAATAAACTTGTTAAAAGTGGCACACCTGAGGAAAAATATGAGGCTGCGCAAAAATATTATACCAAAGCAGATTATTACCATGCGCTACAACTTTATGAAGAATTGATAGTTTTATATAGAGGCAACGACAAAATAAAAGATATTTATTATAATTATGCATATTCCCATTACTACGAAAAAGACTATATATTAGCAAGTTACCATTTTAAATATTTTGCAAAAACTTTTAGTAGAGATGAAAAAGCAGAAGATGCATTATATATGAGTGCCTTTTGTAAATATTTACTTTCCGCATCATACAATTTGGATCAAGAATCTACCATTGCAGCAATTGAAGAAATGCAGATATTTATAAATCAATATCCTGAAAGCAAAAAAATTGAAAAAGCCAATTTAATAATTGACGAATTAAGGTCTAAGATCTTGAAAAAAGATTTTGAAATTGCAAAGCTTTATTACCAAACAGATTACTATTTGGCTGCTATTTCTGCACTTAATCAGCATATAAAAGATTATCCATCTTCACCTTACAAAGAAGAATGCATGTATCTTATTATCAAAGTTAATTATGATTACGCCACAAAAAGTGTAATTACAAAGCAAAAAGAAAGATTTACAAATGCCATAAGTGCATACAACGATTATGCAGCAAAATATTCAACAGCGCAACATTCAAAAGAAGCTATGAAAATTTTTAGGTCGGCACAAATACAAGTAAAAAGAATTGACAATAAATTAATTTAAGGCAAAAATATGGACTACAAAAAAATCGTTACCGATACCAATGCGATAACCAGAAATACAAGGTTACTCGAAACTGAGACAGAGAATATCTACGAATCAGCAGCAATAATTTCAAAAAGGTCGGAACAAATAGCAGAAGATCTAAAAGCTGAATTTGAAGATAAAATCAGTGAATTTCAGAGTGTTAACGACTCTTTAGAAGAGGTTTATGAAAACCGCGAACAGATTGAAGTTGCAAGATATTACGAACGTCTTCCTAAACCAACTTTACTGGCAACTTGGGAATTTCTTAACAACAAGATTTATCATAGAAATCCAATTAAAGAAGAGAGTTCTGATAACTTTTAGAAATGTTAAATGGAAAAAAAATATTGATTGGTATTTCAGCAGGCATCGCAGCCTACAAAATACCATATCTGATAAGGTTGCTTAAAAAATCGAATGCAGAGGTTCAAATAATTGCATCTCCAAACTCCCTTAACTTTGTAACTCCTTTAACCCTAAGTGTATTATCCGAAAATCCAGTAATTGTAGAGCCTTTCAACAAAGAAACTGGAAAATGGAATAGCCATATTGAATTGGCTAATTGGGCTGATTTAATACTTATTGCTCCAGCCACGGCAAATACTTTAGCAAAAATGGCAAATGGAATTGCAGACAACTTGCTTATTGCCACCTATTTATCTGCAAGAACAAAAGTTTTTATTGCTCCCACAATGGATCTTGATATGTATCATCATCCTTCTACTATCGCTAATATTGCCAAGCTTAAAAGCTATGGTCATGAAATTATAGAGCCAAACGTTGGAGAATTAGCAAGCGGTCTGCAAGGCGAAGGAAGAATGAGAGAGCCAGAGGAAATTTTTGCTGTCATAGAAAATTTTTTAAAAAAAAAAGCCCATTAAATAATAAAAAGATTCTTATAAGTGCAGGGCCAACCTATGAATATATCGACCCTGTAAGGTTTCTTGGAAATTTTGCATCTGGGCTTATGGGTTTTGAACTCGCCAAAAAATGTGCTGAATCTGGTGCATCGGTAATCTTAATTTCTGGACCTACTGTTTATAATACTGATCATCAAAATATTAAGCAAATTAATATTTTATCTGCCGATGAAATGTATAATGAGTGCATGAAATATTTCCATGAAATGGATATTACAATAATGGCAGCAGCAATAGCTGATTTCACTCCAAAACATAAATCCTTGATAAAGATAAAGAAAAACAATAATTCACCAATAATTGAGTTAATTCCAACTAAAGATGTTCTTTATAATTTGGGGAAAATCAAAACACAAAATCAAATTTTAGTCGGTTTTGCTCTTGAAACCAATGATGAAATTGAAAATGCAAAATCTAAATTAAAGAAAAAAAATCTTGATTTTATAGTCTTGAATTCTTTAAATGATAAAGGTGCTGGCTTTGGGGGTTCAACAAATAAAGTTACTTTTATTGATAGAGACGATACATTAAAAGAGTATAAATTGAAACCAAAAACAGAAGTTGCAGATGATATAATAGAGCATATAATTGAAATTCAAAAGCTTAAAATTAAATAATTTAAAAATGAGATATTTAGAACTTTTGTTTATAATTTTTCTCAGCACTCTTTTGGGAAAAGCATATTCACAAGAATTAAATTGCCAAGTTTCGATAAATCATTCGCAAATCAGCTCACAGGATGTAAGAGTTTTTCAAACACTTCAGAAGTCCATTTATGAATTAATGAACAATCGGCGTTGGACAGATAAAATTTTTAAACCAGAAGAGAAAATAGAATGTAGCATTTTTATAAATATTAAAAGTGGAACTGGTGATATGTATTCTGCAAGCATTCAAGTTCAATCGCGAAGACCAATATTCAATACGTCATATAATTCAGTGATGATTAATCACATTGACAATGATCTTGATTTTGAATACCTTGAATATAGCGCATTAGACTTCCAAACCACAAGCTTTCAGTCTAATTTAACCTCAGTTTTAGGATATTATGCCTACATTATTTTAGGTTTAGATTTCGATAGTTATGAGAATCATGGAGGGACACCATATTTCAATCTCGCTCAGCAAGTAGTAAATAATGCACAAAATGCTAAAGAGCTTGGTTGGAAATCATTTGAAAGTCAAAAAAATAGATATTGGTTAATTGAAAATATTTTAAACGGCTCATACGATGAATATCGAAATTTCATGTATTCATACCATAGACTTGCACTTGATCAAATGTATGAGAATGTAAGTAAAGGAAGAACAGAAACATTAAAATCTCTTCAAATGCTAACAAAAGTTTACCGTGCGCGTCCAGGTTTATATATCTTAAATTTACTTTTGGAAGCAAAAAAAGATGAAATTATTGGGGTATTTAGTGATGCACCTGCAAACGAGAAAACAACTGCAAAAAACTATCTCATAGAAATTGATCCAGCACATTCATCTGATTATCAAAAAATGGTTGACGGTAAAAAGTAATTTTATCATTACAGTAATGTTTTTTTTAAAATCTGATGAAATTCAACACATATTTGCCTTAAAATTTAATTTCTTTTCCAAAATTTTACTACTTTAATATAATATTAACTGCCTAACTCAATAATTTTATTCCGTTTATTAAAAATAATTTCAAAATAAATTAGTAATAAAAAAAATAATATTATCATGAAATTATTAGTATATATAATTGATTTAATGTGAATTACCATATTTATTTAAAATATTTTATCAGTCCATTATTAACTTATTCAACAAAAAACAACTAAATATTTCGCTATCAAAATCAAAAAAATATCAATTTTTTTAAAAAGCATTAATATAGAATGATTTAACACTATATTTGCACTTTAATTTTAAATTTAAAGTAATGGAAAAAGGGACAGTAAAATTCTTCAATGAGTCTAAAGGTTTTGGTTTCATCACACCTGACAAAGGTGGTAAAGATGTATTTGTACATGTAAAAGCATTATCAGGTGCCAGAATAGCGGAAGGTGATAAAGTTAGCTACGAAGTAGAAGAAGGACAAAAAGGATTGAACGCAATTAACGTGCGTCAAGATTAATTATTAGTTTGTCAACTAATAAGAAAACAAAAGCCTATCAAATGATAGGCTTTTTTTGTTTTTTATAAGATTATATTATTCAAATATTTATTCAATAAATGTAATCCAACCATATTTATCTTCGGCATCACCATATTGAATATCCTGAAGAGTTTTATATAATTTTGTACAAATAGGTCCAGCCTTTCCGTCTTTGCAATATTCGTAAGTTTTACCATTTTCTCTGTCATAGATTTTCTTAATAGGAGAGATTACAGCAGCAGTGCCACATGCGCCAGTTTCGGTAAATGACTCAAGTTCATCTACAGCAATAGGCCTTTTTTCCACTTTAAGCCCCATATCCATTGCAAGAGATTGTAGGCTCATATTTGTAATTGAAGGAAGAATAGTATGAGATTCTGGAGTAATATATTTGCCATCCTTTATTCCAAAGAAATTTGCAGGACCCGCTTCATCAATAAAAGTTTTAGTTTTTGCATCTAAAAAAAGTGATGATGCGAAACCCTCATCGTGAGCTCTTACGCCTGCTCGCATACTTGCTGCATAGTTTCCACCAACTTTTAAATGTCCGGTACCCTTAGGTGCAGCTCTATCGTAATCTCTTACAATTTGAACATCAACAGGATTAAATCCCTCTTTAAAGTATGGGCCCACAGGAGTTACAAAAATTATAAATAAAAATTCCGAGGCTGGCTTCACTCCTACTTGTGGACCTGAGCCAATAAGTAAAGGTCTTATATACAGAGAACTACCTGTGCCATAAGGAGGAATAAAATCTAAATTGTGCTTCACAACTTTTATCATTGCTTTCTTAAAAAGTTCTTCAGGAACTGCTTCCATTAGTATTCCCTCAGCCGACCTAATAAGTCTTTTAGCATTCTCTTCCCATCTAAAAATTCTGACTTTGCCATCTTTACCCATAAATGCTTTTAAACCCTCAAATGCTTCTTGTCCATAATGCAGTGCTGTTGCAGCCATGTGTATATTAATTGTTTCCTCAGAACTTAATTCCAATGAACCCCAAGATCCATTTCGAAAATATGTTCTTACATTATAATTGGTTTTTGTGTAACCAAAAGTTAATTTTTTCCAGTCTATATTAGCCATATATATATTGATTTTGAGTTACTAAGAAATAAATATTTCGGTTGCTAATGTACTATTAATGTTAATATGATGACTCAACAATCAAATTTATAGATTATTTTTTTTATCTATTTGGTAATAAAATATTAAATTACATTTGCAATCTAAATTTGCTCGAAGCACAAAAATATTTTTTAATTTGAAAATCTAAAGATTATTTAAGTGTTTATATTGAAAATGATTTTATGACAATAATGATTTCCTATGGTAGCATATATTATTTTAATTAAAATAGTAAATAAATTATGAGAAAAACAATTAAGGGCGATATAACTAAAATGAAGGTTGATGCAATAGTAAATGCAGCAAATACTACTCTTTTAGGTGGTGGAGGTGTTGATGGCGCAATACATAAGGCTGCTGGACCAGAACTTTTAGAGGAATGTAAGTCCTTAGGAGGTTGTAAAACTGGAGAAGCCAAAATAACCAAAGCATATAATCTTCCTGCCAAATTTGTAATTCATGCTGTTGGACCCATTTGGACTGGTTTGGACGAAGCTGAAGAAGATTTGCTTGAATCTGCTTATAGAAAATCATTGGAGCTTGCAACTGCAAATAATTGTAAATCAATAGCTTTTCCTAATATATCTACTGGAGCTTATAATTTTCCTAAAAGGGATGCAGCCGAAATTGCTATATCTACTTGCCAAGATTATCTGGAAGAAATTGGTAAAGAACTTGATATTATTTTTGTTTGCCACGAAGATATTAACTACTTTATTTACAAGGAAATCTGTCCAACATTTCTTCAAAATAGAGAAAAATATAGACGGAAAAAAAAGAACTAATAAATTAAAATTTTCACGAATTAATTTATAAATATTTTTGTAGTCATATTCAAGTTATTTTTTTCTATTTTAGCACGCACATATAAGCATTAAATATATTTTATTTTTTAATGAAAAACATTTCACTTAAAGATGTTGCAGAAAGTCTTGGAGTTTCTACAACGCTTGTTTCTTTTGTTGTAAATGGTAAAGCTAAGCAAAATGGAATAAGCAAAGCGACTGAAAATCGTGTGAGGCAAAAGGTTTTAGAACTGGGATATCATGCGAATAATTTTGCAAGAATTTTAAGAACTGGCAAATCCAATACAATTGGTGTTGTGGTTTCTGATATTTCAAATGCTTACTTTGCAAGAATTTGTAGAAATATAGAAGACTATGCTTCTAAAGAAGGTTATAATGTAATTTTTTGCAGTTCCGATGAAAATTGCAACAAGGAAAATGCCCAAATCAAGATGCTAATTGAGAAAGGAATTGATGGTATTATTTTAGCTCCCACCAATAAAACTTCAGATGCAATTGATGAAATAAATAAATTAGAAATTCCTATAATATTAATAGACAGATATTATCCCAATTCAAATTTCAATTATGTTATTTCCGATAATTATATTGCGGCTCAAAAAATTACACAATATCTTGTCGGCCTTGGGCACAGAAACATTGGTTTTTTAGCGATGTCACCAACTCATACCTCATTAATGACAGATAGAATAAAAGGCTACAAAGACTGCTTGAAAAAAAATGGAATTAAGTTTAATAATTCTTGGCTTATAACATTGAATATTAAAGAATTAGATGGTGAAATTTATGATAAGATGAGTGGGTTTTTAGACCCAGAAAATAATATTACGGCAATCATTTCCACTAATAATAGAGTCACAGTTGCTGCAATAGATTATATTAACCGCAATGGAAAAAAAATTCCTGAAGATTTATCTCTTATAACTTTTGGGTTTTTAGATGTTTACAAAATTATTCGGCCACCAATAACTGCGGTTCAACTATTTGCAGAAAAAATTGGTGATAAAGCTGCGGAAATGTTGCTAAGTAAATTATCGAATAATAAAATAAAAATTAAAAATGTAATTATTGATACTCTTATGCATGAGCGAGAATCGTGTAAACGAATTTGAAAAGATGAAAAATATACTGATAATTAACGGCCCAAACCTAAATCTTTTAGGAGTTAGGGAAAAAAATATTTATGGTTCAATTTCTTTTGAAAATTATTTGAAATCATTAATTTCATCTAATCCTAAAATTAATATTGAATATTTCCAGTCGAATATCGAAGGTGAAATCATTAATAAACTTCATGAATCGGGCTTCACATTCGATGGAATTATATTAAATGCTGCCGCCTATACTCATACTTCAATAGCAATTTCTGATGCTGTAAAAGCTATAAAAACTCCTGTAATTGAAGTACATATCTCAAATATTTTTGCTCGCGAAAATTATCGACATGTGTCATATTTAGGAGCCAACTGTATAGGAAGTATTAGTGGGTTTGGCTTGGATAGTTATAAAATTGCACTCAAGGCTTTAGAGGATTATTTGAAATTGTAACCATCATTTAAATATTTTAAACTCACTAAAAGCATGAATTTCCAAGTGTTTAAGGCAGAGATTCTCCTTTAGAGGCTACATAAATTCTAAACCAATCTTCAATCGACATATTGATTTTCAATGATTTAACCGCAATTTTAATATGCTCAATATTTCCACTACCGAGAATTGGAACTATATTCGCTGGATGTTTTAGCAACCAACTGTAAGCAATTTGTTCTAGATCTTCAATATCGAGCTCCTTAGCAATGTCTTTCAAAATATTATAAATTCTAAAACCTTTTTCAGTTGTTGGATTAATAATTTCACCTCCTGCCAAAGGAGACCACGCCATGGGACGGATCTTATTTTTAATAAAGTAATCCATATTACCATTGTCGAAATGCTCGAGATTATAAGGAGATATTTCCACTTGGTTGGTAAACAGAGAATTACCTACAAAAGAATTTAGCATATCACATTGAGAAGGCAAAAAATTAGAAACACCGAAATTCAATACCTTACCGCTTTTATTTAAATATGAAAAGGCATTAGCAACCTCTTCTGGGTCGAAAAAAGGTGAAGGGCGGTGAAGCAAAAGCAAATCGATATAATCAGTTTTTAAATTAATTAAGGATTGCTCGGCAGAAGCTACAATATGTTCATAGCTATAATCATAAAATTTAATTTTCCTGCTATCAATCTTGTCCGACTTCAGTTTAATTCCACACTTGGTAATAATTTGAATTTGACTACGGAGGGAAGGTTTTGTTCTTATTGCAGCTCCAAATTGCTTTTCACATTCATAATTTCCATAAATATCAGCATGGTCAAAACTATAAATACCCAATTCAATATCTTGCTCAATTAATTTAAGTAATTGTAAATTAGAAAGTTTCCATTCAAGCAGACGCCAAAAACCATGAACGAATCTCGATAATTTCAAACTATTACTTAAATCATTATTATCCATTATTTGTGATATGAAATTTACAAATTCAAATTTCTATTTGCTTGGTGAAATTTATTGAGTTGAAAATTACAATTTTGAGTCAACAATTTTTAGAATTTCTTTTTCCAATAAAATAGCTTTTGCTTGTATTTCAGTGCTTTCTGAAATAATTTTCTGGGCAAAATCTTTATCAACTAAACCCTTTGCATTAATTTTTACATTTAAGAAAGCACCGCGAACACCAGCGCAAGCAGAAATTGCAGCAACACCAGCATCAGTTACAGAATTTGGATTTCCAATATCAGCCATAGCTTTAGCAATTTTCATAGATTCATAACAAAGATTCATAACTTTGAAGGGCACTTCTGTGGCATATTTTGTTGCTTTTTGAACAGCAGATTTCCTAAATTCTATATCATGAGCTGTCTTTTTTGGCAAAGAAAATGCGTCCATAATTTTGTTGAAAGCATTAGTATCTTCATCTACCATTTTCAATAATTCATCATGAAAATATTTGCCTTTTTCTGCCCACTCGCTAAATTCTTCCCAGCGTTCGTCCCATCCTCTTTTATGTGAAGAAAGATTTGCCACCATACTTCCAAGAGCAGCTCCCATAGAGCCCATATATGCACTTATTGAGCCTCCGCCAGGAGCGGGAGATTCAGAAGCAGTTTCATTAATAAAGTCTGTTAAGCTCATATTAATCAGCTTAATAGAGGAATCGTCTTCAAGAATATATTCAATTATTTTCTTCTTTGGTTCAAAAGGATAAAGGTCGTCAAGGCCCAAAGATTTGATAGCTATTTTTAATAATTCTTTATCAGAAATTCCAGTTGAACGCTGCTGTTTTTTCAAGAAAAATCTTCCAGCATCGAGCATAGCTTTAAGAGGAACAACACCTACCAATTCAGAACCAGTAATTCTCAAACCTCGGATTCTTGCTTTCTCGCTTACTTCGTCAAATGCAATATGAATTGGCGTGGCATCAATATTTGTCATGTTCATAGATATTTGAGCAATACCATATTCATCTATAAACCAGCCAATTGCCTTAGTATGCTTTAAACTTCCAGGAATCATTACAGGATTTCCATTCTTATCTAAAATGGGCTTTCCATTTATTTTATTGCCTTCAAGTTTTGCCCTACCTCGTTCTCTTACGTCAAACGCTATTGCGTTGGCACGGCGAGTTGATGTAGAATTCAAATTAAAATTAATTGCTACAAGAAAATTTCGTGCGCCAACAGCAGTGGCACCACTTTTAGAAATTTTCCCACTCCATGAATTTGGACCAAAATCAGGGCTCCAATCATCAGAAATTATTTTCTCTGGCAGACCTTCATACTCACCAGATCTACAATTTGCAAGATTTTTTCTCAGTTCATTTGAGGCTGCATTTTCATAACAATATATTGGAATTTCGAGCTCCTCGCCTATTCGTTTGGCAAGTTTATGAGCTAAAACCACCACTTCTTCCATGCTAATATTTGATACTGGAACCAGTGGACAGACATCTGTAGCTCCAAAACGAGGATGAGCACCATGATGTTTGCGCATATCGATAAGCTCTTGAGCTTTTTTAACTGACTGAAAAGCAGCTTCTAAGACTTCATCTGGCGTGCCAACCATAGTTACTACTGTCCTATTTGTTGCTTTTCCTGCATCAACATCAATTAACTTTACTCCTTCAATTTTTTCTATCTCTGAAGTAATTTGATTTATGATAGACATATCACGTCCTTCACTAAAATTTGGGACGCATTCTATTAGTTTTTTCATATTTAAAATAATATATAAATTCTTAATATTTAATTATTTCACCATTTAAAATTACCTTATCAACTTTATTGTCTCCATAAGAATATGGTAAATAATTATATGATGGCATTGGACGGCTAACGAACAAGTTAGCACGTTTACCACAAGTAATTGTGCCAACTTCTGCCTCTATTCCCATGGCATAAGCGGAATTAATTGTTGTGGCATTGATTACTTCTTCAGGCAGCATTTTATAAATTATACAGCCCATTGAAGCTATGAGCTGCATATTTCCAGAAGGTGAAGACCCGGGATTAAAATCGGAGGCTAACGCCAAAGGCAAACCAGCATCTATCATTTTTCGAGCTGGAGCATTCTTCAATCCAAGAAAAAATGCAGCTCCAGGCAGAATAGTTGGCATTGTCTTAGATTTTAATAACGACATAATCTCAGCATCTCCAGTATATTCCAAATGATCGACAGAAAGGGCATTATGCTTCACTCCTACTTGAATTCCACCGCTAAAATCTAATTCGTTTGCATGTATCTTTGACCGTAGGCCAAATTTTGCTGCCGCATCCAAAATTCTGTCAGTTTGCTCTATTGTAAAAAAACCTTTGTCACAGAAAACATCAACAAAATCAGCAAGATTCTCCTCAGCAACTTTTGGCAACATTTCATTCACGACCAAATCTACATATTTATTTTGTTTCCCTTTAAAATCATTAGGCACAGCATGAGCTCCAAGAAAAGTGGATTTAATAATTAATGGGGATTCATTTCTTAATCTACGAATAACTCTTAGCATTTTAAGTTCATCCTCTAAAGTTAAACCATAACCGCTTTTAATCTCAACAGCGCCTGTTCCCATTGAAATGATATCTTTGATCCTGACCATAGCCAGATCAAAAAGTACCCGTTCAGAAGTTTCATGTAGAAGTTTGGCAGAATTCAAAATTCCACCACCACGCTTTGCAATTTCTTCATAAGATAAACCTCGAATTTTATCGCCATATTCAATTTCTCTACTTCCAGCATAAACAAGATGAGTATGAGAATCAACGAAAGAAGGAAATAACAAACTGCCCTTAGCATTTATAATTTCATCAAAAGAATTATCAGAATATTTTAAATTACTCATAACTCCAAAATCGTAGATAAGACCTTTATCTACAATAAGATATGCATCATTCAAAGTCTCTAAATGCATCATTTCTTTACCAGCTACAAAACACGTTGATTTTGATCTGATACCAACTAATCCCTTAATATTTTTTATTAAAATATCCATATTTCCATTTGAACTTACGAACACAAAAATATAACAATTTGGCTATATTCCATTTTTAAAAAAGGTTCAACATTACATAAATGATTTTATATATTTGCCATGCACAAATTCAATAAATAAGATGAAAAGATTGTTTTTAATTTCAATAATAATGTGTTTATTTTCAGTTGCTTATGATGCTAAGGCTGATTTTGTAGATATAAATACAGCCTCGATTGTTGGCAAAAATTTTTATTACGAGAGAATAAATCAATTAAAAACTGTAGAATACTCTTCTATACAAATTTCATTAAAATATTCAGAAGAGAGAAATTCCAAAGCAGTTATCTATGTTTTTAATATATCCAATCAAGGATTTATCATAGTTTCGGCAGACGATGATGCAAGTCCAATTTTAGCTTACGATTTTGATCAAAATCTTACAATGGAAAATCCGCCTGCAGCATTTTCAGAATGGATTCAAGGATATGCAGATGAAATTGAAGAAATTAGAACATTACATTTGGAAGGCGATGAAACAATAAATTCGCTGTGGAAACATTTGAAAAACAGTAATTTATCAAATTTAATTGTTTTTAATGGCAAAAATCAATTACCATTATTATCGAGCGAATGGGATCAAGGTGGAGGATATAATGCTTTGTGTCCAGAAGATCAGTTTGGTCCCTCGGGACATGCTTATGCTGGTTGTGTGGCGGTAGCGATGGCTCAAATAATGTATTATTATAAATATCCAGATTTTGGCACCGGATCTTATTCCTATTACAGCTCATATTATGGTCAACTTTCAGCAAATTTTGGCACAACCAATTATAAATGGAATGAAATGACAAATAAAATTGGAAGCCATGATAGTCAACAAATAGCTCAATTATTATATCATTGTGGTGTTTCTGTGGATATGGGATATTCTGCTTCAGGTTCTGGAGCTTGGTCAAATAGTTGTGTATCAGCATATAAAAATTATTTTGGATATAGCGATGGGATTTATATAAGTTCAAAATCTGGCTTTTCAAATCCTCAATGGAATACCAAATTGATTCAAAATTTAGACAATAAAATTCCCTTATATTATCATGGATACCCAAGTACTGGCAGCGGTGCTGGACATGCTTTTAACTTAGATGGTTACCAAGGAGCAGATTATTTTCATTTTAATTGGGGATGGAGCGGAGCATATAATGGATATTTTTATTTAAACAATCTTAATCCAGGTGGGAGCGATTTTTCAGCTGGTGAGGGAGCAATTTTTGACATAAAACCTGATACCAATTTATATCCAAATTATTGTACTTCATGGAAAAATATCACAAGTTTAAGTGGGGTGATTTTCGATGGCTCTGGTCCAAAAAATTATCAAGATGGTGAAGATTGCTACTGGTTAATTACTCCAAATCAAACAGTTGGCCATATACAACTTGATTTTGACAGAATGGATTTAGCTGCATCAGACTTTATAACAGTGTATGATGGCAACTCAAATACAGATTCAGTTTTAGGAACTTTCTCAGGGCAAAATTTACCCGCATCAGTAAGCTCAACAGGGCAAAATTTGCTCGTAAGATTCAAATCAGATATGTCTCAATCAGCCGATGGATTTGATGCATCTTTCAAATCAATAATGCCAGTATATTGCCACGGAACTTTAAATCTGAACACCCCAACCGGTAATTTCTCCGATGGAAGCGACACAAATAATTATAATGATGCCGTGATGTGTAGGTGGCTAATTGACCCGCAAGGGCCTCAAGCAATTATACTTTATTTTACTTCTTTTAAAACTGAACAAAATCAAGATTGGATAAAAATCTACGACCCTGTACAAACACCATCAGTGCTTTTGGCTCAATATTCTGGAAACCAAATTCCACCATCAATCACAGCTACACATGGAAAGATGCTTGTTATTTTTGCAAGCAATGGCAGTGTGAATGAAGCAGGATGGAATGCTCATTATTATACTGGCAATGTGGGAATGGAAGATGAATTGATTGACAATAAATTGCGAGTTTTCCCAAATCCAGCGAAAAATGTTTTAAATATTAAGCTTGAAGATATAGATAATAAAAATATCTCGATGAAAATAATTTCGATTGATGGAAAAATCTTGCTTGAAAAAATGTCATCAAATATAAGCGATATTCAATTAGATATTTCAAGTTTAAAGGCGGGTTTATATTTTATAAATATAGATAATGGACTGAAAATCTACAGAAAGAAAGTGCAGATTTTCTAAAATTATATTATAATTAAAATAAATAGTATTTTATTTTTAACATAATAACTTATGTAATGATTTAATTAAAAATACATTACATAAGTTTTTAAAATACAAAAACAAATTTAAGTATAGTTTTAAAGTGTTGTAAAAGTCTTTTCCTCGCCATAAGAAGTTCCAGCTTCGTTGATGGCATAAGCTTTATAATAATAGGTTGTACTAGGACTTAATCCAGTTAAATCTGAAGTAAAAGCACCATCGCCTGAGCCAGAAATTGCTTGTTTAACATAGGTACCACCAATTGTAACACTTTGTACATTGGAATAAACAAATCCCCTTTCACTCACAGTACCGCCGCCATTATTATCCACGCTGCCAGCAGTGGTAGCAGTTTGATATTGTACATTTGTTGCACTTCCAGTAGAAACTGTAGGAGCTACAGCTTTTTTACAAGAATAAGTTATAGAAATAATAGAGATTACTAAAAAAAACGACATCAACTTTTTCATAATATATAATTTAGGGTTTATAATTCATCAGCAAACATAGGATCCCAAGGAGGTAACATAACAGCCTTAGTTTCAAGAATTTTCATCACTTGTTCAGGGATATATTTTTTATTTATGACTAAGCGAAACATATATTCGCTAAACCAGTCATCAGTCATTATCAGAAATCCTTTGTAACCTTTCATTCCCCAAGAATTTTCTAACAACCATTTTGTAGATTTATCTTCTTTATCCACATCTAAACCAACCAGAGTCATTCCGTGCGTTGAACCACTGGCAAAAGTTTCTATTCTTTGCTTTTTATCCATCTCAAAATTCACAGAAAACAGCCCAGAATAATTATAATTATTTATGTCGAGATATCCTCGGTCGATGTCCAGCTGTTTTCCAACATCGCATGAAAAATACATAGCTTCATTGGCAATAATAGATTTTTTTGCATAATCTTTAATTTCATTGATAGGCAAATTTATATATTTCCAATTACCACCTTCAAGAAGATGACGGTCGTAGTCAATTTCATAAAGTTTATAAAATGGTCTCGAAGGATCATTCATAAACATCACATAATCAGTAAGATTAATATTTACCCATTTTTTATAAAATGTTATTGGAGTATAATTTATTAGCTCAGAGATTTTATTATCCTTATCGGTGAAGCGCCATGAAAACTCTGTTGGAGGCTCTCCCAAACTAAGAGCTAAAACTTTGTAAATATCAGAAAGCATTTCTATTTTTCTTGAGCTAATGGCAGCATCAGATTTTTTCTGAGAAGCCATTGTTCTAATTTCCATTGCATCGGCTTTGAGATTATTTGCCAGTAATTCTGAAATTATTCTTGTATTTTCAGAATTATAGCTTTCAGGCATAACATCTTCTGGCACAATACCATACTTAGTAGCCAAATCGACCAGACCAGTCCATTGGCCACCATCGCCTATAGGATTTTTCAAAAGCCATTCTACTCTTTTATCTTCCAGAGGTTTTGTTCTTGTATCAATTATTCCCTCCAAAAATAGGTTTGCTTTTTCAAGTTGATCATAAAAAAAAAGAAAAGTTTGAGA
>MNXP01000023.1 GCA_001872625.1 Bacteroidetes bacterium CG2_30_33_31
CTAGCCTTAAGATTTTAAGGTGACTATAGCGGTGGGGTCCACCTCTTCCCATTCCGAACAGAGAAGTTAAGCCCGCCAGCGCTGATGATACTGCATTTAGTTGTGGGAAAGTAAGTCGTTGCCCTAATTACTTTAAGCCCTGAGTTTTAACTCAGGGCTTTTTTTTTAATGTTTTATTAAAAATAACTACTAATTTATTTATAATTTTGGCTCATTTAGATTTGAAATTAAATTAATATTTAGCATGATAAATTTAGATGATATTTGTTCTAAAGTGATGAATTTATGCTTTGAAGTTGGTGAGTTTATTATATCTGAAAAAAGTAAAATAAATTTACAAAATACTGAAATTAAAGGTATTCATAATTTTGTTACCTATGTTGATAAAGCCTCTGAGAAAAGGCTTGTTGGAGAGCTTTCGTTAATTTTACCTGAATCAGGATTTATCGCTGAGGAAGGAACTTCTAATAAAATAGGAAAGGAATTTAATTGGATAATTGATCCATTAGATGGTACAACAAATTTTATTCATGGACTTTCGCCTTTTTGCATTAGTATTGCTCTTCGTCAAAATGACAAGATTGTGCTTGGTGTAATTTATGATCCAAATTTAAAAGAAATTTTCTATGCTTGGGAAGGTGGAAGTGCTTTTTTAAATGGCAAAGTTATAAATGTTTCTAAATCGAACAAGTTAGACAACTCATTATTAGCAACAGGATTTCCTTATAGTGATTATAGTATGCTGCAAAATTATTTGAAAGTTTTTGAATGGTGCTTGCTTAATACTCACGGAGTTAGAAGATTAGGCTCTGCCGCTATAGATTTGGCTTATGTGGCTTGCGGTAGAATGGATGGATTTTTTGAATATGGATTGAGCCCATGGGATGTGGCTGCTGGAGCTTTTATCGTTGAAAAGGCTGGTGGAAAAGTTACTGATTTTTCTGGCGATATTGATTATGTTTTTGGTAAAGAAATAATAGCATCTAATCTTTTTATTCATTCAGAATTCATTGAAAACTTTAAAATGATTTTTTATAAAGATTGATATGCATGTTGTTTTTGATTAATTTTGTGAAACATTACAAAAGATGTTATTTATGGCAATTGTAATTAGAGAGGTGGAAAGTAAAATTGAAAGAAAAAAATTTATTAATTTTCAATTTGAAATTTATAAAAATGATCGAATGTGGGTTCCTTCAATAATTTCTGATGAGATAAAATCTATTGACCCAGATAGAAATCCTGCATTTAATAGCTGTAAAGCTAAATTTTGGTTGGCGTATAATGGAAATATGATTGTTGGTAGGATAGGGGCAATAATTAATTTACGCTATAATGAGGAACATAATGAGAAGCTTGGAAGATTTTCTCGTTTTGAATCGATAGAGGATATTAATATCGCAAAAGCATTGCTCGAAACCGCCTCTAATTGGTTGAAAGATAACTCAATGACTAAAGTTATGGGACCTCTGGGATTTAATAATTTAGATCAACAAGGTTTACTAATTGAGGGTTATGATTATCTACCATCAATAGGTTCGGCTTATCATAAACCATATTACAAAAGCTTTTTTGAGGAACTGGGCTGGGAAAAGGAGATTGATTGGGTAGAATTCAGATTGACACTTGGTGAAGAAGCTCAAAATAAAGCTATGCGAGGTTCAGAGTTAATAAAAAAACGCTATAATATTGAAGTAAAGCATTTTAAAAGTAAAAGAGAGCTTGCTCCTTTTGCTAAAAAGATTTTTGAAATAATTAATGAATCTTTTGATGTGCTTCCATTTGTTTCATCTTTTGACAAAGATTTGATTGATTTTTATGCAAAAAAATATATTTCATTTTTAAATCCTCATTTTGTTAAAATGACTTTAATAAATGGAGAACCAATTGGTTTTATTGTGGCTATGCCAAGTTTATCAAAAGCCATGCAAATGGCAAAAGGAAAGCTTTTCCCTTTCGGTATTTTCTATTTATTGAATGCTCGTAAAGGTAATGGCAATACTGTTGATCAGATGCTTACTGGCGTTATTAATGAATATCATTCTACTGGCGCAGCAGTAATTTTGCAAGCTGAAATGCAAGCTGAAATGTTAAAACATGGCATAAAATATATTGAAACTACTGGGATTTTTGAAACAAATGACAGGGCAATAAAGAATTGGAAAAATTATGAACATATTCAACATAAGCGCCGACGCTGTTACAGAAAAGAATTAAATTAATATGCTTTAGCTATGAAAAACCTTATATCGTCCCTTTTAATATTATGGCTTTCAATTAGCATAAATACTGCTAAAGCTCAAGATTTTCTTTCATTTGTAAATGATAATTACGCTGGCTCAACAGCTATGTTTTATAATCCTGCTGCAATAGTGGATAGCCGATATAAATTTGACATGGAGTTGTTGGGAATTTCTAATAGAATAGACAATAATTGGGTCAAAATTGATAAGTCGGTTCTTTTAAACTGGGTTAAATGGAAGGAATCTGATTTTAAAAATAATCACATGTCGATGGATTATAATGGCTTATCCAAAAATGCATATTTAGGTGTTGAAGGTAGAGCTTTGTCTTTTTTGACTAATTATAATCATAAAAATGCTTTTGGATTTTCAGCTCGAGCAAGAGTAATAATGAATTTTGATAATTTACCTGAAAGTGCGGCAATTTTGATTTTTAACGGTAATAATGTTGATAGTTTAATGAGTCATCATACTTTCGAAAATATGAGTCAAGAATTAGTCTCATGGGCAGAATATGGTTTAACTTATGGCCGAATCTTAACTGAAGATGAATCTAAACATTTTTTTAAAATTGGTGCATCAGCTAAATTATTACAAGGAATCGCTGGGATATATTTATATGAAAAATACATGGATTATAATCTTAAGAATGCTGATACTGCTACGAATGTTGTAGCTGATATTAAATTTGGATTGACAGGTAGTGTTGACGATATAAGAAAATTTAAGTTCACCGCTACTCCTGCAATTGGATTTGATTTTGGTTTTGTGTACGAATGGAGACCAAAAACGAAAGAATTTAAATATGCAATGAATGGAAAAACTGATTTATGGCGCAATGATTTGAATAAATACAAGCTAAGAATTGGATTTTCAGTTCTGGATATTGGTTCAATGAAGTTTAAAAAACAATATAAATCAGGAAATATCACTATTGATGATAAATTAGTAAATTTTGCATTACTTCATGCTCCAACATTAATTGATTTAGCCGACACAATAAATAGGTTATATGGAACAGAATTAACAGATTCATATTTTCATTACAGATTGCCAACAACACTAAATCTAAGCGTTGACTATAATATTTTAAAATATTTTTATGTAAGTCTATCAGGTAGATTGGCTCTTAATCAAGGTAATAACCATTATGAAAAGGCTCATTATCTAAATAATATTAGTATTATTCCGCGTTATGAAAAAAAATGGTGGGGAGTCTCAATTCCAATAAAGTATAATCAATTTGGTTTTATTAATGTTGGTATGGGTTTGCGAATGGGGCCAATTTGGTTGGGTTCAAGTGATTTGACTGGTTTAATAGGGTTAAGCAAAAAAGTTATGGGAGCCGATATTCATTTAGCAATAAAAATCCCAATTTATTATAAATCTCCTGCCGACAAAGATGGGGATTTAGTGTCCGATGATTTGGATATTTGTCCCACAGAAAAGGGAACTTGGGAACTAAAAGGCTGCCCCGATGATGATAATGATGGTATAGTGAACAGTCTTGATAATTGTCCAACCGTTGCAGGATTAGTTGAATTTAATGGTTGCCCAGATTCTGACAAAGATGGTGTTCAAGATAAATACGACAAATGCCCAGATATTTATGGAGAAATAAAGTACTCAGGATGTCCCGATTCTGATGGCGATAATATAATTGATATCAATGATAGTTGTCCAAAAATTGCTGGATTAGAAAAGTTTAACGGTTGCCCTGACACTGATGGTGATGGAATTCCAGATGTTCATGATGATTGTCCAGAAGTATTTGGCATCGAATTTTTTAATGGTTGCCCTGATACCGATGGCGATGGGATTCGTGATGTTGATGATTTGTGCCCAACTGTATATGGGCTTGATAGTCTTTATGGCTGCCCTTATATTGACACTGATAATGATGGAATTCAAGATAAATATGATAAATGTCCAAAGATTGCTGGTCCAAAAGAAAATTCTGGTTGTCCTTATTTAGATACCGATCATGACGGAGTTTTAGATAAAGACGATTTATGTCCAATGACACCAGGCCCAGTTTCTAATAATGGCTGTCCAATTATAGAATTAGCCGAACAAAATATTTTAGATACTGCTTTTGCAAATTTGGAATTTGAAACAGCTATGTCGATTATTAAATCAACATCTTATGAGTCATTAATTAAAATTGCAGATTTGATGAAAAGAAAACCTGAATTTAAATTGTTAATCGAAGGTCATACCGATAATATTGGAAAAGATGCTGCAAATATGAGCTTATCTCAAAATCGAGCTCTTGCTGTTAAATATTATTTAATTAAAAATGGCATTTCAGAATCGCGAATAAATGCTAAATGGTACGGAGAAACTAAACCAATATGGAGCAATGAGACCGAAGAAGGACGCCAAAAAAATCGACGAGTCGAAATGTCAATAATTTTTGATTAATTTGAATTTATTGCTGTTAGCCAGCATTGTCAGAATATTAACTATATGAAGTAGTTAAAATTCTCTTTTGTTTAAAATATTTAAAAACATATTTATGGAATTTATCAAAGAATTTGAAGTAAGATGGGCCGATGTTGACGCTAATAGGCACATGAGGCATACTGCATATAATGATTATGCGACACAGTTGCGTGTGGCTTTAGTTATGGGAATAGGAGTAGGGAATGAGGCTATTGAGAATTATGAAATTGGGTCAGTTCTTTTTCATGAGGATACGTATTTTTATCGCGAGGTAGTTTTATGTGAAAAAATTAAAATCGATTTACGTATAAGAGCAATGTCGCATGATGGAGAAAGATGGCAAATTTTACACTTAATTTTTAAAGAAAATGGAGAGCTTGCTGCTAAAATATTGGTAGAAGGAGCTTGGATTGATAGCAAACGTAGAAAATTAGCTCCTCCTCCTATAGCACTTTTGGATAAATTTAATGAGCTTCCAAAAACTGAAGATTTTGAGTTTCTGACTAAGAATTCGAAATAGTTAATCTAAAATTGGCAATTATTTCAACTATTATAGCGATTAAAATGCGTATAATAAAGATTATGTTTCATCCTCTGATTTATACCATGAAGCATACATGGCATAAGAATTAGCAATTCTATGTACTTCGCCTTTAAGAAGTTCTGGACTCAGACTTTTTATTTTCTTAGCTGGAATTCCTGCATAAATTGAGCCTGATTCTACTATTGTGCCTTTGGTAACTACAGCTCCTGGAGCAATTATAGTGTTATTATAAATTATGGCATCATCAAGAATTATTGCACCAATTCCTATTAAAACATTATCGTAAATTGTTGCGCCATGAACCACGGCATTATGAGCAATAGATACATTGTTGCCAATATTTGTAGGTGACTTTTGGTAAGTGCAGTGGATAGTAGCATTATCTTGAATATTTACATTGTCTCCAATTTTAATATAATTTACATCGCCTCTAATAACACTATTAAACCAAAGACTGCAATTGTTGCCAATTTCAACATCTCCAATAATAATTGCTGTTTCGGCAATAAAGCATTCTTTGCCAATTTTTGGACTTTTGCCTCTTAATGCTTTAATAATTGCCATATTCTATTGTAAGAAAATCTGTTGTATTGTTTGATAACTTGAATCTATCATCTGAGCGATGACCAATAATCC
Source organism: Bacteroidetes bacterium CG2_30_33_31 (assembly GCA_001872625.1). Classification (GTDB taxonomy): domain Bacteria; phylum Bacteroidota; class Bacteroidia; order Bacteroidales; family UBA1556; genus UBA6267. Next base: position 5,869 of record MNXP01000023.1, read on the forward strand.
AGATGATGTCTTTTCCTGAACAAAGAATCCAAATATTTTCTTTCTCATCAATTGAAAGTTTCTCATCTGTAAAAAAATCGCTTACTAATTTTTTCCCTTTCATACCATAAGGATAGAAGAAATCTCCATTTGTCCATCGACGTAATGCCAAAGGAAAATTAAGCTTTTGAAAATCGAAATATGCAATATTTTTTTTGGGGTTGATTATAGGTTTTTCATTGCTGCGTTTAAAGCTTAATTCAATTGGAATTAGGTCATTAAAGTCTTCGTTTATTATAAAAAAATCGTTGCTTGAGCTTTGATCGCCAGTTAGATAAGGTGTGATAATCAAGGTTTTTCGATCCTTAATAAGTCTATATGATTCACTAAAAAATCTTAATCCAGATTTGTCAGAAAGAAGATTTTGGTAAATATTTTCTATGCAAGATTCATTAAATCCATATTGCGTTAAGAACTCGCTGAGATATGGTCTTAAATTATTTATTTCCAAAAGTTTGGAAATGCTTATTGTTATTTTATCATTGTGTATTTCCAGCATCGAATTAAAAATAATATTAGTTTGTGATTTGAAAGCTTGTTCAATATCAGCAAGTTTAACAATAGTATTGGCTAAATTAGAAATAAAATTTGAATTTTGAGATTTAAAAAGTGGAATAATATTATGTCTCACATTATTGCGCAAATATTTGTCAGAGTAATTTGATGAATCTTCGACAAAAGGTATATTATTTTTTAAAGCATATTCTAATATTTCAGCTCTACTGCAAAACATTAGCGGGCGAATAATGAATTTTTTTTTGGGGGCAATACCATGAAGTCCAGCGATTCCAGTGCCTCTTATTAAATTTATCAAAAAGGTTTCAGCTTGATCGTCTAAATGGTGGGCTGTGGCGATATATTCAAATCCAATATTTTTTCTCATTTCATCAAACCATTGATATCTAAGGTCACGTGCAGCCATTTGAATAGAAACTCCATGCTTTTTAGCATAATCTTTAGTGTCGAAATGTTGTATAAATATTTCTATATTGTATAAATTGCAATACTTCTGAACGTGATTCATATCTCTATCGGATTCATTGCCTCTAAGGTGAAAGTTGCAATGCGCTACCACAAACTTTAATTTAGAAACTCTAAATAAATCAAGCATTACCATAGAATCGACACCACCGCTGACGGTTAGAACAATTCTTTGGTCTTCAGAAAGTTCTAATTTATTTTTGTAATATTCGCTAAACCTAATTTTCATTTGCCAAAGATAAATTTTAATTTTCGAGATTTAAGGTAATTTATGTTTAAAAGGATTTTTTTAATATTGATTTTGAAAGCAATTTTCTAACGCATGAGATAAATTTTGCCAAAATTATTTTTGAAATATGTATCAGCAGCAGAATTACGGTGCTCAATATCCTTGCCGTTTATTCGTGTAATTACTCGATAGAGATATACGCCATTTGCCAATCTATCGCCAAATTCGTCTGTTCCATCCCAAGCATAAGTTGAAATATTTCTTCCAATGTGAATTTCGCCGATTTCATCGATGCCAATTTCTTTTATCACCTTGCCACTAATGGTCATAATTTGAATAAGAAGATAGTCTGGAATTTGCGAACCAGTTAGCGTAAATACAAAGTGTGTTTTAGTGGTAAAAGGGTTGGGCCAATTCATAAGATTGGTTATAGTTGCTTTATTTATCACATTAAAAGTGAGTTGATAATCTGTAAGCCCAGCAATATTTAATGAAGGATCGACAGCTTGGGCATAGAGTTTATATATTCCATCTACTTTAAAATCAGGCCTATAAATTATTTTAGATTTATTTTTAGGCATTTCTGCTGCAATAAATTGCATTTGTTCTTCTCCATTGGAAAAAAAGTATATTCTCCTTCTGGCAAGATTTCCAGGCTCAGTAATATAAATTTTAAATGATGATGTATCGTCTAAAGGAATGAATTTATTATCATCATTTAGCGATATTAAAATTTCGGGCTTGGCCGATACAATATCTCCATCAAGTATATGTATTCCATCGAAAGTAACATCTAATAGTGGGTTTGAATTATCTTTTTTTACATAGAATGGAATTTGGAAGCTATTATTAGAATGTGTGATTTCTAACTGGTCGAAGTTTTGAGTTGTAGGATTTATGGTATTGATGTCAATATTGAAGTAGCAATTTTCCACAAGATTTGTAGTTATCAATGAAAATGTATCTACAATGAATGTATTAGCCAAAATTTTATTTACTCTTCTCAATTTGAAATCGTGTCTAATATTTTGGTTATCAATAAGCCAATAACTAACGAGAATGCTATCTGCCAAGTTGATATCAGAAATATTTTTATATGCCAAAGAAATCCTCATGGTATCTCCTCTTTCAATGGTATCACTGTGAAATGTAAAATTATCTTTTGGTTCAATAGCAATTTCTGGCACTTCGCTAAAAAGAACTTGCCAATATTTTATGTAAGTTGGTGTGTGCAAACTGTCATCTTTCATATAGCAGATTAGCTGGCAATAAGGATAATCAGCAGCAGGCATAATATTATTCAATTTCGAAATATTGCTAGAATCTGGTGGCATATCGCTAAATATTGTTGTTTTGCTGCCATCAAGTTTATAACCTACCAAAGCTAATCTCACAGAATCGGTATTTATAGCATCTTGGCTGATAACTTTCCAATTTATAGCATACCATTTTGAAGAGGGACCTATTATAGGTGATGCTATAAATCCTTGTGTCCATTTGGTATTGAAACTATCAACCAAAAGTATATGCGCTTGTAAAGAATCCCCAATTACTTCTGTTGAACCTCCCAAAAGACCTTTTATTCCCCAAGAAATATAAGGTCTATTGTCGGGAATATTTCTTATAAAATTTGTGCCAATGGAATCGTAAGATTTATAAAGATATTCAGGCCAAGAAGTTGCGTGAGAGTTGGCTGCAGAAGTAGCTAAAACATAATGTCCATTTGGAATTGTGCCTATAAAGTTTGCCATACGGCGAAACCAAATGCTATCTGGAACATTTGGAGGATTTGTTGGAAAATTTACTGTGCTTTCTGTGCTGAATTCAAATGCTGGGTAGTCATAACCTTTGCATTGAAAGGAACCAGATACACCAGTATGGTCGCCAAAATCATGATTAAACCAAGGCTTCCCACTAATAGGATTTATAACGGCAATTTTCATCCCGTTGCTAACGCATTGCCAATAAGATTGTTGAATATTGTTTATTTGGTATTGTGGTTCTGTCCAGCCAATGTATGGATATATTCCATTAATACATTTAAGTATTTTTATGTCGTTAACAAATTCAAATTTGCGAAGTGCTTTATTAAAAACTGCAAATTGATAGTTATTGTGTTCAAATTGAAAAAAATCAGATTGCGCCCAACCTTTTTGACCTTGAATATATTGAAATGATGAATTTCGCCAGTTAAAGGAATTTGTTGAAGTTGAATCTACGCCTACTCTCCAATAGTAAACTACACTATCTGAGAATGTTAACATTGGTTGATATTCTATAACTCCGCCAGAGCTAATAATATTGCCAGTTTCCATAAGTGGGCTATTGAAATAAATTGTTGTGTCTATCTCAAAAATGTAGTTGACATTTTTACTTAGGGGATAAAATGTTGATGCTTTTAGGGTGGCTTTGTTTGTAGAAATAATTGCAAATTCTGCTGGGAAAACTGGTTTTAAATCCGCCGCAATAACATTAAAATTAACTGAAATATTATTATTTGATTCGCTTAATTCAGTAATATTTGAGTTTGCATCAACTCTTACTGACAGAGTGTTTTTGCCAACGTCAATCATATTATTTATTGGAAACCAAACGCTTAAAGTGTCTTTAAAATAAGTTCCTCTTTGATAATATCGTTTTTCTTGAGTGTTTAAATTTGGCAAAGTTCTGACAATTTCTACCACAATGGAATCATTTACAGCTTTACCAATATTTGTTACGACAATTTTTGTTTCAAAGCTGTCTTTTTCAGTAGTAACAATTTCAGGTATAAAAAATATAGAACTCTGATTTACCATATAATCAGGCAATTGATGTGCATTTAAAATCAAAGCTGGATCGCCATGCAGTGCCATCTCCAAAGAAACTTCTTTGATTTTAGGCGTATTGGAATAGATATGTGCGATAGTGTTAATTATACTGCTTCCAATAGATTTACCATAATTAGTTTGGCAATAATTTTTGAAATATTCTTTGGTATATAAGTTTAAATATGCTGGAAAACCTGATGTAATGGAGCCTAAATAGGCAATTGCTCCTTTATCGCGTATAAGAATAAAAGCTTCACTTGAATTGTCAATTCCAACATTTGGCTGAAATATATCGCCAGCAAAACAAGAATTTGCTATTAAAAAAGGGTATTTGCCGTAGTTGTTATATTCAGAAGGATTATCAATGCTAATATCGAAACCAATTCCAGCAGCATGACCAAAAAAGCTTAGCATATTTACTCCTCCATCAATTAAAACTTTAATTTGTGCGGAGAGATTTATTTGAATAGGATCTGTAGTGGTTTTATAAAAAGTTTTTACACTGCCACCAAAATTTGTGTCTTCATATATTTTTTCGTAGCCTTTCATATAAGTGGCTATTATACTCTGAAGACTCGCCACGTCACCTCCACTAAAAAATAGTGCTTTTTTCATCCATTCTGCTGGTGGATTTAGCAGAGGGTCTTCATATTGCATAACTTTATTGAGGTATAAATCAACATGATTTATATTTTTCGCCACCAATCTTCCAGTAGCTAATGCTGGCAAAAAAGTGGAATCAATGGCTCTTGCTGTCAATAAAATATCTGAGGGTGGCGAGCCAAAAGATGGCACTAAAGTTTGGTTGTAATATGTAGTATTTTTACGATATTCATCTGGATAGTAGGCTTTTCCTATTATAAACAAATATTTTGGATGTGTGCTAAGTTGTGCAAAAGCTTTTGCAACGAAATTTCTAATTGCCATTGGATTTTTGCTTATTCCATAAGAGAACTGCTCATATAAATCATCAATATCTACTAATACTGCATGATTACCAGTGGTGTTTCTATAATTTACATAGTCATTCGAGGTATATTGAGTTTGCCCATTTCCCATAAGAGATTTGTGGGTGATAACAAAATAATCTGCATTTGGATTTTGTGATAGATAGTTTTTAAAATGTCCAAAATTTCCAACTGGAGTCAAATTAACTCCATTAGTTATTAGGGCTTCAGACACTAAAACGCAATTTTTTTCTGAACCAGAATTGGGAATTAAACATTGGTAATTGCTGCCATTTTTTGTTACCAAAATCTTTCTGTGGTTTTTTAAATCATAAAGTACAGGATTATTGCCACCACTAAAGTTAGAAATGTTTAAATAATTTTTGTTTTGGCTGGCATCAGGAATAGAAAATTCAAAATAATTTATACCTTCAAAATTCAATGTGTGTGGATATTTAATTTCTATAAAAGAAACGGCATTTCTGTCAGCACCTGAGTTTAAATCATTGATAGAGCTAAATAAAAAGTTAGTATTTGTGGAACTTAGACTTGCTGCGCTTGTGCTTAGATTATATCTTAAAATTTTATATCCATCAAAGATTGTGTCAATGGTGTTTCCAGCAAATTGAATTCTTACATGATGATCGCCATTTGAAATTGATTGATAATTTGAAGCACCATAAATCGAAAATTTTACCTGTGCTGCTGGGCCAGTAGTAAATGCATTTTTTGTTGAAATATTATATGAACGACTTCCCCCAAGATAAAATGCATAGCTGTAGAATCCTTCTCCATATGTATATTCAGGATCCGACAATGTACCTTCATTAGTTTCTTCCATCGGAAGGCCTTCTAAATATTCATCGTTATAATTGGCATGAATGGTTTTAAAAACATAAGGCTCTACAGTATAAGAAGTATAGTTTATTGAGGTTTCTAAACTCAGTCTTTTATTATTATATGCTGTATTAAATGTAAGAAAATATTCTGCTGTATCGGTAAACAAACTATAGGATTTATCTAACTGATATTCTGGATGTTTATACAATATGCTATCATACCAGCCATCATTTTTTTGAGCATAAAATTCAATATAATCTCCTGAACTCATTACCCCTGAAATTTGTGTTTTTACATAAATATACTGTTCTACACCACGCCCAAAAATTTGAAAATTTTGTGGACTTATTGAGCCAACTGGTAATCCAGCAGAAAGTAAATCACTATAATTTATTCTATAAATGCCATCTTTATATACCTTAAATCTGTAATATGTCTGATTATAATTAATCCAGTCATTTGCATAAGTTTGTGAAATTAATTCGACAGCAAATGTGTTGAAAAACAGAAACAATAAAATTATTTTGAGCCTATTTGTCATCATGAATTGATTTATCTGATTTTGTATTAAAACTTAATTTCAAAGAGAAAACATTTGAATAAAGTGCGATAGATTGATTACCAATATCTGTGAGCGCATAATCTATTGTTAAAGTTTTTTTAATTACAACTCCAAGTCCAATATTTGGTTGAAATGAAGTTTTCATTTTTCCTTTTAATGATGTTTCTTTTTGTATGTTTCCAATGCCAGCTCGCACAAAGACAACTTTTTTGTAGCCTAATTCAAGTCCAAGATGTGGATCTATGCTTAATGGTTTGCTTTTTATTAGAACGTTTCTTTTCCCATCAGTAGATATATTTGCGTCAAATTCAGTTAGAAAATTGAAATTTTTGCTTAAATCAAAACTGCGTGCTGAAGAAATTATAATTGTGGGCATGGTAATTTCGGTGCTTGTTTGAGGAATGACATTTCCTGTAATTTTAAAAGCTTCAATCATCTCGTCGGAAAAGGTGTAAGTCCAAGAATTAAAAGTAGTTGTGATATCGCGCAACATCAATCCAAAAATCCAATTTTCTTTTTTATATATACTTCCGAGGTCAATACCAAAACCCCACGATTTTGCAAAATTGCCTGCAGTGCGCCTAACAATTTTCGTATTTACACCATAAGACAAACCTTCAATATCGCTTTTATGAGAAAAAGAAATAATAAAAGCATAATCAGCAGCTGAAAAAGCCGTTACTTTATCATAATTTATATTTCCCTCTGCGTCAATAAGTTGGGATGTATTTGGAATATTATCAACGCCAAATCTTATTAGCGAAAATGCTATTGCACTCTGTGTTCCCGATTTAGAGGCAAATGCTGCATAATCATATTTTGCAATTCCAGCAAAATATTCTGAATGCATGGCGGATAATTCCTTATTGTTGTTTATAAAAACTAATCCTGCAGGGTTCCAATAAGTGCTATAAATATCAGAAGTAGTGGCAGTTATAGAACTTGACATAGCCAATGCTCGAGCTCCAACTCCTAATGACAAGAATTCGTTACTGTATTTTGCAGTTTGTCCAGCAAGGCCAAAAAATGAAAATAAAATAAGATTAAATATTATAATTCTTCTTGACATATTGAATCAATTTGTGAAGACAAATTTTTTGCAAAATTCGAATTTAAAGTTTAGCATAAAAATACTACAATTCTTTTAACGAAATCAATTGAATATTATTTATGATAAATATTTTTTTATTAGCATTTAGATATTTATATATAAGTTATATAAATTAGAATACTTATTGCTTCCTGAATATTTTTAGGAACTTGAGTTAAGAAATTAGAAATTAAATTTATAGTCGGAATCTACTACCGAATAATAATTTTTAACTGGATTTGCCATCATTTTTAGATATATAATCCTGTTTTGAGCATCATCTCCCTCTGTAGATTTTAATTTTTCTTCCATATCAATTATAAATTCAACATACTGTTCTTTTTTGTACAAATGAGAGAAGCAACTTTCATTATTTAAAATATCTGCTGCAATATAATTCGATTCATATAATCTGTAATTTGCAAAAATAAACTTATCTAAGTAATTACAAAGGTTTCTAACTTTCTGATTTACTGGAGAATGTTCGTTTATTTTTAATAACACATCTCTGCTTAACTCCTTGCCAAATTGATAATGCATCCTGCCTTTTGAACCAGTTAACCCAGCAATCATCGAATTAAAATCTTCCATCGGACTTTTAACATATTTAATTCCGTTTTCAATAGCTGCTAATTCGTTGATTTTCATTAAATCGCATGGATCTTTTTCATAACTTATAGCCACAGGTATTATGTGAAGTTCAGAAAAATTATCAGCAAAAGTGCTTTCTCCAGACATGTTTAGCATTTTTATTAAGCCAGCTTGGCTAAAATCATTACCATCTTTCGTTCTACCTTCTCGGTTGGCAAGCCAAATACTATCAGATTTTGAAGTTATTATGTCTCGTATATATTGTGAAAGCCGTTTTGAACTTAAAAGTAGTTGCTGTGGTATTAAATCTCTTTCAACTAAAAAACTTTTATTCATGCGTGCTAAATGCATGACCCACGGTATTTTAAGTAAATTATTTCCAATGGCAATAGCTGTAGATTGAAATTTTTCTTTCTGCTCCTTATAAAGAACATAATTTAATGTAGAAACATCCATCACAATATTACGGTGGTTAGTTATGAATAGATATTTTTTTGAAGGGTCAATATTTTCAACGCCATCATAAGTCAGATCAGTTACGGAATCATGGATAATTTTCTCCATCAAATGAATGATAAATCCTTTTTGAAAATCATCTACTGAAGTAAATTGTTGTAAAAATTCTCTTGCTTGATTATCATCATAAGCGGGATGATAATATTTCACGATGCGATACATCAAAGGTTCTTGAACAAGCTCAGGCAAAAATCTCCTGAAGTCCAAGTCGTTATAATACTTGATGTCGCTATAATCGTATTTCATATTGTAAATTCTTCCCAAAATTTGTAGTGTGCAAATGTAATATTTTATTTAAAGATTATGATACTTTTGTTTTTCTTTTGATTTGTAATATTTAACAAATGAATTTATATAAGGAGCTTAGGCTCAATTTTAATTCGCTATCACTAAATAGGCTTGTAGATTTTTTACGTGTATTTGATGACGTTTTATTGCTTAATTCAAATTCAGAAATTTTAAAGAACAATTCTGATATTGGTTTTATGCTTGCAATTGATAAGGCTAAATCATTGACAATTAATAACTCACATAGCGACTCTTTTTTAAGCCTTCGAGAGTTTCATAGTCGTTATAAAGATTATCTTTTTGGTCATCTTTCTTACGATTTGAAAGAAGAAATAGAAAATCTGAGCAGCGAAAATCGTGATGAAATTAAAATGCCATTGATGAATTTTTTTGTGCCTGAATTGATGCTAAAATTTGAAAGTGGAATTTTAAAATGTTTATTATTTCATGAAAATTCAGCACATTATAAGGGTGTTTGTAACGAAATCCTGAAAGTTTTAAAAAATGCCAACTTCCAAGATCCATTTTATGTAAAAAGATCATTTGAAATAAATTTAAAAAGCAGAATTTCAAAAGCAGAATATTTTACCCAGTTCAAAAAAATAAAGAATAATATTCAAAAAGGAGATATTTATGAGATGAATTTTTGTCAAGAGTTTTACTCTGATAACGCTTTGATTGACCCCTTCGAACTCTATCTAAATTTGAATAAAATTTCACCTTCACCTTTTTCTGCTTTTTATAGAATTAATAATAAGTTTTTGATTTCCAGCAGTCCAGAGAGATATTTACAGAAAAAAGGTTCTAAAATTATTTCACAACCGATTAAAGGAACTGCACCACGAATGAAATCGGCAATAGAAGACTTAATTGCGAAAGAAAATCTTAGAAATAATTTAAAGGAAAGAGCTGAAAATGTTATGATTGTGGATCTTGTGCGTAATGATTTATCTCGAACTGCTGCAAAAGCAAGCGTGAAAGTAGACGAGTTATGCGAAATTTATTCTTTTAAGCAAGTACATCAAATGATTTCTACCATCTCATCGATTTTAAGTCCTAAGTTTGATTTTGTTGACGTACTTCGTACAAGCTTTCCAATGGGTTCAATGACTGGTGCGCCAAAAATTAGAGCAATGCAATTTATTGAAAATTATGAGACTTCTAAACGTGGATTGTATTCAGGTGCAATAGGTTATGTTAGCCCTAATGGTGATTTTGACTTTAGCGTTGTAATAAGGAGCATAATATATAATAGCCAAAATAAATATCTTTCATTTATGGTTGGGGGTGCAATTACTGATGGCTCAGATCCACAATTTGAATATGATGAATGTCTATTAAAAGCAAAAGGAATTATAGAAAGTTTAAATTCTTAATTTGTAATAATTGCTATTTATATAATTAAACATCAGGTTTTTATAATTTCATTATATTTATTAAATAGCAATTTACCTATACTTCCTTCTGAAAATTTATCTCGGTATTGTGATTTGATTAGTTCTTTATTAAAACAAAATTTATCATCTAAAAACTCAAGCAATTTTTCTATTAATGCGTCCTCATCGCCTGCATTTATCAATATACCATTTTGGCTATTTATCATCTCAGATATTCCACCAACCTTGGTTGATATAACTGGCAATCCAGCAACGAGGCTCTCATTTATTACTACTGGAAAATTTTCATAATTGCTAAAAATTATCATCATGTCGGCTTTTGCATATTCACGTGCAAGATTTTCATTTTCTAACAAACCAATAAATTGAATAACATTTTGATTTTTAATGATTTTTTGAGCATAATTGCTTAGATATTCGAAATCGATACCTTCGCCAATTAGCTTACAAACAAAATCCGACCTTTTTTTGCTGAGTTCATTTATAACTCTAATTAATCCACTTATATTTTTAGATTTATCCTCAAAACTTGAGACATGAATGAATGTTTTTTTTGAATTTTTAATATCATTAAAATTGTAATAAAAATACTTTGAAACTACATTAGGAAGCACAAAATAATTTCTGTTTATTAATCCATGATTTTGCATCTCCTCCTTCAAATTATTTGTTACAGTGCTTACAAATGAAGCCTGAGAAACCACAATTTTAGTAAAAATTTTTCTAAAAAAACCATTGTAATTGGCTGTAGTTGGCAAATATCGACTCCAGTGTTCGGTAATTACATAAGGTGTTTTTTTAAATAATTTATAATAGAGGCCGAAAATTCCTAATCTCGAAAGAATGTGAATATGAATTAAATTGAATTTTTTATCTTCGCATTTTAGCCTCTTAAATCCTTTGTTAATTGCTCGTAAATAAAGAATCCCATTGATTAAATTGGCAATAAAATCTATAGCAAATTTAACTTTTTTATAATAGACAATAATCTCAGTTAAGTTTGTATTTGATTTATAATCAATGAGTAAGCTGTCTTTCAAATCAAAAGATCCATGAGCATAAATTACATAATTTGGGCAGTAAAGGGAAGTCGCCTCCACATGTTTTTTAACAAATAAACCAAACATCGGGTCGAACTTATTAGGATACCATCTTGCCAAATGTAAAATTTTTATCTCCTTTGGATTTACCATATTTGCCATTTATTATAAATCTAATTTTTTGATTTGATTGATTGTTCTTCAAGAAAATTCTGCCATTCTTGAATTCTTTCACCTTTCAAAACTCTTGGAAATTTATTGGCGCCTCCTAGCTTATTATTTTTCTCCATAAATTTGTAAAAAATTTCGCAGGATATTGATTCTACTTTTACCAATTTTATTGCCTCCATTCGCTCAACTCTATAATCATCATTCAAAGTTGAGAGTTCAGCATCAATAATTTTGGCGGCTAAATTATTGTCAATCTTATCGTTGCTGCCAAGATACCAAATATGTTCAAAAAGATTTTTATGTGGTTGAGCAAAAACTGTAAACTCACAAATTTCGATATTGAGTTTGTCTTGTAATATTTCCACCGCTCTACTCAAATTTTCCAGTGATAAATGTTCCCCACAAACCGATAAAAATTGTTTCGTTCTGCCAGTAATTTGTATTTCGGATTTATCTTTATCAGTAAAAATAATTGTATCGCCAATCAGATAGCGCCAAGCACCCGCATTAGTGCTAATCAATAGTGCATATTCGATATTATTTTCAACTTCTTTGAGCCAATATGTTGATGCATTGGATCTTATATTAGCTTCTTCATCAAAGTTTTCAGGAGTAAAAGGAACGAATTCAAAGTAAATCCCGTTGTTGGTTATCAATTCCATTCCTAAAGCATCTGGATCAGTTTTATAGGCAATATAGCCTTCAGAAGCCAGATACGATTCAATATAAAAGATTTTTTTCCCAAATAATTTGTTGAATGTTTTCAAATAAGGTTTAATGGAAACACCGCTGTGGACGTAAATATTTAAATTAGGCCACATTTCATGAATATTCTTCAAATTATAGCGCTCAATAATTTTCTCAAAGATTATCTGAACCCATGCTGGAACGCCTACTATTACGCCAATATCCCATGATGGAGCCGCATTGACAATCTCCTCGAGCTTTAAATTCCAATCTGAGCTTTGTGAAATGGTTTTCCCAGGTTTGTACCAATGTTGAAACCAAAAAGGAATTTTATTTGCAGTAATTCCACTCAAATCTCCTGCATAGTACTTTCCATTATAGTTTAAATGCGTGCTCCCTCCAATCATCAGCATTCCTTTGTTATAAAATTCTAAAGGAAATTTATAATTTACCATTGATACCAACTGTCTGATACTTGCACGTTTAATAGATTTAATCATGCTTCTGGTTACAGGGATATATTTACTTGAAGCCTCCGAAGTGCCTGAACTTAAGGCGAAATATTTTACATGGCTTGGCCAACAAACGAAACTTTCCCCATTTAAAAGCCTGTACCAATATCTTTTGTACATGCTTTTATAATCAAATATTGGAACGTTTTTTCTGAAGTTTTCAATAATGTTTTTTGAACTTAGAATTTTATAGAAATTATAATCTTCGCCAAAAATTGTAAATTGTGCTTTAATGAGCAATTTTTTTAAAACTCTTTCTTGTTCTTTTACAGGCTTTCTATTAGCTTTTTTTACTTTTTGTGGTAAATTTCGCAACTCAAAAGCCCGTTTTATCAAGCGCCCAATTAATTCCATAAGCCTAAATTAAATATGTTGACAAAGTTAGAACTTTATCAATGTATCTAAAATAATTAATGATTAATATTCACATAAGTAGTGCTATTGAATGTAAGTAGACATTCGTAAAATTGATTAAAATATTTGAATTTAACAGATTACAATTAAATATTTTAGTCGTATTAAAAAGAAATCTCTGCACTTGATACAAATGCAGAGATAAATTTTGGGTGGAAGATGGGGCTCGAACCCACGACCTCCGGAACCACAATCCGGCGCTCTAACCAGCTGAGCTACATCCACCGTTAAGAGGCTGCAAATATATTAAAATTCTGGCTTAGCAAATATTTTTCTTGTAAAATCGTATTATTAAAACCTTAAATTTTATTAGTTTTGCTGCAATGGAAAAGGAGAAAATTTTACTAAAGAAAATATTTGTTGTCATTGAACTTATAGATAAAAGCGTACCTCATAATTCGTTGCATTCTTTGGAAGCAATGGGACTGCATTTGGCAAAATATTTCGACATCTCTTTGTTATTTGTAGCTGCCTCCGCTTCTCTGGCTGAAAAATATTCTGTAGAAACCAAAACCAAAACAAATTTTTCTATGGTTTTGATTAAAGTGAAAAAAAGTATTTCTAAAACCTTTAATGAACATCGAATTTCAAATGCATATAAGGCTGGTTGTCAAATATTTAATTCTGTGTCTGGAAAACCTAATGTGATTATTTTTGTTGGAAAAATGAATTCATCCTTCTTACAAAATGTCCATAGAAATTATTTTGGTGTTCATTTGATTGCTTTTGTAAACAATATTGACGCATCAAAAAATTATCTGAAACCAAATATAAAATTGAAGCTTGATTGTGTGATTTATAAAAATGAAACTCTCAGGAATCAGCTGGAAAATAAATTTCTCCCACTTACAAACTGTGTGATTCCACTTCCAATTGATTATTTTGAATCGACCGAAATTTCGAAATCTTTACAAAATTCTTGTGATTTTTTGTTTGTAATAAATTCTAATAATGTATTGTATATCAATGATATAAACAATAAAATTAGAAATATTCAAAAAAATTTCCCCGACAAAATTATTGCTATTTCTGCAGCAGCAAATTTGAAATCTTATTTTGAGAAATCTATAAAATTCGGTGCTTGTGTTTTCCTAAACTCTATGGATGAATATTTTATGGCTTTGAAAAATTGCAAAGAATTTGTACTTCTTGGAGAGGAATCAAATTCATTGGAACTTCTTGGAGAGTTTATGTTGAATGGAAAAAATGGATATTCTTTTACAGATTTAATTCATGAAAATTTTCCCTTCAAAAGTTTTTGCAAAGTTTTTGAAGCTAAAGATTGGATAGGAAATGATGACTTTTTTGTGAATAACAATGATGTAAACTCTCCAGTTAAATTCGATGATTTTAATGAGCTTATTGACGAAAATTATTCTCCCGAGGTGGTGGCTTTTTCATTAAAAATTAAAATCGAATCTTTTTTTAAAGCTGAATAAAAAATAAATAAATATGACCAAACTGCATTTTGGAATAATGGTAAATGGATTTGTATTGAAAAAATGGCAAATTGTGATTATTGAAAATTTAATTTCAAATGGTCATAAGCTCGACATTATAATTCAAAATAGTGAAAAGGAAATTTTTAAGAAATCAAAATATGCAAAGTACCTGGGAAAGAATTCCTTGTATAATTTATATCTTAAATTTTTTCATAATCCAGACATGCTTTCAAATGTTGATTTTTCTCAAACATTAAATCAATATGATGTTATTGAAGTGGTTGCAGAACTTAAAGGCAAGTTTTCGCAGTATTTTGCCACTGATAAAATTGAGATTATTAAGGCTAAAAATCTTGATTTTATTTTAAGATTTGGTTTTAATATTATTAAAGGTGAGATACTTAATTCGGCAAAATATGGTGTATGGTCATTTCATCATGGCGACGAAAGAGAATTTCGTGGTGGTCCTCCAGGTTTTTGGGAAATTTATTATCATAAAAATATTAATGGAATAATCTTGCAAAAGCTTACAGAGAAACTTGATGGGGGAATGATTATTCGAAAAGGAATGTTTTCTATCGTAAATCATTCTTACTCAACACATTTGAATGAATTACTTAGGCATGGAATTAACCTTATTCTGTTTGCAGTAGAAAATCTATCACATAATGGTGAGTTGAAAATGACAATAGCGGAAATAGAAACTTCGAAAATTTATAAGTTTCCAGGCAATTTTGAAATGTTCAGATTTCTAACAATTCTTATTTTCAACCGAATTAAATTTAATTTACAAGATTTATTTCTTCATGAGAACTGGAATATTGGAATTGCTCAACAAAAGGTTGATGATTTTGTTCAAAACGAAAAACTTGAAGAAATTCATTTTATCCCCGAATCAGAGAATTCTTTCTTCGCCGCTGATGTTTTTATTTCTGAAACTGATGAAGTGGTGAGTTTATTTTATGAAGATTTTGATTATAAAAGCTTTAAAGGAAAAATTTCTTCCCGAGATTTTCAAAAAGTTAATAATAGTTTTACTGAATCTGAAACCATTTTAGAGAAACCCTATCATTTGGCATTTCCATTTTTATGGGTACAAAATGGAAAGCAATATTTAGTACCGGAGGCAAATCATTCTAACAGTTTGCGTAGATTTAAAATAGATTCTCAGAGCAAAACTATTCTTGATGAAAATATAATTATGAAATCAGATTGTATTGATTCTGTTGTATTTAAGTACAATGATTTATATTGGATTTTTTGCACAAAAAAAGCTTATGGAACAAACGATTATCTCTTCGCCTATTATGCGGATGATTTTTTTGGCGATTGGAGTTCCTATAAAAATAATCCAATTGTATCTGATAGTAGAAAAGCAAGAATGGCGGGAAATATTTTTATGGCAAATGGAAAATTGTATAGACCAGGGCAGAAAAATAATGTTTTTTATGGAGAGGCAATAGTATTCAATGAAATCATTGAGCTAACAAAAGATGCGTATGTTGAAAAAGAGATTTTTAAACTTATGCCATCTCAATTTTTAAAATTTTCTAAAGGGATTCATACCTTCTCAGTTTCAAAAAATTATATTGCCATTGATGCCAAAAATTATAAATTTGTCAGGTCGGAGTTTTTAAGAAAGATCAAACTCAAGATTCGCAAATGATTAGAAACATTATTTCCACTACAATAACAAGGTTTTTGGCAGCTTTAATTAGTCTGGCAATTGTAATTCTAAATTCTCGAAATATTGGACCCGAAGGAGTTGGAATGATTGGCATTATTATCTTGGATATTACTATTATAGCAAATATTAGCGGATTTTTTGGTGGATCTTCCTTCGTTTATTTTGCTTCCAAAAAAAGTCTTAAAAACCTGTCCATTTTATCTCTGTTTTCTTCTATTATTGGCCCAATTTTATTTTACACCTTATATATACTGTTGCAAAATTTTGAACAAATTTCAAATGTTGTCGCTCCCAAAGAATTTGTTTATCATATTATAATGATATCCGTATTGCTATTACTTTATACAAATAATCTTTCTATGATTTTAGGAAAGGAAAAAATTATAATTCAAAATATATTAACTGTTGTTCAATCTGTTAGCTTGATTTTATCCTTATCATACTTCTTCTATTTTTCTCATGATTATAGCGTTTTAGCTTATGTAAAATCTTATTATTTAAGCATAATTATTCCTTTAGTGTTAAGTTTTATTTTTCTTTTGCGAATGATAATAAATGACAATAAGCAAGAGGATTTTAACTTTTCATATTTAAAAGAAATATTTGATTATGGATTTAAAGTCCAGATGGCTTCACTACTTCAGATATTTAATTATAGGATGTCTTATTATTTTTTGAAAGCATTTTTCCCTAATGGAAATCGCCTTGGTATTTATACTGTTGGTAATCAGATTTCTGAAGGATTGTGGATAATTGGGAAAAGTGTTGCAATGGTTCAATATTCAAGAATTTCTAATACCGAAGATGATGAAATAAATTCAAAACTGACCCTAAGCCTTCTTAAATTTTCGGTAATTGTAACAGGATTTTTGTTGTTGCTTTTGATATTGTTACCAGTTGAATTTTATGTCTTTATATTTCATTACCAAGCTTTTGCTGAGGTAAAAATTGTTGTTCTGTTTCTTTCTCCTGGCATAATTTCGCTGGTTGCAAACATGATTTTCTCACATTATTTGAGTGGGATAGGAAGGCCATCCTTTAACATTATTTCTTCATTTTTTGGATTGGTTGCAATTTGCATTTCAGGATATTTTTTAATTCCACAATGGGGAATAACTGGTGCAGCTGGCTCTGCATCAATCACATATTTTATAAGCATGTTAATTAGTATGTTTTTTTATTTTTCTGTTTCTAAGTCAAAAATCTCAGATTTAAAACTTAAAAGGAGTGATTATATTCTATTTTATGAAGTTATTAAAACGATAATTGGAAAGAAAAAGTAAATTAAGAATGTTCGTAATTAATTTCTAAGATTTATAGATTTTTTTTAAACACTGAATATTAGTCATTTAAAAAGAATAGTTACCTAAAAAATCTAAATTTTATTTTGTATTAAAATTGTTTAAGAAAAATGAAATTAAAATTCGGACTTAAGGGAGAATTATTAAAAAATAGTGTTACTTTTGTGTTCAGAACAAACCATTTTTAACTAACATTTAAATTATGAAAAGACAACTACTTTTTTCTATCGCTCTTAGCTTATCAATGTTTGGCGTAAGCCAAAACATAAATAGCTTTACCAAAGCTAATCCTAATAAAGCTATAAGGACTTATTCTGATGCAGGAACAACGAATTCTTCTACACCTTTCAATAAAAGCAAAAGTGGAATGAAAGGTATTTCTTCAGTGCCAATAACAAGCTCTGGAAATGTTTACGGTTTTTTATTAGAAAATCAAACATGCCTTGTGGCGAGCGAAGCCATTGGAGTATTACATTTTACTTCAAGAGGTAATCCTCCAACAATTGGAGCTTCCTCTGGAGATATTATAAGCAGTCAGTCTCGCGATGGCGGTTGGAATTGGACACAAATGAATGTGTTCCCAAATGCAAGTGGTGCAAATAATCGCTATCCAAGTGGTGTTATTTATAACCCATCAACAAAAAACACAAATCCCGACAATGCTTATGCAGTTTGTGTTGGCCCAGTATCAGATGGATCTGGTTGGCCATCTTCATTTTGGGGAAGCATGAGGCTTGATAGCACAAATGCAAGTCGCGAATACAAGCCTACCTATGGAGCTCTTATTCGTAGCAATTTAACAGCTACCGCAAATGGAAAATTTCATATTATTTCAAGTAATTATTCTGCTACTCCATACTTTCTCGACACTTTATTGCTTTTTGAAGGAACTTGGAATAATACCAATAATAAAGTTGATTGGGTAGAAAATAAACTCTATCACGATTTTGTGATTGGTTCCGATGGTAGCCAATTTGCATACGTTTGGGATTTTAAAACTGCTTGGTCTGAAGATGGCGTAACGGGATATTATTGGACTATAGGCCGTGATTCATCAAACGACACTCGTTCATATCAGCCAATTGTTTGGAAAACAGTTAACAGCGGTTCTACTTGGACAAAAATGCCTGTTTATGATTTTTCAAATCTCACTACAATTACTGATGAGTTAAGAACTATGGGTGGATTAACTACAAAAAGACCACAATTTACCGGCGTTATTGAAGGCGTGGTTGATGCCAATGGTAATTTGCATCTTATGTCAAGAATTTCTTCAGCATATTCAAACAATAATGACTCTTTAGATTATTCCTTTACTCAAACTTTTGAAGGATTAGCTGGACATAATACAATTTTTGATGTTTATACAACATCTACAGGTTGGGCAGCTCACAAATTAGGACGTGTATGGACAATTGATGTAGCAGATGCAGATTCTCAATTCGGCTCTGGCGCTGATGCGATTGGTTGGGACTGTAGATTGCAAGCCGGTAGAACTACCGATGGAACAAAAGTTTTTGCTTCTTGGGCAGATTCTGACACAAGTTTTGCTTTAACAAATGCTACTGGATTTCCAATGAATACTTTCCCTGATATTATATTTGCTGGTGTTAATATTACAACCAATACAGTTATTCCTGAGGTAAATTATACTGCAGGAACAGGTCTTGCTGGAGATTGCTTCTTCCATTATATGTCAAACATTATTTTAACTGATATTAACGGAAATTATACAATTCCTTTTGCAGAACTTGATTTAGGTTCTACTCCTCTCGACCCTGTAACAGTTAATTATGTTAAATTCTCTGGAAACAGCATTGCCGAAAATAATCCATCCCTTGCAACAATTTCGCAAAATCGTCCAAACCCATTTAGCGGTATTACAAGTATTGAAGTAACTCTTTCTGATGCATCCGAAATTAGTATTATTGTTACTAATGTTACTGGTCAAAAAGTTTATGAAATGAATTATGGTAAAGAGTTGGCTGGATTACACAATTACCAAATTAATGCTTCTAATTTATCCTCAGGATTATATTTTTACACCGTTAAAGCTGGAAATACTAGCTCAACAAAGAAAATGATTGTAAGATAAATATCTACCAAATTTTAAAAAAAACCTTCTCCATTTGGGGAAGGTTTTTTTGTTTATTTTTTTTCAACCTGAAATTTAGAAGCATTTTAAGTAAGGTTTATTATGTTGTAAAATATTGAAATACAGTTGTATATAATGGGATAAATGTTTATTATTTAGAGGAACAAATAATAACATATAATTTATGAATCCTTAATAAAAAATATTAGTAATTTCGCAGTCCTTTTTGATTGTTAATATATAAAAACAATCTAAAGCACAGATAGTTACGAATAAATTTTGAAATTTTCAAAATTGATATTTCAAGGTTTTAAAAATTTATAAATTATGTATAAAAAGAAAAAGTTTATTACTTGTGAAGGCAATTATGCTGCTGCTCATATAGCATATATGTTTAGCGAAGTTGCTGCAATTTACCCTATCACACCCTCATCCGATATGGCTGAGTATGTTGACCAATGGTCGGCCAATGGAAGAAAGAATATTTTTGGAAATACAGTGCATCTTGCCGAAATGCAATCTGAAGCTGGCGCTGCTGGTGCAGTTCATGGCTCTTTGCAAGCTGGAGCACTCACCACTACTTTTACTGCTTCCCAAGGTTTGCTTTTGATGATTCCTAATATGTATAAAATTTCTGGAGAGCTACTGCCAGCAGTATTCCATGTTAGCGCTCGTGCATTAGCCGCGCAAGCGCTATCTATTTTTGGCGATCATAGCGACGTAATGTCAACTCGCCAAAGTGGTTTTGCCATGCTTGTAACCTGTAGTGCTCAAGAAATTATGGACATTGCTGCAATAGCACATCTTGCAGCTATCAAAACAAGAGTGCCATTTTTGCATTTCTTTGATGGCTTCCGTACATCTCACGAAATAATGAAAGTGGAAGCCATGGACCAAGATGAAATTTCAAAACTCTTGGATATGGATGCAGTTAAAAGATTCAAAGACAAAGCATTGAATCCTGAAAACCCTGTTACTAGAGGTACAGCTCAAAATCCTGATATCTATTTCCAATCTCGCGAAGCTGTTAATTCATTCTATGAAGGTATTCCTGATGTAGTAGAAAATTATATGCAAGAAATTCAAAAAATTACAGGAAGAGAATACCATCCTTTCTCATATTATGGAGCACCTGATGCAGAATATCTAATTGTGGCAATGGGTTCCGTAACTCACACAATTATGGAAGTAATTGATTACGAAAATGCAAAAGGAAAAAAATATGGTGTTATTTCTGTCCATCTTTATAGACCATTTTCAGAGAAATATTTCATGAAAGTATTTCCTAAATCAGTTAAAAAAATTGCTGTTCTTGATAGAACAAAAGAATTAGGTGCTAACGGTGAACCTCTATATTTGGATGTTAGAGATTTGTTTTATGATAAGGATATTCAACCCGAAATTTTTGGTGGTCGCTACGGATTAAGTTCCAAAGATACTACCCCTTCAATGATAATTTCGGTATTTCAAAATATTGAGTTAAAAACTCCTAAGAATCATTTTACAGTTGGTATTGTTGATGATGTTACATTCCATTCATTGCCAATTTTGCCAGATGTAAGTGTTTCTAAAAAAGGAACCTTTGAAGCAAAATTTTATGGACTTGGCGCAGATGGAACTGTTGGCGCAAATAAAAACTCTATTAAAATTATTGGCAACAACACCGATAAATATGCACAAGCATATTTTGCTTATGATTCAAAGAAATCTGGAGGTTTTACTACTTCCCATTTAAGATTTGGCGATGTTCCCATTGATTCTCATTATTTGGTTATTCAACCAGATTTTGTAGCTTGCCATGTTCCTGTGTACCTCGAGAAATATGATATGTTCAAGGGTCTAAAGGACGGTGGCTCGTTTCTTTTAAACAGCCTTTGGGATGCAGAAGAGACAAAAAATCGCTTGCCTAACAGCGTTAAAAAATATATGGCCGAGCATAAAATTAACTTTTACATTATTAATGCTACCGAAATTGCTAAGCAAATTGGATTAGGAAATCGTACTAATACAATTATGCAATCAGCATTCTTTAAAGTATCCCAAGTAATTCCTTATGTACTTGCTGTAAGTGAAATGAAAGCTGCAATTGTAAAATCCTATGGACGCAAAGGCGAAAATATTATTCAAATGAATAATGCAGCTGTAGATCATGGTGCTGATGTTCAAAAAGTTGAAGTGCCTATTGAATGGGCACAATTGGAAATAATTGACACCCAAACAACTCGAGATGTACCAGACTTCATAAAAAATGTTGTTGATGTAATCAATGCCCAAAAAGGTGATGACTTACCAGTTTCAACATTTTTGGGTATCGAAGATGGAACTTTTCCTGCTGGAACGGCTGCTTATGAAAAACGAGGTGTTGCCATTGATGTTCCAGAATGGACTGGTGAAAGCTGTACTCAGTGTAATCAATGTGCTTTTGCTTGTCCTCACGCTTGTATTCGACCATTCTTGATAACAGATGAAGAAGCAGCAAATGCTCCTGTGGGAACTGACATGGTACAAGGTAAAGGCCCAATAAAAGATTATCAATATAGAATTTCAGTAAGCGTACTCGATTGTACTGGCTGTGGAATCTGTGTGGATGTTTGTCCTTCTGTGCCAAAATCATTAGCAATGATACCATTAGGCGAAAAACTTGATGAGGTCGATCGTTGGAATTATATGAATGATGTTGTAGGTTATAAAGATAAAGTGGTAGATAAATTTAAAAATACCAAGAATTCACAATTTTCACAGCCATTATTTGAATTTTCGGGTGCTTGCGCTGGTTGTGGTGAAACAGCTTATACTAAGGCAGCAACTCAACTTTTCGGTGAGAGAATGATTATTGCCAATGCAACTGGTTGTTCATCAATCTATGGCGGTACTGCTCCCTCCACACCATATTGTGCTAATAATGAAAGTGGTAAAGGTCCTGCATGGGCAAATTCACTTTTCGAAGATAACGCCGAATATGGCTATGGAATGGCTATAGCAGTTAGAAAAATTCGCGATGGTTTGAAAATTAAAATGCTTGAAGCTATGCAATCGGAAGTTTCCCCCGACACAAAACAAGCAATGCAGGAATGGATTGATAATATGGAAGACTCTGTGAAATCAGAGGAAGCTACAGAGAAACTCCTTCCTCTTTTGGCAAATGAAAAAAGCACTATTGCTCAACATATTCTTGATATTAAACAATATCTTATAAAGAAATCAATTTGGATTATTGGTGGCGATGGATGGGCTTATGATATTGGCTTTGGTGGATTAGACCACGTAATTGCTTCTGGAGAAAATGTTAATATTTTGGTTCTTGATACCGAAGTTTACTCAAATACTGGCGGTCAAGCTTCAAAATCTTCCACAACAGGACAAGTTGCAAAATTTGCTTCCACTGGCCGTCATACTCGAAAAAAATCTTTGTCGGCAATTGCAATGACTTATGGTTATGTTTATGTAGCTCAAGTTTCAATAGGAGCAAGTCAATCGCAGTTCTTTAAAGCTTTGAAAGAAGCTGAGGCATACGACGGACCTTCAATAATTATTGCATATTCTCCTTGTATAGCGCATGGTTTGCGCAATGGAATGAATCATGCCGATGATGAAGAGAGATTTGCAGTTCAATCGGGTTACTGGCAAACATTCCGCTACAATCCAATGCTCGAGAAAGAAGGGAAAAATCCTATGGTTATGGATATGAAAGAACCTGACTGGGATCAATTTCAAAAATTTCTTGATAATGAAGTTAGATTTGCTTCACTCAAAAAAGCATATCCTGAGCGGTCTGAAGAGCTTCAAAAGCTTGCGTTAAACGATGCTAAATGGAGATATTACCACCTCAAACAAATGTCGGAGATGAATCCAATAGTAATGGATTAAATTAAAAATTAATATTAACCGCCGAAATTTTTTCGGCGGTTTTTTTTATAACTTTGCTTAAACAAACTAAATCAATTTATTATGAAAAAGATTCTATGGATTATTGTTGTAATAGTTGTGCTTGGCGTAGGCATTGGCTTTAAATATCTCATCGATAGAGCACCAATTTTTACAGGTTATGCTGCCAAAGAGGTTGCCTCAGCTTTATTTATTGATCATCGTGATTTTAAAAGTGTTAAAGAAAATGATATTAATTTTTCACTAATTCCTTTATCTTCAATAAGAATTGATACTGTTGAAAAGGCGGTTTATACAAGTTTTTTGGGTTTTGCAAAGCAAAAAGCTGTATATAGAGAAGGTTTGGGTTGTGCTTTAATTGCTGATGGAAGCGAAGATTATGCTCTCTCAATGAAATCTTTGGTGAAACCAATTCCGATTGAATCCAGCAATATTTATTGGCCTTATGGTGATAAATTGCGTAATAATGTGGTAAAAAAAGTCAATATCAAGAAATTGAGCGCAGCAATAGATTCCGCATTTAACCAAGGAAAAACTAGGGCAGTAATAGTATTATACGACACCTTAATGCTATTTGAAAAATATGCTGATGGATTTAATAAGGACAGTAGAATTTTAGGATGGTCGATGGCAAAATCTATTACCAGTGCATTAGTTGGAACATTAGTAAAATCTGGCAAGTTGGACATAAATAGTAAAGCAGCTGTGGCTGAGTGGAGAAATGATAAAAGGAAAAATATCACTTTACGGAGTCTATTAAATATGTCGAGCGGGCTGAAATGGGTCGAAGACTATGGCGATATTTCTGATGCAACAGTTATGTTGTACCAAAAAGCTGATGTAGGGAAATATGCGATTTCAAGTCCAAGCATTTATCCGCCAGATTCAGTTTGGTATTATTCTTCGGGTTCTCCAAATATTATTTCACTCATCATACGGCGAACAATAAATAATGACCAAGTTTATTGGAATTATCCAAGGAATGCTCTGTTTAATAAAATTGGAATGAGAAGCGCTATCATGGAGACTGATGCTTCTGGAACTTTTGTGGCATCTTCATATATTCAAGCTACGCCACGAGATTATGCACGCTTTGGGTTATTATATTTAAATAATGGAATTTGGGGAAAGGATACAATTTTGCCAAAAGGCTGGGTGGATTTTACTAGAAAAGAAGCACCAAATTCTGGCGGCGAATATGGTGCGGAATTTTGGTTAAATAAGTCGGGTAAAGAATTGCCTGATGCTCCAAAGGATATCTATTACTGTGACGGTTTCAATGGTCAAAGAATTTATATTGTACCTTCAAAACATTTGGTAATAGTGCGCATGGGACTTTCTAAACATGGCGAATTTGACTATAACAGATTTGTAAAATTAATATTGGATGCTATAGAAGATTGAGATTGATTTGATGATTTGTAATAATTTAGCAATTTTGGGGCTTTCATTTAATCACAACTTCTTCAGAAATTACTAAATCCATTTTTATATCAAAATTCTCAGTAGGCACTTTATCGACTATTTGAAAGTCGAAACATATTCCAGCTTTTGTAAAATTATTTCTTTCTAATAGTTTGTCGTAGTAGCCTTTACCTCTTCCAATGCGGTTCTTTTGATAGTCGAATGCTTGACCAGGAACTATTATTAAATCAATTTCATGTAGGTTTTCATAAGTATCGCCAGCAGGTTGAAATATGCCAAATCTGCTTTCCATAAACATATTTTCTATTCCAGTAAATTTTTTGATTTCAAGAATATCATTTTGAATTACAGGTAAAAGTATGGTTTTTTGAGTATGCCACTTTTGAATGAACTCATGTGTATTTACCTCATCAGCCATCGACCAAAAAAGCATGACAACTTTAGACTCTGTGAAACATAATTCTTTCTCTACATTCTTAAAGATCTGCTTAGATTTAACATTTAAATCTTCGATAGTATAATTTCTTCCAAGAATTTTGATGTGATTCCTAAGTTCTTTCTTATTCATCAGCCAAAGATAAAATTATAAAATATTATTGAATATCAATTATGTAAGGAATTCGTGCTTGATAATTATCTTTTTGATCGATAGTTTTAAGGTAATTGATATATTGCCCATACACGCCAAAATTATTTTTCAGATATAATATTGCCGAAGTTTGACTATTTAAATTTCTTAAAATCTCTTCAATTATAGTCTTTTGTTTTGGTAATTCTGTAATTCTATAATTTTCAAGTTTGGCTAATTTTGCAGCCATTGCTATTGCATTATCAATATTTCCTAACTCATCAACTAATCCCAGCTTTTTGGCATCTGTTCCACTCCAAACCCTTCCTTGCGCCATACTATCAACAATATTCTTAGACAAATTTCTTCCATCAGCTACATGACCAATAAAAGTATTGTAAATGTGATCTATAGCATTGCGTATTGTTTCAGTTTGAAATTCAGATAATGGTTTAACTATGGAAGACATGTCAGCATTTTCGCCAGTTTTTACACCATCGAAAGTTATTCCCAACTTATTATTCACAAAATTCTTGATGTTAGGAATCATACCAAATACACCGATAGAACCAGTTATAGTATTGGGTTGAGCAAAGATTTTATTTGCCATGCAAGATATGTAATAACCTCCAGATGCTGCATAATCACCCATTGAAATTACTACTGGTTTTACTGCTTTGGCAAGAATAAGTTCATGATAAATTATTTCGGAGGCAAGAGCACTTCCTCCAGGGCTGTTAACTCTTAGTACAATAGCTTTTATACTGATGTCTTTTCGCGCATCGCTAATGGCAGCTGCCAAACGGTCACTACCTATAGTTTCATCATCGCCTTCGCCCGAAACTATTTCGCCTGATGCATAAATTAATGCAATTTTATTCTTAGATTTCCTGTTTTGTATTTTTAATGTTTGTTGATATTCGCCAATATTTATAAAAGTTAGCTCTTTATTTTTAGGCGTTTTGGTTAAAATTTTTAATTCTTCATTTACTTCATTCAAATATTTAAGGCCATCCACAATACCGTTTTTGAATGCTGCATCGGTATCATAAGTTGTTAAATTATCTGCAATTTGTTGAAGCTTTTTTACACTGATATTCCTGCTTTTCGAAATATTCGTTAGCATATTTTCCCATAACGAACTTAAAAATACAGAAGTCTGTTCTTTGTTTGCTTCACTCATGCGGTCTAAAATGAATGGTTCAACGGCAGATTTAAATTTATTTCCAGGGCCTCTTATTATTTGCATCTGAATATCCAATTTATCCAGGGCATTTTTAAAGAATGCAATCTGTGCATAAAGTCCTTTAAAATCAATTATTCCCATTGGGTTAATATAAATTTTATCGGAGACAGAGGCTACATAATATGCTTTTTGACTGTAGTTTTCGGCATAAGAAATAATAAATTTTCCTGACTTTTTGAAATCTAATAATGCATTTCTTATTTCTTCTAAAGTGGCTAATCCTCCTCCAGCGATAATTCCAGCATCAAGATAAATTCCTTTGATATTTGGATCCTCTTTAGCTTGTTTGATGCTCGCCAAAACAGAGTTCAGTCCTTGAATATAATTATTATCTCCCAAACCAAATTCGCTTAATGGATTTATTGGTTCACGTTCGGTTATTGGCTTTGAAAGACTTATTTTTAAGATAGAATTGCTTTTGACGGTTACTGGTTCTTTTTCAGATACCGATAGAGCTATGCCTAAGAATAAAAAGAAAATAATTGCTAAAGTAATGAAAGTGCCTAAAACTGAGGCAAAAGTGTATTTGAAAAAGCTTTTCATAATATCATGTTTTTAGGTTGTAAAAGAGAAAAAATTTAATTTTCAAAATTATGTAAATTATGATTGTTATTTTATAGATTTTTCTTGGCTATTTCTGAATGTTTATTTGCCTAAAAACAAGTATAAATAATGTCTTTAGGTGCTTATCACTTATAATAATTTATTGCATTATTTTATTAAACTTTTTATTATTTAGATTAAATATTACTTTTGTACACTATTAAAACATTATGAATACAATAGTTTTATTGTTGGGAGGTAATTTAGGAAATAAACTTGAAAATTTGTCTAAAGCTCGGTTGATGATTGAAAATATGTTGGGAAGGGTAATCCAAAAATCCTCTATTTATGGCTCTGAACCTTGGGGTTTTATTAGCACAGAAATTTTTTTTAATCAGGTAATTGTTATAGAAAGTGAATTAAACCCTTTTGAAACTATTAATAAGTTGCAGAATATTGAAGACATATTGGGACGAATAAGGGATTCTAACAAATGGATTTCGCGCACAATGGATATAGATATTTTATTCTTTAATTCCGAAATTATTAATAATGATAAGCTGACAATACCTCATAAGTTGATGCAAGACAGAAGGTTTGTTTTATTTCCATTGCACGAAATAATGAAAGATTTTATTCATCCAGTTATTCAAAAGTCAATAGGAGAACTATTGGAAATTTGTAACGATAAAGGAAAAATTACATTTATACAGTGAAAGATTATCCATATAAATATATATCTATAGAAGGAAATATTGGAGCTGGCAAAACTTCTCTGGTAAATTTACTCGCCAATGATTGCGATGCCAAAATGATTCTTGAGGAATTTGAAGATAATTCTTTTTTACCAAAATTTTATAGTGAGCCTGAAAGATATGCTTTCCCTTTGGAACTTTCATTTTTAGCTCAACGATTTCAGCAGCTAAAAGATTCTATTTCAAACCGTGATTTATTTAAATCGTTTACAATTTCGGATTATATAGTTTCGAAATCATTAATCTTTGCACGTAAAACTTTACAAGAAGATGAATATGTATTATATCAAAAACTTTTTGAGATAATTCATCTTAGCATTCCAAAGCCAGATTTATTTGTTTATTTGCATGTGAATATTAAGAATCTTCAAGAGAATATTAAAAAAAGAGGAAGAGATTATGAACTTGCAATTTCTGATGATTATTTGCAATCGATACAAGAAAGTTATTTTGATTTTATTAGGCAGCAATCAAATTTGCGAATATTAATTATAGATACAAATTTTTTAGATTTTGTGAATAGGAGAGAAGATTATTTTCGAATCAAAGAAATTATTATGCAAGATTATGATATAGGTATTCATAGAGTTACACTGTGAAACAAAAAAAGGAGACTAATTTAGTCTCCTTTTTTGTTTAATGTCTTTCGAAATATTATTTTACAATAGCTTGAAATTCAGATTTATCTTTAAAATTGAAAAATTCAAGGTCTTTTGTAGCTTCTTCTTTATAAGCAGGAACTGCGTCAACAGCTTTTTTAAGATTATCATAAAGCATATTTGAATTGTTGGTACGAGCGCCAATTACAGCATATAAATAATAAACTTCAGCTGATTTTTCAGCACAGTCGAGTGTTTTTGATGCTTCAGCAGCGTTGCCATTGGCTAATTGAGAAAGAGCTAAGTTATAATCGCATTTTTTGCTTGAGAAAGCAGATTGAGCGCCAGCATAATCTCCATTGATCATCTTTATTACACCCATGTTGTAACTAACATTAACTCCTTGTGCAGAAGCATCTTTATAATAATTTTCAGCTGCTTTATAATCTTTTTTCCAAGCGGAGATAACGCCTAAATTATTAGAAACCAAACCATTATTAGGATTAAGTTCATTAGCTTTTCCAAGTGAGGTTGCTGCATCATCAATGTTGCCTGATTTGATATTTACAGCTGCGAGATTATTCCATGCTCTCCAGTCATTTGGAAATAATTGAGTTGTCGTTGTATAAATTGCTCTTTGATTATTAATATCAGAAGTAAGAGTAGCTGCATAAAGTAATTCGTTATTTTTTAAAGTATCAGCATTTGAAATCGCATAAGCAGCAATTTGTTCGTCGGTAAATTTTGGCTCAAAACAAGTTACTGTAATTTCTGAACGGCGAAGAACAGACAACATATTTTCAACATCCTGATAAATTACAGTCATATTGCGAATTTGTTGTTCTCTTTGTTCTCTTGTATTTTGGGATTTAATTACATTAGCAATTTTATCTTTTTCAGTAATATTTGATGCCTGTAATGCTTTCATAAAACCGTCAAAGTCAGCACCTTTAGCGTTAACAGTATATTGAGGTTCATTAGAAGCATCAACATTTTTAGATTTATTCATAGCTTTTAAGTCAGTTACAAATGCTATTTTGCCAGTAGCCCCACGTTCCTCAGAGAGTTGTTGATTGGCTGTTAGCTCACCTTCTGGAGAAGCCCATGCGTCAATGTTGATACCTTTGATTTTCCATCCTAAGGCAACAAAACTTTTTAATGTGGAATAAGCATCGGCATTAGTTTTATTAAGTTTTAATTTCCAATCAAGTTTTGATTCATTGTAAGCAAAATAAATGTTTGCACTTTTTGAAGCATAAGTTTCTTTTTGATATTCATCGGCAGCTATTTGAACATTTTCGCCTCTGCCAACTCTTGTGCTTGTAATAATAATTCCATTTGCAAGCTTAACATCGTCAAGAGTAATCTCTTTACTTCCTTTTTTAATTTTAATTTTAACCCATAATTCAGAAACTTGCATTTCTGGAATATATTGAAAATTATCAGTATAAGTAATTGAACCACCTGTTTTGGTTGCTATTACTGTACCTTCACCTAAAGCTGCTTCACCCTTAAGAGTCAATGGTTTTAGGTTTAAACTACCGCCGTTGTATTTTAAAAATGGTTGAAATTCTACAATGGCTTTTTTGTGAAATGATTTGGCTGGAATAGTGCCAGAGACTTTCACATTAACAGTTCCTCCATTATTTACAAGTGGGTTGGGGTCAACTTGATAAGAGTCAGGCAATTTTGTAGATACGCAGCTCGAAATTACTACTGCCATTACTATTGCCAATAAAGTTTTAAAGTTTCTCATGATTGATAGTTTAATATTATTTCAAATAATTTGCAAATATAAAAATTGTTGGTTAATAAAAAATAAAAATATACTAAATACTAATACTCTCAACATAAATTATTTAAATGTTGACTCTATAGAAGAAAAGCCATAATTGCTTATTAATTTTCTGAGTTTTTATTATTTTATACGTTTACCGTTTTCAAATATAACCACAAATGCATCACTAATGCCAAGAGCTTTTGCTTTTGCCACATAAGTCTTTGCATCCGACAAGCTGTTGAATTTCCCAAAACTATATTGATACCATATATTTACTTTTTCTTCGTAAATTTCATTAGCATTTACTTTTAACTTATTTGCAAGTTTTATTATAGGATAGGGCCTATTATTAGATGCAGATATTTGAACTTTGTAAGTTAAACCATTTTCATTAAATGGAGTTTTATCCATAATATCTTGGTTAACATCGTATAAATGAGGAAGATATTTGCCGTCTTTAAATACAACCACATAAGCTCCATTGACTTTAGTGCCATTTATTCTTTCCTCTGCTGAAGAATAATCAGAATAATTTCCAATTGTGTAATTATTGTATCCTTTATATTCACTCTCGCTTACAAGGTCGTTCAATTTGTATTGTTTTTGAATTGCAGCTGGATTCATTTTGCCGCCATAAACAGCAGCAACTTGAACTGCGTAGAATATTCCAGATTTGTCTGTTTTTGATGGAGTATTTTCAATTTTATCTTGAACTCCAACTATATCAGTTCCCGAAACAATATTTTCAATTAATATTTGATTTTTAAACTGCTTAACATTAATTTTCCCTTTTTCCTTATATACTAAAGTTCCAGGAATATTAAATGATTCGCCAATAATGTTTCCTGCTTTTATTTTGTAAGCAATACTAATTTGAGTATCTGAAGGTAAATTAGCCCATTTATATACAAGTTTTCCTTGTTCAAAACTAAAATCTCCATTGCTATTTTTAATATTTTCCACAATAAATCCATCTGGAAATGTTTGATTAAATTCTGCCGCAGAATTTAAGTCCCCCTTATTTAATATCACATTTACAGTTTTAAATTCATTTGGCTTTATATACGTTGGTATATCAACAGATGTGCTCACATTTACAGGAATGTATTCTTCAACTTGTGCTATTGTTGTGTCATTATTATTAATAGGTACAAGTTCTAACTGAGGTTTTTTATCCTTTTTAGATCCAAACAAATACGAAGCCCCAACGCTGGTAAAAGAATAAATGTCGTTAACTTTGGTGCCGCTTCCTATGTGAGCATCAATATCATCAACAAATGTATTTCTAAAAGTATTTTGTGCAAATATGCTAAATCGAGGAGTAAGATTAAAACTCATTCCCCAGCCCCAGGGTATTATTAGCGCTTGACCATTAGCGGAGTTTAAAGTCTGACCAGTACTTGCAACGCTTTTTACTGCCTTATAATTTGTCATTCCTATTCCGCCTAAAATATAAACTGAAATAAGTCGATCTGGCTTTGCACCAAATAGAGCAGTTATATCAGCATTCACTCCAATGTTATAATCGTAAAATTTCGTTAAGAAAGTTAAATCAGCATCTTTTTTATCGGACCATATACTTCTAACACCTGTAAGTTTTCCAAATAAAAATGAGCCTTCAACCGAAAAAACTTCAGATAATTTTCGGTTGAAATCTAACTCGTAAGAGAGCTTAGATTCATTGCTGAACATTTTAGAAAGCGGATTATTGTTATCCGATAAATCGCCCCAAATCAAAGAGCTCCCACTATGAACTCCAACTCTCCAAAGATAATTTTTGTCTAAATTAGCATCTTGGGAAAATAAAAAAGTTGATGAAATTGACATTACAAATAAAATGATAAATATTTTCATAAATAGTAAAATTAAATGTTCAGCAATTAGATTAATTATTACATTTGCAAAGGTATTAATAATAATATTATAAAATTAATAAATATGAAAAGTATATTACTTTTTGGAATACTTTTAATCACATTCAGTATTTCCAATGCACAATCCACCGAATATAGAACTGTAAAAGACACAACTATTGTAGATAATTACAATCATTTTTACGTTGCTTTAAATGGTGGTTTGCACCAATTTTATGGTGATGTAAGTAGCGATGTTTTTTTCCCAGGGTCATCCATGAAAGGTAAAATTCCTTTATCAATTTCCCCAAAAATTGGTTGGGATTTTAATCAAGATTTTGGTTTGAGAGCAGATTTCAATATTGGTTCAATTTGGGCTAAAGGTAATAAGCCAAATCAAGATATTTATTTTCACGCCAATATTAATGATATACAGGCATATTTTATTATGAATATGTCTAATATTGTCTTTCCATATGTTTACAATAAAAGATGGAATTTGACATTTTTTGCAGGTGCCGGTTGGATGATGTATAGAACAATAGCACGTAACTCAAACGATGATATCAAATACGTTGTGGGATATGACCTTAATGGAAATAAAACAAAAAAGCAGGTTGAAAGATTATGGTCTGCAGGTATTTCTGGGGCATATAAAATAGCAAAACATTTAGATGTTACTATGGAGGTAAAATTTAACAATACCCCTACCGACAAATTGGATGGTGTTGATATTGTACTTTCAGAATTGGATAATTACTCCTCAGTAACTTTAGGACTCAATTATTACTTTGGGTCTAAGCAACAAGAATGGAAATGGAATCCAATTGACCCATTTATTGAAAAAATGCTTGATACTATTAAATCAAATGAAAACAATTTAGTAGATCTTGGGAATAAAGTTACTTCGCTTCAGGATTGTTGTGATGCTAAAAATGATGTTAATCAGCCTGATGACGACTTAGACAGTGTGCCAAATGCCAAAGATTTGGAGCCAAATACACCTAAAGGTCAGTTAGTTAATTTCCAAGGAATTACGATTCCACAATTAGATACAATGCTTAGCCAAAATGCTGGTAATATTGGTAATATTGGAGCCAATACAGCTGCTGGTCCAATGTTTTTTAATTCAATCTATTTTCCTTTCGACCAATCAATTATTGACCGCGAAAATTATTTAGAAATTGTTAGACTTTCTCAATATATGAAAGCACATCCTGGTGTTAAAATAATGATTTCTGGCAATTGCGATAAGAGAGGAAATGATGCTTACAATGACGCTTTGAGCAAAAGACGTGTAGCTGCCGCTAAAAAAGCTTTGATTTCCGACTTCGGATTTACTAATAAAGATTTTGCAGAAGAAGCTTTAGGAAAACGTAAAATATTTTCTCAAAATACTCATTGGGTAAATCGTAGGGTTGACTTTTACATTGTAAAGTAAAATTTTAATTGGCAATAATTGGAAAGCAGCAATTGAGAAATTAATTGCTGCTTTTTTTGTTATTTTTATTAATTTAGCGATAAATCTATTTTATGAAAATTATTTATTTAGTAATTATTTTTTTTATCAACTTGCAGCTTTCCGCCCAAAGAATAAAAGGAATGCATGAGGAAGATACTCTTGACTATTCCAAAGTAATGATGAATTCTTTGAATGCTATTGATGATGATGATTATTCTACGTTCACAATTTTTGATTCATTAGTTAAAAGTTCAAATATTTTTTTTGCAGGTGAAAATCATGAATATAGATTTTCAAACACAAGAACTGAAATCAAATTATTGAAATATCTTTATAAAAATGCTGGCGTTCGCACGCTGGTTATGGAGTTTGGTTTTTCAAGAGCTTGGCTTGTTGATAATTATATTAATTCACAGGATACTTCATACGCAAAGATTTTAAGAATTTACTCTTTTAAGGAATATTCCGATTTTTATAAAAAGTTAAGAGAATTTAATCTCACACTTCCATTAGATCAGCGCATTCATGTTGTTGGAATTGATGTTGAAAGATTTAGCGACCTTCTAGCAAAAGTATTAAGTTTACAACTTCCTAAAACAAATCCCAGCGACACAATTATAGTTAATATTGAGGCACTTAGAGGTATATCGGGATTCCTTGATGAATATCTATTGGAAAATAAACAAAGAATGCGAGCAAAAGGATCTTCATCATTTGGAAGTGATGAAAAATATATTTCTCGAACCTATAGCGTTGCACAAACACTAAATTCAATAGTTGAAGATTTTGATAAGAACAAATTTTATTATAAGGAATATTTGGGTGAAAATTTTCAAAATTTTGAAAAGATAATTTTGGAGATTAAAGATCAGGGATTATATGAGCTATATAATAATCAAACTCAGCAGTATGTTTTTCGAGAAAATTATATGTATCATCAGTTTTTGAATTATCATATATTACATCCAAATGAAAAGATATTTGGACAATTTGGTCGATGCCATGTAGCATCAAGTCATCAGCAGCATGCATGCAACTGGTACGACTTTGACCCTCTGGCTTCAAAAATAAATTCTTCCGCCGACAGCAGCTTAGTTAATAAGGTATGTTCTTTTGCTTATTTTTATAAAGAGGATGAGACATTTAGAAAGACAATTGCAGAAAATGGCGTTATGAATAAGATTCTTAACAAAGCAGCTGAATTAGACACATTTGTAGCCATTATGACAAATGATGATTCACTGTTTTTTGGAGACTTTCATAAAATGTATAAATTTATTATATTTAATGGAAATTCTATGGCTGATGAATCGGAGCAGCTTGAATATAATGCTGATATAAATGATAACAGCACCGAAAATACAGAATCTTTTTTTAGTATTTACGCTGGATGGCAAAAGCTTTCCAATAAATATAATAATCTGAACAATTTCCTCTTGGCAAATAATTTTTCTACTATAAGCTTTCAACCTGATTATGTTCAATTTGGAATGCAAATAAACTCTCTGAAAAATTTATGTGTTGATATAAACGTTTCTATCTTGCCTCAAATTAAAATAAATAATTCGACTGATACTATTACAGTAGCGTTTTCAGGCTATAATTTTGCTTGGAATTATGGGTGGAATTTTCTTAACTCAAAGTATTTTTTTATGAAACCTAATATTGGGTTTGGCATTAGCAACAATAAACTTATTTTTTCGGAAAGTAAAAGTAAAGTGATTCCAAACAAAGATATTTTTGGTGGAAATCAAACAGATATTTTTAATAAGAATGCATTTATTTTAGACTTTGGAATTGAAGGAATTTTAAAATATAAATTTATTGGCATAGGAGTAAAGTATGGTTATTTATGGGATACATCTAAAGGTTATTGGTCAAACATGGATAATAAAATATTGCCAAGCTCTGCACCTTTTAAAGTTTCAGGACAATATTTATCTGCTGCAATTCATTTTATCTTCGATTTGTAATTTTAGAAATATTTCACTTAAATGTAATATTTTTGTCGCTCTTATGAACAAAACACTTAGCATAAATAACTTAAATCAAAACTAAAATTATGAGCCAGAAACAAAGGACAATACCTGCTATGTTTGAAGGAAGCGTTGAGAAATTCGCAAAAAATAATCTTATTTACGAAAAATTAGATGGAAAATATGTTGGGAAAACTTATAGCGAAGTTAGGGAAATGGTTCTAAAATTTGCATCTGCGCTTTTAAAGTTGGGTGTTGACAAGGAAGACCGCATTGCGCTTCTTTCAGAAGGCAGGTCCGAGTGGTTAGTTGCTGAGCTGGCAATGCTTTATCTTGGGATTATCAATGTTCCTTTGTCTGTAAAACTCAATGAATCAAGCGAATTGAAATTTAGAATAAATCATGCAGAATGCAAATATATAGTTGTTTCTTCGCGGCAATTAGGAAAAATTAGAGAAATTATTGCTCAAATAAAAAGTATTGAAAAGGTTATTGTTATTGGTAACGAAAATAATCTTAGTGGTATGGAAATTAGCTATGAATCTATTATTAATAGCGATTTTGAAAAAAATGATGAAAAGAGAATTTTAGAAATTGCCAATAATTTATCTGAAAACGACCTCGCCAATATTAGCTACACATCTGGCACTACCGCTGATCCTAAAGGTATAATGTTGTCGCATCGCAATTACACTGCAAATGTGGAGCAAGCAAAATCTCTTATTAACGTGTATGTATATTACAATTCCTTATTGATATTACCATGGGATCACAGCTTCGCTCATACAGTTGGTCTCTACACTTTGATAGACAATGGAGCATCAATGTCAGTGGTAGAATTGGGTAGTACTTTAATTGAGACTTTAAAAAATATTCCAAAAAATATTAAGGAAACTAAACCAACATTTCTTTTATCAGTTCCTGCTTTGGCTAAAAATTTTAGAAAAAATATAGAGAATGGAGTGAGAGAAAAAGGTCCAATAGTGCAGAAACTTTTTAAAGCTGGTTTGGCTTTAGCATATAAATATAATGGGATTGGCTGGGATAAAGGCAAAGGGTTAAGGTTTCTACTTAAGCCATTAGTATTTTTGTTTGATAAGATTTTATTTGCCAAAATTCGAGAAAATTTTGGTGGCCGTCTTGAATTTTTCATCGGCGGAGGAGCTCTGTTGGACATCGAATTACAGCGATTTTTTTATGCCATAGGCATCCCAATGTATCAAGGATATGGTCTCTCTGAAGCTTCTCCAATAATTTCGTCAAATGCTCCTCTGCGTCATAAACTTGGCTCTTCTGGATT
This sequence comes from Bacteroidetes bacterium CG2_30_33_31, assembly GCA_001872625.1. Taxonomy (GTDB): domain Bacteria; phylum Bacteroidota; class Bacteroidia; order Bacteroidales; family UBA1556; genus UBA6267. The sequence goes on from MNXP01000023.1 coordinate 42,900, forward strand.
CCTCGTTGATAATCTTGAGTTAAGAATTATTGACGAAAATGGTAAATCTCTTGAAGTAGGAAATAAAGGAGAAATTGTGGTAAAAGGTGATAATGTAATGAAAGGTTATTGGCGAAATGAAAGCACAACAAAAGAAACTTTGATTGATGGCTGGCTTCATACTGGCGATATGGGTTATATGGATAATGATGGTTTTTTGTATGTTTTAGGCCGGTTCAAAAGTTTATTAATTGGAAATGACGGTGAGAAATATAGCCCTGAAGGAATTGAGGAAGCAATGGTTGAGCAATCGCCATTTATAGATCAAATAATGTTGTATAACGATCAGAATGCATATACTATAGCTTTGTTATATCCAAATTATTCTGCTATTAAAACAGAAATTGCGAAAAGGCAAATTGTAGCTGAACCTGATAAAATGGCTCTCCTAACAGCACTAATTATTCAGGAAGAAGTAGATAAATATTTTCTCGACGGTCAGTATTCAAAGATGTTCCCTTCCAGATGGCTGCCTGCTGCTATTGGTATTGTAGATGAGGCTTTTAGTGAAGAAAACAAATTGGTAAATTCTACCATGAAGCTTATTAGAGGGAAGGTTGTGGAGCGATATTCAACTCTCATCAACGAACTCTATACAGCTGAGGGTAAAGATATTACTAATAATTTAAATATTAACACAATAAGAAAAAATCTTTAATCTTCAATATCTGGATGTCGATTTTCAATCGTATTTTTATTTCGATTTCCCATACCTTCTAATTTCAATTCCTTATAAGTTTTAATTTGAATTTCGGGTTGAAGTTTCAATCCCTTTTGAATAATCAGATTTCTGCCATCAGATTTTGGGTTTTTTATCTCATCTGATATAGGATATGCATTCATCAAATGGGAAGGATAGGGATGGAGCAAATTTGTGATTTCGCTAAGATGAGCTTTTGGATTTAGCCATCTTCTTTCAGCTGATTTTGAAAGAATTATTGGAGAGCGGTGATGTGGAATTTTCTGCATCAATTCATTTGCAACGGTGGTGATAATTGCAAAAGAATTGCATACTTCTCCAGTACTTTCGTCTACCCAATTGTCGTAAATGCCAGCGAAGGCAAAAGGTCTCTCTTTATTTTGCAGATAAACCAAAAAAGATTTCGACAGACCTTCATTTGTTGTGCCTTCGATGAATGCATCTGCCAGTACCAAGCATCTTTGCGAACGAATTGGCTTGCGAAAAGCGGGTTTGTTGATTATATCTTTTGCACCGGTAAATTGGGGATTGTTATCTTTATTCCTGTCGCCCTCGGCTCGGGCATTAAAAAGATACATTTTCTTTTTTGCCCAAAAAGGACTCATGCCAAATTGAAAAAGCTGTAGTTCCCTTGGATTTTCACAAGTGATTACTGGCGCAAATTTGCCTGGTGATATATTGTATGAGGGTTGAAAATCAAAATCTGATGGAACTGTTACATTAAAGCGTCGCTCCAGAATTTCAACTTTCTGAACTAAAACATATCTACCGCACATAATTAAAAAGTAAAATTCATTCCCAACGAGGGCATGAAAGGCAATTGGTCAACTCTTTGGTTTGTAATTCTATCTATATAAAAAATATTATCACGATTGTAAATATTGGTAATGCTAAAATTAATCTCCAAAATGGTAGTTTCAGAAATATAAAACTTTCTTTTTATTGCAATATCGAGACGGTGATATGACGGTAATCTTTTAGAATTTATGTCTCCGTAAACTATTCCAACTTGACCGTTGGCAGTGGTATAGTCAGTATTAATACCATCACCAAAATTAATGAGCTCGTAATTTCCAGCTGTTGGAGTAAATGGAAACCCAGAACCAAAATTCCAACGTGCTGTCAAATCCCAAAGTTTTTTATCTCCTGCAGCATAGGTAATCAATAAATTTGCATTATGGCGTCTATCGAAATGAGGTGTATACTCAAGTAATCCATCGAATCTGTTATTATAGCCGAGCGAATACACAGACCAAACATAAAATCTTTTGTACTCATATTTTAGAGATACATCTGCTCCATAAGCATCGCCAATTTCTACAATAAAATCTTTTTTCAGCGCGTCTGGCTTATCAACGTATGCAGGGCTATCATCAAAAACTTTATTTCTATTGATATTAGTTAGCTGTGTGAATTGTTTATAATATGATTCCACATTTAAAGTTAATCTGTGTGAAATGTCGTATTCAAAGCCAAGGATTAAGTGATTGGCTTTCTGTAATTTATGGGTTAATATTTTGCCATTAAATTCAGTCTGAAGATTTTCAGGCCCAGAAATAAAGCCAGAGAATAAATTTACTACATCTCTGTCGGAAGCCGTGCTTATTAGGTTTTGGGAATAAATTCCAGTGGCTAATTTCAATCGGAAAAGATTTGTGATATTGTATTTCATTGAGAATCGTGGTTCAAAAGAAATATTACGCAGTGAGGCATAATATTGAATTCTGAAACTTGGTTCTATGATAAATCTTTTAAATTTATCTATTTGTTTAGTGTTAATACTTTTGTATTTTATTTCTCCGAATAGAAATTTTGATGAAAAATATGCGGAAATTTCTGTGGTGGATTCTTTCTGAGATATTGATCTTTTTAAATCGTTAACATAAGAGTAATCTGTAGAAAAACCCATTATTTCTAATCCATATTTCAATCGGTTTTGTCCTAGAAAATATGTAAAATCTAAACCCATATTAAATCCACCAATATCGCTATACCTATCTAATCCACTACCATCGAGCATATTAATTTTATAGTCGGAATAAGATGCTTTGCCTTCTAAAAGCATTGGCGAACTTCCAGGGACAACTGTAAATTTCATGCCGCCGCCATAGGAATTCCATTGATAATTGTTTATAGTTTTGAATGTTACCTGATCTTTAAAGTTGAAACCAAATACATCTAATCTATTTCCATCAGCACCGTTCAAAGATACTTTGCCGTAATAATCAGCGAATGTGAATGGAATTCCATCACCTTCATTAATGTTTGTGTACAATGTTTTTGATGTTCTGTCGATAAAACTGTTTTTTGCAGATAATACAAAAGATACACTACCTTTATCTATGTTAACTTCTTTAATAAGTGGTCCCTCGAGCATTATTTTACTTCCGAAAGTGCTTAAATCGACTTTGCCAGCAATATTTTTTGTGTTGCCATATCGATAGCTAACATCCATAATAGATGAGATTCTGCCTCCATATTCAGCGCCGAAACCTCCGGTATAAACGTCGGCTACGCTTATTAAATCTGCATCAAAAACCGAAAATAATCCTATTGAATGAAAAGGATTATATACTGTCATGCCATCAAGAAGCACTTTATTTTGTATGGGAGTTCCTCCTCTAATATAGAGTTGGCCGCCTTGGTCGCCAGTAAAAACAACGCCGGGTACAACTTGCAGATATTGCGCGAAGTCGGCTTGCCCGCCAATTGTTGGAATTTTATTTATTTGTTTGGCTGTAATTCTTTCTACAGAAATTCTTGTGTCAGTTTTACCAGCTAATCGATCGGCACTTATGATGGCTCCAGAGAGTTGATAAACTGCAGGCTCGAGGTATAATTTTTTTGTAATTATCTCATTTGCAACTATATTCACTGGAATTCGTAATGTGTCATAACCAACATAACTAACTGTTAAAATATATTTTCCAGGTTTGATTTGAGATATTAAATAAAATCCATTTTCGTCGGTGGTAGCGCCCATTGCTTTGCCTTCAAAGTAAACATTGGTGTAAATTATTGGTTGTGAATTTTTTTTGTCATAAACATTCCCTTTTACCGAACCAAATTGTGCAAATGCTGATGCGAAATGTAAGATGAAGAATAGTATTGATAGGATTATTTTTGACCTCATAGAATAATAAAATTATGTTTCATTTTGTATTTCTTGTTAAAAGTAAGCAGCGGCAAAAGTACTTATTTAATAAATAATGCCAGAAATCTAATTATAGATTTTTATTTGTTAAAATTGAATAATAATTATGATTGAGACTGGGAATTATTTCATCTCGATGTTTTTTAAGTGTTTGGCTTGTTCTTTTTTCAACATCGAATCTTCCAGCAATTTTTCGCCTGGCTTAATTAGAAGTGCGAGTAGGCATTTAAGAGTTATACCAATCCAGAAAGGACTTATGAGTGGTTTTGATGTGCCAAAAAAGTAGGTAACTAAATTATCTATCTGAGGCTCAAGAATGGCAGAGGTGGCTATGAATAATAATATTGCAACAAACAAAACAATGGTAGAAGCTCTTCTTCCAATTTTTGCTTCAGTTACAGCGGTGATAGCCTCTTTTAATTGAATATTTTTATCATTAAGTTCTGCATTCAAAAATTCAAGTTTCTCATTTGTGGTATTTAGTTTCCCTTGCAGCCTATCACTGATTTTAGTAATGATTTTTACTTGGTCAACAAGTTCTTCATAATTTTCCACCAACTTTTTGTATTCAAGCTGGATATCCATCTTTGAGTACTCAGGTCTGCGCAAAAAATTTTTTGCCTGCTCTAAGTTTTCGAGTTCCTTTTGATATATACTTTGATTAGCCATAGACAATTGTTGCTATTAATCTTCTATCACCAATATTTCAAAAGGCAGTCCGCTTACATCTTGATAATCTTCACCAGTCTCCATCATTTCTTCATCATCTTCATCATAATACCATTTGACACTAACTTTTTTACCATCATTAAGTATTCCTTTAAGACGTTTAAAAATTTCAAGAATATATTTAGAGGAGGATGTGTTGAAATATTCTAATTTAACATTTATAATTGTCTCATCTTTTGCCACTAAATTATATTCATCAAGCCATAAAAGAACTGGATTAAAAAACTCAAATGTGTTTTCTGGGATAGAGCGTCCGCTTAATTTTAAAACACCAGTTGAAGCATTGAAACTTATTGCTGGAGTTTGTTTTGTTCCTTCGATTTCTATATTTGTCATAATATTTTTATTTAATTATTTTTTGCAATTTTAACTTTTAAACTAAAAAACGATAATATTTCATTTACCTCATTAAATTCAAATTCGAGTTTTTGACCTGATTTTCTAGCCATATCAATCATACCTAAATCGGCTCCTCCTTTATTGGAAATAATGTTATTATCTAATATCTCACGATAATATTTTCGCAAATCATCTTTTTCCATAGCATTTACTCTTTCAATTCTATCTTTCAGGCGAGGAACTTCTGCTGACTTTATAAAATTTCCAGTGGTAATATAATAAAATTCATTGTCAAAAAAAAGTTCTAACATGGCAGATCGAATAGAACGCTCTTGCTCATTTTCTGGTTCAGCATGATGATACAAATTTTGCATACATTCAACCAGAATATTAAAAATCTTCTTTTTAACAGTTCCTTTTTCTTGGGCGGCATCGAGCTTTGACTCCATAATTTGAAGAACCATAGTAACTATGTCCGAAGTAATTTCTCCCTTGAAGGACAATATGATGTGATTGTCCATCATAGCCTTAAATCTTGTATATACATTCATGATTCGTATATTAATTTAACAAGCACTAATTTATATATAATATTAAATGATAAAATTTTATTTTTAATCTTATTGCAGCTCCAATTAAAAACTTAATTATTTGACAATAGTACCAATATTTTCTCCTTCAATAACCTTAAGTAAATTTCCTTTCTTGTTCATGTCAAATACATAAATAGGCAAATTATTTTCTTGGCAAAGAGTAAAAGCTGTCAAATCCATGATGTGAAGTTTTTTCTCATAAGCTTCTGTAAATGAAAGTTCTGTGTATTTTTTAGCTGTTTTATCTTTTTCAGGGTCAGAAGTATAAACCCCATCAACTCTGGTTCCTTTAAGAATCGCATCAGCTTGAATTTCGACGGCACGCAGTGCTGCTGCGGTGTCGGTAGTAAAGAATGGATTGCCTGTGCCACCACTTATGATTACTATTTTGCCATCTTTTAAGTAATCGCTTGCTCTTTTTCTGCTCATGGCTTCGCATATTGGATCTATTGCCAAACCGCCAAGCAGCTTTGTGGGAATTCCTTCATTTTCTAATGCTCCTTGAATGGACATTGAATTTATAATAGTTGCAAGCATGCCCATATAATCCCCTTGAACTCTATCCATGCCTTGGCTTGCTCCTTGCAACCCTCTAAAAATATTACCACCACCAATAACAATTGCTATTTCAACACCTTTTTCATAGATTGATTTTATTTCCTCCGAATAGGCTTTAAGTTGTTTAGGATCAATACCATATTGCATATTTCCCATAAGAGCTTCTCCACTAAGTTTCAATAAAATTCTATTGTATTTCATATTATATTCGAATAGGTTTTCAATATTCAAAAGTAAAAAATATTATCGACTTATATAAAATAATTTTTAGCAAGTCAATATTCATCTAAAATTAGAAGATAACTTTTAGAAGTCTCTAAAATTGAAATTGAATGAACTCCATTGAGTGAAAATTTATCTTTTCCTCTAAAATTTGGAATTGTTGTAATTTCCGTTTCTTTATAATTCATGCTATCAATAGTATTTATATAAAATGACCTGATTCCGTTGCCGTAATTTGGATAATCATCTTGAGCAAATCTTATGAGTGAATCGTTTTTTATAAAAATATTTCCAGCCATTCTTGAGGCATCTGCATCATCATGTTTTATTGGGTTTTTAGGATGCGATTTCCAAGGGTCTAAAGGTGATTTTGAATAATATAAATACAGATTTGCATTCGATGTGGAGGTAAATAGCCACCAAAGATTTTTGTATTTAAAAATTATATTGTCAAGATAATTACCTCTATCTAAAATGCTCTTTTCGAACTTCCATGAATATGGGAAATCTATTGATTTATAAAGCCTTATGCTTTTCGATTTGGCTGATTCTGGTATCATATAATAGCTGCCATTCCAGGTGAAGACGCAGGGGAATGAAAGATGAAATGACTCTGAAAGTACTACTTTTTCATATTTCCATTGCAGTCCGTCGCGACTTGATGCCATTCCAATTTCTCCTTTTTTTGTTGACGAATTAAAAACCTCAAAAAAGGTATAAAATTCATTTTTATGTTTAATTAAAAATGGATCAGCTGTAAATTCTGCTTTTACGTCATTTATATCTTCTGCTTGAATAATTGGATTTTTTATTTTGCTAATAATTAACTTGCTAAGATTTGTTTTTTCGAGTTGATAAGAGGCTATTTTCCAAATGGCTCTATTATTTTTATTAAAATGTATCGAGTAATTAAAAAGTAGTATTGTAGATATTATAAGGTAAGAAATGAAGATTGTAAGCTGAATTTTTATCGAAATATTTTTCATATATTTGATGCAAATGCTTGATATAAATACAAAAATTATATTGGATATTCCTATGTAAATTAGCATTTTATCAATCTTTCCAAGGTTGATTTGTTTCCAAGATATATAGTCATGAGCAAATGGGAAAATTATTAAAAATATGGCAAGCAGTAGAATAGAGATGTAAAAAACTGATATAATATTTTTATTCTTCATGGCTTTAGTCTTCCGAAAATTCCTTTAACAACTTCCTATATTCAGCAAAGAAATTAGCTCGCGAAATAAATCCTATGTATTTTCCATTTTCGACTACAGGAATATTATAGACCTCGTGTTTATTAAGTTTATAGGCAATATTTTCCATAGTTTCATTTTTAGTTATTACAAATTCAGGATAAGTAATTAATTCAGTAATTTTAATTTTATCATATAAATTTGGTTTAAAAATGATATTTCGGACGTCGCTAAATTTAATTATTCCAACGTAGTCGCCATTGGATTTTACTACTGGAAAAATGTTTCTTGAAGAAATGGAAATCAATTTTACCAAATCGCCAAGTTTAGCTATTGGATTTATTGTTTTGAAATCTGTTTCTATAAGTTGTTCAATATGAATAAGTTTTAGCATATTTCTATCGGCGTGATGTGTTATCAATTGACCTCTTTGAGCAAGTTGATAAGTGTAAACGGAGTTCTTAATAAACAAATGAGAGCTAAGATAAGAAATCAATGAAACTATCATAAGAGGTATTAAAAGCTGATATCCACCAGAAATTTCGGCAATCAGAAAAATTGCAGTTAAAGGTGCTTGCAAAACTCCCGCAATAGTTCCAGCCATAGCCGCAAGAGCGAAATTTTCAATGGGTAAATGGTAGCCAATTTGATTGAAAATACTTGCAAAAAGAAGCCCTGATAAAGAGCCCATAAAAAGGGTAGGGGCAAAAATTCCGCCAACACCGCCAGAACTGAAAGTGAAACTTGTGGCAAAAGATTTCAGTAAAATTATTAATCCAATTATTAATAATCCCATAAGAGTATTTGACGATATCGAGTTAATAATTGAGCTTTCAACAATAAAGTTCACATTTCCTGCAAGTGCGGCATTTATAATTTTGTAGCCCTCACCATAAAGTGCTGGAAAAAGAAAAATTAATATGCCAAGGATCAACCCAGATATTGAAAGCTTTAAATATGGATTTTTGAAATGGCCGAACTTCTTTTGAATGAAAATATATATTTTGGTGAAATATGCTGAAATTAAACCTGTTAAAATTGCCAAAAGTATAAAAAAAGGTAAGTCGATCATTTTAAATGCTTCCTTAAGCTCGAAATGATAAAGTACTTCAGAACCTAAAAAGAGATACGAAGTTAGCACCGCCATGAGAGATGAAATTAATAGAGGCAGAACCGAACTTATGGTTAAATCAATCATAATAACTTCAATAGCAAAAACAATTCCTGCGATAGGAGCTTTAAAGATAGCCGACATTGCGCCAGCACAAGCAGCACCAAGAAGAATGATAATTTGTTTGTAATTTAACTTAAAAAATCTGCCAATAGCCGAACCATAAGCTGCGCCAGTAACTACCGTGGGACCTTCAAGACCAACCGAACCTCCAAAACCTACTGTCAAACCTGCTGTTACTATTGATGAAAAAAGATTATGTTTCTTAATATGTCCTTTGGTTTCGGCAATTGAATACAGCACACTTGGAATTCCGTGCTGAACTTTTTCTCTTACGATGTATTTTACAAATAATATAACTAATAAAACTCCAAAGATTGGATAAACGAAATAAAAATAATGTTGTAAAGTGGAAAGTGATTCATCTTTTAGAAGATTTTGAATAAGAAATACAAAGTTCTTTATCGCCACAGCTGCCAATCCCACCAATAAACCCACCAATGCACTAAGGATGTTGACAAACTGCTTGTCATTTATGTATTGCTTCCTTATTCCGGATAAATAATCTAAATTTATTTTCATGTCTGATAAAACTAATTTCCAATAGATTTTATAAAATCTCTTTGGCGTCGGGCTTCAAAAAGCACAATGGCAGTGGCTGTTGACACATTCAATGAATCTGCTTTGCCAGCCATTGGAATAATTATTTTAGAGGTTGCTGAATCAATCCACTGCTGCGAAATGCCTGTTGCTTCTGTCCCCATCACAATTGCCATTGGTCCTTTGAAATTAGCATTTTGGTAGGGCAATGCGGCTTGTAGATATGTCGAAAAAATACTAATTTCATTTGCATTTAGCCAACTAATTGCTTCCACAGAACTTGATATAATCGTTGGAACATTGAACACAGTTCCTATGGAAGCTCTAATTGCATTAGGGTTGTAAATATCTGCTTTAGCATCGCAAAGGATTATGGCATCTATGCCAGCGGCGTCGGCAGTACGATAGATTGCGCCTATATTTCCAGGTTTTTCTATGCCCTCTAAAACCAATAAAAGAGGATTTTTAGCTAATGAGAATTTATTTAATTCGTGATTTTTTGGTTTTGCAGTGGCAATTATTCCACCAGTAGATTCTCTATAAGCAATCTTCGAAAAAATATCTTTATTTACTTCATAAAATTTGCTGCTGCTGATTTTTGATTTTATTTCTTCAAAGTTGTTTTTAGATATTATAGCACTGCAAAAAAATATAGAATCTATTTGATATCCTCCAGCAATAGCTTTTTCCAGTTCTTTAATTCCTTCAATAATAAAAAGACCTTGCTCCAATCTTTCTTGTCTTTTCTGAAGTTTTATAAGATTTTTAATCTTTTGATTTTGACGACTTTCAATTGATTCTATTTGCATTTTGATTATCTATTATTTACAACTGACAAAACAATATCTAAAAATTTCATTAGATTTTCTATATCAATTTCTTCATTTGCATCTAATATTTTCACCTCAAAATCTCGCTCACAAGGCATTCCGTACAATTGATGTGATTTCCAAATATGATTAACATACCAAGTTGGCTCTTTGCCCCACCTTAAATCTTTAGTCTTTCGAGATATAAAAGTGTTTTTAGAAATATCCAGATATATTTTTCTATCGTAAAGATTATTTAAATCATCGAACCAAAAAGCAAAAAGGCCCTCTGCAATTACTAAATCATAAATTTTAGAAGTTTCTTTTACCTTAGCTATATACTTGTCAATCATTATTGTAGTAGGAATTTCCCAATCGATATGGCTTTCAATTTTAGTTAAATTGTTATGAAACTTTACAAAGTCATCCTGACAAATAATTATCGAATTTAAATTTACAAATTTATTTGCAATTTGTATTGCTAATGCCGATTTTCCAGCATTACTGCATCCTCCAATTCCAACTACCATATTCAATAAATTGATTTATGCAAAATAACTCAAAAAATTGCTATAAAAATTACTAATTATTTTGACTATGATTTTTACCAATGCAATTAATGTTGCTTTGCCGGAGTTAAATAAATTACATCAAAAGTATATGCTCACTTTTTTTTGTTGCAAGCAAAACAGCAGAAATAACATTAATTTTATATTGAACCTCATACAATTAAGATATATTTTTGCGGGAAATTTTACATAAATATTATATCAGTGAAAAAAGTTTTTAAAGTTTCCATTTACACCTTCGTTATAGTTTTTGCGCTATTAGGCTTTGGATTAACTTCGGCATATTTGGCAATCAAATTTCATCTTACAGATGACCCTGGTGCGGTAGATTATAATGACAGATTATATAAAGAATTGGCTAATAATGATTATCATAATAAAAGCAGCGATTCCTTAGCATATTTTACTATGCAAAATAATGATAGGGCAGAAGATTATATGAAAATTATGTTGATAGGAAAGTTTTATCCTTATAATGCAAACCTTATATTAAATGCTGTAAATAATTCCAATGACCCCACTCTTGCAGATAAATTAATAGCTGCTATTGATTTTAAATTAAGTAATAATGCTGATTATATAAGTCTTTTAGAAAAAGCAAAAAACATTTATCAGTCGCCTATCAAATTAGACACAGTGGCGAGTGTATTTGATTGGATGAATATTTCTGAGTGGAGCGACTTAAAAATAGCCATCACAAAAGATAAAAAACTTATCGACAGTGCTGCATCACTTGCTGGAGTTGAATCAAGAATTATTGTTTGTTGTCTAATCGGGGAGCAAATTCGTTTGTTCAATTCCAAACGTGAAATCTACAAAACTTACATTAGTCCGTTGAAAGTTTTATCTGTTGAATCCCAATTTTCACTAGGTGTTGTTGGCGTAAAAGATTTTACTGCCGTTGCCATTGAACAAAATTTAAAAGATACTTCGTCTGTATTTTATCTTGGGGAAAAATACGAACATGTATTAGATTTTGAAACTCAAGTGCACGAAACAGAAAGATATAGTCGTCTGACAAGTTTTAGAGATCATTTTTACCAGTATCTATATTCTGCTTTATATCTAAAAGAAGTTCAAAATCAGTGGAAAACAGCCAAATACGATATTTCAAATCGCCCAGAAATTCTCACAACTTTATATAATGTTGGTTTTAAGGCATCAATACCCAAAGGCAATCCTAAAGTTGGAGGCTCTAAAATAACAATTCATGACAAAAATTATACTTTCGGTGGCATTTGTTTCGACTTTTATTATTCTGGAGAACTTGCTAAAGAATTTCCTTACTTAGAAAAAAAGTTTTGGGATTAATAATAGCTCAGGCTAAGAAGCTTTAATTCAACTCAAATTATTGATTTTGTATAAATTTATTTTGTTGCTTTGTTTTTTCTCATTTTCAAATAAGTGCAATATCTAAAATATTGTTCATTCATTGAAAACAGACTTAAAATTATTAGTGATTTTAATAAAGGCTAATTGCTAATAAACTATCGTTTTTAGACATACAATTTTTAAAGTCTTATCAATTGAGAAATTAAATCAAAAAACCCTGTATCAATGAGTAATACAGGGTTTTAAGAAAATCAAAATCAACTTAGTATTCAATGCTTTATTTGCATTAAAATCATTTGAATAAATATAGTTAGCATTAATAATCTCATAAATAATGCTTAATATAAGTAACGGTGGCAATCGGAGCAATTGCTTTCTTTCCAAGCATCACCAATATCTATCGGATGTTTAAACTCTAAATCCCCATCAGTTTGCGCTCTCATCATGTTCTTAGCATCACCTTGTTTTACAATAGAATGACATAAATCGCAAGCCTTGCTAATAACTTTCCCATTTTTAGCTTTGTGCTTATCATCATGGCATCTGAAACAACCATTATTTTCTAAGTGTCCATCATGTTTCGGGTATTTATCCCAGTTAGCTCCCATTTCAGGAAATACATTTTCGGCGTAAGCTTTACTTATTCCAGCAATATTTTTATTAATTACTTTCAAGTTACTCTTGTAATAAGAAGGATAATTGGTTTTATAAAAGTCTAATATTATTTTCTTTATATTAGCATTTGCCTTGGCATAACTTGGATAAGTCTCCTTGAGAATTTGCATTGAAACACTTTTTATTTGTGGAGTATTTTTAGAGATATCCCCTTTACTTATAGCTTTATCAATAAAATTTTGAGGAGCTAAAAATTGATGTGATGGTCTATTATGGCAATCCATGCAATCCATAGTTCTGGCAGAAGCTTTTTTGATAAATGAGGCTGCCAAAGGCTCTTCAGTGTTTTGGAAGATTGTTATCTTACCTGTTTTCTTATCAGTATATTTTACCCAAGGAATAAATTCTCTGCTCGAATCAGATTCAATATACTCAATTTTCACATCTTTATTTATGTGCCAATGAATACCTTTTGTAGATCCTGAGGCGGTTTCAGCTGGTCCAATTTTCATTTGACATGATGTAGTCCATTCAGTGTTAAGGCTGTCAGTCAAATAATGTGTATTTGTAATAACTTGATTTGTATAAAATTTTTGTGGCCAGTGACATTGCTCACAAGTTTCGTGTGCTGGGCGCAGACTGCTTATTGGTGTGGGTATTGGACGTGGATATATATTCCTGATTGCTGCATATACTTGATAAAGTCCTGTTATTTTCGATTTTGCATAAAAGTCGGCGCCTTCTCCAACATGACAAGCTACACATTTTACTTTAGCATGCGATGATGTTTGGTAAGTTGTGTACTCGGGAGTCATAATCTTATGGCATAGAGTCCCACAAAATTCGTTTGATTCGGTATAGTGAAATGCTTCGTAGCTACCAACACTGGTAAGCACAATGAATATAAAGGTTCCAAATACAAATACTAATGCTGCATTTCTGTGATTAGTATTGTTAAAGTCGAAAATAACTTTTTGTTTGTCGGCATCTACTAGGTTAACACGTTTGTTTTTCCTGAATTTTATAAACATTCCTAATGGAATAAGCATTAAGCCAATAAAAAGTACTATTGGCAATGCTACATAGAGGAGTAATCCAGTGTAATGCCCCGCTCCATTAAAGAGAGAAGCTACAATGTAAATAATAAACATTAAGGTTAATGTTAGCGCTGCAACCAAAGTTCCTACGTAGGAAAGTCGATTGTGATAAGTTAAGGGTAATTTCATAGCTAAAAAAAGTTAATTGTTAAAAATTAGTCCCGAGATCTTTGGGATGATAAATTGTTCATATTCAAATAGTCTATTGTGTTGTTTTTTTATTATTATTTTGAAGAAAATATTTTTAATTTTAATGCTTTTTAATGAGCCAAAAGTTTTGAATTTTAGAAAATTAGAATTCGGTTTTTTATTAATGTTATATATATCAGAGCCTTCTTCAAATTTATTTTTATTGCGTTGGCACCAATTCACACCATTGCTATAGAAGACTAGAACTGATAATAATCTTCTTCCAAATTCTGCCGTAATGCCTTTTAGTATTAGCCTCATCAACAAATATTTTCTCCATTTTAGTTAAGAGTGTAAAAATATATAAATTTGTAATATATATTGTTTTTTGGTTAACATTTTTTGAATAAAAATTAAATAAATATTTAGAAATAGTATTTTTGGGTTAATATATTTCTCTAAATTATATTATTATTATACGTAAACATAAGAATTACAATATAATAGACCTCCTTTGTGAGTTGCAAAAAAATTTATATATTTTGATTATTAAATTCTGCAATTAATAATTTAAAATATTTATAGATCGCCTTTTCTTTATTTTTAATTCTTACTACTGAATTTATGGAATAGATAAATTCGACTTGACTTTTTTACAAATTTATGTTTTCAAGCATTAAGTCGCACATTTATAAAATTCTTTGGATTGACATTTAAACTAATTTTGCCATATTTCATTTAGTTAAAAGATAATAATATGCATTTTGATAATGAGGCTCAGACTTGGGATAATGACCCAAAGAAAACAGAAAGAGCAAAAATAGTTTCTGAGGAAATAATTTCTTATATAAAGAATGGTAATGGTAGGAATGCCATGGAGTTTGGCTGTGGCACTGGTTTATTGAGTTTTCAATTAAAAGATTTTTTTAAATCTATTACTCTAATAGATAATTCAGAAGGAATGATAAAAGTGTTGAAAGAAAAAATCGCCAAATCTGGCATCAACAATTTTAAGCCTGTATATATTCAATCCTTTGAAGATGAAATTAGTAAGGCGGAATATGATGTAATTTATACTTTGATGACTTTGCATCACATTTTAGATCTTAGCAAAATTGCTGAGGTTTTTCATTCTGCTTTGAAATATGAGGGCTATTTATGCATTGCCGATTTAGTAAAAGAAGATGGCTCTTTTCACTCGCATATAGCTGATTTTGAAGGTCATAATGGTTTTGAACGGAACTCGCTCATGCAAATCTTAACGGCAAAAGGATTTGAAGTAGTTTTTTATAAAGTTTGTTTAGAAATTGAGAAAATTTCAGATAATAAAATTATGAAATACCCACTGTTCTTGATGATTTGTAAGAAAAATTAAAATTACTTTGGGAAGAATATTTATAAATCCCCATTCATTAAACACTAGATTTCTATTTCAACACCATAAATGCTCTTTAGGTTTTCGATAACTTTTTGGCTTTCGCTCAATCTTACTTTTATAATAATTTGACAGTTCAATTCAAATTTTGTCTCTACTATTTCAATGCTTTTCTCCTTTAAAAACCGCATTACTATATCCATTATTGGATAATCATATTTAATAGTAATTAATTCATCAACAGTTTTTTCAATAATAGAAGCTTTATCTAAAGCTTCTTTTGTAGCTGTTCGGTAAGCATTTATCAAACCTGGTATCCCAAGCTTGGTTCCGCCAAAATATCTAATTACCACTACAAGAATATTAGTGAGATCGTATGAAAGTAATTGTCCATATATTTGTTTTGCTGCCGTACCTGAGGGCTCTCCATCTTCATTAATTCTATATGCCGATTTGGTTGGTCCTAAAATATATGAATAGCAGTGATGCTTGGCATCATGATATTCTGTTCTCAAATTTTGTAATATTTCTTTTATTTCTTCTTCCGATTTAACTGGAAATGCACGTGAAATAAACTTGCTTCCTCTATCTTTGAAATATCCTTCCGTTGGCTCAGAAATAGTCCTATATGTATCTGAAAATAAATCCATTATATGCCTGATGTGATGATTATTATGGCAATCATTGCTAAGGCAATTCCCAAAAAATTTACTCCTCTCAATTTTTCTTTGAAAAGTATAAATCCTACTAATGCTGAAATGGCTATATATCCAGAGTTGTATATTGGGAAAAAGATGCTGTCTGCATAAAATGTTAGCGACTTCAGAATTGTGATGGTAGAGGCATAATTTAAGGCTCCAAGTGCAATACTTGCTATTATACTTTGGTAATTAATCTTATTTCGCTTTTTGTTGAAAAAATTAGTAGCAAAACCAAATATTCCTGCTGATAGAAATATCAAAGCCATAAAAACCATCATAAACTTTCCTGCACCAACTTTCTCACCATAACTTAAGAGTGAAGCATTTATACCGTTGAAAGTAAATAAAAGAAATGGAAGATAAATAAAATCAATACCGATTTTTATATTTTTGTTTGGCTTGAAAATAAGATAAAATGATAATAATGTGAGAATTAAGCCTGCAATTTTTGAAAATGATGTGCTTTCGTGATAAAAAATCATAGCTATTATCACAGGTACTATTACCGACAAATTACCAGAAACCGAAGTGATTGCCAGCCCAATTTTTTTTGTCGATAAAGCAAAAAGCTGAAATCCAATATAAAAAGTAACTCCAAGTAATATTCCTATATAAAACCATTGAAAATCTGGCAGATTTTTAAAATCAAATTCCAAATCTCTGCTAAAAAATGCCAACAAAAAAGAAATGAAATAACTTAAAATTATGGTGTTGTTTCTATCAATTAAAAACCTATCGAATAGCCGGAAGAATGTTAAGATTGCTACCGATATTAAAATGCAAAATATTAAATATATCATTTAAGGAATTCTATTATTTCTTTTATTGTAAGGTTCTTTTGTTCACCAGACTCCATATTTTTTAAAGAAAAAATGCCCTTTTCAAATTCATTTTGACCAGCAAGCAGAACATATTCGATTTTATTTTGGTTGGCATAAATCATCTGTTTTTTTAATTTTGCCGTTTCTGGGTAAAGTTCAGCACTAATTCCAGCAAGTCTTAAATTATCAATAATTTGAAGCGATTTTTTTGCCTCAACATCACCAAAATTAACAAGCATTAACTTGGTTCCAGCCGAGGTTTCCTTTGGAAACCCATCAAGTTCTGTAAGAACATCATAAATTCTATCTGCCCCAAAACTTACTCCTACACCCGACATATCATTAAGCCCAAAAATACCAGTTAAATCGTCGTAACGTCCACCACCACAGATGCTTCCCATATTTACATCCTTAGCAATAACTTCAAAAATTGCACCTGTATAATAGTTCAATCCACGAGCTAATGTTAAGTCAATTTGTAACTTATTGTTGATTTTTACATATTCCAGTAGTTCAAATATTTCCTCCATCTCAGCAATTCCCTTATTGCCATCAGGAGAATCTTTAACAATTTCTTTTAATAATAGCAATTTTTCGGAATTTTCATTTTGTGAAAGCATTATAACTTTTTTCAAAATATTAATTGCATTACCATTAATACCTTTACTCTCAATTTCTTCAATCACTTTGTCGATACCAATCTTATCAACTTTATCCAAGGCGATAGTTATGTCTACAACTTTATCAGCATGTCCCATGGCCTCGGCAAGGCCAGCAAGTATCTTACGATTATTTATTTTAATAATCACATTTATTTTTAATTTGCTAAAAACTTTATCCATTATCTGTATCAATTCCAGTTCATTAAGCAAAGATTTGCTCCCAATTACATCGCTGTCACATTGAAAAAATTCGCGATATCTGCCTCTCTGTGGACGGTCGGCACGCCATACAGCTTGAATTTGAAAACGTTTAAAAGGAAAAGTAATATCATTCTGATGTTGAACTACATAACGAGCAAAAGGCACAGTTAAATCATAACGAAGCCCCTTTTCAGAAATATGGGTTGTGATTTTTTTTGAGTCAATTTCAAATAAATCTTTGTTGTCAACTTTTGAAAGAAAATCACCAGAGTTTAAAATTTTAAATAATAATTTATCACCTTCTTCACCATATTTTCCCATCAAAGTAGATAGATTTTCCATTGCTGGTGTTTCTATTTGCTTATAACCAAATATTTTGTAAATATCAGTTATACTGTTAAATATATAATTTCTTCTTTCCATTTCGATAGGAGAGAAGTCGCGCGTGCCTTTTGGAATACTTGGTTTTTGTACCATCAATTTGCTCTTTACTTATTTAATTGCAAAAATAAAAAATATGCCTTAGAAAATTGGCTTTTATTTGTATCTATTAGCTATGCTCATGTCTGTTCCTAAACAAAATGCAAACGTTGACAAGATTTAAATTTGTAATTTCGCCAAATATTAATTTTTTTCATAATATATTATAATTCAAATATGTCTGAAAATAAAACACATAAAGCTGGTTTTGTAAATATTATTGGCAATCCGAACGTTGGAAAATCAACTTTGATGAATGCTTTAGTTGGTGAAAATCTTTCCATAATCACTTCAAAAGTTCAAACTACTCGCCACCGTATTTTAGGAATTGTCAATGGCGATGATTTTCAAATGGTATATTCTGATACTCCCGGAATCATCAAAAACCCAAATTATAAATTACAAGAGGCCATGATGCATTTTGTTGCCTCAGCAATCGAGGATGCTGATGTTTTTCTTTATGTCACCACTCTTGACGATGATGAAATTCAGGCTGAGATTGCCGAAAAAATTCGCCAGAGTCAAGTTCCTATTGTGGTGGCTATCAACAAGATTGATTTATCAAATCAAGATGCGGTGATGGTAAAAATTGAAGATGTTAAATCAATTTTCCCTGAGGCAGAAATACTTCCAATATCTGCTTTACATAAATTTAATATTGAAGGAATATTTGAACTAATTCTTCGCCAACTTCCTGATGGTGAAGCTTTTTACCCAAAAGATGAACTCACTGACAAAACTATGAGATTTTTTGTTTCAGAAATTATTCGTGAAAAAGTGCTTTTAAATTATCAAAAGGAAGTTCCATATTCTGTGGAAGTTTCTGTGGAAGAATACCATGAATCTGATGATAGGATTGAAATTCGTGCATTTCTATATGTTTTAAGAGAATCCCAAAAGGGAATTATTTTAGGACATCAAGGAAAATCAATAAAAAAATTGGGTATTGAAGCTCGAAAAGATATTGAGGAATTTGTTGGAAAACATGTATTCCTCGACCTAAGCGTAAAGGTGAAAAAGGATTGGCGAGAGGATAATATTTTATTGAAACAATTTGGTTATACAGATTAAATATTTAAATTAAATGAATTTTTTTAAAGTACAGATTATTAGTATATTATTATTTATAATAAATTTAGCTTTTGGTCAAAAAATCGAAACTTACGAAGGGCCATTTCAGAATGGATTGCCACAACAAGCTACAGCAAGATTTACTTATTATTTGGATGCAAAAGCTAATAAAATTAAGCAAGGAAATTTTAGATATTTGGTAAAATTGAAGGACAGAGATTTTCGATTTTTGCAAAATTTTCAAGGCGAATATTCCAATGGTTTGAAAAATGGAAGTTGGGAATATGAAACAAAATCTAAGGATTATGGAATTGACAAACAAGGCTTTAGCACTTCCATCGATATGTCGATGAAAGCCAATTATATTAATGGAATTCCTGAAGGTTCTTGGGAATTTCGCGCATTTATTACCAAACGAAAGAAAATTCCTACCCAAGGAGAAATACAGTGGACAAAATCTGACACTTTGAAAGATGTTGTAATAAAATTAAATTTTGCTAAAGGATTATTGGTGGATTCAATTCAAATACATGATAACATGCACGTTAATATTGACTTATGGTGCGATAAAAATGGTTTTATTGTCGGTAACTTTGCTGTTAATATGTTCAAAGATTCTTTAATATCATTTTATGAAGATGGCTTTCTATCTATGACAAAAAATAATAACATCGAGGCGAAAAATGTTGATTTCCAATTTTATAAGTCTAATATGAATGCCAAAAACAAAGATTTCGTTTTAGATACTAATTCATTGTTCGACCAGAAAGATTGTAGTATTCGAAATTATTTAGATGACAACATTTTTAATAACGGATATTTCATGTTTAAATATATTGATGGCGATGCTTTTATGAAAACTAATAATCGTGGTCAAATACAATCAATAAATTATAAAGGATTGAAATATAAGAGTTTGATTGTGAAATTGACTCTGGAAGAGAAAAAAATTATATCTGATATTAAATATTATTATTCTAATGTCAATAATCTTTATTCTAAAGCTGAGGCTGATTTTAAGAGAACGAATTCTGATAAAGTATTGAGAAGTAGAAGGGATGAACTTTTGAAATTATACAATGAAATAAAATCTTATAATTGTGTTGCTGAGCAAGCAAAAATTGAAGCTGTTACGTCAGAGCTCTTAGCTAAGTCAATCTCAAAATGCGGAAATTTGCCACTCTTAAATTTAAAGATTTCAACTAAAAAGGATTTGCTTTTGAAGTTACTTGACGCTTCCAAAAAGGCAAATTTGCAGGCTGAAAAAATGTCAGGTAAATAAATTTAAATAATTTAAAACCAGTTATATATATTAATTTACTAAAGCTATAATTTAAATAAATATTTGAATTTAAAATTTTTTTATATTTATTTTTAAAAGGCAAATTATTATAAACTTATCATTAAACTTGGGTTTAATATTTAAATGATTAAAAATTATTTTGTATAAAATTATTTTGAAAATTTATCATATCTTTGTTCTATGACTAAAATACCAACACAAAATTTTATAGAGGATATTTGCAACAAAGATTTCTTTATGCGCACTTTGCCTCTTAAGCCAGATCGCTTTGGAAAATCGAATGCTACATTGGTTTATAAGCCTTCCGAAACTAATTCTATAAAGGCAGTCTTGTATATCCATGGATTTATAGATTATTTTTTTCAGTGGGAATTGGCAGAATTTTATAACAAATTAGGCTATAATTTTTTTGCTGTGGACTTGCGAAGATATGGTCGCTCACTTGATAACGCTCAAAAGCCTAATATCATTAATGCTGTTGAAGATTATTATGAAGAAATTAACGCAGCTTTGCAGATTATGAAAAATGAATTGGGTAATGAATATATTATAATAAATGGCCATTCAACAGGAGGCCTAATTGCCTCACTTTATGCAAACGATTTCCCTAAAAAGATTGATGCATTGATACTTAATTCACCCTTCTTCGAGTTTAATGTGTCTGCAATAGAAAAGTTTGTTCTTCTTCCCGTAATCAAACTTCTACACAATTTAATTCCTGAAAAAGGCATGGATAGTTTAACCGAAGTTTATCCAAAAAGTCTGTCTAAAGATCATTATGGGGAATGGGATTTTAATTTAACATGGAAGCCAATTGAAAATTTTCCAGCGTTTTTTGCTTGGCTACACGCAATCCGAAATGGGCATTTAAGAGTTCAAAAAGGATTGAATATTAAAGTTCCAATTCTGGTTTTGTTTTCAGATAAATCTTATAAAGGTAAAAAATACAGTGCTGAAGCACAAATTTGTGATTCAGTATTAGATGTTAATGATATTAGGAAATATTCAGATAATTTAGGAGTAAATATTACAAAAATAGAAATCAAAAATGGCATGCACGATTTGATTCTATCCAAAAAAGATGTCAGAGAAGAAGTATATCATCAAATGAAAATTTGGATGCAAATTTAGAATCATAAGATGATGTTTATTCTATTTAGCAGGCAAAACTGAGAGTGTTTAAAATTTTATACTAATTTTGTTAGACCTAAAATAGTGGATGAAAATGCATTTATTAAAATATTATAGAAAGATAACTATCAATAAATCAATGTTAATATTGTTTTTTGCGTTGATTATAAGTTCGTCTTTATCTTCACAAATCACTAAAATTATCGGTCATGTTACTGATTCTCTTACTGGTGAGGCTATTCCATTTACAAATGTATTTCTAATAGGAACTTCAATTGGCACCACCACGGGATTCGACGGGAAGTTTTCTATAGAAACGACTTCCTTGTCCGATACTTTAATTGCTTCAATCGTAGGTTACAATAGATTTGCAATTCATATAAAATCTGGTTCATTTCAAGAATTAAATATCAAATTATTAACTAAAGATGAAGTTCTAAATGAGGTTGTAATTCGTCCAGGCGAAAATCCCGCGCACATAATTTTAGCTGAAGTTATTGCTAATAAAGCTAAAAATAGAATGAATAATGTCGATTATTATCAAGTAGAAGTTTACAATAAAATTCAGTTTGATGCCAATAATATTAACGATAAATTTAAAAGTCGACGTGTATTTAAACCTTTCCAATTTGTTTTTGAAAATATTGATACCTCTGCTCTGAATGGGAAATCATACTTGCCAATGCTTATAACAGAATCTGTTTCAGATTTCTATTATCGAAAATCGCCAGAGTTAAGAAAAGAAGTTATAAAGGCATCTCGGGCAAGTGGAATTAAAAACGAAAGTGTAAGTCAGTTTCTAGGAAATATGTATCAGCAGGTTGATATTTATGATAATTATAATAATCTTTTCGATAAAAATTTTGCCAGTCCTATAGCAGATTTTGGTCTCAGATACTATCGCTATTATCTTGTTGATAGCGCCAATTTAGATGGTAATTGGTGTTATAAAATAATGTTCAAACCTCGACGCCAAAAAGAATTAACTTTTACAGGGCAATTATGGATTGCCGATACTTCATTTGCAGTGAAAGAGGTAGATATTAAAATAGTTGATGATCTTAACATTAACTTTATCAATGCAATGGAAATAAATCAGAAATATTTTTTGATAGATTCCAAATATTGGCTATTATCAAATGATAATATTCTAATTGACTTTAATGTTGTTGATAATACAAAAAAATTGACAGGATTTTATGCCCATAAATCCACCTCCTATAAAAATTATAAAATAAATATTCCAGCTGTAAATGATATTTACAAAGCGGCAACTAATGTTGATGTGGCTTATAATGCCTTTTATAGAAGCGAAAATTATTGGGATTCTATAAGACCATATAAACTCAATTTAGAGGAAAGGAAAATTTATAAAATGGTTGACACCATTACTGATTTGCCAATTTTTAAAACATATTACGATATTATTGCCATGATAACTACTGGATATTATGGCAAAAAAAACTTTGATTTAGGCCCATATTTTCAAACAATTTCTTTCAATTCTGTAGAAGGTTTGCGATTGCGTTTGGGCGGTAGAACAAGCAGTTTATGGAATGATAAACTTCGTATTTTTGGTAATGTAGCCTACGGAACAAAAGATAATGAATTTAAATATGGCGGTGGTTTTCTATATCTTTTTGATAATAATCCTCGAAGAGGATTCGGTATGGAATACAAAAGAGATTTGGAACAATTGGGACAAAGTGTAAATGCTTTGCAACAAGATAATATTATTGCCAGCATTTTTCGACGTAGGCCATTTACCAAACTTACTATGGTTGAGCAATATAAATTGAATTATGAGCATGAGTGGTTTAATGGTTTTTCCAGTCAACTGACTTTTAGACGGCGTAAGATTTTCCCTCTTGCTGACGATCAATTTGTTACTTACAATGGAAATGTATCCAATGTATCAAACAATATAATTACATCTGAATTAGAATTTAACACACGTTTTGCATACAAAGAAATTTATCTGATTGATAAATTTAGCAGAACCAGTATGGGAACAAAATATCCTGTTTTTAATATTTGGTATTCCTATGGCTTGCCAAACAAATTTGAATCTTCGTATAGCTATCATAAATTGAGATTAACTGTAGATCAATGGTTTAGTATAGGTTCCTTAGGTTGGTCCCGTTATATATTATCAGCCGGGAAAATATGGGGAATACTGCCATTTCCTCTACTTGAAATTCATCCTGGAAATGAGACTTATTCTTATGATAAATATGCTTTTAATAAAATGAATTATTATGAGTTTATAAGCGATCAATATCTAACATTTTCATATTCACATCATTTTGATGGATTTTTCCTGAATCATATTCCTTTTTTACGTGCTCTTGAATGGAGAGAAGTAGCATATTTTAAAGGAATTTTCGGAAGCTTGTCGCCTGAAAATCAAAAATTTTCAAAATTTCTAGATAATTCTGGATGGCTTACTAATCCTTATTATGAAACTGGTCTTGCTATTGAAAATATTTTTAAAGTTCTTAGAATAGATGCTGGATGGCGTTTGTCATACCTCGATAATGCTGATATCCAAAGATTTGGATTAATGTTAACATTGTATCTAAGCTTCTAAATAATTGCTTTTTGCCTTAAGTTAAAAAATTCATTTATTTTTTTTTTGATTGATGTTAGTTAAACAATGCTTACAAATGGGTGATTTGCTATTAATACGTTATTCAATAAAGCGATTTTCAAAATTAATTTTTCTACAATTGCTATTCATTAACTCAATTATGAATATTGGCTGTATAAATTCCAATAACTCATCATGTTTACAAAGTAATATAATAAAAAATATTAATAATCAAACATATAAAACAAGTAATGCTCAAAATATTTCTTGGCACTTTGACAAAGATTTTAACTCTCGGGAACAAGAACGTGTTAAAAAATGGTTGGAATTCTGTTTAAGCTCCACAAATTCTGTTATTGGAGATTATCCTTTTATAGTTCATTTTTATTTAAAAAAATCAGCTAATGCTTCCGAAATTGTTCCATGGGCACATACTATTCGAAATAGAGAACAAGGTGTGGAATTCTATCTTGATTTGGCATTTGATGATAGCATTTTGTATTCGGATTGGACCGCTGCTCATGAAATTAGTCATCTATCTTTGCCATTTTTAGGAATCGATAAGTCTTGGTTCTCAGAAGGGTATGCTACTTTTATGCAAGAACAAATATTAATAAAGATGGGAGTTTCATCTTCAAAAATGGCGGAGGAAAAATATAAGCTGAAATTCGCTGAATATTTACCTGGTTTCAATAGCAAAAAAACTATGGTGAGTTGTTGTGATTCGTTT
>MNXP01000052.1 GCA_001872625.1 Bacteroidetes bacterium CG2_30_33_31
TCAAAGTGATTTGCCAGAAACAACAGAGCTATATCTTTTGTTAAATATGAATGCTTATCTTGGTGAATTAGAGCGTGTTACATCTTTTAAAGATAAGGTAAGAACCCAACCTGATAATATTAATGCGGGTTTGCTAACATATCCTACATTGATGGCTGCAGATGTTATTTTGCATAAAGCACAAAAAGTGCCTGTTGGCAAAGATCAAGAGCAAAACCTGGAAATGATTCGCACCTTCGCCAGACGTTTCAACAGAATGTATAAAGAAGACTTTTTTCCAATACCTACAGCTTTTAATTTTGGTGAGCAATTAATAAAAGTTCCTGGCCTTGATGGCTCAGGGAAAATGGGAAAGTCTGAGGGCGAAGGAAATGCAATTTTTCTAAACGATGATGAGAAAATAATTCGCAAAAAAGTGATGCGAGCTGTAACAGATTCTGGTCCCGTTGAAAATCATCAGGAAAAGCCTGAGGCAATTCAAAACCTCTTTACTTTGATGAAAATTGTTTCGGAAAAAGAAACTATAGACGAATTTGAACTTTTGTACAACACTTGTAAAATAAGGTATGGCGATTTAAAAAATAAACTTGCTGATGATATTATAAAATTTACAAGTCCAATACGCGATAAAATTAAAGAATTAAACTCTAATGAGATCTATCTTCGTAAAGTTGTCGAAAATGGAGCAGAGAGAGCGAGGATAAGTGCTCAGAAAACCATGACAGAAATAAGAGAAATTATTGGTTTTAGAAAATTTTAACTCTTGCCAATTTTTTTATATTCATAATATAATCAATTATATATGTTAAATATTTCGGCAGTAATTATAACTTTTAATGAAGAGAGAAACATCGACAGATGTCTTAAATCTTTGCAAAATGTTGCTGACGAAATTATTGTGCTGGATTCATTTTCAACTGATAAAACTGAAGAAATCTGTCGAACTTATAATGTTAAATTTTTTACCCATGCTTTTGATGGCCATGTACAACAAAAGAATAGAGTAATGTCGATGGCGTCTAACGATTTAGTTTTATCTCTGGATGCCGACGAAGCCCTTGACGAAGAACTTGCAAATGAAATTCGGAGTATAAAAAACAGATCAGATGTAGCTGCATATAAATTCAATCGCATGACTAATTATGTTGGACAATGGATAAAACATAGTGGCTGGTATCCCGACACAAAAGTGCGACTTTGGGATAAAACTCAAGGAAAATGGGGAGGCACAAATCCACACGACAAAGTAATTTTAAATAATAATATTGCCGTCAAACATCTGAAAGGTAATATATTACATTATTCTTATTATTCTGTTGAAGAGCATTTTAAACAAAATAATTACTTCACCAGCATTGCAGCTTTAGAAATGTTTAAGAATGGGAAAAAAGCAAATATTTTTAT
Source organism: Bacteroidetes bacterium CG2_30_33_31 (assembly GCA_001872625.1). Taxonomy (GTDB): domain Bacteria; phylum Bacteroidota; class Bacteroidia; order Bacteroidales; family UBA1556; genus UBA6267. The sequence continues at coordinate 1,405 of MNXP01000052.1, forward strand.
GGCAATAATCAAATCAATTTGGATTTTTAAAAGAAATTATCTTTTTAAACTGGGTTTTCTTGATGGTTATTATGGCTTTATTATTTGTAAACTTACTGCTCAAGCCACATTTTCAAAATATATAAAATTAATAGAGCTTAATAAAAGCAAGATAGAATAATAATTCGTCTTTAGCATTTCCAATAAATTCTAACTTTGCCGCTTGATAAAACAACAAATATGTCGAATAATTTTGTAGAAGAACTTAGATGGAGAGGCATGATTCACGATATTATGCCAGGAACTGAAGAATTGTTGAACAAGGAAAAAATATCTGCTTATGTTGGTATCGATCCAACAGCAGATTCACTTCATATAGGGCATCTTGTAGGTGTGATGATGCTGAAACATTTGCAAATTGCTGGTCATAGACCAATCGCCTTAATTGGCGGAGCCACAGGAATGATTGGAGATCCATCGGGGAAATCTAAAGAGCGCAATTTACTTGACGAATCAACATTGATGCACAATCAGCAATCAATAAAAATTCAACTTGCCAAATTTTTAGATTTTGAAACCACTTCTAATAATAAAGCTTTGCTTGTAAATAATTACGATTGGATGAAAAGCTATTCATTTCTTGCATTCATAAGAGATATTGGCAAACATCTGACAGTCAATTATATGATGGCTAAAGATTCTGTAAAAAAACGTATCGGCAACGAGAATAGTCAAGGCATGTCGTTTACCGAATTTTCTTATCAGTTGGTTCAGGGTTATGATTTTTTATATTTGTATCAAAATCATAATTGCAAATTGCAAATGGGTGGCAGCGATCAATGGGGAAATATAACCACTGGCACAGAGCTTATTCGCAGAAAAGAAGGTGGAGAGGCTTTTGCACTAACATGTCCTTTGATAACCAAGGCCGATGGCGGAAAATTTGGCAAGACCGAAAGTGGAAATATTTGGCTCGATGCCGAAAAAACATCTCCCTACACTTTTTACCAATTCTGGTTGAATACATCCGATGAAGACGCACAGAAATATATAAAAATATTTACTTTATTGAACCGCCAACAGATTGATAATTTGATAGAAAGACATTTTAAAGAGCCACATCTGCGTCTGCTACAAAATATACTTTCTGAAGAAATTACCAAATTAGTTCATGGGGAAAAAGCTCTACAATCCGCAAGAGATGCCTCTCAAATTCTATTTGGAAATGGCACAGAACAGCAGCTTAAATCATTGGATGAAAAAACTTTTCTGGCGGTTTTTGAAGGAGTTCCACAGAGCAAAATTTCAAAAAAGGAATTATCAGAACCATTGTTTAATATTTTATCAGATAAAACAGGTATTTTTAAATCTAACGGAGAAGCCCGAAGGATGATAAAAGAAAATGCTGTTTCGATAAACAAAGTAAAAATTTCAGAATCTTTCGTCTTTGGTGCTGATAATCTTTTGAATAACAAATATATTTTAGTTCAAAAAGGCAAAAAAAATTATTATTTAATTCTGGTTGAATAATCTTTGCCCTTCAGAATTTATTAAATTTGGATTTTTATATAAATCTAATGTCCATTAAAATTCAAAACTTTCGGAAAATAAAACCAGCTGTAATAGTCGTAATTTTTCTTTTACCACTTCTATTTACATATATTCGTGATAGTTACGATTGGGAAGGAGATACTGCACTTCTTCTTGAACAAGCTGAAAATATTGCTACCGGAAAACCATTTTACCAATCCAATTTCATTTATAATTCCGATTTTCCTATTTTATCACCTCAATATTATCCACCATTAACTCCCCTACTCTTTTCAAGTATTTACATTTTTTTCGGGCACAATATTGCTGCATATCTTATTCTTGAATCAATATTATTTTTCTTAAGTGGCATTTTATTTTTTTTGATTTTTAAAAGATATCTTAATGAAATTATTTCCTTAATTATCACAATATTATTAGTTTACAATCAATTTATCTTCAACACCAAATTAGAATTGATGTCAGATGTTCCTTTTCTATTTTTCTTGATGTTTTTCTTTTTAATTTATGATGAAGATTTGTACAAATTAAAAAAAATTAAGATATTAATTTTAGCGTTAATAGCAGTTATAGCATTGCAAACAAGAAGTTTAGGTTATGCAATTCCTATTACGGTATCTCTGCTATTTTTCTATGAAATTATAAAAATCAAAACTTTGAAAAACCTTGAAAAAGGTAAACTTAATGCCGTTATTTTAAGTTTTTTGATCTTTATATCCTCAACAATTATCTTCTGGATTTTCTTTAAATTAATTTTCCCTTCTCCTCTAAATGGCCTTTCACTTTATACAAATCAGTTTAAATCAACTTCATTACAAACAATTTTAAACAATTGCAGCTTATATACTAATATTTTTCTTGATGTAATAGCTTCTCCTTTAGCAAATTGGGTTATACTTAAAATAATTGTACGATATTCATTTCTATTTATTACTGTAGTAGGATTAATAAAATTATTTAGCAAAAGCAAATTTCAACTACCATTAATATTTACATTTGTTTATATCGCTGTTATAATAGTCTATCCATATCATTCAGCGGGCGTAAGGGGTTTAATGCCAGTAATTCCATTCCTAATAATAATGTTTATCGTTGGTTTTGAGGAAGTAATCAACTTAATAAGATTGAGATTTTTAAAATACTCAGCTATCGGGATTTTCCTTTTTTCAGAGATTCTCATTGCAGGAAAAGGCCAATATTATGTTTACAAAAGAGTGCAACAATTTCCTCCCGAATTAAAAAGCAAGGAGATTGCAGAGGCATTCTCAGTAATAAAAGGCAAAGTGTCTAAAGATAAAATTATTGAATGTTCATTTCCAAGAGCAATCTCCTTTTATACTGGGAGAAAGTCATATACATCAATAAATCAAGCAAGTGATTCAGTTTATTTTAATGATTGGAAAAGATTTAATACTTCCTATATTTTTATTTCAGAAAAATATAGTTTAAGTTCCGATAAGCTTTTTACAGCTAAAATGGCAAACAAAAAGATAAAATTACTATGGCAAAACAGAACATATAAACTTTATAAAATTCAAAAATAAATCCAAAAAAAAACTCCGCAATAAATTGCGGAGCATATTTTTAAAAATAAAAATGATTAAGAATCTTACATTTCCATAGGATCTGCAGCTTGTGCTTCACTTTGTTTTACATTAACTTCTTTAACCACTTTTTTCTCCACAGTAGTTTTTGCAGATACAGCTTTGTTAGCAACTACTTCTTTTACAGTCGTTTTCTTAGAAACAGTTTTAGTTCCTTTATCTCTTTCACATTTAGAACCAGTGCAATTTGCGTCTTTCTCGCAATTCTCTTTTGCATAAGTACATTTTGTACTGTCAGTTGCAATGGCGGCGGTAGTATCAACATTAACTGCTGTTGTATCGGCAGTAGCTTCAGCATTATCTGCTGTAGAGTTACAAGCTGTAAATACTGATAAAACTGCTACAAAGCCTAATAAAAAAATTGTCTTCTTCATAATTTAAAATTTTTGATAATTCATTAATTTGTTAAATAGTGCTATTTCACTATTTTATGGAGCAAAAGTATATATTTTTTTTAATTGATATAAATGAAAAATAAATATGACAAATTTATTATAAAAAATTTTTAAGTACTTTAATAGCAATGCTTTAAAAGAAAATTAATTTAACCATATTTTTAAAAATCTAACTTTTCTTTGCAAGAACATTTTTAATCTTATTAAGTTTCATCAAAGCTTCCACAGGAGTTAGGGTATTTATGTCGATATTTAAAATATCCTCTTTAATCTGAAGCAATAGAGGATCATCTAACTGAATAAAGCTCAACTGATAAGAATCTTCCAAAGCTTTTTGTTCGGAGGCCATTTTCACGGCATTGCCAAGATTATTGTTGGAGTGAGAATTTTCCAATTTCTTAAGCATTTCTTCAGACTTAAAAAGCACCGATTTAGGCATACCAGCCATTCGTGCAACGTGAATTCCAAAACTATGTTCAGAGCCACCTTCAACAAGTTTGCGCATAAAAATAATTTTATTGGCAATTTCTTTCACCAAAATATGGAAATTCTTTACACGCGAAAGTGAGTTGGCCATCTCATTAAGCTCATGATAGTGAGTTGCAAAAAGAACTTTGGCTCTAAAGGCAGGATGTGAATGCAAAAAATCTACTATCGCCCAAGCAATAGAAATTCCATCATAAGTACTTGTACCTCTGCCAATTTCGTCAAGAATTATTAGACTTCTGTTAGAAACATTATTCAATATGCTTGCTGTTTCATTCATCTCGACCATAAAAGTAGATTCGCCACTGGAAATATTATCTGAAGCTCCAACTCTTGTAAAAATCTTATCTGTCAACCCTATACTTGCAGATTGTGCAGGGACAAAACATCCAATCTGAGCCATAATAACAATGAGTGCAGTTTGCCTTAATAAGGCAGATTTTCCCGACATATTTGGTCCAGTAAGAATTATAATTTGTTGTTTATCGATATCCAAGAAAACATCATTAGCAATATATTCTTCATCATGAGGCATGTGCAGTTCAATCACGGGATGACGACCAGATTTTATGTCGAGGGCAAAGCCTTCGTTAATCTCTGGACGTACGTAGTTGTTGATTTCTGCAATTTTCGCAAAAGCCACAAGAACATCCAGTTGGGCAATAAGCGCAGCGTTAAGTTGCACTGGTTCAATAAATTCGGAGGCAGTAATTACAAGGTCATTAAAAATTTTTGCTTCCAAACTTATAATTTTTTCTTCAGCACCCAAAATCTTCGACTCGTATTCTTTAAGCTCTTCGGTAATATATCTTTCGTAATTGGCGAGGGTTTGCTTGCGTATCCAGGTTTCAGGAACCTTATGATTATGCAGTTTTGTAACTTCCAAATAATAGCCAAAAACATTATTATAGCCAATTTTCAATGAAGGGATTCCAGTATTTTGAATTTCTCTTTTTACAATTTCTCTCAGATAATCTTTGCCAGAGTATGCAATTTTTCTAAGCTCATCAAGCTCTTCAGAAATACCAGTGGCTACAACACCTCCCTTATTGAGTTGAACTGATGGCTCGGATATTAAAGTCTTATCAATTTCATCACTGAGAGGCTTACAGGCATTAAGCTTAGATGAAATCAATTTCAGCGGTTTCAAATCTGATGAAATGCATAATTTAATCACTTTTGGAATTTGCTTTAGAGATTTGCTAATATGCTGGAGTTCTCTCGGATTAATCTTAGCAATCGAAACTTTAGAAATTAACCTTTCAACATCGCCAATACCTTTAAAAATATCTTGCAATGCCTCTCGGCTTTTGGATTCTTTTTTGAAATATCCAACGGCATCAAGTCTATCTTCAATACGAGATTTTTCTTTGAGAGGTAGAACCATCCAACGTTTTAAAAGTCTTGCTCCCATAGGGCTTTTAGTATCATCAAGAACATCGATTAAAGTAGCAGCATTTTGATTTGGTGAGTTTAGAAGTTCCAAATTTCTAATAGTAAATTGGTCGAGCCAAACATATTTATCCTCTTCAATTCTCGATATTTTGCTGATATGAGATGTTTTATCATGATGCGTCTCTTTAAGATAATGAAGTACTGCACCAGAAGCAATTATTGAATCCTGCATTTCATCAATGCCAAAACCTTTTAGGCTGGTGGTTTGAAAATGCCTTATAAGTATTTCGTAGGTGAAATCAATAGTAAAAACCCAGTCGTCGAAAGTTGTTAGAAAATAGTTGCTGCCAAATAGATTTGTAAAACTATCCCGTTTGTCGCGTTGGATAATAATTTCTTTTGGATTCAAACCAGAAAGTAATTTATCAAGATATTCGGAGCTTCCTTGAGCAGTAAGAAATTCGCCAGTAGAAACATCTAGAAAAGACACTCCACCCTTCCTTCCATCGAGATGTACAGCGGCTAAAAAGTTATTTTCACGGTTTTCGAGCACCTTATCGTTGTATGCTACACCTGGGGTAACCAGCTCAGTAACACCGCGTTTCACAATTTTATTGGTAAGTTTAGGGTCTTCAAGTTGATCACAAACTGCAACCTTTTCACCAGCTCTAACCAGCTTTGGTAAATAAGTGTCGATGGAATGGTGTGGAAAACCTGCAAGTTCTATATAAGTTCCGCTACCATTGGCACGTTTTGTAAGAACAATACCTAAAATTTTTGATGCTTTTATGGCATCTTCACCAAATGTCTCATAAAAATCGCCCACTCTAAAAAGCAATAAAGCCGAAGGATATTTTGCTTTAAAGGCATTATATTGCTTCATTAATGGCGTGGCATTTCCTTGCTCTGTTTTCTTGGTCATAGTATTCTTATTGAAAGCCAAAAGTATAGATTCTTGTTTAATGTATTGAAAAATGTTAATATTTTTTAATTATTAATGCCAATGGTCATTGTGGCAAGCCTTACATTATGATAATTAATATTTTTTCAAAAAATTAACTGATAAACGATTTTTATTATTATTAAAATTTGTAATATTGCTCTGTTATTTCAGATAAATATTTATTACATTAATTAGCTTCGAATCATGGTTTGGATATTTTTTATTTTATTAATCCTCCTATTGTTGTTCCTCGATTTAGGTGTTTTTCATAAGAATTCTTATGCCGTTAGCATGAAAGAATCATTGGTTTGGACTATGATTTGGATTTTCGTAGCCTCTTTATTTGGAATAGTTTTGTTCTATCTTTATAAATATAATCTTTACAACATTAATCCAAATGGCCTTGATGCAAGTGATGCCATGCTCAAATACTATACTGGCTACGTAATTGAAAAGTCCTTGAGTTTAGATAATATTTTTGTTATTGCATTAATATTCACCTATTTCAAAATTGAATCACGTTTTCAACACAGAATATTATTTTATGGAATTTTAGGTGCCATAATCCTTCGTGGAATAATGATACTATCGGGCGCAGCATTTGTAGAAAAATTTAGTTGGTCAACATATATTTTTGGGGCTATTTTGATTTATTCTGCTATTAAGATGATGACTGCCAAGCACGATGATGTAGATTATTATAAAAATCCAGCTTTGAAATTATTTTCAAAAATTTATCCAGTAAGTTGGGAAGATCGCGAAGAAAAATTCATCATTCAGAAAAATGGAAAAAGATTCATGACAGCCTCCTTGGCAACTTTGATAGTTGTTGAATTCAGCGACGTATTATTTGCTGTGGACTCTATACCAGCTATATTAGCAGTTACTACAGATTCATTCATAGTGTTCACTTCCAATATTTTTGCAATCTTAGGCTTAAGAAATTTGTACTTTTTCTTGGCAAATATGATGGATAAATTCAAATATATGAAATACAGTCTTGTGTTTATTTTATTATTTGTTGGCATAAAAATGATTCTTCTAAATTACTATGAATTACCATCTTATGTATCATTAGTCTTTATTTTGGGAGCTTTAGCCGTTGGCATTTTAGCCTCTATTATTTCAAATAAAAAGAAAGAAAGAAATTTAGGGAAACCACTATTTTAGTTATTTAGAGTTCAATTTTTAGAGTAGATTAATTAAGATTAGTTAAGTATATAATTAACAATATTTTTATGGGAATTACTGAAAAAATTGTGGCGATAGCCATCGCATTTATTACATCTACTGGATATTTTGGTGTTTTTATTTTAATGGTTCTCGAAAGCATGGTGTTTCCAATACCAAGTGAGGCTGTAATGCCCTTTGCAGGATTTTTTATTTTCGATGGCAAAATGACTTGGACAGCAGTTATTTTGGTATCTACATTTGGAAGCATAGTTGGCTCATTAGCATCTTATTTCATTGGCTTTTATGGAGGAAAACCATTTATCTCTAAGTTTGGTAAATACTTATTGCTCAATCAGCATCATTTGGAAATTGCTGAAAATTTTTTCGATAAAAGAGGCGAAATCACAATACTTATTTCTCGATTCATTCCTATTGTAAGGCATATTATTTCGATTCCCGCAGGTTTTGGAAAAATGAATATCTTTAAATTTATTACCTTTACTCTTGTCGGAGCTTCAATATGGAATAGCTTTCTTGCTTATGTGGGTTATATCTTAAGAGAAAACTGGGAAGAAGTAATGAAATACTCGCATACTATTGATGTTTTTGTAGTTGCAATAATTCTAATTGCCTTTATCTATTTTGTCTATAAGCTATTCAAAGACAGACAAAGCAAAAAGTAAATATTTTCTCATAAATTTATACACCCAACTATTTTATCATCTCCAATCCTTTTGTAGCTGATTCATCCCCAGGATTGAGCATAATTGTGTAATCGAAAAGCACTTTGGCTTCTCGCATTTTGCCCATCATCAAATAATTCCATGCAGAATTAATAATTGGATCATAAGTAAATGGATAATTATTCAGCACAATATTAAAATATTTCTCTGCTTCGGTATAGCTTTTTCTGGCATAATAAATCTGCCCTATTTTAAGGTTGGCTGTATAGTTCATAGCGTCAATTTTTATGATGTCTTTATATTCGCTAAGCACTGCATCCCAATTTCCGATGGCCGAAGCTGGATATGTCATTCCTAATTTTGCTTCTATGGCAAGTGGTTTTAGCTTGATGCTTTTGCTGTAATATGATACCGATTCTGTATATTGGCCTGCAAGATATGTGAGCCAACCTAATCGCAAATTTATTGGATATGAATCTGCCTTATAAATCTTTTTCAATGTATTTACTGCATCAGAATATTTACCACCACTTTCCTGACTGTAGCTGTTTTTAAATGCAGTTTGTATTTCTTCTGTTGTCTGTGCACTAACTGCATAAGTGATTACGACAAAAATTACTGCCAAAATTTTCTTTAAAATGTCCATTTTATTCCTCCTATAATATTTAGTTGTTGAAAATAATAATTTGTTTTTTCTATGGTTTGGTTTAATGTATTTGGATAAGACAACATATAATTTTCTTTCAAAAGATTTTGAAACACTATGTTCATTTCCAAATGTTTAGATAAAAGTATTATAAAATTTAAACCTGCAATTGATTTTAGGTTGTCTCTTGTGTTATAAACGTAATAGCCATTATTGGAATTATAATTTGTAAGGTTTCCTACTGTAAGAGACAACTCAGACCATAAAAAATCGGTTAGTTTCATTCCAATCTTCTGTTTTACAATCATGTAGGAAACTCCATTTTCCCAAAGACCAGAAATTTGCGAAGTAAGATATGTATCGAAATTACCATTTGGAAAGTAAATAAAGTCGGTAGCTAATTGAAACTGCTTGCCTTGCAAAATATTAGAAAAGCTAAACGCTAATCCTGCTTTAATATTTTTATAATTGATTCCAGCTTCAATTGAAGCTACAAAATCATTAGCTTTTTGGCTTATAGTGTCGTAAATATTTCTATTAATAATTGAATCTTTGGCAACGATATTTAATTCATTTGATTGGTAGCTTACCAAATTAAAAGCCGGTTTTATATAAAATTTATCAAAGCTGTAGTTTAGTCCTAAAAAAAAATAATTTTGATACAATGTAAAATTCTGCTCAAAAGTATCAGGAATCTCCTTATAAAATTTATATCTCTCAATTTGCAATCCTGAAAATGCCACTTGATATTTTAAATTAGGCAATATATAACCTTGTATATCAGCGCTATAATAATTCATTTTTTTAAATAAATCAATCTGCTTATAAAAATAATACTTCCTTTCTTGGTAGGCCTTGGTAGAAATATCATCTGAAAATGAAGATCCACCCTCAAAATACAAACTTGAAACGGGTTTAATAAATTTTAGATTTGCAATATCTTTATCTGAGTGATGAGATTTGATGCCTTCGGCTTTTGTAAAATTCTTAGAATAAATATAGTCCAAATAAAGTGTTGAAACCAAAAGACTATCATCGTAAGCACCAGAATTTTGATTAAGAGCTTTCTCAAAAAAGTAGGCAGAAAGCATATATTTATTCACTTGATAGTATGCAATTCCCATTCTATAATTGAGGTAATAATAATCAATATCAGCTTTAATTGCTTTATTTCCAAGGTCAATTAATGCAACCCAACCTCCACTTAAATAATAATCATAAGTTTTCTTTTCTACCAAAGCAAAGTTCAATTGCTCTTGTGAAAAGACATTTAAGGATAATATCAGTGTCAATAGTATAATAATTTTCCTCATTATTCTTTATTAAAATAATATATCATTTTCTTGTTACCAAACTCAATTTGCCATTCTTTGATTCCCTTTTCATCTATTTGAAATTCAAAGGCATAAGTTCGAAATTTGCTTTGGATAAAAGTTGATTGAAGCATAATTTTGCTATCATCAAAATATGATTCCTTTGAAATATAATTGAGCTTAAATTTTGGCTTTATATAAATGTAAAAAGGCGCAATAAAATCTTGCAAAACCGAGTTTAAAGATTTTCTTAAAGTATTAGCTGGCAGCACATCTTCAACGGTTATTCCAGTGTGAAACGCAAAAATAACTTGGTATGCAGCAAGATAAAATTTGAACAGAAGTGATTTTTTTTCTCCTTTAAATCCAGTGAAAGTTAGCTGGTTATCTGACTTTACAAAAAAGGCAAAAGAGTTCGACTTATCGCAATAAAGATAAGTATTGTTAAAATAATCTATTTCAACTTTCCACGATAATTCTTCAAATTCCGATTTAATAAAAATCTCCTGTCCAGGTATAAATCCGAAAGCTTTTTTTAGAGAAGTTTCAACTTGGATATTTTGTACAATCTGATTCTCTGAAGGAATAGAATTTATTTTTAGAGAGTTACTTTCTTTGCTTTCAAGTAGATAATTGGCTATAGGGTAATTGATTGTTTCGGAGCCAACAAAAGGTGTGGCTTGTAGTTGAAAATGGAGATGTGGCGCAGGCGAACGCCCGGAATTTCCGACGTAAGCCAACAGCTGCCCTTTTTTAATAATATCGCCTTTAGCTACCTGAAAACTGCCAGCTTTAATATGACTTAATTGAGAATATAACCATGGTGAATGCTTGATAACAATAGTATTTCCCCAGTTTTGAATAAGATTAACTTCACCTAAAATATTATCCGAAATTCCATCATCAATTTCTTCTACAATTCCATCAGCAGCAGCAATTATCGCCTTATTATAGCAATGATAATCTGAAACATTATTTCCACGATTAGAAAACTCACTGTCATCATCAACAATCACAAAATCCCAAGCATGGCGCCATTTACCTTTGTGTGTATATTCACCTTGATGAGCTTGATTAATTTTCCAAGAGCCAAAAAAAGGCAAAGCAATAGGAATGAGAGGTTTATCTCCAAATCTATTTTTAAAATTATGAAAAGAATAAAGATTTTTCTCGGGGGAAAAATTCTGCACACTTACAAGCTGCGGCCTATTGAAATGTTTTTCTCGAAACTCTAAAGCATAAAGAAACAAAATTACTACCACATTGAATGGCAAAGAAAATGTTGATAAATTGAACAACCCAAGAACTGCGACGCTTCCAGAGATAAGAAATGAAATTAATGGCGTTAAAAGTATTACCCAAAGAAATGAATATACCGATGGGATGACAAAGAAACCACCAACGGCAATTGCAGTAAGAATAAAATTGAAGCCTATGTATGAATAGCTTAACTCCGTGAAGTCGGCACCAACGATTTTATAATAAAAAAAAGCACTATAAAATCCCAAAAGTGACAACATAAATGAGATGCGTGAGGTGAATAATAAACCAATAGCTATTACAACACCAGCATAAATATTGTATTGAAAAAATATTGCACCAAGAGAATTAAAATATACTTTTAGCGAAAGTGGAATTCCTAAATCACTGATATACAGATGTAATTTTAAAATGTTCAAAGAGAAATTACGTGAGATATCGTTATAAATAAAGATTCCATATTCATTAATTTCCAGACTTGTAAATTGGCGCGATGCTATACTAACTATCCAAATGCCGAACAAAAAAGATAGACTTAAAAAAGGAAGTTTGTATTTCCCCAGCCATCCTTCAAAGAGCAATGTCATAAAAAATGTTAGTAAAGAAGCGAAAATCAGGATTAAAAAAAGTACTAAACCAAATTTGAAATAAATTCCAAGTCCTAATCCCACCAGCAAACTATTAAATCCGTATGTACCAGCAACAATCTTTTGCTTATTTATTCCCATAAGAAATGCTACTCCATTACTTGCTATTATTGATATAATTCCGGCAAGTCCAGCTGAAAGATTAAAGAAAGAAACGACAAGTAAAAGCAAGCCAAACAGTAATTTATCGGAGAAAAATATCTGCGAGTAGGAAAGCAAAATGCTTACTGTGATAAGCTTTATATTGGAATTACCTCGCATAATCTAAGACAAAACATTTTTGTTTAAGAAAAATTAAAATTGACTCTGTCATTTCACACTATTTGAATCAGCAAATCTAAAGTATAAATTAAAATATAAAATTATAATTTGAAATCTTTCAAATGTTGTGGAATAACTTCGTAATCAGAGATTGAGCTCATAGTTTCACCTTTTCTTATTACTGAGATTTCTGCTTTTTCGCTTACCATCACCACATAAGGCCTTAAGGTGATAAATTGCATCCATTGTGTCATATTATAAGCTCCCACTTGATGAATTACCACATTGTCGCCAGCATTTAACAGAGGCAATTCAACATTTTCGCGTATCACGTCAATGTTCATACAAAGTGGACCATAAATCATAGTGTTTTCCGTATGGTGGGTAAATTCTTGTGCAGGTGTTATCTTATGTTGATACCAAAAACTGGTAAATAAGATATTGACGCCAATATTTAAAATTGTTGTTCTTTTACCAGTGCTGCTGCGTTTATTGGCAATCACAGTTCCAATCAAATAACCAGCATCATCAATCATTGCTCTTCCCGATTCGAGGAAAAGAAATGGAATATGTTCTGGAGATATATTGCTATTAATAATTGCAGAGGTTATTTTTTCGGCATAATCATCAAAAGATGGATTGGTATCAGAACCAGGCAGGAAAGCACCTTTGAGGGTATTTTTCGATGCAAATCCTCCTCCCATATCGATATATTTTATGTAATGATTATACTTTTGTTGCAAACCAACTGCAAGGTCGGCGAGCTTGGCAGCAGCAACACCATAAGGTTCTGCCGTCATCATGTAAGTTCCTATATGACAGTGCAAGCCAACTAAATCCATCTTCTTGGACATCATAATTTTATTCAATGCGTCCCATGCTTGGCCGTTTTCGTAATTAAATCCAAACCTATCCCACATAGGATAAATGCCAGTATCCATATTAACTCTAATTGCTACTTGTGGTCTAATATTGGTCATTTCAGCAATTTCCAAAATTGTATAATATTCATCAAGATGATCAATATGTATCAAAGATTGATTTTTTATTGCTTTCTCTAAATCCTTTCGAGTTTTATCAGGACCATTAAAAATTATTTTATTTGCTGGAACTCCGTTGCCTATAGCTTTGTCGTATTCAAATCTACTAACAACTTCAGCCCAGCTTCCTTCTTGATGAAACACATTGCAAACAGCTGAGAGATAATTAGTTTTATACGACCAAGCATACTGAACTTTAGGATAACGTGTGGTAAAAGCACGCATTGCGTCTTTAAAAGTTTTTCGGATAGTTTTCTCAGAAATTACAAAAACAGGTGAGCCATAATTTTTTATTATATCTTTTACTGCCACACCATCTATATGTGTCATTGGTTGATATTCGCTTCTCATACCAAATTTATTTGGCATATCACTTTCGATTTTTTTTATCGAAGGTCTTTCATATTTTTTCTTTTGCATAATATATTTTTTATCAATTTTTCTGTAAAATAATATCTTTTCTATAATTCTCCGTAAGATGCTATCTGTTCAAACTCTTTAATATCCACTATCATATCCCAAGAATATCTAATAAACATTTTGGAAGTTAGAAAAGTTTTAAAAGCCTTTACATCTTCTCCAAGAGCTAAATTCACTATTGCCTCTGGAATATTTTGACCCACACCAACAGCCAAATAAATCCAAGCTGGCATTCGAGGGTTTATCTCCATTAAATAAAAATCCCCTTCTGCATCTTTCATCAGCTCGAGTTCAAAAGGCCCTCTCCATTTTGTTGAAGAGAGAAAATGTTGAGTAAGTTCAAGCATTTTCTCATCGTTGATAGAAATTCCTCCCCAAGCTTTGCCTTTGTCTGTAATATATTGTTTACGCATTGGCACAGCAGCTATCATATTTCCATTGCCGTCGCCAAGACCAGTAACATTATATTCGTTACCTTTTATAAACTGCTGAATTATAATTGGTAATCCCCATTTTGAGCTTATCTTGTAAAAAAAAGTTGCAGCCTGTTGTGGGTTATGGGCAATATAGGCATCGTAATATTTCCCTTTCACCACTAGCGGGTAAGCAAACTCCTCGTGAAGACTGTATATCTCTCCTGCATCCATTATAGCTTTAGATTTTGGAACTTTAATATCATATTTTTCTCCAAAAGTATTGAGATTAATTTTATGTCTTTCTTCAAATTGCTCTATTGTTGGCAGAAATGTGTTTATTCCCATGGCAGCAAGTTCAGATGTCAATTTCATAAAAGAGTATAGCTCCGCATCAAAATTTGGGATAATAACATCAATATTTTCAATAGAGTGAATATATTTAATTCTTTCGAGAAGAGTTTCTGTTCCTACCGAAGGATAAGGAATCTGGTAAGATTTATGGATTAAATCGTGAAGGTAAATTCCTGGTTCTAAGGATTCGTACGAAAGGCCAATTATGGAAGAATCGAAGGATTTAGCTTCTTTCAAACCTCTTGCTACAGCAACACCTGGACCTGGGCTATCGATGGCATTCAAGCCTGAAACAGCAATTTTGAGTTTTCGAGCCATTATGCTTTTGTTGATTCAGTTTCAACTAAATGATTTTGCTGCAAAAGACCTATGAAATCATTGTAATCTTTATCGAAAGTGGAATTAGAAACATCAAATTCATTGGTAATAAGTTTTTCTATCTCCAAATAGTCTTTCCCTTCATTCATCAACTTCAATACTTTGATTCCCATAGAATTAAGGGAAAATGATTCACCTGTGGCTGGATTGAGTAGAAACCCTGAATCGCTGATGGCTATGTTCTTGTTAATTTTCATAATCTTATGTAAGTTTAAAATTAAGTTGGTTTTGCTAAATTATAATATACAAATAGTTTTTACTGACACGAAAATACAAATAACTTTTGATGCTAAATTTTATTTTATAAAATTTCCTACAAATACTACAAAAAAAATATTATAAATCATTGTTGTCAGATATAATTTAGTAGATTATTCCCTTCAGTCGCAATGAAATGGGATCTTAGAGACTTTAGGTTTGTGGTACTTGATGGCGGCTTCGCCGCCATCAAGTACCACAAAAAAATTCCAACTATCTTAATGTCAATTTCACCTCTGGGAGAAATCTTTGATTTTTTTTATTGTATAATTTTATTTAGAAAATGATGATAATAAATATTCCAATATCCAATTTAATTTATGGAAAGTCGTTTAATTATTTTAATAGTCTATCTTTACAGATTGAAATAATTTCTACAAAAGGCAATTAACCTATTATAATTCAATATTATATGAAGAATAAACTTTGGAATTTGGCAATGATTTTTTTTGTGTCGGCAACAATTTTATTATCTATAAGGTCTGTGAATTTGAAAGATGATGAAAAATATTATTACCAGAATTATAAACAAAGCTATAGAATATTTTCTCCAGAAGTTCCCAAAGATATTGATTTTGCAGGTGAAAAAGTTCCCACAGACACATTTTATGTTTACGAAAATTTGGAAAGAGAAATATTAGTAAATACCTATTGGCATTCGAATACACTTTTGCTTTTTAAACGTGCAAATCGCTGGTTTCCAGTAATTGAACCCATCTTAAAAGCCAATAATATTCCCGAAGATTTCAAATATCTTGCTCTCATAGAAAGCGGATTTTTAAATATAACTTCACCTTCAGGAGCTAAAGGATTTTGGCAATTGCTTAAAGGAACTGCCACAGATTATGGACTTGAAATAAACGACCAAATAGATGAACGTAATAATTTGGAGAAATCTACCCAAGCAGCATGCAAATATTTGAGTTGGGCACACAACAAATTTGGAAATTGGTCTTTAGTGGCAGCCTCTTACAATATGGGAGTCAATGGCATTCAAAAACAATTAGATAATCAAAAGGTAAACTCATATTATGATTTATCAATAAACTCCGAAACATCGAGATATCTATTTCGAATACTCGCCCTGAAAGCTATATTTTCGAATCCTACACAATATGGCTTCTATCTTCGCCAAGCCGATCTTTATCCAATTATAGTTTATGATATTTTGGAAGTGGACAGCAGCATTTCTAATATTCCTGACTTTGCTAAAAACTATAATCTAAGCTATAAAATGATAAAAGAGTTAAATCCATGGATTCTAACTACCTCTTTACCAAATACTTCATCAAAAATATATCTTATTAAAATACCTCAAAAAGATATGACAAATTATTTTAAATTAAAAGATGGGCAGAGTAAAAACCTTGGTATTTTTGGCGACCGAAAAGTAGAGGAATAAGTAAAAATATGAGCGAAGATATTTTTAGTGGTGGTTTTATAGAGGTGCTTGGTGCTAAGGTTCACAATCTCAAGAATATAGATATAAAAATCCCAAGAAATAAATTGGTGGTCATCACTGGTTTAAGTGGTAGCGGTAAATCCTCTTTGGCTTTCGACACCATTTATGCCGAAGGACAAAGGCGTTATCTGGAAACATTCTCAGCTTATGCTCGCCAGTTTATGGGAAATATTGAACGACCTGATGTTGACAAAATCACAGGCTTAAGTCCCGTCATTAGTATTGAACAAAAAACTACAGGAAATAATCCACGCTCCACTGTTGGAACTATTACAGAAATTTATGATTTCCTAAGACTCTTGTATGCCAGAGCTGCCGACGCTTATTCCTATAAAACTGGCAAAAAAATGGTCCAATATTCTGATAAGCAAATTATTGAACTTGTCATGACAGAATATTCTGGCAAAAGCTTAAATATATTAGCCCCCTTGGTTTCGGCTCGCAAAGGGCATTATAGAGAGTTATTTGAACAGCTACGAAATCAAGGATATTTGCGAGTTAGAGTCGATGGTGAAATCATTGAGTTGGAATTTGGCATGCGACTCGACCGTTATAAAGTGCATGATATTGAAGCTGTTATCGACAGAATTTTAGTAGGAGAAAAATCAATTACAAGATTAGAAAAATCTCTTGCCGCGGCTATGAATCTTGCTAAAGGCGTGGTGGTCATTAATGAAGTAAACTCAAAAGAAATACGCTATTTCAGTCGTAATTTGATGTGCGTAGATACTGGCATTTCCTATGCTCAACCAGAGCCAAATTCATTTTCATTCAATTCTCCTTACGGTGCGTGCAACAAATGCAAAGGGCTTGGCGAAATAACAGAAATTGACATAAATAAGGTCATCCCAAACAAAAATATTTCTATTGCAGAAGGAGGAATTATTCCTATTGGAGTAAAACGTAACAGTTGGATTTTCAAACAGTTGGAAGGCCTTGGAAATAATCATGGTTTTACCTTAGATACTTTAATAAAAGATATTGACGAAGATGCTATTGATATAATTCTTTATGGATCCACGGAAATGGTACATGTTAAAAACGATTTCGCGGGTACGACTGATACTTATAATCTTCAATTTGAAGGAATTATCAATTTTATAATGAGTCAAAACAATGAGTTTGCTTCATCAAATATCAAAAAATGGGTTTCTCAATTTACTAATCGAATTGAGTGTCCTATTTGCCATGGTCAGCGGTTGAAAACAGAAAGTTTACATTTTAAAATTGATGGAAAAACCATAGCAGAAGTTGCCAATTTAGATTTAAAAGATTTATCGCAATGGCTTACTGGACTTGATGATAGACTTAATGATAGGCAAAAAATTATTGCAAAAGAAATTTTAATAGAGATTAGAAAGCGTTTGGGATTTTTGCTCGATGTTGGAATCGATTATCTAAATTTGAATCGACCCTCAAGAACGCTTTCAGGAGGCGAATCTCAGCGCATTAGACTTGCAACACAGATTGGCTCTCGTTTAGTTGGAGTACTTTATATACTCGATGAGCCAAGCATCGGCCTTCATCAGCGCGACAATTTACGACTAATTGAAGCCCTTAAGGAGCTTCGTGATTTGGGAAATACGGTCATAGTAGTTGAACATGATGAAGAAATGATACGCTCAGCGGATTATGTTGTAGATATTGGTCCACGCGCTGGCAAACATGGAGGCGAAATAGTTGCTGCCGGAACTCCAGCAGAAATTCTTTTGGCAGATACTCTTACGGCAAACTATCTCAATGGCAAGCTAAAAATTGAACCACCAAAGAAAAATCATATTGGAAATGGTCTCAGTATTTTGCTTGAAGGAGCTAAAGGCAATAATCTTAAAAACATAAATCTTCAGATTCCTCTTGGTAAATTTGTTTGCATCACTGGCGTTTCTGGAAGCGGCAAATCAAGTCTTATCAACGAGACTTTATATCCAATTCTAAGTCAGAAATTATATCGTTCAGAAAAAAAACCTTTAGAATATTCAAAAATTAGCGGCATTGAAAATATTGATAAAGTAATCGAGATTGACCAATCACCAATTGGACGTACACCACGCTCAAATCCAGCAACTTATACAGGAGTTTTCTCTCATATTCGCAATCTTTTTTCGAGTATTCCAGAAGCGCAAATACGTGCTTATAAACCTGGCAGATTTTCCTTTAATGTGAAAGGTGGAAGATGCGAAGAATGCAGAGGCGCTGGACTTCGACTTATCGAGATGAATTTTTTGCCCGATGTGTATGTACATTGCAACGAATGTAACGGAAAACGATATAATCGAGAAACATTAGAAATTCGCTTTAAAGGGAATTCTATAAACGACGTTCTTGATATGACCGTGAATCAAGCTGTAGATTTTTTTGAGATGATTCCTTCCATTTTAAGCAAAATCAAAACATTACAAGATGTAGGCTTAGGATATATTACTCTCGGACAGCAATCTACAAGCTTATCGGGTGGCGAAGCTCAGAGAGTGAAGTTAGCAACTGAGCTGAGCAAAAAAGACTCTGGAAACACAATTTATATACTCGACGAACCTACCACAGGTCTGCATTTTGAAGATGTGAAAATTTTACTCGGTGTCTTACAAAAACTCGTCGACAGAGGAAATACGGTGCTTGTTATTGAACATAATTTGGATGTAATTAAATTTGCCGACCATGTAATTGACATTGGACCAGAGGGTGGCAATGGTGGAGGCGAAATAGTTGCTGAGGGAAGTCCAAAAAACCTTGCTAAAGAAGGCATCGGTTTTACCGCCAAGTTTCTGAATAATATTTAAACCAACTTTAAGTTATTAAATTATTATTTAATTACGGTATAAAAGTTTTTACTGCCGAAATTTAATTTTTATAATTAACATAAACATTTTTCCTTAACTCAAATTTAACAAAAAAGGAACTATTCTTAGTTTTTTAGAGTGTTTAATAATATATCTTTGAACCTCATAAAATTTGTATCTAATTAACTAAATAAAACTTGAATTTATGAAATTTCTTAACTATCAAAATTTCAGTAAAAGATTTTTTCTTTTATTATTTGCAACATCCATTTTTGGTGTTACTTTTTCACAAAATATTATCAGTGAAACTTTCAGTTATGGATTAGGCGATACGCTTACCAACCATGGATATTCAGCTCATAGCGCAGCTGGAATTAATTCAATAAAAATTGCCGCTTCTGCTCTTACTTTGTCTGGCTACAGCTTGTCGGGAATTGGTGGAAGCATTAAAGTTGATACAACTGGCGAAGATGTCAACCGAAATTTTTTATCAAGAACTTCTGGGTCAGTTTATGCAACATTTTTGGTAAAAATTACCAAAGCAAAATCTGCCGGTAATTATTTCTTCCATTTAGGGCCAACAACAATTGGAAGTACATTTTTTACCAAAGTCTTTGCTAAATCAGATGCTTCTAATCCAAACAGTATAGCTTTTGGAATTTCAAAAACAAATAATAGTTCAACTGCAACTTATTCAACTTTCAATTATTATGTGGATACTGTTTATCAAATTGTTGTCTCATATTCATTTGTACCTGGAACTTCCAATGATACAGTAACTATGTGGGTAAATCCAACTTCATCATCTTATGCAACGCCAACTCTTATGGCAAGCGATTATACAGTTACCGATAAAACTGAAATTGGCTCTTTTGCTTTTCGTCAGGGCTCAAATACTTCGTCACCAAGATCTTTTATCAGCGGGTTAAAAATTGATACTACTTGGTCAAATCTATTCACCACAGCAACACAAACTGTTGCAACTCCAACAATTTCATCAGCATCTGGCACATACGAAAATGACATAATAAGCACAATATCGTGTACAACAGCTGGATCAACAATTCGTTATACAATTGATGGAAGTTCTCCCACTTCAGCATCCCCTATATATTCAATAGGAATTAATATTGGAGAATCTACTGTATTGAAAGCCAGAGGATTTAAAGCAGGAATGGACTCAAGTTCAGTAGCCACCGCCATCTATAATTTTATGGTTTCTACACCAATTGCTAATCCTATTGCTGGCAGTTTTACTTCGGCGCAAAACATAAGTTTATCAACTGTAACTACCTCCGATTCAATTTATTATACTACCGATGGCACAACACCAAGTGCAGCATCAACTTTTTATAGTTCACCCATAGCCGTTGGTTCAACCACAACAATTAAAGCCATTGCCTTGAAAAACGGTTATACTTCGAGTAGCATTTTTTCTGGAGTTTATGTAATCAATTTCACATCAGTTTCTGCACCTATCATGAGTTCTCCAAGTGGCACTTATTATAGCAATAAGTCGATTTCATTAACGAGCACAACTGCTGGGACAACAATTCGTTATACTGTTGATGGAACAAATCCAAATTCAACATCCACAATTTATTCTTCAGCAATCAGCATTTCTCAAAATACAGTTTTGAAAGCTATAGCCTATTTAACTTCAAGCGATTCAAGTACAATAACTACAGCAACATACATATTAAAAGTAGATACAGTAATTTCAAATTTAATATCAGGGTCATACTTTGGGACTCAGAATATAACTTTAACAAGCTCAACAAATGGCGCTCAAATATATTACACCTTGGATGGTAGCGCACCAAACAGCAATTCCACAGCTTATAGCTCACAATTTGTAATAAGTAATTCATTAACACTTAAAGCAATTGCTTATAAAACTAATTGGGATTCGAGCATAGTTAGCACTTGGAGTTTTGTAATCTCCCCATTGCCCTCTGCAATTCCTTATGTTGATACATTTGCCTACGGAATAAATAGCTTGCTCACCGACCATGGATATACAGCACATAGCTCCTCTGGAAATAATTCTATAAAAGTAAATAGTTCAGCTCTTTACTATTACAATTACATTTATTCTAATACGGGAAACTCAATACTTTTGGATACTACCGGTGAAGATATAAACAAAACCCTAAGTCCAAAAACATCGGGTTCAGTTTATGTTGGCTTCCTTACAAAAATTTTGAAATCTACTCCTGGGGGTGAATATTTCTTCCATTTAGGCAATGATATTCTAAGCACTACTTTCAGAGGAAAATTATTTGTTAGGTCTGATACCGCTGCTGGCATAAATCAAATTAATTTTGGAGTTTCAAAATCAACAAATACAGCTAATTACAGCCAGGCATATTCTTCAGATTCAACATATTTAATTGTATTAAAATATACCTTGGAAGCTGGAACCAATAATGATTCAGTTCTTTTGTGGATAAATCCAAATATTGCTTCCAAAACAAATCCTGATTTAATTTGCAACGACTTAATAACATCAACAGATTTAATGAATATTGGAACATTTGCCTTCCGTCAAGGTTCTTCGGTTAAAGCCGCACGTATACTAATAAGCGGTTTTGTAATCGACACAGTTTGGGAAAATATTCTGACTGGAATAAATGCAGTAATACAAGCACCAACTGTTGCCACATATAATAGCAATTCAATTTCAGCACATTCGGCAATTTTAAATGGAAAAGTTGTTTCTGATGGTGGAGCAGCTGTTAGCGAAAGAGGCTTCTATTATTCCACAAATACAACTCCAGATTTTACAAGCAATAAAGTTATCGTTAGCGGCACGACAGGAAATTATAGCGCCACGGTTTTAAGCTTAATAAGCAATAGCACTTACTATTACAGAGCTTATGCAATAAATGTAAAGGACACAAGCTTAGGAAATATTGTTTCATTTTCGACCTTAATCGATGGACTTAATTCTGGCTCCGAAAAAACAATAAGTTACTTTCCAAATCCTGTGGAGAATCAATTAAATATTAAAAATGCCACCAACTATAACATGATAATTTATTCTGTGATTGGCACTTCAGTTTTTAGCTGCCGAATTAATAAAGATTCTTATAAAGTGGATTTAACTAATTTACCTTCAGGAGTTTATTTTATTAGCTTGCTAAGCAAAGATTATAAGAAATCTTTCAGAATTATAAAGAAATAAAATCATAAATTGTAACAAAAAAGGCTTTCCAAATTTGGAAAGCCTTTTTTGTAAAGTCTATAATAAAATAAGTCTATTCTACTTTTTCCTGAGAATCAGATTTTGTAGTTTTAGTAGATGCATTGGTAGTATCAGCAGCAACAATCTCCTTAGAAATATCCTTAGTAACATTTTCTTTACCGTCAATAGTTTCTGTTGTAGTTGTGGTTGTCATTTTAAAGGTTGTACCATTTTCCACAACATTCTCTATCACAACTTCTTTAATAATATTGTTTTTAACTGGAAGAGCTACATCAGAAGATAAATTCACCAGCGAAGGTGCAAGAATCAAAGCCACCACCGACATCAATTTTATTAATATATTCAAGGAAGGGCCAGAAGTATCTTTAAAAGGATCTCCAACGGTATCGCCTACTACGGCAGCTTTGTGAGCTTCAGAGCCTTTGCCATATTTCACTCCATTAATTTCGACGCCTTCTTCTATCATTTTTTTGGCATTATCCCAAGCCCCACCTGCGTTGGCTTGAAAAATAGCCATCATAACACCAGTAACTGTTACTCCAGCTAAAAGACCACCAAGCATTTCTGCACCACCAAGAAATCCTACAATTACAGGACTTCCCAAGGCTAATAAACCAGGTAGCAACATTTTTTTGATAGATGCTTGAGTGGAAATTGCAACGCATTTTTCATATTCTGGTGCACCATCAGCTTTTTCAAGAATGTCTAAATCTTCTTTTGTAGCATTGGCCATGTCAGAATTATATTTCTTCATGACGACGAGAGCATTTTTTAATGCTGGTATCTCTTTAAATTGACGTCTTACTTCTTCAATCATGGCCATAGCAGCTTTCCCAACAGCGCCCATAGCAAGAGCTGAAAACAAAAAAGGCAACATTCCACCAATAAACAAACCTGCCATCACCAAAGGAGAGGAAATATCTATTGAGGTGATTTTAGCTTGTTGCATAAAAGCTGAAAAAAGTGCTAAAGCAGTAAGGGCAGCAGAGGCAATAGCAAAACCTTTTCCAATAGCTGCTGTAGTGTTTCCAACAGCATCTAATTGATCTGTGCGTTGACGAACGTCCTTTGGCAAGTCAGCCATTTCAGCAATACCGCCAGCATTGTCGCTAATTGGTCCATAAGCATCTACAGAAAGTTGAATTCCAAGATTTGATAACATTCCAACTGCAGAAATACCAATGCCATATAAACCACCAAAATGGTAGGCACCTATGATGGCAATGGCAATAAAAATAATTGGAATTGCAGTTGACATCATACCAACACCAAGACCTGCGATTATGTTTGTGGCAGGGCCTGTAAGCGATTGCCTTACAATAGAATTAACTGGTTTTTTGTTAGTTGCAGTATAATATTCAGTAATTTTTCCAACTCCAAGACCAGCAACAAGACCGAAAATGGTGGCTATAAATACGCCGAAAGAAGTATAATGTATTCCACCAAGTTCCCAACTTGCAGGCATCATCATATTTATGATGAAATAAGATGCAATTATCATCAAACCTGAAGAAAGAAATTCTCCAATATTTAATGCTGTTTGTGGATTACCACCATCTTTTACTTTTACAAAGAAAGTTCCAACAATAGATAAAATAATACCTACGGCAGAAAGAGTTAGAGGCAATAAAATTGGTCCCAATTCAAAAGATTCTTTGAAAACTGGCAACACAACAAAGCCTGCCCCAAGCACCATAGTAGCCACAATAGCACCAACATAAGATTCAAAAAGGTCGGCACCCATACCAGCAACATCACCAACATTATCACCAACATTGTCGGCAATTGTAGCAGGATTTAGAGGATGATCTTCTGGAATTCCTGCTTCAACTTTTCCTACTAAATCAGCTCCTACGTCAGCAGCTTTAGTATAAATACCTCCACCAACACGAGCAAATAATGCTATTGATGATGCTCCTAAGGAAAATCCTGATAAAACATTTAATATTGTTTCTAATCCCCAATCGGCACCTATATAAGTGTAAAATAGAAATAAACTACTTAGACCTAACACGCCTAATCCAACTACGCCCATTCCCATAACACTGCCACCAGAAAAAGCCACCAAAAGGGCTCTGTTTAAGGAAGTTCTTGCGGCATGAGTTGTGCGAACATTAGCTTTAGTGGCTATACGCATTCCAATAAAACCTGCCAATGCAGAGGTAAAAGCACCGATAATGAATGACATGGCAACAAAGTAATTCGTGTTTTCTTTACCGTGTGCATTGAACAATAAAAGAATGCCAATTGCGATAACAAAAACTGCAAGAACCTTATAT
>MNXP01000053.1 GCA_001872625.1 Bacteroidetes bacterium CG2_30_33_31
GTTGGCATTTTGTGCTGGGCCAGGCAATGGATTGGTGTATGAATATGTGCTGGCGTAAGGAAGCCCAGAGTTAACTGCTTGCCATGGTTGCCCCCATTCATAATGTAGGGAATCAAGTTCTTTATCGAAGGCATTATGATTATATGTGAATGGATATCCAGTACAGATTACTGTTCGAGGAACCTCTGCAAAAGTTGGGGAATTGTCGAAACATGGATTCATGTTTTGTGTACCATAAGGATACATTATCGCTCTAAGCACCCAGTTGGGCTGACCAACTACATTTACGGCAGAATTTCGGCAACAAGAACTCCAAGTGAACCTCCAACCAGTAGCTGGTGGGACTCCATTTAAGGTTACTCCTGTAGGATAATTTGCATCGGAGGTATAAATATGTTCTTGCACAGCACCCATATTTGGAGCAGAGTTTGTCATTCCAACACAAATAATATGTGGAAAATTTGGGTTAGTGTTGCAAGTCGGTGATATATCTTTTGGCCAACCAGTAATTTCCGTCAGAGTAATTGAACTTACTGGTGAATTGCTTGACAGAACTACTGAAGCGCCAAAATTTGCTGCAGCTCCAGTTCCATAATAGCATTCTCTGTAAGCCTTTAATTTAAATCGGTATTTGCCATTAGTCAAACATTCCCAAGTGATTTCACCACCCATATAATGTGTAGCTTTTAAAGGTTTGATATCCGAAAGTATCGTTATCAAAATCAGAACTGATAAATAAAATAATCTTTTCATAGCATTTATTTTAAGTTAATATTTCCCAACAATTAATTCATAAAAAGCATCAAACACAAAATATTTCTTGGATAAAGCCATCAAATCCATAGCAGTGGTGGTCTTAATCTCATTGATAAAATTTGTATAATATTTCATATTTAATCCAGAAAGAGTAATCTCTTTAAATCTATCGGCAGTGGCAAAAGGGCCATCAAATCCTCTTTGAATTGAACCTTGTATAACAGTTTTTACAAGATTTAATTCATCTTCAGATATCTTTGTATTTTTCAATTTCTGCAATTCTTTGTAAATTTCTTTTACAGCTTCTTTTGTATTCTCAGTTTTTACCTCAGAAGAAATGAACATGAAAGATGAATCTTCCATAGTAGATATTCCAGAGCCAATTCCATAAGTAAATCCTTTATCCTCGCGAATATTCATCATCAAACGGGATCCAAAATATCCTCCTAATAATGTATTTAGGAAAGTGAGTTTAGCAAAATCTTTATGTTTACGGCCAACCCAAGGTCGTCCAATTCTAACGGCATTTTGTACAGCCTCTGGGAACATTATTGCCTGCTTTTTCTCCTTAGCAGGCCTGCATTCCATGGCTTGATAAATAGATTCATTTCTATTAGCCATTTTCCCAAAATTATTTTCGAGCAATAATTCTAAGCCATTTATTTTTGAGCCGCTAATAATAATTTGAAATTTATTATTTCTATAGAATTCATTATAAAATTCAATCAAATCTTCTCTAACAATTTTCTGAAAATCTTCAATTATTTGAGGCCTACCATAAGGATGCTCATTGCCATAAATCAAAGATGGAAAAATATTTCTAACAGTGAAATCAACACGTTGGGAATTAATAGATAATTCCTGTGTTTTTTTCGAAAGAAACAAATCTATTTCTTTTTGGTGAAAAGCCGAATTGTTAACTATTTCTGCAAGAATAGGCAATGTTTGTTCAAGGTATTTACTTAAGGTAGTAAGGCTTACAAAAGCAAAATCGTTGGAAATATTTGTTTGCAGACTTGCTCCGTAAAATTCAATTTTGTCAGCAATTTCTTCGCTGCTAAAATTCGTTGTTCCTTCAGTCAGAAGCTTATTCGCAAGTAAAGGAAGGCGAAAATTTTTGTGATATTTGCTGCCTGCTTTAAATATCAATTCAATTTTTACAACTTCATGATTTTCTGAGCTAAAAACAAAAGCATTAACATTATTACTTAAAGTAATATTTTTAGGTTCTGTCAATATAAAATCTTGAATATCATATATTTTAGGTGAAATTTTCCTATCAATTATTTCCATATTCGATTTTAAATGATTTGCAATTGTTGTTTTCATCATTATTTGCTTCACAAAAATACAAAATTTATTTAATAAGAGTGAACTGCCCTTTTTTGACACTCTGTTCTCCCCTACCATTTTTATAAATAATATTGTAAACATAAACTTCTGATGGAGCCAAAGAGCCATTAAGCTTTCCATTCCAACCAAAATTTATATCCTTTGAACTGAATACGATTTTTCCTTGGCGGTTCATTATCTGCATTTCGAATTCCAAAATATTCTCACCCAATGCTTTAAAGACATCATTATTGCCATCACCATTAGGTGAAAATGCTGATGGAACAAAAACAGCTGTGCATTCTTTATCAATTGTAATATTGAAATTGTGAGTAATTGAGCTTCCATCTTTATCAGTAACTGTTACGGAATAAGTAGAATTTGAAACTGGTTGTACTAATATTTCAGAGCTATTATTGCCATTACTCCAACGGTACTCTTTGCCACCAAGTATTTTCAATCCGGCATCTTCGCCAAAACATATAGTTGGGTCGTTTGAAAATTTTACTTCGCTAATATTTTGCTCATTCAACAGCATTTCATTATTCGATGTATAATTTTCAGTCTCAATATTTTCGTTTAGTTTTTGATTTGAAGCAATAGATGATGCTTTCATCTTAGTAATTTGTATTGGAGTGCTCTCAGTTTTTATTTGTAAATTATTATCAATCTTATTTTTAACTTCCAATATTTTTTCTGTTGACACAATTGGGGAATTTTCTGATGTATGTTTATTTAAAAGTTTTTCATTTTCCTTGACAGAATTATTATTGACAGAATTATTATTGACAGAATTATTATTGGCAATTTTTTCTGAAATAGTATTTTTTTCTTGATTTATATGTGTGTTTGATAATTGATTTGAAATAACATTAGTATTAGCAGCTGAATCATTAATTACATTTTTATTTCTGTCATTATTTAAAATTATTATACTAAGTACTGCTACAATTATCAAAGAAATGATTCCTATCGATAAGTATTTATTCATAGAAAAACCACCTTTTTTAAGTGTAATCTTATTGCTTATATTAGCCCAAACTTGAGGCTCAGGTTCAATTTTAAAATCTTTGAACGCCTCGCTGAAAGCTTTTCCTATATTTGATTTATCATCTTTCATCCTCTGTTATTATAATAAATTGACACACGTTTCTGTAGATATTGCCTTGCTTTTAGAAGTTGAGATTTCGATGTATTAACTGATATTCCAAGTTCGGCAGCAATCTCGTTATGGTGAAAACCCTCAATTTCGTATAGATTAAAAACTGTACGATATCCTAAAGGCATTTTTCTAATGATATTGAGCATCTCATCTGTTGTTAGTCTGTCGTATTCTTGACTATCATCCTTTATAATCTCTTGAATTTCATCAATATCGAGATTAAAATTATGTTTAATATTTTTTCTGATTAAATTCAGAGAAGTATTTATCATAATTCGTCTAATCCAACCTTCGAAAGAACCAGCATTTTTAAAATCATCAAGCTTCAAAAACACTTTGATGAAACCATCTTGAAGAGCATCTTGAGCTTCTGGGGTGGAAGAAAAATACCTTGAAACAACTCCAAGCATTTTTGGCGCAAAAGTGTCAAAAAGTAATTTTTGGTACTTTGTATTGCCTTCTAAACAACCTTTAATCAGCTCTTCATCTGAATTCATCATGTGCGAGACACGTTAAATTATTCTAAAGGTGTATTACCTTATAATTTTTTATATAATAGAGTTGTTGAATTATTTTCTTGAAATAGTTTCTTGGCAACATTCACAATATCATCGGAACTAACAGATTGATATTTATGTACTTCGTTATTAGCAAGGTTTGCATCACCGAGGAGTTCAAAATAGCCCAAGGTCATAGCTTTGTCCAAACAGTTTATTTCTGAATATACAATTGAAGCTTCAATTAGATTCTTCACTTTCTGCAATTCAGCGTCTTTAGGTGGAATATCTATAATATTATTGAGCTGTTCTACAATTGCTGCATCAGCAATTTCAAAATTGATATTATCATTCAAATTTCCAGCAATAACAAACATCCCATCATCGATATCACCACTCAAGAAAGCTGAAATACTTGAAAATATTTTTTGTTTTTTGTGAAGTTCAACAGTTAATCTCGATGACTTTCCATTCGCCAAAATATCTGATAACAAATCAGTTGCATGGTAATCTGTATCCATGCGTGCACACATTCTATAAATTTTATAAATTGCATTCACAGGCACATCTCTTTCAACCTCATTGATACTTTTTTTCAATTGTGGAGCCTCTTTTTGCAAATTTCGTTGATTAACTTCTGCGGCATTTATTGGAGCAAACCATTTGTTGCAAAGTTGTTTGATTTCAGCCATATTGACATCGCCAGCAATAGTTAATATCGCATTATTTGGATTATAAAACTTCTTATAAAAAGCTTTAACATCATTCATTTTAGCATTTTCAATATGGCTAATATCTTTCCCTATAGTTGACCAGCGGTAAGGATGCGTCTTGTAAACCATTGGCCTAAGCAAAAGCCAAACATCACCATAAGGTTGGTTCAAATATCTCTGCTTATATTCTTCTATCACCACATTACGCTGAATTTCAAGACTTTTAGGACTAAAAGCAAGTTCCAACATTCTGTCAGATTCGAGCCAAAAGGCAGTCTCTAAATTTTCCTTTGGAATGCTTAGGTAATAATTAGTAAAATCGTTGTTGGTGAAAGCGTTATTATCTCCGCCGACTTTTTCAAGTACTGCGTCATAACTTGGAATATTTTTGGAACCTCCGAACATTAAATGTTCAAAGAGATGAGCAAAGCCTGTCAATTCAGGATTTTCATCGCGAGCCCCAACATTATAAATTATATTCATTGCAACTATTGGAGTGGTGGCATCTTTGTGAACCAAAACTTTTAAGCCATTTTCTAATTCAAACCTTTCAAATTCAATCATTTAATTTTATTTCTTGAGTGCGTTAAACATAATTTCTATTGGGTGCAAAGCTTTTTTATGAAGTCCATCCTTTATTTGATGACGACACGACGTACCAGGTGCAGCAATGATTTCATCTTTTTTCATTTTCATAATTTCTGGAAATAATACCATTTCCCCAATTTTCATTGATAGATCAAAATGTTCGGATTCAAAACCAAATGAGCCAGCCATTCCACAGCAACCACTTGGAATTTCACTCACTTGGTAATTTTCTGGGAAAGATAGCATTTTAATTGTTGGTTTCGTTGAAGCGGTAGCTTTTTGGTGGCAATGGCCATGAAGTTTTATTCTTTTTGCTTCACTTTCAAAAATATCAGTATTTATATTTCCTTTTTCCACTTCTCTTGCGAAAAATTCTTCGAAAAGCAATGCATTTTTCGCAATACTTCTTGCATCTTCAATAAGGTCGCTATCTACAAGTTCTATAAATTCGTCTCTAAAACTCAAGATGGCAGATGGTTCAATGCCAATCAGTGGAATATCTGAACTTACATGCTGTTTAAGCAATTTTACATTTTCGTTAGCAATACTTTTTGCTTTTCTTATAAGTCCCTTAGATAAAAATGTTCTACCACTCAGCTTATGTTTTGGAAATTGAACTTGATATCCGAGAGCATTTAAGAGTTTTATTGCAGCAATTCCTATCTCAACATCATTAAAATTTGTAAATTCATCAATAAACAAATTGACCTTTCCTTTTTCTATAGAAATAGCCTGCTTATTTGATTGTATCCATGATTTTAATGTGAACTTATATAAGGTAGGCAATGAACGTTTTGGGGCAAAACCAATAGATTTCTTGATAAGGTTAGAAATTATTTTGTTACTCATTAAAAAGTTATAAACAGCTGGTAATAAAGCACCTAACTTATTAAAATTTGTAATATAAGCAATCAATTTTGTTCTCAAAGGGATTCCATTAGAATCGTAATAATGTTGTAAAAATTCGGCTTTAAATTTCGTCATATCAACGTTTGACGGACATTCGGTTTTGCAAGCTTTACAGGAAAGACATAAATCCAAAGATTCATAAATTTCTTTGCTGTCGAAAGGATTTATTTTGTTTGAATTGCTGATATATTCTCTGAGAGTATTAGCTCTTGCGCGTGTAGAATTTTTTTCGTCGAGAGTAGCCATATAGCTTGGGCACATTACACCTCCACTTTTAGAAGTCTTTCTGCAATCACCAGTACCATTGCATTTTTCAATGGCTCTGAGATAACCCAATGTGGATGAAAAATCAAAGACTGTATCGATATTTTTTTCAATTTTGCCAACTTCATAGCGCAGAAATTTATCCATCGGCGGAGTATCAGTAATTTTTCCTGGGTTAAAAATATTATTTGGATCCCAGCATTTTTTTATTTCTTTAATCAACTGATAATTTTCGTTACCAATCATCAAAGGTATAAACTCTCCACGCAAACGTCCGTCGCCATGTTCTCCACTTAAAGAACCATGATATTTTTTTACAAGTTTGGCTGTCTCTTCTGCAATTTTTCTAAACATTTTCACGCCTTCATCAACTTTCAAATTGATGATAGGCCTCAGATGTAGCTCGCCAGTGGCAATATGCGCATAATAAACACATTGTAAATTATTTTGCTTTAAAATTTTGTCAAACTCATCAATATAATCAGGAAGATATTTAGGAGCTACAGCTGTATCTTCGATTACTGGAACGGGCTTAGCATCACCTGGCATATTGGATAGAATTCCTAATCCAGCCTTTCTTAATGTCCAAACTTTTGTTATGTCGCTGCCAATAATCATTGGAAAATAATATCCATAATTAGCAGCACGCATCTCATATTCCATGGCAGTTGCCTTAGATTTTACTGTTTCAATACTTTCTTCGGCAAACTCGACAATAAGTATAGCACCGGGATCACCATTTACAAAAAATCTATTTTGCTCTTGCAGTCGATTTTCCTTGGTAAGATCCAAAATAGCTTTATCCATAAGCTCTATCGAAGTTGGAAAATACTTCAGGGCAATGATGTTTGCTCGTGTTGCTTGAGGCACATCAGCAAGATGTACGCAGATTAGAGCCTTATTTTTTGGAGGCAAATCTACAAGATTGAGTTTTATAGATTTTATAAAAGCCAGGGTGCCTTCAGAGCCCGCAATAAGTTTGCAAAAATTAAACTTTTCGTCACCTTTACCAAAAATTTCTGATTGTAAAAGTAAATCAATTGCATATCCTGTATTTCTTCTTTCGAGAGTTTTATCAGGGAACTCATTTATTATATTTTGCTGATTTTCAACATCTGAAAGCAATATATCAATATTTCGGTAGATATTACCTTCTAAATTATTTAGCTTAGTTTTTTCTAAGAACTCATCTTTTGAGATTTCACAAAATTCAACATCAGAGCCATCGCTCAATATTGCTTTCACGCTCAATAGATGATTGCGTGTGCTGCCATATATTAGAGAATGCGCTCCGCAAGAATTATTTCCCACCATTCCACCAATCATGCAACGCGAGGAAGTTGATGTTTCGGGACCAAAGAAAAGTCCATAATCTTTAAGAAACATATTCAATTCATCGAGAATAATTCCAGGTTGTACCCAAATATATTTTTCTTCGGGATTGAAGTCTAAAATCTGAGTAAAATATTTGGAAACATCGACAATAATTCCGTTTCCTACAACTTGACCTGCTAAGGAAGTGCCTGCTGTTCTTGGAATTAATGAAAGTTTATTTTTGAGGGCTAAATCTATAAGAAGTTTTATATCTGCTTCATTTTTTGGCCTACACACTGCCAATGGCATTTCACGATAAGCCGATGCATCAGTAGAATATAATATTCTGATGGCTTCATCAGTATAAATATCACCTTCAAAAACCTTTCTTAAACTTCCAAACAATTCTAAAGTACTTGCCATCTTTAATAATAAATCGCAAAATTAGCATTTTTGACCACAGTTTTATAAGGACTCTTTTTTATTTTTATTAGCAATTGATGAGAATATTAGCAACAAATTGCTCAACAAAAATGTATCATTTTATAAATAATGAGATTTTTAAAGCTATAATTTTGAAGGAGATAAATTCTTTGAGAAAAAATTATAAATTATTTTAACTTAGATACTTAGCAACAATTGGAATTCGACGACCCATACCGAAAGCTTTAGGAGAAACTCTCAATATGGGTGGAGTTTGATAACGTTTGTGTTCACTAATATTCACCATTTTAAGAGTTTTATTTACTATTTCTTTATCAAACCCAAGCGATATTATTTCCTGCGGTCCTTTTCTTTCTTCGATATAATGAAACAGAATTCTATCGAGTATGAAATAATCGGGAAGAGAATCAGAATCTTTTTGGTCGGGCTTAAGTTCAGCTGAAGGGGGCTTAGAGATTATATTTGCTGGTATTATTTCTTTGTCGCGATTGATATAATGAGCAAGTTCAAAAACTTGTGTTTTATACAAATCACCAATTACCGAAAGTCCTCCATTCATATCGCCATAGAGAGTTCCATAGCCAACAGCAGCTTCACTTTTGTTGGATGTGTTAAGAAGAATATATCCAAATTTGTTGGTGAAAGCCATCAGCAAAACGCCACGAATTCGAGCTTGCAAATTTTCTTCCGCAATATTAAAAGGAAGCCCATCAAAATATGGTTTTAGCGTTGATTCAAATGAGCGAAAAGCATCTTCAATGTAAATAGTCTCATAATTAACTGCCAAGTTATCAGCAAGTTGAACAGAGTCGATAATTGAATTGCAAGATGAAAACTGTGAGGGCATTAGAATAGACAAAACATTTTCTTTGCCCAATGCTTCGGCGGCCAATACCAATGTAATGGCGGAATCAATGCCACCTGAAAGCCCTAAAATTGCTTTTGTAAAACCAAGTTTTTGAAAATAATTTTTTATTCCTAAAACCAATGCATCATGAATAAGTGCAATTGTAGGAACGAGCTTTTCATCTACTGCTTTTAAGGATTCTATATTGCTAATATCCACGATATCATAATCTTCCTCAAAATATTTTAGACTTTTAACAATGTTTGCTTTAGAATTTATTGCCATTGAGCCACCATCAAAAATCAGTTCAGTTTGGGCGCCTACATGGTTTACATAAATAATTGGAAGTTGATATTTTAAACAATTCCTTTTCAAAACATCTTTACGAATTTCGGCCTGATGAGAATGAAATGGCGAAGCAGCAATATTTATAATAAAGTCAGGATTCAGTTTTGCCAGTTCCTTCATGGGATCGCTGTAATACAATGGATTATCATCAATGTTCCAAAGGTCTTCGCACACAGTTACAGCAATATTTTTACCTTTAAATTTTAAAAGCTCAAAGACTTTATTTGGCTCAAAATATCTATATTCATCAAAAATATCATAGTTTGGAAGCAGTGTTTTATTAAAAACCTGTTTTACTCTACCTTCAAACAAAAAATACGCAGAATTAAAAAGAGGTTTCCCTTTTCCAGTTTCATTTCTTGACGGAGCGCCTATGAGGGCGGCAATATTTTTACAATGGGTGGCAATATTTTGTAATGAAAATATGACTTTATCAATAAAATCATTGAATTCCAAAAAATCTCTGGGAGGATAACCAGTGATTGATAATTCTGGAAATATTACCAAATCAGCTTTCTGGCTTTCAGATTTATGAATATAATCAAGAATTTTCTTTTCATTATTGGCAAAATTACCAATATGAAAATTCAATTGACAGATTGCTATTTTCATTTAACACTTAAAAAAGAAATCCAGCTGTTAAAGTAATTCCATTGATAATTGCATTTTCATTGATGTTGTTGTCATAAGAGTTTACACCATCAAGCACGTTTACCAGACCATGATTGTAACTAATCATAGCAATAGCTCCAAAAGACTTGCTTATTTGGTATTCGGCACCAATACCTGCAACAAAGCTAAGTCTATATAATTTGGTGGTAGAGAGTATACCCACGTCATTTATTGTGTAGGAACCCGTGCCAGTGGCAGATACAAAATTATCGTCAGCGGCAGCTTTTAGTCTAAAACCATTATTTAAACCCAATTGAATAAAATAGGTATAATAGCCGATTTGGTTTGTTTTCAATTTTAAGTTGATAGGAATATCAATATATTTAATTTTATATTTTCTTTCCATTATTCCGATAGTTGCACTATCCAATCTACTTTGATATTTCAACTTTCCACCGTAACTTCTGAAACCAAAACCTGTATTTAAAGTGTAATTTTCTGTAAAATTGTAATCAAAATTAACTCCCCAGCCAGCAACTAATCGAGAGCCTTGGCTTGTGTAAGCAATATTTTGAGGCTTCATCCACGATAAAGCGGCATTACCATATACACCTATACGAAATTTGTGTATATCAGCCAAAATGCTATTATTACTTGTTGATTTATCTTCAGTTGTCGTTGTATCATTCTGAGCAAAACCAAAATTTATTATTAAAGTAAATCCTACAATAAGAGATAATTTGAATCGATTCATTAGATTATTTGTTATAAATTATTTTGCAAATTTAATCTAAATTTAATTTTTATGAGATAATTATTTTTCTATTTTACTTTCACACGCTGTAATAATGATCCAGTTTGTAAAGATTAGGATTATTTATGTAACATTATGTTAACATAAACTTAACTTTAATTACAACTAAGTACGTTTATTTTGCGCTATGAATTTAATTAACAATAGAGATGAGAAAACTATTAATTACATTAACAACTTTTTTATTTATAAATCTTGTGCATGCACAAGCTGACAACACTAAATTTATTCCTTCTGGTAAACCTTTTATGACATTATTCACTAACTATCACAGCACATTCATCAAAAACTCCAACTATAATGCTTTTGAATTACAGAGAGCTTATTTTGGTTATGCTGTAAATTTTAGCGAGAAATTTTCGGGAAAAGTATCTGTAGATGTGGGAAATCCTGGAGTTGGGAAATATCAAATGACAGCAAATTTTAAAAATGCCTATATTCAATATAGAGCTGATAAATTGACAGCTAAGTTTGGTCTTTTGGGGCTTACTCAATTTGAGTTACAAGAGCAATTGTGGGGAGGAAGATATCTATTCAAATCATTTCAAGACGAATATAAATTTGGTCATAGTGCTGATTTGGGAATATCTGCAAGCTATAAGTTCAACGATTATTTTAACGCCGATGTTGCCATTACAAATGGTGAAGGCTATAAATCATTAGAAACTGATAGCATTTTTAAATATAGCGTGGGATTAACTGTAAGTCCGATTAAGGGTCTCGATGTAAGAGCTTACTACGATTATATAGGCAATCCAACAGCTCAACAGTCAATTGCTATCTATGCTGGTTATAAAAAAGATAAATTTTATATAGCTTCAGAATACAATAAGCAATTAAACCATAGCAGAAATAAAGGCGAGGATTTATCTGGAGTGTCTTTATACAGCTCATATAAGTTCAAAAAATTTCGTCTTTTTGGAAGATTCGACCAACTAAATTCTGCGATTTTAACTGACTCATTAATCTCTTGGAATTCAGCAAATGACGGACAAGCAATTATAGCAGGAATTGAGTTTGAACCAGTTAAAGGCTTTAAGTTTTCACCCAATTATCAAGCATGGATTCCAGCAAACAACTCAGCGATCAAAAGCAGCATTTATTTGAGCTGCGAAATAAAATTTTAATATCAATCAACAAACACAATTAAATTAAAACAACAAAAATGAAAAATTTTTTAGCAATTATTTTATTAGCCGTAATTATTACTTCTTGTAATAATGGAAATTCAGATAACAAATCTGAAGCAAAGGATTCGAAAGTAAGCAGTATTACTGCAGCAGGAGCAACTTTTCCACTGCCATTTTATAATATTGCCTTCGAGAACTACACCAAAAAAACTGATATACTTGTAACCTACGGAGGCATTGGCTCTGGCGGTGGTATAAGAAGTTTAAAAGATAAAGTTGTTGATTTTGGTGCCACCGATGCATTTTTAGATGCAAAACAGGAAGCCGAAATGCCTGCTCAAATCCTTCATATTCCTACTTGTATTGGTGCAGTAGTCATTGCATTTAACCTCACAGGCATCACTGACTTAAAGCTTTCTAACGAAAATCTGTCAGATATTTTTATGGGAAAAATCACTAAATGGAATGATGCAAAATTAGTAGCCTCAAATCCTGGCACTAAACTTCCTAATGTTAATATTACTTTAGTTCATCGTTCAGATGGTAGTGGAACTACTTATATATTTAGTGATTATATGAGCAAGATCAGCAAAGTATGGGAATCTACTTTAGGAAGAGGCAAATCCATAAATTGGACTGTTGGTATGGGTGCAAAAGGAAATCCTGGTGTAGCTGGAACAATTCAGCAGACAGTTGGAACCATTGGTTATATTGGTTCTGAGTTTGCCTTTGCTCAAAAAATATCATACGCCAAAATTCAAAATAGTGCAGGGAATTTTATTGAACCTAACTTAGCTTCAATAAGTGCTGCTGCTCAAGGCGATATTCCTGCAGACACAAAAGTTATGTTGACTAATTCTTCCGATGCAAAAGCTTATCCCATAAGTGGTTTTACATGGTTGATATTATATAAAGAGCAAAATTACAACGGTAGATCCAAAGCACAAGCCGAAGAAACAGTAAAAGTGCTTTCATGGATGATTGAAAAGGATGCACAAACTTTAGCAGAAGAAGTTAATTATGCTAAACTTCCAGCAATGGCTGTTACCAAAGCTAAAGAGATACTCAAAACAGTAGTTTATGACGGTACTCCTTTGATTAAATAATTTTTTTAATAGAAGGCTCCCATGAAGTGGAACGTTGAAAAAACTACTAAAACATTATTATTTGCTGCATCTTTAGTTATAATTATTATAGCTTCGGGCATGGTACTATCGCTTATGAATGGTTCCATTCCTGCATTTAAAGAATTTGGTTTAAAGTTTATCATATCTACAGAATGGAATCCTACAGAAGGCAATGAGCATTATGGCGCATTGCCTTTTATTGTGGGCACAATTTTAACTTCCGTTATTGCCATTATTATTTGCATTCCTTTAGCATTTTCTACTTCTCTATTTATCAGCGAATTATATAGAGGCACAAAAGTAGCCTCCATTATAGGCACCATGGTTGATATGTTGGCGGGCATTCCTTCCATAGTTTACGGTTTATGGGGGTTTTATGTGCTGCGTCCTTGGATTATAGATTTAGGATTTAACTCCCAAGGTTATGGAATTTTCACCGCTGGACTAATATTGGCAATAATGGTAATTCCTTATGCTACATCAATTTCTACAGAAATCATGTTGATGGTAAGCAATGATTTAAAGGAGGCTGCATATTCATTAGGCGCAACACGCCGCGAGGTGATTTTCAATGTGTTAATTCCAAATGCTCGCTCGGGAATATTTACAAGCTTCATACTTGCTTTCGGCAGAGCATTGGGTGAAACAATGGCTGTAACAATGCTTATTGGAAATGCTAATATAATTCCAAAGGGAATTTTTGATACTGGAAATACTATGGCAAGCATTATTGCAAACCAATTTGGCGAAGCAGATGGATTAAAATTGAGCTCTTTGATAGCAATAGGTTTGCTATTATTTGTTATGACAGGATTGATAAATGGATTGGGAAAATTTATAATTAAAAAGTTATAAATTATGGCAAAGCCAAAATTAAAATACAATTCAATCTTGCAAAGGGAAGTAAAATCAAGATTTATTAAAGATAAAATCTTTAGTGGCATTGTTATAACACTTTCATTGATAACAATTTCTCCCATAGTATTGATAATTTTAAAACTTATTGCCAAAGGTTATAAGCAAATTAATCTTTCATTTTTTACCGAAACAGCTCCCAATACTTTTCAGGCAATGGAAGCAATAAATTCGGGAAATGTAATACCTGGAGGCATTTTAAATGGAATTACTGGCTCATTATTTATGGTTTTTTTGGCCAGTATCATGGCCATTCCAATTGGACTACTTGTAGGAATATTTTTATATGAAAATGGCACAAAAAGATATGCAAATATTGTAAAAGATATCACCGATATTCTACAGGGAGTTCCTTCAATAGTGTTAGGATTAATTTCATATTTTTGGGTTGTAAAATTTATTACAAATGGTTTTTCAGCTATGGCAGGGAGTTTTGCCTTATTTATCATGATGTTACCTTTGATTATTAGATCTACAGAAGAAACACTTAAAATGGTTCCTGACACTATAAAAGAAGCTGGTTTTGCATTAGGTGTACCTTATCATAAAATAATTCTGCGTGTGCTAATTCCCACAGGATTAAGTGGTTTGATTACTGGTATTTTGCTTTCTATTTCACGAATAATTGGAGAAACTGCTCCGCTAATGCTCACCGCCTTAGGAAGTATGTCGGTTAATTTTGATATTAGCAAACCCACTAGCGCAATTCCTTTACTGATTTGGCAATTTTACAACGACCCAAATATGGTAGATCTCATTTGGTCATCCTCTCTCCTACTAATGTTTTTTGTTTTGGCATTAAATCTAATTTCAAAGCAAATAATTTCAAAAAGAAATAAATGATAGACGAACTTAATATACAAGAAAAAGATGCTGTACTTGACATCAAAAATTTATCTGTAGCTTATAGCAAAGGTAAATATGCAGTTACAAATGTAAGTGCACAAGTCAAAAGAAATAAAGTAACAGCAATCATGGGACCATCGGGTTGTGGGAAAAGTACTATACTTAGAGCCATCAACAAAATGCATGATTTGTATCCAAATATTGAAACCGAAGGACAAGTTTTCTTAAATGGCGTGGACACATCGAGCATGTCAACAATAATGTTGCGACGCAAAATTGGAATGGTTTTTCAACGGCCTAATCCATTTCCAACAATGAGTATATCTGACAATGTAATAGCGGGTTATAAACTCAACGGCATCAAATTAAAGAAATTTGAAAGAGAAGAGATTGTAAAAAAGTCACTGCAAGATGTTACTCTTTGGGAGGAAGTAAAAGACTCGTTGAATAAAAAAGGAACTTTTTTGTCTGGAGGGCAGCAGCAGCGTTTGTGTATTGCCAGAGCATTGGCATTTCAGCCAGATGTAATTCTTTTAGATGAACCTACTTCGGCTTTAGATCCTGTTGCTACCAAAAAAATTGAAGAATTGTTGATAGCTCTAAAGGAGCACTATACCATTTTATTGGTTACTCACAATATGTCGCAGGCAGCGCGTATTTCTGATTATTCAATGTTTATGTATCTCGGCGAGCTTGTGGAATATGGCAAATCAAAAGAAATGTTTATAAATCCAAAAGATAAAAGAACAGATGAATATTTGACAGGTAAATTCAGTTAAGATTAAATTAAAATCACTATTATGATAAATAATAAAGACCTTGCAATAAATAAGATAAATATAGAGTTTGAGAAATTGGCCGATTTAACATTGAAGCAATTAGATATTCTAAGCAGGTTATTTGATTCTGATAAACATGCTATTTCTGACAAAACACTGAAAGAATTAGAAGCCAACGAAATCTCTATAGATAAATTTGATAAAAAACTTGACGAGCATATTATCAGAACCATAGTATTATATCAGCCTCTCGCCTCAGATTTACGCCAACTTTTTGCCATTTATAGAATCGTTCAAAACCTCGAAAGAATTGGTGATTTAGTAATTAAAATCACTGTTTTAATTCCTAAATTTTCTGACCTTAAATTATTTGATAATGTTTCGCCCACACTTTATAAAATGCTTAAGATTACCTCGAATATGGTTAGTAAAGCATTGTTATCATTCATTCTAAAAGATAAGAGCTGTGCTATTTGGACGATAAAGGAGGATGCAATTATTGACAAATTGAACCATAAACTTATAAGAAAATCCATTAAAGAGATTGAATTACATGAAGAAGTCAGAACACTATTACTGAGTTTGACAGATTTAAGATCGATAATTTCGGCCATTGAACGCATTGGCGACCATGCCACAAATATAGCAGAAGCATCAATTTATTCATTAATTGGTACTAATATTACCCATGATAATGTTGATGAAATAGAGTTATAAAATTTATATTTTTTTGGCACAAAAAAACCCACTCGCGGCGGGTTTTCTCATTTATTGAGACTTAAATCTCTTATAAATCAAGCAATTCTATTTAATTTTCAAGCAGTCCAGCATTCTAATATTTGCAGCAGTGCGACCAAGGCTTATTCTTAGAGCGCGGTTATCGCCAAAAGATTCCATTTTTCTTACCACAATTTTATTTGCCAGCAAAGTGTCGTACATTTTGTTTCGGTCCTCAGTTGTAGCAAAAGAGATAAATAGAAAATTTCCTTGCGAAGGAATCACATTATAACCCATACCTGAAAGTTCTTGAAATAGAATTTCTCTTCCTTTAGCGTTTTTTCTTGCACTCTCAGAAACATGCTCCATGTCGTCAAGTGCCGCCAGAGCTGCAATATTGGCCAAAGTTCCAACCATAAATGGCAAGCGATTCTTCTCCAACTCTTCAATAACAGAAGTGCGCGCAATTCCATAACCTATGCGGAGTCCAGCAAGTCCATAAATCTTTGAAAAAGAATGAAGTATAATAATATTTGGATATTTATTATAAAGTTCAATAGATCTTGGAAAACTTACATCGGTTACATATTCTTTATAAGCCTCATCAAGTACCACAAGTGTTTTGGAAGAAATTCTATCTAAAAATTCCACAATTTCGTCATGACTAAAAATAGTTCCTGTGGGGTTATTTGGATTTGATAAAAATACGAGATGCGTTTTTTTATCACAATTATCGGCAATTTTATGAAGATTTATTGAATAATTTTCCATTGGCACTAATCTGCATTCTTTTCTGTATATGGCTGCACAAAGTTTATAAGCCACGAAAGTTAACTCAGGCACTATCATATTTTCACCGTTGTGAGGCATACAGTTTACAAGATGATCAATTATTGCTCCTGAACCGTTGGAAACAATAATTTCTTGCGGACTGACGCCATGTTTTTTAGCCAATTTTTCCTTCAGCTCCATTAGAATAACATCGGGGTATAATGACATTTTATTTATGTTTTCCAGAACAGCTTCTTTTGCCAAATTGGAAGCTCCATAAGGATTTTCATTTTGAGCAAGCCTATTCATCTCGCTTTCATAAGCTAAGTTTACATATAAAGGAGATTCCTTTTTTTTCATAAATATTTTATTTTTTTTAAGATTAATCATGAGAAAACAAAGACAAAAAATAAATTTGGATAATTCATCAATTTCGAATTATTCAAATAAAGATTTTGCCACATTATATAGAACTTGATGGCGATACCAAGCCGAGGCACGTGCATCATCAATAGGCGAGCTGGCATTTTGAATCATGCTGGCTATCTTCAGTTTAAGTACTTCATCAATATTATTGATATTTTGCTTTAGCAAAAAATCCACTGTTTCTTGGCAAAAAATAATTGTTGGTCCAACAGCGCCTATGGCAATTCCTGCATGCTTCACTTTGCCATTTTTTTCCAATTGAAAATGATAAGCCAGAGAAACAATTGAACATTCCATAGCAGATCTTTTTCCTATTTTTATATAGCCAGATTTTAAATTTTTACTGTGATTAATGGGAATTGAAATGCTTTTCAAAATCTCATTTTTTTGCAAAGAAGTCTTTCCAGGCCCTTTAAAAAATTCACTGATTGCTTGATTTCTAATTTTGCCATCAATATTCAATATTTCACAATTTGCTTTCAATGAGACTAATGCACAAGATAAATCTCCAGAAGGTGAAGCTTGGCAAATGTTTCCACCTACAGTAGCCACCTCACGAATTTGCCCCGAAGCAAGAGCATTAGCTGCTTGGTGTAGAACTGGAAAATTATCTTTTATATAAGTGTCTTT
This sequence comes from Bacteroidetes bacterium CG2_30_33_31, assembly GCA_001872625.1. GTDB lineage: Bacteria > Bacteroidota > Bacteroidia > Bacteroidales > UBA1556 > UBA6267. Next base: position 17,942 of record MNXP01000053.1, read on the forward strand.
GCAAATTTGAGCCAATTTTACAAGCGACCCAATTTGAATTTCACCGGAATCATTACGGATGCTACAAAATTCTTCATCTTTAAGTTGTGCAAGATTGATAACTGTGGTTTCTACTGGATTAAATTTTTTAAATTCAATCAAAAGGTCTGTAAAACCAGCACCAAATCTGAATTTTTTTGATTGCAGATTGGAAAGAGTTTTCAATAATTCTTCCTTGTTTAAAGGACTTTCTATTTCGAAATTCATAATATCTGGGAGTTTGCAGTTTTATGATTATTTTTTTCACTCAAAGCTTTTAAAACCTTTTCAGGAGTTAAAGGGACCGATAAGAATTCTACCCCAAGCGCATTGCTCACGGCATTAGCAATTGCTGCAGCAGTTGGAATCAGTGGAGCTTCACCAGCGCCTTTAGAACCATAAGGACCCGCTTCATCCATAGTTTCTATAGGGTAAAAGTGTACTTCTGGCATATCCATAGCTGTCAAAAGTTTGTACTCATGAAAACTTGGATTTGTTAAATAACCGTCCTCATAAATCATTTCCTCTGTTAGAGCATAGCCAAGTCCAGTAGCAAGTCCGCCTTCAATTTGTCCTTGCAAGCCCATTGGGTTGAGCACTCTTCCCACATCTTGACTTACATACATATTTATCACATTCACTTTGCCTGTATAAGTATCTACTTCAACTTCAGCTACTTGAGAAGCAAAAGCATAATTCCCAGAAACATCACCTTTGAAATCTTTATCTTGGAAACTACTTGTTGGTTCAAAGAAATATTCTGCAACGCATAATTTATTTGGATTTCCAAAGTGCATTTCTCGAACGACCTTATCAATTTTTACTTCCTTTTCACAAGCTTTTATAAATCCATTTTCATATACAAAGTCAGAATTCTTACAGCCCATTAGTTGAGCAGCTTTAGAATTAAGCTTTTGTTTAATTATGCTAATTGCACCAAGCAGCGAATTTCCAGCCACAAAACTTGTACGAGAAGCATGGACACCAACATCCCAAGGTTTTACATCGGTATCAGAGTTTATTACTTTAATGTGAGTCAAAGGAATTCCTAGCTCTTCACAAGCAATCATCGCTAACACTGTTTCGGAACCTTGACCAATTTCACTGGAACCAGTTATAATAGTTAAAAACCCATAATGATCTAATTTCAAGCGTGTTCCACAGCCATCTGAGCGATATATTTTTGCCCCACCGCCCACATGAAGCATTGATGCTAAACCTACACCTCGTCTATATCGGCCACTTTGCTTTTCTCTATTTTTCATTTTGTAGTTACTTTCTTCTATCACTTTCAAAAGAGCTGGTTTAGCACCGCAGGTTTTAAAAAGCAATCCTTGTCCAGTTATTTCACCAGGAAAATTTGCATTAAGCAAGCGTATTTCATCTTTTCCTAAACCCAATTCTTCGGCCATTAGGTCAATATTTCTTTCAATGGAGAAAGTTGCTTGAGGATTTCCGTAACCTCTAAAAGAGCCAGCATTTGGGTTATTAGTGTAAACTGCATCCGCCTGAAATTTGCATGCAGCAATCTGATAGAGAGATGAATAAGCTTGCATCATGACAAACGGAGTGGTTGCACCCCATGAAGTGTAAGCGCCATTATCCATGGTTATTTGTACTTCTCTGAAAGTAAATTTTCCTTTTTCATCGACACCAGAAGTTAAATCGATAACCATTGCCTGACGAGTAGGCGAAGCAATAAATTCTTCTTCACGGCTGTATAAAAGTTGTACAGGCTTTCCAGTTTTAATAGATAATAAGGCGCATATAGGTTCAAAAGGAAGCATGTCGAGTTTGCTTCCGAATCCGCCACCAATTATTGGTTGTATAATTCTAATTTTTGATGGCTCCATTTTTAAAGCATGAGCCATATCGCGTTGATAAAGAAATGGAACTTGTGTAGATGAGTAAAGCGTTAATTTTCCATCGATTATTGAATAATCAGCTGTAATATTGCTGGTGCCCATGCAGCAGTGCGTAACTCTTGGAAATTGATATCTTCGACTGACAATTACTTTCGAGAGTTTTTTCATACTTTTCAATTCACCATGTGAATATTCAAAAGACTCTGCAATATTTTTGTTTCCAAATTTTTCTTCGCCTTGGCCATTTAAGTTTATCTTTCTTGCCTCAGTTTTTAAAGCTTCAAAAGGATCATAAATACCTTTAATTTCTTCGTATTCAACTTTTATTAAACTCACAGCTTTTGCAGCAATTTCTCTACTTGTAGCAGCCACGGCGGCAATCTCATCACGCTGGCAATTTACCGTCTCCCCTTTCAATATTGGATGATCTCGTTTATATCCTATCATATTCACATCCAAATTTTTAGCAGTAAGTATATATTCCACTCCTTCAAGTGCCAATGCCTTAGAGCAATCTATATATTTGATTTTTGCACAAGTATATTTACTCCTAAGAATCTTTGCATAAAGCATGTTTGGAAGTTCAATATCATGACCGTAAACGGATCTACCACTCACCCTATCATTGCCATCAAGTTTGGATGTCGATTTTCCAATTATTTTAAGTTTTTTATCCATAATAAAAGATATTTAAAATGAAGAATGAGTTAAATAATCCTCTGCCGCATCGACAATTTTAGTATATCCTGTGCAACGACAAAGATGGCCTTCCAAACTTTTTTTAACTTCTTGGCGGCTTGGAATTTTACCATCACTCCTGCATTCATCGTCAAAAGCTTTGGTAGTAAGAACAATGCCAGTACTACAAAAGCCACACTGTACTGCTCCATGTTCTAACATTTTCTCTTGAATGGGATGCAATGGTTTTTCGATGCTACTCAACCCTTCAATGGTTATAAGTTCCTTACCATGAATATTTATGGCTAAAAATAAACATGAGTTTATTGCAACACCATTGACCAAAACAGTACATGCGCCACACTCACCCTCACGACAACCAGGTTTTGTACCTTTCAATTTTAATTCATCGCGAATGAAGTCAATCAAAAACAGTGAAGGACTGACATTTTTTGTTAAGCTTTTACCATTTAGTGAAAATGAAATTTTTATAAGTTTATCATCCATAGTAAATTAGATTATATTCTATAAATTATTTAGGCTATTTTTATTAAAATCTGACAAATATTTTCTTCCTTTATCGAAGGCTAAAACATTCAATGAATTAATATTTTCGTTATGAGAAATAGCTGATAGCGCATCAATCCAAATCTTTTCGGGGATTGAATCAAACGGTTTAAGCCTCGACAATATACCAAGAACCAGCACATTAGCACTTTTGCCAAATATATCTCCCATTTCATAAACTATATCATTAGCATTTACTGTAATGACAGTATAATTTTTGAGCAACTTTTCAATCTTATCGAAATGTGGATAATCTTCTTTTTTTGTATTCATGGGAAGGAGTGAAAAAGTGTTAATAATAATTGTTCCATTTTTTTTAAGAAGATCTAAAAAACCTGGTCTAAGAATTTCACCTATTTCCATAACTACCAATGCATCAGCAGATCCATCGGCCAAATTTGGTGAGAATACTTCACCACAACTGAAGGTGGAGATTACTGAGCCACCAAGCTGAGCCATGCCGTGAGTATCGCCCTTCACAATATTTGTTTCAATATAAGGAGTGCGCATTGCAACTTCCGAGAGCACCTTGCCAAAAAATAAGTTTCCTTGACCTCCGATACCTCGAATGGCAACTCTTAATGACGATGGAATTCTATCAAAATTTATTTCTGTATTTGCCAACAATTCAGTAGATATTTTATTTTCTGTCTGCAATGTTTTCACTTCCCTTTTATCAATATATTTTATTGCGTCAAAAGGGCAACGCTGCATGCAAATAGGATGATTATCTCCACAATTGGTGCATAAAATAGTAAAACTTGGACTATTTTTTTCATTGAATTCAAGACCAGGACACATATTACATAGGAGACAATTTCTGCATAGGTCATAATCAATCTCAACTGTCCTGATTAGCTTTTTACTTTCTGTTTGATGAATGCAAGAGCCTTCTAAGATTAGAGTTGCATATTGGCCTTGTTCAGCCAGAACCAAAGCATTTTTCAACTCCTTTTCTACTGACGCCAAATTGTATGAATCCACCACAACCGTCCTTCCACCTTGTGCTTCAACAGATGCTTTCAAACTAAAACGATGAGGTCTTCCATCGAGATTAACAGCAGAACTCGGTGCAACTTGACCACCAGTCATGGCGGTGATATAATTATCTAAAATGACTTTTACGCCAGGAACATTTCTAAAAACTCCATTTCTTGTTGAATCCATTCCCGAATGACATTCAGTAGAATCGCCAATTACGCTCAATACTTTAGATGCCATTTCTGGTCGTGATAAAACAAAACCTTGACGAATAGAATCCGATGCTCCCATACATGAAACAGTGTCGATTGCATTATAGAAATACAACAAAGTAGAGCATCCAATATCGCCAAAGGAAGCGTAAATTTTCTTTTGCCTTTTTAGTTTAGCGACAGTAAGAGCAAAGGCTTTATATTGACAACCAGGACAAATTGATGGAGGACGTAAAATCGGTTTTATGCTAATTTCTTTTTTATTGGGCTCATAATTTACAACATTATGAGATGATAGAAAAAATAATATATCATCAGGCATCCAAGTAGTTATGGTACTCAATTCACCCTTGCCAATTACATCTATTCCCAGCAATCTGATCTTCTCTTCCAGAAATCTATCCCCATCCTCAATGACAAATAACTTTCCTTTTATTTTGCCAGTAAAATCCTTAATAGCATTTTCAGGAATGGGATATGTTATTGAAAGAGAAAGTATTGATGGACTTACTTTAGCAATGTTAAAAGCTTCAGCGCTAATAATTTTACTGTCGCCCGAAACAATAACACCCCAATCATCATTGCCAAAAGTTGCGCTTACCAAAGAAGAAGTTTCCGACCATTTTTTAATCATCGGAATACGCTCGGTGGTAGCTTTATTATAATTGACTCTTGCTATTATAGGCAGATTCATCCATTTCTTTAAATTTTCAGGAAGTTCTTTTGGCTTCACTTTTCTGATATCTCGAGAGATAACCAATGCTTCCGAATGAGCTAACATTCCAGAGGCAAGCACAATTACTGGAGTATTGAATTGTTTGCTCATATCGGCTGCAATGCGTGCGATATCGTACATTTCCTGATGGTCGCGAGGTTCGAGAATAGGCAAACGACTTGAGGCCAAAAAATATCTTGCGTCAATCACATGTTGAGTGCTTGAAGGGATATAGTCGGTAACTGCAAAAATCACCAAAGCACCTGCATCATTGGAAAAAAAAGCCGTGGTTGTGAGAGCATCGCCAGCTTGAAAAATACCAGGTATTTTCATTGTAACCAAAGTATCCAAGCCAGCCATAGCATGTCCAAGACCAACAGAGATGGCAACAGCTTCATTTACAGACCAGCCAACAATTATTTTTTTCTGAACTGATGCCAAGCATTTATCAATTACTTCGGTGCTAGGTGTGCCTGGATAACCAGTAGCAGCATGATATCCAGCATGAATAACTCCAAGTGCAAAGGCAGTATTTCCTTGCAAAATCAATTTGCTATTTGCTGGAATATCGACTAAATCTTTAAATATTGCCATATTATTCTGGTTAAATTATTTTGTTTAAAATTAATTCTTCAATTTGGGAAACTGTGCACCCAACTTCAGTATAAATTGAATTGTTATTCTCGCCAAGACGTGGGGCACAAGTGAATTTAAAGTCATTTTCTTTAAGAAAATCGGTTGTTATGGGTGCTGGAAAAAGTGATATTTCTTTACCGTTTGGCAAAGTAGTTTTCATCATATTTTTACTTACCAAATCGAGTTTTGAAACATCCAAAGTAGTGTTAACTGGAGCAACCGCCAAATTCTGACTTTTGCAAACCTCTATAAATTCGTTGGCAGTATAATTTTGAAGACCCTTTCTTATATCTGCATAAATATTCTCTTTATCATTGCTACGTGATTGATTATTAATTCTTTCAACTTTATAGAGATGTTCAAAACCACTAATTTTTGTAAGTTTGTCCCACTGTAAATCGTTACCAATGGCAAGATAAACATGACCGTCTTTTGTTGGATAACAATTAGAAGGCACGAAACTTCTATGCTCATTACCACTTCGAGTAAATATTTCAGCCTCATTCTTGACAAACTGAAGCTGAGGCAGCGCAGTAATTAACCAAGATGCAGCACATTGAGCCATTGAGATAAATATTTCTTTCCCACCTATTGGTTTTTCTTCGTTGTTAAGTTTACTCTTCTCTTCCCAAAGTGCGAGCAAAACTTGAGAATAGGCTTCGTCGCCAGCCTTCAAATCTATTATTGGCAATCCGCAAAGCATAGGTTCGCTTTCAGGGTCGCCAGTCAAATGCATGAATCCTGTAAATGCTTGTAATGCTGGATCATAGCCAGCACCATTTGGATTATCGAGTCCGAATGCTGAAATTCCACACCAAATTAAATTTGGGTTTGCGCCCTTCAATGTTTCGAAATCAATCCCTAATTGCTTATATCTTTTGGGTAAAGTGTTACACATAAAAATATCTACATGCAATTCTTTTATCAGGGTTTTTAGTAGTGCTTGCCCCTGCTTCGACTTTAGATTAAGTGTTATAGCTTCTTTCCCAATGTTTGGGGCAATATAATATGAATGCAAATCTTCGATGCCAGTATCTTCGCCAATATAACGGTTTGGATCACCACTTTTCGACTCTCCTCCTGCCGATGGCAACTCTATACGAATGACACGCCAGCCCAATTGTACAAATCTTTGCGTTGCATAAGGCAATGCCAGAGCTTGCTCCAGACTAAGAATTGTTGGTTTTTTTGAATTTGATTTATACATCTATTTATGTTTATTTAGTAAAGTTTTGATTCTTTATGAGCTCCTTTTAAGGTCGAACTTAACGAAAAATACAGAGATTTCAACTTCTTACAAAATGGACAAAGATTATTTATGTATTTCAATACCAGAATTTATATTTTTCTTTTGACTCTAAGAAAAAAGTAAATCGTCAATAATTTTTAACATAAATTTTTCGGACGCATAATATTTTACTTTATAATTTTAACTGATTTTGATTTTGTCCAATTATCTGTTTTTTCTGAAAATTCACTGTATCTAATAATAACATAACCTTCTTTTTTAAAATCAATTTCAATAGGGATTACACCTTCTTCCCATTGATTGCAATGAGTTGGAAAAGGTTCTACAGCATAAATCCATTTTCCATTTCTAAAAGTCCATACAAGATAATCGCTCCAGCAACTTGTAAACCATTCAGGTAGCAAACCAATTTCATCAGTTCCATTTTTGTTTAAGTCACCATGATTAAATGGTTGACCGCCAATGCAATTTTCAATTTTTATTAAGCTTAAAGATGTATCGGAAAACTTAATATATGAATCGCATTCTCCTACACAATCAAACTCTTCATTTCCCGACTTTATTTTTGGTGGGACAAGCCACATATAATCAAGTTTACCGTCTCCATTATAATCTCCCAACACTGCATCTTTGGGGATATTGCTTTTATTGGTTAAATCATTTTTGCTTATATAATCGCCTTCAGCGACAATTTTCCATGCTTCTAAGGATTTTTTAAAAATCAAATATGTAGGATAATCTAATGATTTATGATTTATGGTAATTCTTCTAACAAAACTACATATTGCCTCAGCTTTGCTTAAAGTATCTATTTTGACGTCACCATATATTTCTTGTTTGAAGTCTGGATATTTCTTGAAAATTGAAAGCTCAGCTTCCATTAAATTACTCTTATATTGCTGAAATCCATAATATTGTATTGAATCATCGAGTAATATTAAAAATGCATTGCTGTCATTCGATATGAATGCTTTATTCCAATCATAAACCAGTTGCCTAACCTTGGCAGAGTCGGAAGTTTCTTTATTATTATTTACCGAGTTCGAATTGCAGGCGGCAAAAATGCAAGTAAAAGCAATGAGAAAAATGAATTTAAAAAACATTTGTTTCATAAAATGATATTTATATTGTAAATATGATTTAAAACTGTTAGTTTGTGTGTTCAGACAAAGATATATTTGAAAATTGCAAACCCGATTTTACAACATCCACTTTTTCACCTTTGAATTAGCAAATATAATATAATGTTTTTGAATACGATTAAAAATCCTAATTATTAATTAGAGACCGTTGCAAGGGAAATTAACAAAAAAATGTTGATATAATGTTGGTAATCAAATAATTGTATTGATTTTTTTTGTAAATTTGCTCCATGGAAAAGAATAATAAAATATCGTTTGCAGATTTAGCTCTTCAAAGAAGAAAAATCAAAGAAGATTTTTTCAACCAAATCAATATATTGGTAAATTGGACACCAATTGAGAAAGAAATAAACAAATGCTATAAAAAGGGGGAAAGTGCAACTGGTCGTCCTTCTTATGCTG
>MNXP01000021.1 GCA_001872625.1 Bacteroidetes bacterium CG2_30_33_31
GATAAATGTCGGTTGGGACGGAATCTATCAAGGCGAAAAAGCTGAACAAGGTGTTTATACTTATTATGTAAGATTTACAACCTCCGATGGTCAACTCTACGAAAAACGTGGCTCTGTTACTTTGATAAGGTAACTATCTGAATTACAATAATTACAAAGGGCTGTTCTAAAATTAGACAGCCCTTTTTGTTTTTCCAAACATGCAAAAAATAAAACAGATTAAGATCCATAATAATAAAATATCTATTAATTTAGCAAAATGGTGCATGTATCCACTATTTTTATAAATATCATTTTAGCCAAACTAAGAGAAACCAACTTTAACCTATATTGAAACATTTTGAAAAATTCATCAGCTATATTTCTTCCTTTGATCAAAGCGAAGAATCACTAAGACTTGTCAATGATTTTATTGGTCAAATAGAAAATCAACATTTGGATGAAGATAGCCCTAATTTAAAAAAACTGTTGGGAATACTCGATATTGCAATGGATTATTTGAGTACTTATAGCACGACCTTAATAGCTGTGCTTGTGATTTTTAACAATGATTTAGATAGTAGAAAACTGCCGAATTTTATATCTAAAATTGTTGAAGGTTATTACAAGATTAAATCTCTACAAGATAAAAAGCTTGGCGCAAATACAGATGACTATATGAATTATATTCTAACTGTGGCAGGAGATATGAGGGCTGTTTTGATTGCCATTGCAGAGAATTTCTACCAACTGCGAAATTTAAATAATCAAAGCAGATCAAAGAATCAAATATTGCAATATTCAGAGCTAATATTTATTCCATTATGCCATAGGCTTGGTTTCTACCGCATTAAATCTGAAATGGAAGATTTGGTTTTGGCATTAAGACTGCCGGAGATTTATTCTAATATTTCTGAAAAGCTCAACAAAACTGAGCTACAAAGAAATAAAATTATTGCTGATTTTATGTGTCCTATCAAGGAAACCTTGCAAAATCATAAAATCAATTATCATATTAAAAGTAGAACTAAGTCGATAGCATCCATTTATGCTAAAATGCAAAAACAGGATATTCCATTCGAAAAAGTTTACGATTTATTTGCCATTAGAGTTGTTATCGACAGTTTAATAAAAAATGAAAAAGCAGATTGCTGGAGAGTATTTTCGGTGGTTACAAACATCTATAAACATGATATTAGAAGGCTAAGAGATTGGATTTCAAAACCAAGAGAAAACGGCTATGAATCTTTGCATATTACTGTCGAAACTGCTGAAAAGCAATTTGTTGAAGTTCAAATAAGAAGTCAAAGAATGGATGATGAAGCTGAAAATGGACTTGCAGCTCATTGGCGTTACAAAGGTGGAAAGGGCAAAACTGATATAGATTTTTACTTAAAAAAAATACGATCGGCAATAGAAAACAAAGAATCTCATTCAAACTTTGAAGCATTTTCAGCAGAAAATTTTACTAAAGATTTATTTGCTTTTACGCCTACGGGTGAATTGAAAAAACTAAAATCTGGAGCTACTGTATTGGATTTTGCCTTTGGAATTCATAGCGAAATTGGCGTTCGATGCTCTGGTGCTCGCGTTAATGGTAAGATTGCTCCAATAAAACAAAAACTCAATAATGGTGATATGGTTGAGATTATCACCTCAAAAAATCAAAAACCTGCAACCGATTGGCTTAATTTTGTTATTTCTTCTCGAGCAAAAGCGCGAATAAAAAAAGCTGTGGATGAACAACGTTTTAATGAAGCTGAACAAGGAAAAGAAATTTTGATTAGGCGTATGAAAAATTGGAAAATTGATTTTTCACAAGATGCCATCGATAAAATTAGTAAAAATGTTGACACAAAAAATGTTACGGATATCTACCGGGATATATTTTTGGAAAAACTTGATTTAGCTTTTATAAAGAAAATCTTTTCAGAAAAGGAAATTAAATCTGAATTTGTTGAATCAGCAGAATCCATCGAAAACAAAATAAAGGAAACTAAATCTATTGACTCATTGGTAGTTGATGAATTGACAAATGTAAATTATCGCTTAGCAAGATGCTGCAATCCAATTCCGGGTGATGCTATTTTTGGATTTGTAACTGTAGCCAAAGGTATTAGCATTCATAGGGCAGATTGTACAAATTCCATTTCTATGCACGAGCGTTATTTGTACCGTATTTTGCCAGCAAAGTGGAAGAATAATGAAGAAAAAGAAAATTTTAGAGCCGAATTATTTATTAAAGGTTTCGATAAAGAAGGAGTCGTATCAGATATCACTAAAATAATAAGTCTTAATGGCAATTTGATTTCTATTAATTTGAATACTATTGGGAGAAATTTTCAAGGTAAAGTTGTTGTTTTGGTTCACGACTCAAATCAGTTGACACAATTATTAAAATCTCTTCTTAATCATCACGAAGTAATTGAGGTTTTTAGAAAAAAATAAATTTATTTCAATAATTTTAATTTCAAATTTGCAAATTTTATAAAAACCGTCATAATGTCATATATAATATTAGTGTAAATTTGCAGCATAATAATGATACCCAAATGGACATTCAAACAATAAAGCAAAGATTTGAGATTATTGGCAATGCGCCTCAACTAAATAGAGCAATAGATATTGCAGTTCAAGTTGCTGCAACAGATTTAACAGTTTTAATTACTGGAGAAAGTGGTGTTGGAAAAGAATCTTTTCCAAAAATTATTCATAGCTTAAGTTCGCGAAAACATGGTAATTATATAGCTGTAAACTGTGGTGCAATTCCTGAAGGCACTATTGATTCTGAGCTTTTTGGTCATGAAAAAGGCTCCTTCACTGGGGCTTTTGAAAGCCGTAAAGGATATTTTGAGGTTGCCAATGGTGGCACTATTTTTCTCGATGAGGTTGCTGAATTACCTCTTTCTACTCAAGTGCGACTCCTAAGAGTGTTGGAGTCGGGCGAATTTATGCGCGTTGGATCTTCCACAGTTATCAAAACAGATGTTAGAGTGGTGGCAGCAACAAATGTTAACGTGCCAGAATCAATAAACAAAGGAAAATTTCGTGAAGATTTATATTATCGCTTGAATACTGTGCCAATTAATGTGCCTGCTTTACGCGATAGAAAAGATGATATATTGTTGCTATTTAGGAAATTTAGCTCGGATTTTTCTGTGAAATATAGAATGCCTGCTTTACAACTTTCTATTGATGCTGCTAATCTTTTGGTAAATTATCACTGGCGTGGAAATGTAAGACAGCTTAAAAATATTACCGAACAAATTTCCATCATTGAAAAGGAGAGATTTATTGGTTCCGAAATTCTTTCTAAATATTTGCCCGACGATGGCTTTAAATCTAATTTACCTGTTATATTTCGTGAGCAAATGGGCGATAACGAGCATATAAGTGAAAGAGATTTACTTTATAAAGTCCTTTTCGATATGAAAAGAGACCTAAACGACCTTAAGGAATTAGTTCATGAAATTATGGACGAAGATGATTTGCCACAAAAACCTAGAAATTCTGATAGCCATATCATTAGAAAAATTATTAATGATGATATCGATGAATCTGGCAAATTGAATCAAGATGACTTTGAGGCAGAAGAAATAAAAACTACAACATCAATTTTAAGTGGTTTTTCTAAGCAAAACAATTCATCAATAAATTCTCCAATACAAGAATCTGTGGTGTTGGATGAGTCTCTTTCTCTCCAAAATAATGAGGTAGAAATGATAAAAAGAGCTTTGAAAAAACATAACAATAAAAGAAAAAATGCCGCATCAGATTTAGGTATTTCTGAACGAACACTTTATAGGAAAATTAAAGAATTTAATCTCTAAAATCGATGAAAAGTAGAAATATTTACGTCTTTATAATTTTTATCTCATTGTTTACCTCTTCTTGTGGCATATATTCGTTTACAGGCTCAAAAATTAATGCAAAAACAATTTCCATAGATTATTTTGCTAATAAGGCTTCTATAATACAGCCATCATTAAGTCAGATACTTACTGATGGTTTCCGCGATAAATTTGTTAATCAAACTAAACTTGATTTGGTTAAAAGAGATGCTGAATTACACCTTGAAGGCGAGATTACTGAGTATTCTGTTTCACCTGTTGCAATTCAAAGCGATCAAACAGCTGCACTCAACAGACTTCTAATTAAAGTAAATGTTAGATTCACTAATACTTTGGATGACAAACAAAGCTTCGAACAGACTTTTAGCCAATATAAAGATTTCCAATCTTCGCTTAGCCTTTCGGCAGTGGAATCTCAATTAATTGATGAAATTGTGAAAAGCATTGTTGAAGATGTATTTAATAAGGCACTTGTAAATTGGTAAAATATGAATAACAGCGATTTAAATAGATTTATTCAACCAGATTACCACTTCAAAAAAGAAGATATTTTAATTTTACAGAATATTATTCAGAAACATCCTTGGTTTCAACTTGCACATCATTTTTTGGCAAAAGCTTGTTACCAAAATTCAACCAATGATTATAAAACGTGCTTAAACTCAGCAGCTTTCTATTCTAATGTTAGCGATGCTCTTTATAAATATATTTATGATGAAAAAGGAAAAGCAAATGAAACTTCAAATGAAATTATTGAATTAAAGAATAATTTTACTATTGAAAAAGATGGTGAAGAAAAAGAAATAAATTCTGTTGAAAATCATAAGGAAATAATTAAAAATCGCTTAGCAGAAATTGAGAAAGAGAATGAAACTGCCTCAGAAAGTCTTGAGGAAAAGAAACTCTTAAATACAAATATTGCTGTAGAAGATAAACAAGATGTTGTTGTAAATGAAGAGCTTGCTGATAAGAAAGATGATTCTTCGTATTCAAGTTTTATTGAAAAGGGAGAAGATAATATTATAAATACTGATGAATTATCTGAATTTTCTAAGCTCGGTGGCAAATTAGAACAGACAAGTATTCTTAATAAATTTATTCAAAATGAACCTTCGATTAACAGACCTGCCGATGGACCTTATGGCGAAACCTTACGTCTGGCAAAGGAAAGTCTTGAAGATAGATTGGATGTGGTTTCGGAGACATTGGCAGAGATTTATTATAAGCAAGATAATGCGCAAAAAGCTGTAAAAATATATAAACAATTAATTTTGAAAGTTCCAGAAAAAAAACGTTACTTTGCAGCCCGAATTAAGGAAATATTAGAAAATAAGTAAAATTAAATAGCTATGGGTATTTATTATATGATTTCAATATTGATATTTATTGTATGTATATTATTGATATTGGTGGTTTTAGTACAAAATTCAAAAGGTGGTGGACTCACTTCTACCTTCGCTGCATCCAATCAAGTTTTGGGTGTAAAAAAGACTGCAGACTTCCTCGAAAAGACTACTTGGACACTTGCAATTTCTCTTTTATTACTTACTCTATCGACAATTTTTGTAATACCCCGCAGCGAAAATACTTCTGCAAGTGAAAATACCACACTTCAATATCTGCAAGAAAACGAAACTGCAAAACCTATAAATTATAATCCAGCTGTAAATCCTCAGGCAGAGAAACCTCAAGAAGCTCCAGCCAAAGAAAATGAAGGACAACAAATACCAAAATAGAGTTTGGAAAGATATCTTAAAATGTCAGAATGTCACAATGTTCTGACATTTTTTTTGCTATCATTATTAGTGCAAATTTCATCATATCAATATGATAAGTTAAATATTTATCCTAAAAACGGTTTCAATTTTATTATGTTCTATTTGGCATAAAATTCGACAAACCGAAAAAAGATTAAAATTAATTTAAACAAATATTATATTTATTATGAGCAAAACAAATATTAAACCTCTTGGAACTCGCGTTTTAGTTGAGGTTGTGGAGTCTGAAGAGAAGACTATAAGCGGAATTATCATCCCCGATTCAGCAAAAGAAAAACAACAAAAAGGCACTGTTTTAGCAGTAGGTAAAGGCACAGAAAAAGAAAAAATGGAAGTGAAAGTCGGTGATCTCGTTGTTTATGGCAAATATGCTGGTACCGAAATCGAAGATGGTGGGAAATCATATCTCATCTTAAATCAAAGCGATATCCTCGCAACTTTATAAGACTATTTATTGTAAATCAAAAAAATTATTACAATGGCAAAAGAAATTAAATACAATATGGAAGCCCGTGACCTTCTCAAGAAAGGCGTGGATGAATTGGCAAATGCTGTAAAAGTAACATTAGGACCTAAAGGTCGTAATGTGGTGATTGATAAATCATTTGGTGCTCCTCAGATAACTAAAGACGGAGTAACGGTGGCTAAAGAAATTGAGCTTGAAAACGCATTTGAAAATATGGGAGCACAAATGGTTAAAGAAGTGGCTTCTAAAACCAATGACGATGCTGGCGATGGAACTACTACTGCTACAGTTTTAGCTCAATCAATAATTAATGTGGGACTTAGAAATGTTACTGCTGGTGCTAATCCTATGGATTTGAAACGCGGTATCGACAAAGCTGTTATCAAGGTTGTTGAAAGTATCAAAGCTCAATCACAATTTATTGGAAATGATAATAACAAAATTAGACAAGTAGCTGCAATTTCTGCAAATAACGACTTTATTATTGGTGATTTGATTGCTGAGGCAATGGCTAAAGTTACTAATGAAGGCGTAATTACTGTTGAAGAGGCAAAAGGAACTGAAACTACTGTGGAGGTTGTTGAAGGAATGCAGTTCGACCGTGGATATATTTCTCCATACTTCATCACCAACACCGACAAAATGCAAGCGGTTCTTGAAAACCCTTATATTCTTCTTTACGACAAGAAGATTTCTACTATGAAAGACCTTATGCCAATTCTTGAACCTGCTGTCCAATCAGGTCGCCCACTTATGATTATTGCTGAAGATATTGAAGGTGAAGCTCTTGCAACTTTAGTTGTCAATCGCCTTCGTGGTTCTTTAAAAATTGCTGCTGTTAAAGCTCCTGGCTTTGGCGATAGAAGAAAAGAAATGCTTGAAGACATTGCAATTCTTACTGGTGGAATGGTTATTTCTGAAGAGAAAGGAATGAAACTCGAAGGAGCAACTCTTGATATGCTAGGCGTTTGCGAAAAGATAGTTATCGATAAGGATAATACAACTTTGGTGAATGGCTCTGGTGACAAAGACTCTATCCAAGCACGTGTAAAACAAATAAAAACTCAGATTGGGATTACAACTTCTGATTATGATAAAGAAAAACTTCAAGAACGTCTGGCAAAACTTGCTGGCGGTGTTGCTGTTCTTTATGTTGGCGCTGCAAGTGAAGTTGAAATGAAAGAGAAAAAAGACAGAGTGGAAGATGCTTTATCAGCTACGCGCGCTGCTGTTGAAGAAGGCATTATTCCTGGCGGTGGCGTTGCTTTTATTAGAGCTGCCGACAGCTTAGTGGATTTCAAAGGTGATAACTTAGATGAGAATGTAGGCATTCAAATAGTTCGTAGAGCTATTGAAGAACCTCTGCGTCAGATTGTTGAAAATGCTGGTGGTGAAGGCTCTGTAGTAGTACAAAAAATTCGCGAAGGAAAGGGAGCTTTTGGTTATAATGCCAGAACTGACGTTTATGAAGATTTGTTCGAAGCTGGTGTAATAGACCCAACAAAAGTTACAAGAATTGCTCTCGAAAATGCTGCTTCTATTGCTGGTATGTTACTCTCTACTGAATGTGTAATTGCTGAAAAGAAGTCTGATCAGCCCGCTCCACAGATGCCAAGCGGCATGGGTGGCGGAATGCCAATGATGTAAAATTAGCCTCAAATATTAATTTATTAAATTAAAGCTCTTTCTTGATGGAAAGAGCTTTTTTTTCGTTGTCATCTTTAATATTTAAAACTTATTGTTAATGTCTTCATCGATTGAAGTAAAATCTTTAATTCAAATATTTTTATCGTCAGCTTTCTTTGATTTTATTTAGTAGGATGCGAATTTGTTCATTTTATATGAACTGAAACTATTCAGCTCTCGGTTAAATCTCATTAAATCTTTTGCGAGCCTCTATAGTGAATAGACTTCCGGGATAATTAAGCAGCATTTTTTCATAATATACTTTTGCTTTTTTATTGTCTTTTAAAATATTATCATAAAGCCTCGCCAGTTCAATTAAAGCATTATCGGCTATGGAAGAATTTGGAAAATTATCTACTGTTTTTTGAAAATGTTCAATAGCTTTTTGATAATCAGCAAGTTCAAGATACATTTGAGCTCGTTTATATTCTACATTGGGTAAAATTAGGTAATTAGGAAAGAGATTTTCCAAGGTATCAAGTTTCAAAAAAGCTTCATCAAATTTTTTCTGTAGCACCAAGAGTTCAGCCTCTGCAAAGCGCGACAAAGAAGTATATGAAGAGTCTGGATCCATATTTTCAGAAATAAGAAGTGAAAGTTCCATCGCATCATTTGCTATAAGTTTTGATGTGGCTCCTTTCAGTACATCCAATTGTGTTTTGGCCCAATCTATTTGGCCTACGTAATAGAAAAATTTTGCCGCCTTAAATTTTGCCTCATAGCCAATTGGTTCATTGGTGTAAGCTTTTTCAACTTGTTTGTAAAGCAAACTTGCACTCCATTTTTCGCCTGCAAAAAGTAAAACATCACCGAGTTCTAATTTTATTTCTGCATTATCTAAAGGTTTTAAATTATTGATATTTAATATTCTGTTTAATAATGTCTTTGCATAATCGGTATTGTGCAAATAAAAGGCTTCTATATGAGCAAGTTGCTTCATAAGCTCCATGGTATTTAGGTTTTCGCCATATTTATCAAGAACGTTTTTATAATTTTCGGCTAATTTCTGGATTATAACTTTATTAATATTTGAATTTTTGGTGATATCCAGAAACTGAGCATTTAGGATATTAATTTCTGCTGAAATAAAAAATCTGTTTGATGTTCCCAAATTTAAAAGATATTGATATGCATCCACTGCTAATTTATATTGAAAATTAGAAATAAGAATATTCGCCAATTGAAAAACTCTTTCGCCGCCTTCATTAAATTGTTTGTCGAGTGATTTTGCCTGAATCAAGGCTAAATCAAATTCATGTTTTTGAAGTGAATACCAATAAAGTAACTCAGAATAAATTGTCTTTGATGGATTATTTTGAGTTCGTTTCAACAGTTCGTCATGCAATGCATCAGAAATTTTTGAGCTTCCTTCGGCAGCAATTATAAGCTGAAGTTTCCCTTTTACCAAATCCAGATATTCTTGATTAGCATCTATCATATCTAAATAGCTGCTTATCATATTATTATATTCTCCTTTGCTCAAATACATATCTGCAATTTCGATATTTAATGGAGGAGTAAACATGTTTTTGCCTTTTTCTAATATTTGAAGACTATAGTCGTAATGTTGCCTGTTTTGAAATGCGTTTGAGAGTTCAATATATTTTTCTCTATTCTTTGGAAGATCTTTAATGGTTTTTTTATAAATTTTTTCTGCCTTTTTTGTATCCCCTTTTAACTCATTAACATATCCCAACTCTACATTATATTTTTGGTTTTCGGGATTTATCGAAGCAACTTTGGAAACAAATTTCTCTGCTGCATTATAGTCTTTTTGAGCAAAAAGACAGTTCAAATAGTAACCGTAATAGAAAGTTGACGGATTTTTATCATAGATAGCTTTATAAAGCTGTGAAGCTTTATCAAATTCTCCATTCTGATAATACTGTAAAGCAAGTTGCTCATTTACATCCACTTGACAAATTCCTTTAATGGATAAAACCATTAAAATAAATGACAGATATATAAAATGAGCAATGCCTTTAAACATTATTAATCGATAAATTCAAAACCTGTGTAAGGCACTAAAAGCTTTGGAATTCTGATACGGTTTTCTTCTTGATTATTTTCAAGCAAGGCAGCTACAATTCTTGGTAAAGCAAGAGCGCTTCCATTTAATGTATGAGCTAAGGCCTTTTTCCCATTTTCATCATTGAATCTAAGTTTTAGTCTATTAGCTTGATAACTCTCAAAATTTGAAACAGAGCTAACTTCTAACCAACGTTTTTGTGCGGCAGAAAATACTTCCATATCATAAGTTAGGGCTGAAGTAAAACTTAAATCGCCTCCACAAAGTCTAAGAACTCTATAAGGCAATTCCAAATCTACCAAAAGTGATTGAACATAAGTGCTCATTTCTTCCAATCTAATATAAGATTTTTCTGGATGCTCAATTACCACAATTTCTACTTTATCAAATTGGTGAAGTCGATTTAATCCACGAACATCTTTACCATAGGAGCCAGCTTCTCTACGAAAACATGCTGAGTAAGCTGTATTTCTGATAGGTAAATCATTCATTTCCACAATAGTATTTCTGTAGATATTTGTAACTGGAACTTCAGCGGTCGGGATTAAATAATATCCATCTTCGTTGGTAAAGTACATTTGACTGTCCTTATCTGGCAGTTGACCAGTACCATAGCCGCTTGCTTCATTTACCATGTATGGTGGCTGAATTTCGCGATAACCAGCAGCAGTAGCTCTATCTAAAAAGAAGTTGATAAGTGCTCTTTGAAGTCGAGCCCCTTTGCCTTTATATACTGGAAATCCAGCGCCAGTAATTTTATTGCCCAATTCAAAGTCAATAATATCGTATTTAGATGCTAATTCCCAATGAGGCAAAGCAGTTTTGGAAAGAAGTGGAATTTCACCCTTGCTGAGTACAATTTCGTTATCGGTTTCGGATTTGCCTTTAGGAACTGAAATGTGCGGTACATTAGGAATCACTAAGAGTTTGTTTACAAGCTCATTCGACACAGAATTTAAAGTTTCATTTAGGACTTTAGATCTTTCTTTAAATTCTCCAGTTTTAAATTTTGCTTTGCCAGCCTGCTCAATTTTACCACTTTTATAAAGCATGCCAATTTCCTTAGAAATTTTATTGCTTTCTGCTAAGATGTCGTCAAGTTCTTTCTGAATATTTTTGCGCTTGTTGTCAAGGCTCAAAATTTCTTTGAAAATTTTATTTGCATCATAGTTTTTTACTGCCAGAAGTTTGATGTATTCTTCTAAATTTTGCCTGATATTATTTACTGTAAGCATTTTGTAATAATTTTAGCTTGCAAAAATATCATAATTTCGGTTTGCTTTTTGGTTTAATAATAATATTGAGTGGTTAAAATATTATAAAAATAATTATACGATTTGGAATTTTGAGATATAAACCAAATTTGATTTTTATAAAAAAATTTAACTCACAATTAAGTCAAATAATAGCTTATAATGAAGTTATTAGTATTATTATTTTGAAAATGAAAATACATTCCAACCATTTTCTGCAGCCACTTTTTGAGCTCCTTGATTCTGCATAATTCCACCACCCCAGTAATTGAGGTCATATATATTTGGTTCTTTAAACCATTTTTCAAAATTCATCCTGATGTTGATATTAGTGGTTACTCCACCTGATATTGTGAAAGAACTTGATGGCAAACTTACGCGGAAGGAATTATCAATAAAGGGTAAAATGACATTGCCTAAGGAATCATAGTTTTGTCCAATTCCAAGATGGAACCCAAATCCCGCTTTAATATTA
This sequence comes from Bacteroidetes bacterium CG2_30_33_31, assembly GCA_001872625.1. Lineage (GTDB taxonomy): Bacteria > Bacteroidota > Bacteroidia > Bacteroidales > UBA1556 > UBA6267. Next base: position 11,518 of record MNXP01000021.1, read on the forward strand.
TTAACATCTAACCACTTGCCATTTAGCTTCATATAATGGTATCCTCCGCCAATTACATCTGGCCATGACATATCTTTTTCGGGAAAATTGACAAACATTCCAGTGATGTTTTTATCGCTGCTGATGCCAAAATGGAATGCTAAAGAGTCATAATCTCCTATGTTAATGTCATCATAAACATTCCAAACTAAACTACTTGGAATCTGAGAATCAATGTAATGATAGTCAACCCAGCCTTTTATCATTGTAGAATTGCCGCCATGTTTATACAAAGTAACATCGCTAATAAAATATTGAACATCACTAACAAGATAATGATTGCCAGCCGCATTTATATAAATCATAGTATCAAAAATTGCTGGTGAGCCATCTACGTAGTTTTGGAAATTAATTTGTAATTTTCCTGTTGTAGGGTCGTTATTAACAACTGTTTTTTTGCAGGATACAAAAGTTAGACTTAAATAAGTAGCGGCTAATATTAAGGTAAAAAAGAGTTTTTTCATGGCAATACTTTTAAAGATGAATTTTTGCATAATTTGGATTATGAATGTAGGATGTGTCTGTAAGGCACAAAAGAAATGCTTTTAAATCGGCTTTCTGCTGAGGATTTAGTGCTGCACCATGACCGTAAGGAGGTCTAACTTTATGCATGAGTGGATGCGCATATTCAGAATATACCAAGCCTTCGCTGTAAAAATTTATTACTTCGTCCAAAGTTTTGAATCTGCCATCGTGCATATATGGTCCAGTCAATTCTACATTTCTTAATGTTGGAGCTTTATATGCCCCAATATCATTGTGGTTTCCAGTAACAGAATACCTGTCTCCAATTCCATTAAAAGAGCTGTCCTTTGCATTATTGTAAAAAAGGTTAGTAGTCATAAGTGGATTTGATGGTTGCCCATGACAATGAAAGCAATCTGCACCACTTTCGGTAGTAAAAAGAACCATACCGTTTCTTTCAGAGTTAGTAAAATTATATTCTCCTCTTAGTACTTTATCCAATTTGGAATCGCTCGAAACCATTGAACGTACAAATTGGCCTATAGCTTTAGCAATCAACTCTTTGCTGATGACTTTTGTTCCAAAAGCGGCTTCAAACATAGCAGGATATTCTGGTACAGCCGACAAGGCAGCCACTACTTTTTCCCATGTAGAAGCGAATTCACTTTGAAGAGTTATGGCTCCATAAATATCTTCTTCAATTGATGATGCACCACCATTCCAGGCAAAAGTTCCAGGATTCCATGCAAGATTGATGTGAGGTAGCATTACATTATCTGTTTCTATTCCCATAACTCCAATTCCTTTTCCAGTGCCATTTTCAAAGGAATTAATTTGCTTATGGCAAGATGAACAGCTGAGGCCTTTGCCTTCATCTGCTCTACCTGAAAGGCGGTCATCATAATACAAATAATGGCCAAGTTTTACGCCTTCAACTGTCAAAGGATTGTTGGCAGGGATATTTACATTTGTTGGAAAACCTTTTGGAATCACAAAATTATAAGGTGTTGGTGCTTTAATAGTTGTTACTGGCGGATCTTTCTTGCATGAATAAAATATATTTGTAGCAATTAAGAGTAACAAAAACACTTTTTTATGCGAAATGCTTTTCATAGATATTTATTTGAATGGTTGTTTAAATATGGATTGCGTTTTAGACACCAGAATCATATTTAAAGTTGCTTTTTGAAAATTCAATAAAATTGGTTTGTTTATATGCTAATATTAGATGCAAGAATAATTTAATTTAACTATTGAAGAGATCTCTCAAATATAATTTATAAAAATATATTAATTTAAAGTATTAATATACAATATTATAATGTAAAAATAAAAATAAATTCTAAATAATTTATTTTATTATACAACTTATTAAATCATTTTTTAGTCTTTGGGAATATCAATTAAAACCAGAAATTCATGAACATAAAATTATTATTCTTTAGTTTTGGACTGCTTTTATTTTGGCAATTAGCAGCCTATGGACAAACTACAAATTTAAAGGGATTTGTAAAAGATTCAAAATCAAATCAATCTATTGATGGAGCTACGATTTATTTTCCAACCTTAAAATTAGGTTGTATCTCAGAATTGGATGGATTATATAAAGTTGATAATATACCTTTTGGAAAATACAAAGTGGTTGTAAAGCACATTGGCTACATTACATTGGGGAAAGAAATTGAAATCTCGAAAGCTAAAGAGAATAATATTGATTTTTCATTAGAAATGGAGGTCAAAGAATTATTAGGCATTGAGATTAAAAATGATTTGGACTTCAATCAAACTTTCATAAAAATCACAATAAAAAAATCCAATATTGAGGAAAATTCAGTGCGGGATATTGGAGAATTGCTAAGAACTATTCCAAATATTCAGGCAGTAAGAAAAGGAGGAGCCAATCTTGATCCAGTTATTCGGGGCTTTAAATTCGACCAGCTAAATGTGCAACTTGATAATGGAATGACGGTTGAGGGTGGATGTCCAAACCGAATGGATCCTACAACTTCTCATGTGGAAGCGGAGGATATAGAATCTATTGAAGTGTTGAAAGGCCCTTTTACATTGCGCTATGGGCCTGTAATGGGAGGTGTTGTTAATCTTAATACTTTAAATCCACGGCCTTTCGACAAGTTTGAAATTCATGTTAAAGGAAATATTAGTTATGAAAGCAATTGGAATGGTACTCGCCAACATTTTGCAGTATTGGGTGGTAATAAAAAGTTTTTTTTCACATTTACAGGAAACAATTCAGTTTATGGTGATTATGAAGATGGTGAAAACAATTCAGTTCCATCTTCTTTTCGAAAATTTGGAGTAACTGGTAAATTAGGATTTGCTATTAAAAAAAATCAAATAATCACTGCATCCTATTCTGAATTTTATGCTCGAAATATTAGTTTTCCTACTTTACCAATGGATGAAAGAAAAGACAACACAAAACTTTATTCTTTGGACTATAAAGCAAGAAATATTTCTAAATTAATTGAAACCATCAACATTAAATCTTATTTTACCGATGTTGATCATACGATGGATAATTATGAGCGAAGTTCAAGTGATAGCATGGCTTCAGTTTCTCATATTCTTGCTACTCGTTTAGGTTATAGAGCTGAGATTGGCCTAAATGCTTTTACTGGTCACTTATTCGTTGGAACCGATTTTTACAAGATTAATAAAGATGGAGACAGAGTAAAGAATTTAATTATGCAAATGCCAACTTCTGCTGGTGTGGTACCTATTAAAGTTGAAGATCTTTGGAATAAAGCAGTAATTAATGATTTTGGATTTTTTAGCGAATATACTAAGAGAAAAGGGAGTTGGGAATATGTTGGTGCAGTAAGAATTGATTATAATTCAGCTTTTTGTGATTCGATAAACTTAAAAAATACAGCAGGTGCTTCCATATTAAGGGTTATTGCTGACAGTACAATTTCAAGCTATTTAAATTTTAGTTTTAGCCTTGGCGCTACAAAAATGTTGTCAGAAAAGATGAGCTTATGAGCATCTTTTGGTAGAGGAACAAGAAGTCCTAATATGATTGAAAGGTTTATTATACAGCTTCCAGTGAGTTTTGATAACTTCGAATATATTGGAAACCCACTGTTAAAGCCTGAAACGAATAATGAGTTTGATTTGGTTCTCAAATATAAGGATTACAAATGGGGTGTCTTTGAGTTGACTGGATTCTATTCATTAGTAGAAAATTATATTGATGGTGTTTATTTGCCAAAATCTATAGTAAAACCTTTAACTGCTAAGGTTTACGGAGTAAAGAAATTTGAAAATACTGGAACGGCAAGTTTGTATGGTTTTGAATATTCATATAAATCTCCTATTCAACATAAACTTCAGGGATTCCTAACTGCGGCTTATACTTTTGGAGTTCATAAGGAAGTTACTGTTTTAACTTTTGACGCCACCAATAATCCAATAAGCAGTCAAAAGGTTGAAAATGACCCTCTATCTGAAATTCCTCCTATGAATATTAATTTTGGAATTGTTTACGAACTGCTGAATGGTATCATCATTCCAAAAATTAATATGAGATATATGGCTAAGCAAAATAAAATATCTACAGCTCAATTCGAAATTCCTACTGATGCAGCTTCAGTATTAAATGTTTCTTTAACTTACAAGCAGAGTCAGGCATTAAGCATTGTTGGAGGTATCACCAATTTAATGAATAGCACTTATTATGAACATTTAAATAGAAGAATACTAGGAACATCCACTCGAATGTACGAACCAGGTAGAGTTTTTTATATCAATATGATTTTTAACTTATAGCATTAAAATTATGAAAAAAATATTATTATTCTTTGTTATCATTTTGTTGAGTCTTCAATCTTGCCAGAAAGAACCGACAATAAGAAAAGTCAAATATCAAATTAATGGGCTGAGCGATCCATACAAGATTGTATATTTTGATCAAAATGGAAATACAATAAAACAAAATATTACACCTTCGAGTAATAAAGTTTGGAAGTTGGAATACACCGCCCCAGAAGGCAAAGTGATGTATTTATATTTAGAATTTAAGGAAAACATAAGCAACAATATGGCATTTACAGCAGGAATTTATGTAGATGGGAAAGCATACTCTCAGACTAAAAACTTTGATGTAAGTGTAGGTGATACGATATTTAAAATAAAAAGGTCTGGAATTGTGCCATTTACAAATTAAATATACTGTTGCTCCTGTTTTCTTTTAGAGTGCATTATTGGATTTTAAAAATTTTCATTAAATAACAGATTATATGATATTTATGATTTTTTATTCAAAATTGTGCATTGTTTAAAATTAGATAGTTTTTTTATTCACTTGCTAAATTTGCAAAATTCTTTTCCTCTAAACCATTAAAGGTAGATTCTAATTATAAATTCTCAAAATATTTCCATCAAAAGTGGCATTATATCTTTTCATTGGCACTGTTGCCGGGCCTGAAATTATTGAACCATCGAGTATCACAAATTGAGATTTGCAAACTGTATCCGTAACAGTTAGGTTGCTTAAATCCATTTCCAAACGCGAATTGGCTACATAAGGATCATAAGGACAAGTGCGATCGTAGGCTACAAACTCATCTGCACTTATTCTATAAACCAAAATTCCTTTGTAGCCTCCGGTTAAATAAACCCAGCCTCCAACAGTGCTGAGCTGCACATAGATAGTTGAATTAATATCGAGATATAAATCTACTGCTACATTTGGAATTGTTTGATTCTGATTTGGTTTATCGCATGATATTACTAAAATCATTGTACACGAAATCAAAAGAAATAATATAAATTTTAGCATTTTCATAGTGTCTGCAAATGTAAGATATTTTATATCTTTAGGTTAAACGAAAAAATTAGTATATTATTTCCAATTAAATTTTAAAGAAGCCAAAGATTTCAAGAATCAGAAATATTTTTTCTGTTGAATTAAAATCTTCAGAAATCAAATTTCAATTGCCGTTTTAAGTGAAAAGTTTTGCGATGATGGTTACAAAACCCAAATTCATCAATGGCCGCTACATGTGCTTTTGTTCCATAACCTTTGTTATTATCCCAATGGTATATGGGAAAATCGAGATGTAAATTTTTCATAATTTCATCTCTACAAGTTTTTGCAAGAATGGATGCAGCTGCAATTGACATATATTTTCCATCGCCTTTTACTATGGTAGTATATGGAATATTTTTGTAAGGCTTAAATTTATTACCATCGATTAAAATTTGTTCAGGGCAGATTGAAAGTTTTTCTAAAGCAATATGCATTGCAAGAATAGAGGCATTGAGTATATTAATTTTGTCTATTTCTTCAACGCTTACAATGCCTATTCCATAGGAAAGAGCATTGTCTTCAATAATTGTTTTTAGTAAAAGTCGATTTTTCTCAGTCAATTTTTTGCTGTCATCAAGTATTTGATTTTCAAAATTCTTTGGAAGAATCACAGCAGCAGCTACTACGGGCCCTGCAAGACAACCGCGGCCAGCTTCATCGCAACCTGCTTCTAATAATTCCGAAAAAAGCCATGGTTTTAGCATTATCAAAAATAAAAATATACTGATGAGATTATGTATATCGAAAAAATAATATCTAAATATAAGGTCTTCTTAAAATATTGTAGCCCAATTCCTATAATTGCAGATATTGAGGGAATTAGCAAAATTATATTAATACTATTTGCTGCTTTGGAGAAGAAAGTTATGTAGGTGGTGATTAATAAAAATGCAATTGTGAGAGATATTATTGACCTGATGTGAATTAATCTATTTGCATAATTATTTATAACTTTCCATATAGAGAGTAAAAATAAAATAAGAGTAAATATTGAAGAAATTAAGTTGTTGATGTTTAATGTTTCATATTTAAAATGAAAGTTGAGTAATTCAGTGGCGAAAATGCTTTTAAATGTGAGATTATTGCCTATTAAAAAATAATAGACATAAAGGTAGATATAAGGTAACGACCACATTAATAAAGTAATTAAAATTAATTTGAATTTGAATTGTCGTAGCAATAATAATGCTATTGGAAGATAAATTACTAAGATATAAAGTGGTTTATAAATCAGAGAAGAAAGGCTAAAAAGAATTGCAAGATTTATCAAGTCGGGTATTTTGAATTCCTGTAGAGAAGCCTCAAAAAGCAAGAAGATAGCGTAAAGTAATGTGAGAAAACCTAAAAGTTGGGAGCTTAAATTCCATAATTCAGGGAAAGCACATAGGATAAGTAAATAAGCAAAAAGAATAGAGAAATTATTTCGCGGAAGTAGAGCGAATTTTTTATAAAGTTCATTCAAGAATATTCCAATAAATAGTAAGGGAAAGAATGTAAATATTTGTGAAATGATGATACTGCTGCCGATAAAATAGATTATAAAATTGTACAGAAGCCCGTCGGAGGCTGATTTAATAATCATAAAATCATTTCTTAAGAAAAGTGATATAAAAATAATGCTAATAAATATTAAGAAAAATATTTGATTACCAGTGCTTTTTATAAAATGTTTAATCAATTTATTTAGTATTTAGACAGTAAATCTTTGCCGATATCCTTTCTGTAAACTACGCCATCGAATTTGATTTTTTTTGCTGCTTTATAAGAAAGAGCGATAGCGTCAATCAAATGTTTACCGTAGGATGAAACGGCCAAAACTCTGCCGCCGCTGCTTACAATTTGCTCTTTTTTGTTAAGCTTAGTGCCTGCATGAAATATCATGGTGTTTTCTGAAATATCAGAATCCAAACCTGTTATTTGCTTGTCAACAGAATAGCTTTCGGGATATCCATTTGAAGCCATCACAACAGTTGCTACACAGCGGCTATCGTACCTTATATTTGCTTCAGAAGTTTTGCCTTCAGAAGTAAGTATAAGAGCTTTGAGCAAATCATTTTTAATTCTAGGAATTACAGATTGCGCTTCAGGGTCACCCAGCCTTACATTATATTCAATCACTAAAGGCTCGCCATTTACATTCATTAATCCGAAAAAAATAAAACCAAAATATTTCATTCCCTCTTTGTAAATTCCTTTCACAGTGGGTTTTATAATCTTTTCCTCGACTTTAGTCATAAATTTATTTGAGGCAAAAGGTACTGGAGATATTGATCCCATTCCGCCAGTATTTAATCCTGTATCGCCTTCTCCAATGCGTTTATAATCTTTGGCTTCTGGAAGCAAAATGTAATCTTTGCCATCGGTAAGAACAAATACCGAAAGTTCAATTCCATCAAGGAATTCCTCTATAATTATTCTTTTGCCTGCGGCACCAAATTTTTCCTCAAAGAGTATGGACTTTATTTCTTCTTTTGCATTTTCAGCATCGTTTAAAATCAGCACGCCTTTTCCTGCAGCAAGTCCATCAACTTTTATTACGTAGGGCGGTTTTAGCTCATCAATAAATTTACAAGCTCCATTAAAAGAAACTTTGTTAAATGACTGATATGCTGCTGTAGGAATATTATGTCGAGCCATAAATTGCTTTGCAAATTGCTTGCTGCCTTCCAATTGTGCAGAGATCTTCGAAGGAGCAATTACTTTAACATTTTTTAGGTAAGGGTCGTTTTTGAAGAAATCGAAAATACCAGCTACTAAGGGTTGTTCTGGGCCAACAATTATCATGTCGAGTTCAACCTCAATGGCAAATGTTTTAATTTCCTCGAAATCCATAGGGTCAATTGGAAGATTCTTGCCAATTGCCTCAGTGCCAGCATTGCCAGGTGCAAAAAAAAGTTTTGAGAGTTTGTTGCTTTGAGCTATTTTCCAACCTAATGCATGTTCTCTTCCACCAGAACCAATAATCAATACCTTCATAATTTTTTTCTCAATATATGTTATTAATTTTTTACACCATAAGCCAAATCACCTGCGTCGCCGAGGCCAGGTACTATGTAAGATTGGGCGGTAAGTTCGTTGTCAATAGCACCAACCCAAAGTTTTACATTTTGACGAGATAATTGACTTTTTACAAAATTAATCCCATCTGTGCAGGCAATAGCCGATACAATGTGGGTGATGCTTGGCTTCCCAAAAGCAAGTAATGTTTTGTAGGTAAGTGCCATAGATGCACCTGTGGCAAGCATGGGATCTACAAGTATCAAAACACGGCCATCAATTTTTGGACATGAAGCATACTCCAGTTCTATATGGAATTTACCATTTTTATTATGTTTCCGATAAGCCGAAATAAATGCATTATCTGCTTTATCAAAAAAGTTTAAAAGTCCTTGATGTAATGGTAATCCCGCACGCATAATAGTAGCTAAAACAGGCTGCTCTTTTATGTTGTTTATTTTTGAAATGCCTAAGGGCGATGTTATTTCCTTTTCCTGGTATTCAAGGGTTTTACTTATTTCATAGGCAAAAACTTCACCTATTCTCTCCATATTTTTTCTAAAACGCATTCTGTCTTTTTGCATTTCTGCATCTCTAATTTCGGAAATAAATTCATTGAAAATAGAGTTTTTCTCGCCAAGATTGGTAATCATGATGTAAGTCTTTTGTTGATTTGAAGATGCTAAAATAAACAAAAAACCTAGATGGATTTTATCTTTTTATAGACTAAATATTTTCATCTTTTCAATTAGCTTTTTTTACTTAAAAAAATGTTATTAAGCTTTTAAGTATGAATAAATTCTTTTTATTTGTTTCAATGGGAATTTAAATCTATTGATCTCGATGCTTTCATAATGAAATTTTTTGGCTCCAAAACTTTTATAAAATCTTGCTAAATTTACGTCATTTGAGCCTTCAAAATCTAAAATATAGTTTTGATTTTGAAGTTTTTTTATTTGATTATCAATTAAATATGGCATAGCTCCAAGTTTTTTCCCTTCTTTAGTATTGCCGCTAAAAAGAAAAATGCTCCTTCCATTTCCGCTAACAAATAATGCTGTGGCAACAATATTATTATGTTCATCTATTACGCCTTTAACTTCGGCTTTCCCTTTGTGAATGAGCATATAAATTAGCTTTTGCAATCTGTTATAATCTTTGGACTTTAATTTTTTTATTTCTTTGCCTTTGTTTTCACGGAACATTTTAATCAGTTCTTCGGGCTTTACATATTGTATTTCATTCAGATTATTTGCTTCTGCTTTCTTTAGATTTCTTTTTAAATTAGAAGAATATGATTCGTAAATAATCTTGTAATTTCCAGAAATTTCTAATTCAAAATTATCATTTTTTCTTGATATTAATTTATTAGAAATTTTTCCGAGAAGAAATTTATTGAGGTTTAAAGATATAAATTTGAATTCATTAGGGATGGCGTCTATGAATTCTTCCAAGACAGAGTTAGAGGCTGTATTTTTCCAAAAGATGCCAAGTTGCTGAATAAAAAGTGGCTGATGAATATATTTGAAATCAAATTTTTTTGAATAGGGCAGAGGCATAAGTATCTCATAATCATCTTTTATTAAGGCATCCCAACTATTATCTGTTAAAATATCGAGTAGGCTTGAATCGGCATAAATATAAGCATTTACAGATGAGTTTATTGATTTATCCCATTTGTTTTTGTCTATGAATTCATGCTTAACATATTTTATCATTAGATTAATTATTTTACCAAATCATAGAGTTTTTCGAGATTTGGTTGCAAAATAATTTCTGAACGACGGTTTTTTGCTCTCCCTTCGCTGGTTTCATTTGATGATATTGGCATAAATTCGCCTCTTCCAGCTGCTGTAATTTGCTGCGGATTTATTTTGCTATTGATGGATAAAACTCTTACTATACTTGTGGCACGTTTAACGCTCAAATCCCAGTTATCATTTACATTTCCTGCACCATTGTATGGTACATTATCGGTATGACCTTCCACTAAAATTTTAATATCTTTGTTGTTTTCTAACACTTTAGCAAGCTTAATCAATGCCTCTTGGCCTTTAGGGTTAATAGCAAAACTACCAGAAGCAAACAATAATTTTTCGTCCATAGAGACATAAACCTGACCGTTTTTACGAGTTACAGTAAGTCCATTATTCTCAAATCCAGTAAGCGCATTGGAGACACTATTTTTTAGGCTGTTCATTATCGAATCTTTTGCGGCAACCTCTTTTCTTAAATCGTTATATGCTTTTTCCTTTTCGGTTAATTCAGATTGAGCCTGAGTGAGTTGCTGACTCATTTTATCGAGAGTAAGTTTTTTATCAGCATATTCTTTTTCCAATTTGCTCAGAGCATTTTCGCGTCGCATTAAATCTTGTTGAGCTTTTTGAAGTTCAGTAAGTATTTTCTTTGTTTCAGCTTGATTTCCAGAGCTTAAGTCGTTATATTTAGAAAGCAAATCTTCGTAGCTGCTATTCAAATTATTATAGTTTTTTGAAGCAATTCTGTAATTTTTTCCAAGCGAGTTGGTATCTGCTTTCAAAGCTTCTATTTGCAATTGCATAGCAGAATTCTTCTGAGATAATTCGCTCACCATGGTGCTTAGTTGACGGTTTTCGTCTTTTAATTTGTTGTTTTCAACCTCGGTTATGTCGCGCTTACTTTGAAGCTCTTTGAATTTTTTGGAGCTTACACATGAAGTGAAGATTAAGGTATTAACTATGCATAAAACCAGCATTTTATAAAAAATATTTTTCATCATTTGTCGTATTATTGTTTCAAAAAATTAAACATTTTACCAATTTCAAAGGTAAGTTTGGATTATATAACGGCCTTAATAATTAATTCTAAATACTAACATAAGTTTGTTAATATTATTGTGGTTGAATTTACCAGCTTGTGAAGGAATAAAAATTAAAAATTGATTTTTTATGTCAGTTTTCATTAAAGATTTTATTTTAATTTTGCTCTCTTCAAAGAGTCATTTAATATAGAAAATTTATCGAAATATTTTTAAAAACCATGATATGAAAAAAATCATAAGCCTTTTATCATTTTTTATAATGACCATCAGTATTACTGCTGCGCCAACCGACACAATTACAAGAAGTTTGGAAGATTTTCATGCCTTGGTAGTTTTTGGAAACATTAAAGTGGAGATGAGAAAAGCTGAAACTAATTCACTGACAATGTATTCACACTATTACGATATTGCTAAGGTAACAACTATGGTGGTTAAGGGAATATTGCAATTGAAATCAAATGCCATTGGAGATGAAAAGGAAGTAATTGTAAAGCTTTTTTATAAAAATATTGATGATTTAAAAGTTGATGCGGGAGCAAATATTGTAAAGACAGATTCCATAATTGTGGAGGATTTGCATATAAAAGTTACTAAAGGCTCTCTTTGCAGAATGCTTATTAGAGCACAAAAATTAGATGTTGAAATAAATCAAGGTTCAGAGTTTAGAGCCTATGGCAGTGCCAAAAACATAAGTGTGGTTTCAAATTCGGGAGCTCTTTTCGATTGTTATTCATTGATAACCAACAATGCCGAAATTAGGGCGAATACTGGAGGTAAAATAAATATCTTTGTAAAAGATAAGATTACCGCATTTTCAAAAACTGGCTCTATAATTAATTATAAAGGTAAGCCAAAAATCGAGTCTGTAGATCCTTCAATGGGTGGCACCATTAATAAGTTGTAGATTTAAAAGTTGAACATTATAGGTGTTAAAAAATAAGTCCAAAGGCTTATTACAAAAATTACCACAATATTTAATATCAATCCGACTTTAGCCATTTCCGATATTTTTATCCTTTGGGAGCTGAAAACTATAGCATTTGGAGGTGTTGCCACTGGCATCATAAAAGCCATTGAGGCCCCAAGGGTTGCTGGAATCATTAAATAAAGAGGATTTATTTCGGTGGCAATTGCTAAGGCAGCCAAAATTGGTAATATGATAACTGTTGATGATGAGTTAGAGGTGATTTCGGTGAGGAAAATCATAAGACTCGTAACTATAAAAATTAAAAGAAATAGCGAACTCCCTTTAAAGAAATGAAGAATTTCGCCGATAGATTCCGACAAGCCTGATGTTCTGAAACCTTCTGCCAGAGCAAAGCCTCCACCGAAAAGAATTATTATTCCCCAAGGCAAGGCTATAGTATCTTTCCAGTTCATCAGAAATTCCCCTTTTTTGTTTTTTGATGGAATTAAGAATAGTATGGTTGCCATCATTATCCCTACTGTTCCATCATTTAGATATTTGGGATGTGAAAATAACTGCGACCAGCCTGGTATATGAACTCTTCCTATTTCCAATGGCGAACGTGTGAGCCATAGAAATGCCACCATTATAAAAATAACAAGTACCGATTTTTCTTCGAAACTCATATTTCCAAGTTTCTTATAATCAGCATGAAAATCAATTTTTATCTTACTTTCCCATTCTATGCATTTATTTTTTATAAATAGAAAGTATAAAAGAAAATAAAGAATTATCATTAAAATCAACGAAAGAGGGAAAGCATAAATAAACCAATTAGCAAAGTTAACTTCAATGCCTTGTGGAAAATTTATTTGGTAGATACGCAAAAAAATTGGGTTTGGCGGCGTCCCTATTAAAGTTGCAATTCCACCAATTGACGAACTGTAGGCTATAGATAAAAGTACGCCGATGCTAAAGTAGTAAGTATTTTTTTTGCCATAAAGTTCGTCTAATTGCGATAAAACAGAAAGCACTATTGGTAGCAACATCATTGTGGTGGCTGTATTGCTAATCCACATAGAAATAGAATAAGTTGTAAGCATGAATCCAAGAAGAATTCTGGCGGGACTTGTGCCAGTTAACATCAACAATGTTAGCGCAATACGTTTATGGAAATTCCATTTCTGCATAGCAATAGCTATTAAGAAACCACCAATAAAAAGAAAAATAATGCCATTAAAGTATTGTGATGAAACTTCTTCTCCATCCATAATTCCTAATAGTGGAAATAGCACAACTGGCAAAAGTGCAGTTACCGACAAATTAACTGTTTCTAAAATCCACCATGAAGCCATCAAAAGTGCGACGGCAAGCATATAAGTGGCCTCTTTGTGCTCGGGATTTATGTCTAAAAATAATATTATGAGTATTGAAATTATTGGCATCACTGCAAAAGCGATGATATTTTTTATATTTCTAATTACCATGGAGCATTTAATTTTGGTTTGTGTTTCTGATTTTCAAATTTATAAAAAATCTATATCCTAAATGATAATAAATTTTTTAACAAATCAAATTCTTTGTATTTATTCTACCTTTGTACTTATTAATGAAAATGGACTTAAGAAATATTTGATTTTATATGTATTAATTTGTGAAAAATAAATGGAAATATCATCATTAAAGGAAATCAAAACTGAGCTAATTAGCTTTCCTAATGCAAAATTAGTTGACTTAATAATTCGCTTATCAAAATATAAAAAGGAAAATAAAGAGTTGCTTTCTTACTTGCTTTTTGATGCAATAGATGAGGAGCTATTTATTAAAAATGTTAAGTGCGAAATAGACTCTGAATTTAGTAATTTAAATCTGTCGAGTTGGTTTTTAGCTAAAAAGACTATAAGAAAAGTGTTACGCACAACCAATAAGTTTATTAGATATTCTAAACGTAAAAGTACAGAGGCTGAGCTTCTTATGTATTTTTGCCATAAAATGAAAGAACCTGAAATTATTTTGGGTATTGACATGACTATGAGGAACCTTTATTCGCGTCAAATAGATAGAATTAATAAGGCCATCTTGAGCCTTCATGAAGATTTGCAGTTTGATTTTAGGCAGGAAATGGCAGAAATGAATTTATAAAGTTTTTGAATTTGGAGAAGTTTTTGCCTCATAAAATAAATCAGATAATTGGAAATAGACTTTAACTGTGAGATTTGCGAAAAAGATATTTTCTTGTTTTTAAAGTTTTTAATATTACATACATAAGTAGATATTGATAAAAATAATAATAGACGACAATTGCCGTCTATTATTATTAAATGAAAACACGAATAATTATTTAATAGTGCCCGTTTAATAGGGAATAAATAATTAAAATAACTAATGCAATTCCAGTAAACAAGAAAATGTATCCAAATGTTCTAATTAGTTTCATCCAAGAAGCAGAAAATTCTTTCTTTACCGTAACTTTATCCAATTTTCCAGCTTTTTCTAATTCGTCATATTCTTTTGGGCGGTCTTTTTTATATTCTTCTATTGGCACATGTCCTGTAAAAATAACTGTATCCATTGGAAAAGACTCAGGGCGTAGATGTGTGTTAAAGAAATGAATTGTAAAAATAAATCCAACGGCAAGCAAAGCTTCATCACTGTGAATTATTTGAGCCACATTTATTACCCAACCTGATAGAAACTTGGTAAAAAATTCAGGCTGCCATAAGATTAATCCCGATAAACCAATAACTGCAACTCCCCAAAATACAGCCATGTAATCGAATTTTTCCCAATAAGTCCATCGCCCGTAATATGGTCGAGGGCCTTTCCCTAAAAACCATTTAACAGTTGCAACAAAGTCTTTAATATCTTGTTTATTAAACATTAATGAATTTTTACCGAAGATAAATGCCATAGGTTTAATTTTTTCTTTAACCATTGTTTTGATAAGCGAAGCCACATGGAAAATAAAATATCCGAATGTTATAACGGCTGCAAAACGATGGATATTACCAGCAATACTAACTCCTCCAACTATTTTTGCTAAATTATATGCCCATTCCATGTGAGCAAATTTTAACATCATACCAGTTAATGCCAAAAGTATAAAACTTAATATTACAAATATGTGAGTGATGCGTTGGCTCTTTTTAAATCTACGGAAATATATTGCTTCGCCTTTTGGCATTGGGTGTTTTTTCTTTTTTCGCGCTTCCATAATCGATCGTGGTATCCATAAAAGTGTATGTAAGCCAAAGAATCCAAATACACCAAGTAATAATGATGTCATTGCCCAAAATGTATAATAAAGAACTTTGTTGTCATTGTGTGTAGCATGAGTCAAATATCCTGCAAATTCAACTGTTGCACCTTCATGGCATTTTTTACACGTCTTTACAATATTTTTTTGCCCTACACTCGATTCAAGATTAGAAATCTTTAATATTTTATGAGCGCCATGACAATCGGAGCATCGGGCAGCTTTTAAATATCCTAAGGTATAAGCTTTTCCATGGTATGTTTCCATATAAGTCTCCGATAATTTTTTATGGCAGCTTCCACATTGAAGAGTGATTTGAGTAAGAAATTTATCTTTATCAATTTCTGTAATTGTATGTGCTGTATGACAATTTGCACAAGTTGGAAATATTTTACCTTTACTGTTATTTTTTATTGAATGATCGCTATTCATGTAATCATCATAAATGCTTTTATGACATTTTGCACAGGTAGCAGGAACATTTTTTGGATTTACAGTTGAATTTTTATCCGATTCTTTTAATATGTTGTGTGATGTATGGCAATCAGTACAAATAGCACTCGAAAGCAATCCTTTATCTTTTAAACCTTTGCCATGTACACTTGATTTGTAATCGCTAAAAGCATTTATTTCTTTTAAATGTGTTTTAATTGTCGCTTTTCCGTTTTTTTGATGACATTTGCCGCACATATCAGGAATTAATGCTCTGTACGTTGGTGATGTGTCGTCATATCTTGTTTTAATTTTGTGTGTTCCATGGCAATCGGTACAATAAGGAGCATTAGATTTTTTTGCAAAATATGCCTTTCCATGATCGCTGTTAATATACACATTTGAAACTTGTTCGTGACAATTTGAACAATCAACTTTTTTGACTGTTGCACATGGTCGTACTTTATTGTTTGATATGGTAACGTCGGAATGACATTTTGTACATCCAATACTTTTATGTACAGAATTTTGAATATCCGATTTGTCAATTTTTAAAGATATTTTTTTGCCCCCTTTGGTGGTTTTAAAGGTATTATTTCCTTCGTGACATTTTAAACAAATTTGGTTCGAAACTGTTTCCTCAATTTTCGTAATTTTTACAATATGTGATGGATGGCAATCTGAACATGCTGGAACAGAGCCTGCCTTCTTTTCCCAAAGTTCTCGCTTAATTACTTTCGTGTGTACTTTCTCTATTCGTGCATGACATTTCATGCAAGTTTTTGCAATATTTTTGCTATTTATCGAGGAATTTGGACTTGAATGAGGTAATATTAAATGATTTTCGTGGCAATCGTTACATGTTGCTGTAACAATAAGTCCACTTTTATACAAGCCTTTACCATGAATACTTTCACTATAATGTTTTAAAATATTACTTTGAGGAATGTTATATAATCTGGCAATTGGCGAACCTTCTTTATGGCATTTCCCGCATAATATCGGAATATTCATTTTATAAGTTCGAGATAGTGGGTTTGTCCTGCTTAAAATATCATGATTACCATGGCACTCTTTACAGCTAGGTGCATAAGGTGCATTTAATTTCAAGGCCTGTCCGTGAATGCCTTTTAAAAATTGAAATTGTGAATTTTTATGGCAACTACCGCAATCTACAAGTTTTAAATTTTCGGGATGAGGAAATTCTTTTACTGCTGCATCTTTATGGCATGAGGTACAAAGTACTTTCTTATGTACCGACTGAGAAATCTTATTATTTACATATAATGAAACAACTTTACCATGACTTGTTTTTGACAAGGTCTCATCACTATGGCACATAAAGCAGTCATCATTCGACTGCGAAAACAAGTTTGATGGGTGAAAGGGAAATCCTACTGCCAACAAAAATAAAAATATTCTAAACTTTTTTAACATAATTTTATTTTATTTTATATTTTTTTTATAATAACTGCAAAGCAAAAGCCAATTAAAGTTTCTAAAATAAAAATGATTTTGTAGTAATTTTATTAATATTTTTCAGATACAAAATAGTACCCTTTAAAATTTATGCTGAAAATAGAATTTTTATATAAAACCTGATTTTCAACTATTACTCAAAACCTAAATTTTTCCAGTAAAAGTTATTCGCAATTAACTAACAAATAATCAAAATGTTACATTCAAATAAATTTAGCCTTTTGGACTTATTAAGTTTTAATAAAAAGTTGACGAGCCCATTATTTTTGCTTGCTTTTAAAATTTCTACCGATATTATAAATTAATTAGTCCCCTCAATTGAATAGATTCAAAAGCTGTTGTGTTAACCAAATTATTGAGTAAACTCATGACATTGTCAAATTTATTAGTTTTGCTGATATGCAGCCAATATTCAAAGAACTTAGTACTTTTTATAGAAGTAATTTTTAAAATTTTAATTTGTTTTTACCTTTACCATTATGAAGTTTGATATCTAATAAATCATTTGATAGAACATTTTTCCTAAATAGAAGCATATAAATTATAATATAATAATTCATTTCCGGCTAATTTTACAGTTGAAGACTATTCAAATTGAGCTTCATTATGCCACCAATTATTCCTAATTTTTTAATTTCATATTATTAAAATTTAATTATCTACTTATTTCTATTTTAATAGAGTTTCTTTGGTAGCTTTAAAATTCTGCACAAATTAATTTAGGAACATGATCCTACAAGATAAAAGGATAGGGGTATATTATATACCCCTATCCTAAAATGAAATTATTTTATTTATTGAATAAATTTCATATAATAATTTGGTGAAACTCTGTGTTCGTAACCATGACGCGAATTATCAAATTGTGCAACATTAAAAAGGTATTCTTTAAGGAAATCTGTGTAATTGATGTCATCATCATGTCCTGTATTCAGTTTTCTTCCAATTTCTGCTTTCCATGTACCATTACTCCAAGTAGCTCCGAAAGTAAGATCAGCTCTGCTGCCAGTTGGTACGACATGAATTCGCTCACAAACAATTGCGTTTAGTGCAGCATATTTAGGCCAGTATAAAGCTGCATCAGCATCGCTTACACCTGTTGTTGCATCTCCTACGCATTCACCACCATCTATTTCAGCTTTTGTAATAAACATAGCATCAGCGAAATCAGTTGGATTTTTTTCCATCCATTTTGGACGAGATTTATCAGCAATACGGTTGTGTGAAGCTGCGGCGGTTCCAGCATCGCCATAACGACCACCATCTTCACCATTAGTTCCTGACCACGGGCCAACATAAGTATCGTCAACATATCCAACCATAGAAAATGTGCCAGCAGTTACTTCATGAGACGCTGGATCAACTGTTAAACCTGAACCCGTAGCAGAAGTGACGGCACCTGCACGTGCAGCTTTACTATGCCATAAATCGGCACGACCTGCTGATAACCAAGCATCATCAACTATAGCATCTCCGTTTGCATGTGGATGAGGATCTGATTCTTGTGGCCAATACATGTGGCATTTAGCCATACATCCTTTTGTATTATATGGATCGCCTGTAGTGGCACCCATTGGCCAATAGAAAGAAATTCGATCTTCTGACTGAACTGTGTTCGGTTTTGCCCAAGAACCAGAAGCAAAGGACCAGGATCCATTTCTAGTAAAACTTGCTGTTGGATCAGACCATTCTGATAAAATATAAATGTCTGTAGCTGTATAAACTGCTCTTAATTTAACAGTTATAGCGCTATTATAAGCATGGCATCCTGCGCAGTTATTAATTTTTGATGGGTCATTTGGTGGATTGCCTGTCTCACCTATTGCTACTGTCAAGATTGGAGCATTCGCCCATATACCATCGACAACTCCATCCACAGTTGGTGCCGTAGATGCTTTAATAGCATTTAACTTGGTTAAATCGTATGAAGGTGGCGTCACAGGGGGGACGTCCTTTTTACAGCTTACTGTAAATGTTAAAATTGCTAATGCAATTAAAATAAAATTAAAATTTTTCATGTTAAAATAAAATTAATAGTTAAAAAAATTATAAAAAGATAAAATATATTTGATTTAGACTCTCTATATTTCTATGGAGGGTGAATTTCATTATTTTCATTTGTTTGTAAATTTATTTTCATCAAATTTTCCTTTTAAAAGTATTTGTCGTTACCATGTTTTAAAATCTGTCTGAAAATACCTTAGACTTATAATATTTAATGCCTGCTGAAATTATCAGAATAAAGATAGAGATAACGATGATTTTTGAGTACAAGGGGATTGCAAAAGCTTCACCAGCGCCATAAGAATGCATTCCTGATAGGAAGTAATTTACTCCGAAGAAAGTCATTAAAATACTTCCAAAGCCTAAAACAGCTCCTGTACTAACTACAAATGAGGATTTGAAGCCTGGAATATGTCTTAAATGACCAATGAAAGTATAAACTAAAATGCTTACCAATGCCCATGTTTCTTTGGGATCCCAACCCCAATAACGACCCCAAGATTCATTGGCCCAAACAGCTCCCAAAAATGTTCCGATAGTTAAAAGGTATAAACCAATTATCTGCGCCATTTCAATAATTGAGGATAGCTCTTTTATTGTTGGGAGCAGCTTTTCTGTGTTTCTTTCGTTGGTGGAAAGTAATAATATATGAATTAGCAAGCCCATTAAAGCTATTAAAGCGAAAAAGCCATAGCTTGAAGTTATTACAGCTACATGTATAATTAGCCAATAACTTTTTAATACTGGCACCAAATTAGTAATTTCTGGATCCATCCAACTTAAACCAGATATCAATATTAGTATGGCTGCAAGAATTGCAGTAAGTGCCAAGCTGATTGTGGATCTTTTGGCGAATAAAATTCCAGCCAATACTGTTGCCCAAGCTATAAAAAGTGTTGTCTCATAGCCATTGCTCCATGGTGCATGCCCTGAAATATACCATCTTAAACCTAAAATTGCTGTTTGGAGTATGAATAGTAGAACAATCAAACTCATTGCACTATTTATTATCCACTTTATTTTCAGCTTGTTATTAAAAAGTTTTACAAACAAAGAAATGAGAAGAACTAATCCAAATACAAGATATAGTTTTGAAGCGTATTTAAAGAAATTTACTTTGTTGTAAAATACCTCCGCATCAACTTTTGCTGCTGGTGGCAGCTTATTTCCGCCAAATTTTTTCTGATATGCGAAAATTTTATCTAATGCAATATCAGCATTTTTCCAGTCACCAGATTGTATAGCTGATTTCACACTGCCGTAATACTGGCCATATAAATCTATTATTAATGCTTTTTGTTCTTTGTTTCCATCCTGATTCATTTCTGTTGCTGCAATCCATTTTCCAGTGCTATCACCAGGTAAAGGGAAAAAATTAAATAAACTTCCAGTAGATAACAT
Organism: Bacteroidetes bacterium CG2_30_33_31; assembly: GCA_001872625.1. GTDB lineage: Bacteria > Bacteroidota > Bacteroidia > Bacteroidales > UBA1556 > UBA6267. The sequence goes on from MNXP01000021.1 coordinate 32,129, forward strand.
TAAACTCAAATTTACTTTTTCGTCAAGTTTTAGTATTTCTTTATCATATTTGGTTCTAAGGTCTGCTTCTTTTTGATATATCTGATCTACTTCAGTTTTAATTAAATAGAGATCATAACTGCCTGGGGGCAATATTTGATTTATAGAAACTCTGTCGGAATTAAAATTGTATTTCTTTATAATTTCACTATTGGAAATTTTGATAGTAGGAACGTTTTCCCACAGTTCTTGATTCATCATCATTGATAGAAAAAGCTCTGTTGAGGTATAACCATCAATAGAATTTTCTCGCATTATCTTCCTGTTAATTTCTGAGGCAAAAGTACTTATTGGTTTTATCCTCCCTATCGGGTCAGCGATTAGCAAATGACCAAATCTTTCTGCATGTTTGTGGTTTATATTGTTTGCTGGTGGATTTTGTATAGGACTATTTGGTTGAGCTTGGCTGCTAAAGGCGGTAAATGTGCCAAGTAAAAATATTACTGCTATTTTGCTGTTTCTGTGCAAAAGTTCTCTGAAATGACTTTTTTTGGAAAATAAGGCTAAGAACATTCCAACGACCATTAAAGAATATCCTAAATAAGTTACAATGGTTCCTATTGGATCGTAATTAACCGATAGAATTGTTCCGTTTTCATCTTCATCATAGGATGACTGAAAAAACCTGTATCCTTTGTAATTCAAGATGTTGTTCATAAAAATACTAAATTCTTTTATCTCCTTGCCAGATTCATCAACAAGAGTGATATTGCTTTTAAAAGATGATGGGCTCATGGAATTAACGTATCTTTCAATTATAAAATCATCGAGCTTTAATGCAAAAGGCAGCTTAATAATTTCTGATCCGTAGGATATTTTAAAAGAGGCATCCGAGAAATTAACTATTTCTTCATCACCAGCCAAATTTTCCGCACCGAAAACGTATTGTTCCTTTTTTTCTTCTCCATAGGAAATATCTAATTTTAGTGCATTCAATGGGTAATTTCCCGAATGCTCAGTCATCGAAACAACTTTTATTATTGCCGATGGATAATAATTTTTAATGGCGAAGCTATTATATGCTACTTGGTATAAAATATTATTAAGTGTTTTATGAATTGAATCAGGTGCAAGTTTTTGATGTTCCATGTTAATCATATCCACCTGATAAATCATTTCTTTGCTTTTTAAATATAGGCTATCATCTTTTTCTATGAAAATAATATCGGCATTTGGATTATCACTAAAGGAATATGTAATATTTCCAAAAACGTAATCCTCGCCTTTATTTAAAAAAATATTTTTAAATTGAAATGAAGAATCTGAAATAGAAAGTGCGATAGTTTTCTTGCCTTCGGGTGAATCTTGTGCCATTTTAGCTGCATTCAGAATAAAATCTGATTGTTTAATTTGCAAAGTTTTGCTGCCTATATTGGTCGAAAATGCTTCCATGGCTTTTATTCCTAAGCTGCTTTTTATTGCTTGCGAATAAATAGTTGAATCTGATTTGTTAACTGTTAGAGAAGTTTTTGCCGTGGTAATAATATTTGAAGATTCGCCTTCTCTTATGTGCATAAATCCCTCATAACTAAAATATCTGGTAATACCTGCGCCAATAATTATTACGACGAATGAAAGATGAAATAATATCAACGACCATTTTTTGTTTGCTAATGATTTATACTTTACCAAACTACCTAATAAATTTGCGCAAAGTAGAAAAAGCAATATTTCGAACCAACGGGCATCGTACACTAAGTTTCGAGCAGCATCTACACCTGTATTGTTCTCTACAAATGTGGCATATCCGATGGCTATGGCAAAAATTATAAGCAATATTGCTGAAAATGCCATCGAAAAAAAAACTGAAAATAATTTCTTCATAAGTTAAGGGGTTAATTTGAAGTTATCAAAATAGATATTTCTTGACGTTATTAAATAAAATTAAAAAATTATAAGCATTATTAAGTTTTTACTTTTTAAATTAGAGCCTAAGTCAAAACATGAATAAGACTATAAGACATTTAGCAGCTATTAGCTACAACTTTTATATTGTTTTCAGTATCATGTATTTATTATTCTTATAGATTTAGATTCTATTTTCAAATAATCTAATGATTATCTTCATGCCAGCCAGTGATAATTGACTTAAAATTTTTAAACGGCTTTTTCCCAATTGTACAAAAATAAATATGCACAAATAGAAAAATCGAAACAATAAAACCACCAATTATATGCAGCATATCTGTAATAAATATTCCGCTGGTTTTTTGTAATTGATTTATTACTATCTCTGGAAACAATAATCCGAAGCCTGAAATTATTAATATTGGGAGCACTAAATACATTATTACCACATAGGAAAATTGCTGTAGAGGGTTAAATTTATTTGACTCATTTATGGGAAAAGGAGGGGCTTCACCTTTGAAAATTCCAATTGAATAATAATATGATTGTTTCATCAGCTTGCTGATATATCCTTTAATTCTAAAAATATAATGCTTGCTGTTTCCCGTGATAATATTTCCAACAATAAAAATAATATAATTAAATGCTAATAGAATTCCGCAGATATTATGAATAGCAACAGCCAAATCAAACCTCATAAATGGATATAAAGGATCTGAATATTGTAAGCTTATCCCTGTAATTATTAAAAATATTATAGCTAATGCATTTATTAAATGCCAAATACGTATTAATAATGGATATAAATATATTTTTGTGGACATGGAGTTATTTTTTAAGTATTATGCGTATAAAGGCATGAATAAAAATTATTAAAAGCACTAATGAGAAAATACTAATACTTATAGAATTCAAATAGAAGTTCCTATTAGCACCAATTACAAAAGAATTCTTTAGCAAAACCCCATTAAAAAATCCGAATTTATTTCTATTTTCTTTTATGTCATGCTTATATAGCGATGACATTAATAATGAATTATCCGAATGGCATTTCACACAAAGTTTTACCGCCTTTTCTTTTCCCAAAATGCGATGTGGTACTTTCAAGCTATCATTTTGCTGAGCATGACATTCCAAACATCTAACCTTTTTAAAATGTAATTCACGGTTTGGTAGCCAACTATGAGATTTTTCATCAATGGATGCAGTGCTATCTGACAGCAAATAGAATTTATTTTCTGTGTAATTATGACAATTTAAGCACATGTGATTACTGTAATCTACAATTTTGTTAATATCAGTTTTGTTACGGGCATTCAACTCGTAATAATGCTGTTTATGGCATCTCTCACAATTAAAATCTTCGCCCATCAATTTACCATGAATGCTCTTTTTAACTTCAACTTCAATCTCTTCAAAATGAAATTTTGCAAAAGTTTCGTCACTACCATGGCAGTCGAGGCAAGTATTTTTCGCCTCTAATTTTAATTCAGCTTTGTGTGGATAAATTTCATATTCAGTTGCATGACAATCAGTACATTGAAAACTTTTATGTACACCTTTCTTGTAAAGAGTTTTATTTATAATAAAATATGGATTCATCCTATGATGAACTTCTTTGTCAATTACCCTATTATAGAATTTATAATAATCATTTCCATGACACTTCAAACACTTGTTATTATTTGGTATCACAGTTTGAGTGAAAGAAGTAACAACTAAAAATAAGGCTAAAATACTTAAGCTTAAGCTTTTGTTAATTATACACATAATAATAAGTTAAAAATAAAAAAAATAACTCAGAGAATTTCTCTGAGTTACCTACTAACAAACTACTTTTTCAAAGTTCTCATATAATTTATTAAAGCCCAGCGGTCATTCTCGCTTAAAATTTTCTTTTCAAAATTAGGCATTTCGGTACGACCAACAATTGCTTCGTAATAAATTTCACCATCTGATTGTCCTTGAAATTTTGCAGATGAAAAATCACCGCAATTTGTTTTAAGTGTTTTAGATCTTGGGCTATCTCCTTTACCCAAAGCTCCGTGGCAAGTTTTGCAATATTTGCTGTAAAGTGATTTTCCAGTATCGACATTTTTACCTGGAATTGGATTTTTCATACTCTTATATTTTGCTGGAATTGTCCAGGGCGCTGCTGCTTTCTGTTGTGGTACCGAAAAAGCAAAAACAATGATTATTGCTAATGTAGAAACAGATGCAAGAACTAATTTACTAAATTGTGTTTTCATAATGTAAATATTTAAATGATTAAAAAAAAATTAAAAGCTCCAAATTCGAGTTATTACAAAACCAAATGCCATACCACCTTTAGTGAAATCATTTACATTATGCATAATAATTTCTTGTGGCAAAATGCCAGCAGATGTTCCAATAAATATTTGGAATGCATGAGCGCTCGTAGCTATTTCCAATCCAAATGCTAAATTTGGTTTAGGAGGATTTGTAAATGGTATATTTTCTGACATAGATTTTAAATTCAATGGCATATCGTAAGTAAAAATAAATGATCCTTGAGGAGAAAATTTCATTTTGCCATTAAAATGTATCGCAATTTTATCATGTTCCATCAATGAATCAACAGCGTTGAAGTGTGTAAAACTCGCAGCGGCTTGTAGGCTTAGCCATTCATTAAATTTTCTACTAATAATGAGTTGTGAGAAGTATGCCACCCTATCCCCAAATGAATAGGTTTTTCCAAATGCTGTTTTGTTTCTCGAATCAAAAGCCATATCGCCAAATAGTGATACTGCTATTGGAATAGTATTTTTCCTAGTTTGCTCAAGAATTGTCCACTTAATATTAAAGTCGTTATACATATTCAACTTTGAAATACCCCAACCTAATTGTAGGTTTTTCAATATCACATAGTTGATGCCCATTCTGATATTAGCTCCTGGTGCATAAATACCCCATAAATCCCCAATACCGTTGGTGGACATAGAGCCAAAACGATGCTGAATTACATACTCCAAAGTCTTAGATGATGGAATATAGGTCGTTTGTGCATCAATTAAATAGCCGCTGGAGAATGTTTCGCTAACGGGCTCATCTATAATAGATTCTTCTTCTATAGCTGCTGCTGTATCTACTACAACAACATTTGTATCTGTTTCAATTTCCTGAGCTGATATTCTTGTAGAAAATATCAACAAAAAAATGGAGATTAATATTTTATTCATTTTCAGTGTATTAATTGTTTTTTGCTCCTTGAGTTATCCACATTAAAATGATTGCAGCTTGATTATCAGTGTATTTTTTCCAACTGTGTGTAGATGTAGAGGCTAAAGGATGTTGATAAAGTTTGCTTTGAGCAGGGTCAGTGAGATTCAATAAACCCATAGAAGTTATTTCGCTGTATGCTGCGCTTGCAGATAAGTCTGGCCTTGTGCTTCCAGATTTGTGGCAACTAATACAAGTGGCATCAGAAAATATAGGCACCACTTGAGTGGCAAACTTTACTGTGTCTGTGGGATTTATAATAACCCCACTTTCTTTTATATTATATTTATAAGTGCAACTTCCAAAGAATAGCATTACAAATATTATCAAAAAAATTTTTTTCATTAGTATAATATTTAGTTAAGGTAATATTGAATTCATTTTTGAACTAAATTATTCTTTATTAAATTTCAAATTGGTTTTTATAAAAAGGAATCAGATTATTAATCCGATCCCTTTCAATTAATGTTTAATAAAATTATAAGAACTTATTTATTTCTTAGCTGCTGCTATAGAATTTTCAAGAAGCTTTTTAGCATAGTTGAAATTATGTACACCTTTACTTTTATCTTCCATAACAAATTGATAATTGTATATAATTCCAGCATTGTCATTAGTATAAGTGCCAGTTACAACATTACCAGAAGCAGTCATATATCCTTTGGTTACTAAAATTGTTTTTAGGCTATCCAATAAATTTTGAGTTGTAGCTTGAGTGGCAATAATTTTATTCTTCAAGGAAGTTGCATCTGCATGGCAAGAAGTGCATCCTGCTGTATTTACTGTACCAGATGTTCCATACCTCATGCCTAATTGATGACCACCAGCTTGATTACCATAAGCTTTAGCCATGTGACATTGAACGCATGAATTGCTAACCATGGTAGTATGAGATGAATTTATATAACCTGTTCCTAATTCATATCCACCAGTACCATTAAATAAGTTTCCCTGAGGGCCATGATGAGTTCCATAACGAAAGCTCGTAATTGTAATAGTTGCAGACCCTTGAGATAAATCCCACATTGGATCAGGTTTTCTAATCTGATGACAATTAATACATAAATTAGCTTTTCCTTGATCGCTTGTAATTCCATTTACTTTGAAAACTACAGGAGTTGTTGCTGTCAAAGCCCAATCATCTTGCGTGTAAGTTGTGTGAATTTTGTGGCATGTGTAGCAATTTTGAGGATTTGGATTGCTAATCACGCTTGCACATACTTCAGCTCCAGTTTTGAGAACTTCTAAAAAACCTTGGCTTGTATGACAAGGTGCACAATCAACGGCATTTCTTGCATAATTTCCATTTACTGCATGCCCAGAAGCTGCCCATTGATTGCTTTTTTCGAAAATATTCTGTGAATTGTCGTGACATTTGATACAATCCACTGTCCCATTAGTTCCATTGGTACCATTAGTACCGTTGATGCCTGCAGGACCTTGAGGTCCCTCTTTAGTGCAGGATGCTATTATTAGTGTACTTAGAACTAATAATGCTGTAATTTTTTGTAATGATTTCACTTGTATTTATATTTAATTTATAAATTGTTAATTAGATAACAAAATTATTTTTTGTTTTGCATCTAACAATGATATAAATCAAAGCAAAATTGATATATATCAACAATGTGAAAAAATGTTAATTATATTGACTTAACTTCTTGAGTTCATTTAAGTTATGTATTTCAAAATCATCTCCCTTAATTGAAATAATTTTATCTTCTTTATAGCTTTTCAGGATACGAATCATGCACTCTTTAGATAAGGCACAAAAATCTGCCAAGTCTTGTCTCTTTAATGTTGTAGTGAATTTATTACTCTTATATATAATTGTAGAAAGATAAATTATCATATCGGCAACTCTTGCATACATTGTCTTAGAGGTTAAATCGATGGTTCTATTTTTAGATTTAATGGCAAGTTGGTTTAATCTTTTTAATAAGGAAAGACTGAATTTAATGTTTGTTTCCAATACCTGTTTAAATGAATTTACTTCAAGTAAACATACCTTAATGTCTGTTATTGCTTGGAAGGATGAATGATGAATTTCATCTACATAAAGGCCTGTAATTCCAAAAATATCTCCTGGCTGACTTATTCCAATAAGTAAGGTTTTGCCTTGGTGAGCTTCCGCAGTGATTTTTACAAACCCTTCTCTTAAGCAAGCTATATGTGTAATTGCAGTAGATTGTTTGAAAATAGTTTCACCTGCTTTAAACTCAACTTCGCGTCTATGATAAAAAAGTATTTCTTTATTTTCTTTAGATAAATCGTTATATAGCAATGGCTTAACGGGGCAGCAGCATTCATTGCAATTTTCGTATTGAGCACAGTCAAACATATTATATAATTTTATCTTCCAGTTTATTATTGAGATTGCCAACAGACAAATAAAGCATTATTTTCCTAAATATGCAATATATTATTCAGATTCAAAAATACATTAATTTTTCTGTAGTCTAAAGAATTTTTTATTTTTATTTTTTTGTTTTATTATACTGGTCATAAGTCATTGTTTTGTATTTATTCTTTGCTATATAAGAAAGATATTGCATCCATCTATCTTTTGGTTGGTAACCTTTCACAATAGTAATACCCTTAGACTTTTCATCCATAAAAACATAGCTTGGATAGCTCAAATTTCCTTGTAAAAGTATTCGAGCAAAATCATGTACACTTCTTGCTTTGCCATAGTTTTTATTTGTAAACCTTTGTCCAGCAATAAATATAGTATCGCCACCTTCGGCATTAAATTTTACGCAATAGAAATTTTGGTTCATATATTTTACAACTGCAGGATTGGTAAATGTGCTTGCATCCATTTTTTTACACCATCCGCACCATTCAGTATAAACATCAACTATAATTTTTTTTGGTTTAGTACGTTGCAAATCAATAGCTTGTTGAAATGTGTACCACTTTACGACTTCGGTATTATTTGAAGGCATAAAGTTTAAACTTAATAATAATAAAATCAAGATATTCATAACTACAAAAGTAAAAAAAAGCTGACTCAATTTGAGCCAGCTTTTTTTAAATAGTTTAGAAATTTATTTAATAACGCTTAAAGCTTTTTCATAATTGGGCTCATCAACAATTTCGGCTACTTGTTCAGTGTAAATAACTTTTCCTGTTTCATCAACTATAACTACAGCGCGACTTTCCAGACCAGCAAGTGGTCCATTTGTAATTTCCACAGCATAGTCTCTACCAAAAGCCCCAGATCTAAAATCAGAAAGTGTATGTACGTTATCGAGACCTTCAGCCCCACAAAAACGCGCTTGAGCAAAAGGTAAATCCTTGGAGATACAAAGTACAACTGTATTTTTTAATTTCGATGCCTCTTGGTTAAATCTGCGCACTGATGCAGCGCAGGTGCCAGTATCCAAGCTTGGGAAAATATTTAAAATTATCTTTTGTCCTTTATAATCTGCCAATGATTTAACAGATAAGTCATTCGCAACGAGTTTAAAATCAGCTGCTTTTGAGCCTATTTTAGGAAGATTTCCTAAGGTGTTAATTTTATTTCCTTTTAATGTTATTTCTGCCATTATACAATTAGTTAAATATGAGTGGCAAATATAAGCACATGTCTTTCGCTCATTTGTTAATAAATGTTTAATATTTTTTTAGTTCAGAAATAATTAAATTTGCCTCCTAATTTTAAAGCTATAATCTGTTTGATACCAAAGGAAACCATAGATAAAATATTTGATGCATCACGTATTGATGAAGTGGTGGGTGATTTTTTGCCATTAAAAAAGCGAGGTGTTAATTTATTGGGATTATGCCCTTTTCATAATGAAAAAACACCATCTTTTACAGTTTCTCCTGCAAAGGGAATATACAAGTGCTTTGGTTGCGGTGAGGCTGGCAATTCGATTAACTTTGTGATGAAGCACGAAAATTACACTTATCCTGAAGCTCTTCGTTATTTAGCCGCTAAATATGGAATTGAAGTAAAAGAAAAAGAGCAAACTGACGAAGGGAAACGGATAGAGGTGGAAAGGGAATCCATGATGGGGGTAACTGCTTTTGCTCAGAAATATTTTTCTGAAAATTTAAAAAATCATTCGGAAGGTATAGCAATTGGTTTGCAATACTTTAATGAAAGAGGTTTTAATGATTTTATTATTGAAAAATTCCAATTGGGTTATGCAATCGATAGTTTTGATGCCCTTCAAAGTGAAGCAAAAGCTAAAGGCTATTCCGAAGATGTTCTAATTAGAACTGGACTTTTAGTAAAGACAGAGGAAGGTAAAGTTTATGACCGCTTTCGTGGTCGAGTAATATTTCCAATAAATAATATTTCTGGACGAACCATTGGTTTTGGTGGTAGAATTTTAGATTCTTCAAAAAGCAAAGCTAAATATGTAAATTCTCCTGAATCTGAAATTTATCACAAAAGTGATGTGCTCTATGGCATTCATTTGGCTCGTACCGCTATTATGAAAGCCGAAAACTGTTTCCTTGTTGAAGGATATACTGATGTTATTAGTATGCACATTGCTGGAGTAGAAAATGTTGTTGCATCTTCTGGCACTTCGCTTACTACTGGGCAAATCAAACTCTTGAAACGATATACCAACAAAGTAACTATTCTTTATGATGGTGATGCTGCTGGTATCAAAGCGTCTTTCCGTGGTATGGATATGATAATTGAAGAAGGCCTTAATGTAAAAATTGTTTTATTTCCCGATGGAGATGACCCTGATTCTTTTGCGCGTAAACATTCCGCCGAAGATGTAAGCAAATTCATTACAGAAAAGGCAAAAGATTTTATACTTTTTAAATCCGACATACTTTCAGAAGAGGCAGGAAATGATCCTGCCAAGAAAGCTGCCATGATTAAAGACATTGTACAATCAATTTCGCTGGTACCTGAGAATATCGATAGGCTTCTTTATACTCGCGAAGCTTCACAAATTGTTAATATTGATGAGCAATTGCTTATAAATGAAGTAAATAAATATAGGAGAAACAAGCTATATAAAGATAATAAATATGTTTCCACCGAAATTATTGAACCTGCTGAAAATATTTCAAAACCGCAGATTATTTTAGAAGAATCGAATGCCTACAATGAAAAAGAATTGGTGCGAGTGCTTTTAAATTATGGAGATATGAAATTTTGTCCAAAACACTCCGGATTATCTTTGAATATCGACTCAAATAGCGATGAAACCATTGGAGTTGCATTATTTATTGTCGGAAGTCTCTTAGTTGATGAAATGCGTTTTGAGGAGGATGAAATTTTAAAGAAAATATTTTCGGAATACCAAGAAGCCATAGAGCAAGATAATATTCCTTCCCAAAAATATTTTGTCAATCATACCGACGAAGAGATTAGAAGAAGCGCCATAGACCTTATTACCTTGAATTATCAGCTTAGCGAAAATTGGGAGAAAATGCATAAAATTTTTGTAACTCTGGAGAATGATAATAAAGTCTTGGCAAGATTGGTTATTTCTGCCGTTTATGCTTTCAAATTGAAATATCTAAATAAAAAAATTGAAGAGCTGAACAACAAGCTGAAAGATAATGAATTAGAAGCTATTGCAATAGAAAATATCCAAAGACAAGCTATGTCTTTTACCACTTCAAGAAATAAAATGGCATCTGATTTAGGTCGAATTATTTTAAAATAAAATTTTCAAATCATTACTCATAGAAACTAATCTAAATCATATCATCTTTTGGAAATGAGGTTCTATTTATCCTTATTTTTGCGTCGTTAAATAACAATTTATGACAGCAAAGGATGTTGAAATAATGTCGCCAGTAGGCTCTTATGAAATGCTTATGGCTGCATTTCAAGGCGGAGCTAATTCAGTATATTTTGGTATTGGTAATTTGAATATGAGATCAAAATCTTCTAAAAATTTTGGTCTTGAAGATATGAAAAAAATTGCTGAAATGTGCATTGAAAAGGGTGTGAAATCATATATCACACTAAACACTATTGTTTATGATAAGGAGCTTCAAGATATGAAAGTGATAGTAGATGCTGCCAAGAAAAATAATATTTCTGCTATTATTGCTTCCGATATCTCAGTTATACAATACGCTTATTCGCAAGGAGTTGAAGTTCATATTTCAACTCAAAGTAATGTAACTAATATTGAAGCCGTTAGATTTTATTCTCATTTTGCCGATGTTATGGTTACCGCACGTGAGCTGAATTTGGTTCAGGTAAAAGATATAATTGACACCATTGAAAAGGAAAATATAAGAGGTCCAAAAGGTGATTTAGTAAGAATTGAGGTTTTTGCTCACGGAGCACTCTGTATGGCGGTTTCTGGCAAATGTTACATAAGCCTCGATTTGATGAATTCTTCGGCAAATCGTGGTGCTTGTTTGCAAGCTTGCCGTCGCCCTTATAAAGTTACCGACAAAGATGGTGGATTGGAGATGGAAGTAGATAATGAGTATATCATGTCTCCAGAAGATCTCAAAACAGTTGATTTTATTGATAAAATATTATATGCTGGTGTTAGGGTTTTGAAGATAGAAGGGCGAGGTAGAAATCCAGAATATGTAAAAAAAGTAACTGCTACTTATAGAGCTGCCGTTGATGCTTATTTTGCTGGTGAATATTCTCAGGAAAATATCTTAAAATGGAATCAGGAACTTGCATCTGTTTACAATAGAGGCTTCTGGGATGGTTATTATCTGGGGCGTAAAACTGGTGAATGGACTAAACTTTATGGCTCGCGCGCAACAAAGAAGAAAGTATATATTGGTAAAGTTACTAATTTTTTTAAGAATCTTAATGTAGCCGAAATAACCATGGAATCTCATGATTTGAATCTGGGCGATGAAATATATGCAATTGGCTCTTTAACTGGGGTTTATGAGGATACTATTGACGAAATGAGGCTTGATTTAATTGCCGTAGATAAAGTAAAAAAAGGAGATGTATTTTCTTTTAAATCTAAATCATTATTAAGAAGAAATGATAAAATTTATAAACTCATTGCTGTAGAGGAAATTCTTTAATATTAAAAACACCATAAAAAAAGGTCGGCATTTATTGCCGACCTACTTTGCTTAATTAAAAAGAAAGTTTTGCTCTCATTTGCTCAGCTCTTTCGCGATAGCGATTCAGCTGCTCTTTCTCAGGATCTATGCCTTTTGGACGCGCTTTTATACTCATATTATATTCGTCATTACGAAACAACATAAACTGGCAAATACGTTTGTATGCTTCTCTTTGGTCAAAAGATGGAAATTGCTTCAACTCATTAACAACTTTATCAGTAAAGCCATCTTTGTCTGCTTCCCAAATTCTTAAAACTTCCTTGCGTTCACTTCCAGACATGTTAAAATCGTGATCAAAAACTTTGTCCACCCATTTGCGTTCTCTTTTGTCAACTTCACCGTCAACGGCAGCAATAGCCACCATTCCAGCATAAATGATTTGTTTAAAATTAAATTCAGCCATAATTATACGTTTAATTGGTTTTTCAAAAATTTCATGATTTGTAAAAATAATACAATTATCAAAGTTTGCAATTTTTTTTTTAAAAAAGCTTATTTTTTATATTGCAATCTCATTTATACTAACTTTGCTTAGACTTTTTTAAAATCTATAATATTGAAATTCAGAGTTATAATTATAATTTACCTTGCTTTTATAAGCTTTTTTGGTTACTCCCAAAAGAAGAATAGTTACGAGCAAAATATAAAAATGTTTACCGCCGACAAGATTTTAATAGCCATAAATTTCCTTAAATGGCAAAATTTGCCGTCAAAAATTGCATTGAAGGGCATAAATCGTGGATTTTATTTTGCATATTTCTACGATCAGCCTTTGGGAGGAAGTCGATTTAGTTTGGCTCTTGGAACTTCTTTGAATTCTAATAATATTTTCTCTAATTCAATTCCAAAATTTCTTGTTGATTCCAGCAGCAATTCAAATTATACTGATTTTGTTGGGCTCGATAAATTATTTAATAAACCCTATTCTTACGTTAACAATAAAATGGCATTTACTTATATCAGCATTCCTTTTGAGGTGAGATTGCGACCTGGTAAAAATGAGCAATGGCGTATTGCTGCTGGTTTTGATGCTGGATTCTTATTAAGTAGTTATGTAAAATATAATGGAGATAATGTCTTTCAGAACAAGAATGAATATATAAAATTCAAATTTTTTGGGATTCCAAATACTCTAAAATTTCGAAGTGGGGTATCATTTCGCATGGGTTATGATAGATTTACTTTGAGGTTTTATTATCCATTAACTACTGTATTTCAAAAAGATAAAGGCCCACAGATTTTCCCTATCGAGATTGGCTTATCGCTGATGGTTTTTTAGCTCTTAAAATAATTTTATCAATTGCTTTGTCAATTCTCTTCTCGAGTAATGTTTTCGTTTACTTGAATCTACAATTTCAGAGATGTTTTTATCTTCATAAAACTTCAGAACAGCAATTTTAAAACCTTGTAAATCTTCAAAATCTAAAATCTTTCCAGCTCCAGTTTCCTTCATAATTTCAGTAGCATCACCATGAATATTGCCAATACCAATTATAGGCACATTACATGCTAAATATTCAAAAAACTTTCCTGAAAGCACTCCTTTTGAATTCGGCGTATTATTAAGAGGAAGATAGAGTAAATTTGCTGCAAATAAATGCCTAATAATTTGATTGTGTGGAATATATTTGATTATTTCAATTTTATGAGTAAGTTGGTATTTTTCGATATCATCATATACTGAATAATCTAATTTGCCAACAAAAATTATACGCAAATCTTTTTCAAATGCCATATTTTCGGCACATAATTCTTTCAAACCTTTCCAAAAAATATCATGATTTCTGTCGGAATTTATTGATCCTACATGAACAATTGTAAATCCAGATTCCTTCATGGAATTTTGATTTATAAAGTCATCTTCATCAAATCCGTTAGTAATTATTTTGACTTCTCTTCGGCTAATATTTTCTAACTCAAGACCAATAGTTTTACCAATGGTGATTACTTCGTCAGCATTTTTTAGGATTTCTTTTTCAAGTCGATGATGCTTTTTATCAGCTAATTTTGTGAGCATAAGGTCTTTGTAGAAATCAATATTTGTCCAAGGATCGCGAAAATCCGCTATCCATTTAATATCTAATTTCTTTTTCAACGCGTCAGCTATCAAATGCATACTGTGGGGAGGTCCAGTGGAAACAACTACTTTTATATCATTTTCTTTAATATAGTGGGCAAGAAATTTAATTGATGGTTTCACCCATAAAACTCTTGCGTCAGGAATAAAAAAATTTCCTCTAAGCCATACAGAAATTGTCTCTGAAATTTTTTTTCTTGAATCTTTTTCTTCAGAAAGAAATCCAGCGTTTACATTTCCTTTTTTACCTGTAAATTTTTTATATAGGCTGTAAGGTTCAAAAATCTTACGTTTGATTATTACCGCTTCTTTGGGAATATCTTTTTCAAGAGATAAATCTAAAGCTGGTGCCTCTGGATTTTCGGGTGTATAAATATGAGGTTCCCAACCAAACTCGGGTAAATATTTGGCAAACTTAAGCCAGCGCTGTACTCCAGCTCCTCCACTTGGTGGCCAATAATATGTTATGATTAGAACTTTCTGCAAATCGTTTAGTCTTTCGGGCTAACTTTCTTTTTGGGCATTAAGAATTGAAATAACATAAAAGCCAATAAAAGAATTATCACAGATGAGCTTGCTAAAGAGATTTTCTTGCCAATAAAATAACTTTCTGGGTGGAACTTAAATTCTACTTGGTGCTTGCCTGCTGGAATCAACATTCCTCTTAGTATATAATTGGTTCTGAAATATTTAGATTCTTTTCCATCGATATATGCTTTCCAACCTTTGGGATAATAAATCTCAGAAAATACTGCTAATCCTACTTTTTGAGTATTGCTTTCATATTTTAAATCATTTGGCTCGTAGGATATTAATTTTATAGAAGCATTGGAGTCTTTTTGGATTGCAAAATCGCCAACAATATTTTTAAAATCATTGCCAATTACTACATCATTTCGTGCATCAAACGAAGATATAACCTGAACCCTAAACTGCTTTGCAGCTATAAGTTGTGGATTTTTTATTTCAGTTAGATTGATAAAATCTGCTGTGGAATCTTTAGCATTTACACCAAAAATGTAAGTATGCCCTGCTTGTAAATTATATCTGCTTAATTCAATTTTTTCTACCGTGCTTTGGTCTATAGCAGAAATTATTTCTATAGGAGCTGTTAGCATCATGGTATCAACAGCATTTAAATTTCTTCCATATATTTGAAATTCAGATTTGGGTGACAGGGATTCAATTCTAATAATTTTCCCCAATGAGCTAATTTCTTGGTCAGCATTTTTGGCCCATTTAATATTATTTATAAACCAAGCATTTCCAAGAGTAGCGTAATTAGGTTGTGCTATTGGCTGTCCATCTTGCCCTTTCTGAATTATATATTTAGTATTCAGCATATTAATTACTTCCATATTGAATTTTCCAATATGAAAATCAATCAAATCTTGATAACGGCGGAATTTTGCACCATGATAACCACCTATAGATTTATGATAATAGGAGGTTGAAGCATCTTGAAATGGGTTAACAGCTAAATTTAATACTCTATAATTGGGGTCTTTATCATTAAGAATTTGAAGGTCGGCATTAGTTGGAATAAATGGCGTCTGAACAGTTTTTTCTCTTTCATAGTTCTTATCGGAGAGATATCTTGAATCTACGGGAATAATATCCACAACCATAAGGATTCCTAGGATAGCCAGGAATGCTGCTTTTGGAATCTTCTTCATAGAATAAACCCATAGCAAAGCCGCTCCAAGTAAAATAAATATAAATGAGCGCATGGCATCGGCAGTAAATACTGACTTGCGAACTTGCTGCATGGCATCAAAAACCATTTGATAATTTACTGCATTTGCTGGGTCTGATGACTGAAGACTATCGAATTGACTAACTTCAGCTTGAGATAAAAAGTTAAAAAATACACTTGGCATAAGATAGAATAATAGGCTTAGACCTCCAGTCAATCCAAAAGCTATGAAGAAATTCTTTTTTTGTTCTTTTATTATCTCAGGCCGCTTCAATATTTCTGATAAACCTAAGAAAGCCAACATCACCATAGTAAGTTCAGCTATTACTAATATCATAGAAACTGCTCGAAATTTATTATACGCTGGAATGTAATCGAGGAAGAAGTCGGTAAACCACATCATGTTTTTACCCCAACTTAAAAATATAGATAAAAGTGTGGCTATCAATAATATCCATTTCAATTCACTTTTAACTATAAATATGCTAAATATAAATAGGAAAACCAAAATAGCTCCAATATATACCGGGCCTGATGTAAAAGGTTGATCTCCCCAATAAACATTTTGTTGAGCTACAGTACTTTGTAAATTAGGATCAACTTTCGCTATTGCTTCTTTATATTCGCCAAGATAGCCGCTTGCCCCACCTTTTGCATTGGGGATAAGCAGCGAGAAAGTTTCTGCTTTTCCATAGCTCCATTGCGTAGCATAATCTTTATCAAGCCCACTCGAAGATTTATGATTTTTATCGAAGCTCAATTCTGCTTTTCCCCTTATGGTATATGGTGTATATTCCATAGTAGTAAGCAAATTTCCAATATTTGCTCCCACTGCTAATATTAATGCAATAACTAATATTCCGGTGGCTTTTAAAAAATTTGGAAGTGTTTTATTTTTTATCGATTTTACTAACTCAGCTATTCCTATAATTAGAATAATCAAGCCTAAATAATATGTAATCTGAGGATGATTTGCATAAATTTCCAAACCAAGGAAAAGTGCTGACAAAATACCACCAGCTAAATATTTACCTCGATAGGTTAGAATTAGAAATGCTAATGTTGGTGCCATATAACCGATGGCAAGAGCTTTTGAATTGTGTCCAGCTTCTAATATTATTAAAAAATAAGAAGAGAATGCGAATGCTACTGCGCCAATTAGACTTAGCCAAGGATCAATTTTTAAAACTCGCATAAGAATAAAAAAGCCGAGCATATAAACGAAAAAATAATCTGCTGGACGTGGCAAACTTAGCCTGATAATTTTAGTATCGATATATTGCAATAAATTGCTGCTATATGCTACCGAAATCTGATATGCTGGCATTCCGCCAAACATTGAATTTGTCCACAATGGTTCTTCGCCCTTGTGTGAATCTCGGTAATCAGCAATCTCTTTTGACATTCCAATATGATTTTTTATATCGCTTTGTTTCATTTGTTTCCCATCAAATAAAGGATTGAAAAAGAAAAAAGTGATTAGTAAAAAAACCAATACTGCCGCAGCATCTGGCATAATCTTTTTAAAGTCAATGTTTTTTAGCATGGTAATAATTATTATTCTTTAATTTCTTCGTAATCAATATAATCGCCAAAATCGTCTTTGGACTTTTCTTGCGAATCTGGCTTCTTTTTCACATGAATCTCTCCTTCTTTCCCTCTGGATTTTTCGGGGTCGAGATGTGGGTTTTGATCATAAAAATTTTTCTGTGCTTTTTTAACGAAATTTCTTACAAGTATTGGGAATAAGTATCTAACTATAAATTTGAATAAGTAATAAGATATCATTAAAATAAGTAAAAATCGAAATACACCTGGTAAGCCCGCTATCATTTGTCCAAAATTTAATTTACCGCGAAATTATTTATTTTTCAAATATAAGCATATTAATATTTTAAAATTGATGCCTTTGTTCAAAAAAAAGCAAAGTTTATTTGTATTTTTTTAGCTGATTGTTTTTTACTTTAGCCATATAATTATTCATATCTTTGAAAACTTCAGGTGCCAAAATTATCAGACCAATAATATTTGGGAAAGCCATAGATAAAATCATCATATCTGCAAAATTCATTACTGAACCCATATTTGAAGCAGAGCCTACAACAATAAAAGCAAGAAAAATGATGAAGAAAAAATAATTCTTGGTATTTTTATTGGTGAAAAATTTATCAATAAAGTCTCCAAAAAGATAGTTAAACCCTTTTAATCCATAGTACGACCATGAAATCATAGTGGACACAGCAAATAAAATTATGGCTAATGCTAAAACATAAGGAAACCAATTAAAAACACTTCCAAAAGCTTTTGATGTGAGTTGAGCGCCATCGAATCCTTGGGCTAATATTGGGTCGTGATAGCCAGTAAAAATAATCACTAATGCTGTCATAGTGCAAATCATGACGGTGTCCACAAATGGCTCTAAAAGAGCTACAATTCCTTCACTGACAGGCTCATTGGTTTTGACTGCCGAATGTGCAATTGATGCTGAACCAACTCCAGATTCATTGGAAAAGGCTGCACGCTGAAATCCTACTATCAGCACTCCAATAAAGCCACCGCGAATGGCTTCAGGGTGAAATGCACCATTGAAAATTAAAGATATTACTTCAGGGATTCTTTGATAGTTCATTCCAATTATTACAAGTGCAGCACCAACATACACAATAGCCATTAACGGAACTAACTTTTCTGTAACCTTAGCAATTTTCTTTATGCCTCCAATAATTACAAAACCAACTAAAATAGCCATCACTATTCCAAAATAGGCACCATAACCAGCAGAAGAGGGTAGCAGCAATTCAAATTGTTGAAAAGTTTGATTAGCTTGAAACATATTTCCACCACCTATTGCAGCCCCCATAAGTAGAGTAGCATATATTATAGCAAGAGTTTTTCCAAGACCACCAAGGTTTATTTTTCCAATATTTTTAAGTTTAAGCCCTTTAGTAAGGTAGTACATTGGACCTCCAGAAACAACGCCATTCTCATCAATATTTCTGTATTTTACTCCAAGAGTTACTTCAGTAAATTTTAATGACATACCCAAAAGCCCTGCAATAATGAGCCAAAATGTTGCCCCAGGACCTCCAACAGTGATGGCAATTGCTACTCCAGCAATATTTCCTAAACCTACAGTACCTGATAATGCTGTTGCAAGAGCTTGAAAATGTGATACTTCTCCAGGGTCATCAGGGTTGTCATACCTTCCTCGAAGAAGACCTAAGGAATGACGAAATCCCCTAATATTTATAAATTTCATTCTTAGGGTGAAATAAAAAGCTCCCATAACAAGCCAAAAAACAATTAATGGGAAATGTTTTTCTATAGGTTTGCCATTAATATTGTGCATAGGATTTCCTTTGGTATCGCGAACAACAGGATCATAAATTCCCACAGCTTCAAAAGGATCCCAAAAT
This sequence comes from Bacteroidetes bacterium CG2_30_33_31, assembly GCA_001872625.1. GTDB lineage: Bacteria > Bacteroidota > Bacteroidia > Bacteroidales > UBA1556 > UBA6267. The sequence goes on from MNXP01000021.1 coordinate 51,486, forward strand.
AAAATAGCTCCAATAATTTCTACTTTTGGAGCAAACCAAGCATCTATTCGAGCACTTAATTTCTGCCCTTTGGAAATCGTTGTTTTATTTTGAATTGATTTATCAGAATTGGCAAAGGTGGGCATGGCCAGAAAAATAAATATTACTGCATAAAAGATTTGTTTCATAAAATAATGTTTGATTCGATAAAAATGGATTAAACCCCGAATATTTTAGATAAAAAAATTGTCTTTGCGAAATTAATTTAGCAAAATTAGAAAATTCTAAACACAACAGTTTATATTTTAAAAATGGATTGTATTGAGTTTACATGATGGTGAAATATTTTAAAAGAAAATGCGTTCAAACATAAATAATTACTTGTGAAAACTTCCATCATTTCATTTATTTCGCTTTTAATAGTGGTAATATTTAGTTCTTCTGCCAACGAGGATTCTCAACTTACTGCTAATGAGCAGGCAGAAATAATTTCAATACACAATAAATGGCGCGCCGAAGTTGGAATAGCCGGCCTTCAATGGAGTAAAGAACTTGCTTCCGAAGCTCAAAAATGGGCGAATTATCTTGCCAAATCTGGCTGTCAACTGAAGCATAGCAGCTCAAAAAATGGCGAAAATATCTATTGGAGCAGCATGGAATCAACTCCAGACGAGGTGGTTAATGATTGGGCTACCGAAAAGAAAGAATATAAAGGCGAGAAAATTAGTGTTTCTAATTATGAAAAATTCGGGCATTATACTCAGGTAGTTTGGGAAAACACAAAATTTGTCGGTTGCGGAAAAGCAAAATGTAAAGATGGTGAAGAAATTTGGGTTTGCAACTATTCGCCAGCGGGAAATTATATAGGAGAATATCCATACAAAAAAAAATAGTTTTTTTTAGCTTATTGAATTGTTGGCTTTCAAATAGTTGTCATTAAATTATTTCATAAAGATTTTTATTTGCGAGTTTCAAAATTGCAAACTATCTTTGGCGACTTTATATGACAACTGCAATATTAATATTATTTTATTTAGTTACTCCTGCTTTGATAATTCACTTTGCAGGAAAATACTTGCTTTTGAAAAAAGCTGGATCAGTATTAATTGCATATATAATAGGTCTCATTATTGGAAATTTCGGTTGCCTGCCTCAATCAGCATCAAATGTACAGGAGATGCTAATGAGCATATCTATACCTCTGGCTTTGCCTTTACTGCTTATGACTTTAAAGCTTGATAATTGGCAGAATCTTGCAAAAAAAACACTAATTTCACTTTTAACTGGTGTAGCATCAGTGATAATCGTTGTTATAATTGCCGATTTGATTTTTAGAAATTTTATTCCTGATGAATGGAAAGTATCAGGGATGCTTATTGGAAACTACACTGGTGGGACTCCTAATTTAGCAGCAATTAAAACGGCTCTGAATGTTGATGCCAATACTTATATGTTGACTTTTTCCTCTGATATAGTAGTATCTGCAATTTATTTATTATTCTTGATGACTTTAGGAAAAAGATTTTTCAAGAAGATTCTGCCTTATAAATATTCTTATTCTGGTAGATTTGCACAAGAAGAAACTGTTTATTCTAATTTCGAAGATTATACTGATTTTTTCAAGAAGCATAATATTATCCCAACATTAAAGGCTTTTGGAATTTCCATATTAATTTTATTAATTGGTGGTGGAGTTTCTATGTTATCACCCGAAAGTTTAAAGCTTATTTCGGCTATATTAATTATTACTACATTAGGAATTGCAACTTCTTTTATTCCCACTTTAAGGCGAGGTCCCAAAAATTTTGAAACTGGCATGTATTTCATATTAGTTTTTAGTTTGGTGGTTTCATCTCAAGCCGATTTCAGTAAATTTACTTCAGAAGCTTTGCCAATATTTCTCAATGTAAGTTTTGTAATTTTATTTGTAATGTTAATGCATACCGCTTTTGCAAAATTTTTTAAATTAGATGCCGACACAGTTATGATTACTTCTACAGCCTTAATTTGCTCACCACCATTTGTTCCTTTAATTGCAGGCACAATAAATAATCGTCAAATTATTGTTTCAGGGCTTACAGTTGGTTTAGTGGGCTATGCAATAGGCAATTATCTGGGAATCATGATTGGATATTCTTTAAGGTTTTGGTTCTGATTTTGTTTATTTTTCTCCATATTTTTTAAAAATAAATTTTCTTAGCATTTCATTTTATATCAATACTAAATAAAAATATATCTGCAAATTATTTTAATATAAAATAATACCAAAATTATTTGTTTCCAAAGTCTTAATATATATATTTGCCGCCAACAAATTCACGTACTTTTTTATACATAAATGCTTAATAATCATGGTACAAAATATATTTAATCAACGACATATTGGTCCAAATACCGAGGAGACCAAATTAATGTTGAATGAGATTGGGGTTTCAAGCCTCGACGAACTTATAAATCAAACTATCCCACAAAGTATACGATTAGAAAAGGATCTTGATTTGCCAAAAGGCATTTCAGAATACGAATTTCTGAGCTTAATGAAGAATCTTGCATCAAAAAACAAAGTTTTCAGATCATTCATAGGCATGGGTTATTATGACACAATTATGCCATCGGTAATTCAAAGAAATATATTGGAAAATCCTTCTTGGTATACTTCCTATACTCCCTATCAAGCTGAAATATCACAAGGAAGATTAGAAGCTTTATTGAATTTTCAAACAGTAATTTCTGAATTGACACAGTTGCCAATAGCAAATTGCTCACTTTTAGATGAAGGAACTGCCGCTGCTGAAGCAATGGTTTTGGCTTTTGGTTCGCGTTCACGTCAAAGTGTAAAAGATGGAAATAATATGTTCTTTATAGATGAAAAAATGTTCCCACAAACTATTGATGTGCTTAAAACCAGAGCATTAAATAGAAATATCGACATTTTTATTGGCAATCCCGACACTTATATTTTTACTGAAAAAGTCTTTGGAGCAATTATTCAATATACAGATAAATTTGGTAAAATTAATGATTACAGCGCATTTATAGAAAAAGCCCATCAAAATAACTCGGTGGTTGCCATGGCCGCTGATTTAATGAGCTTGCTCGTTTTGAAATCTCCCGGTGAAATGGGCGTTGATATTGCTTTTGGTTCAACACAACGTTTTGGAATTCCAATGGGATTTGGTGGCCCACATGCTGCTTATTTTGCCGTAACCGAAACATATAAAAGAAATATTCCTGGAAGAATTATTGGAATTTCTGTTGATCATCAAGGCAATAGAGCTCTTAGAATGGCACTTCAGACCAGAGAACAACATATAAAGAGAGAAAAAGCTACCTCCAATATTTGTACTGCTCAGGCTCTTTTAGCTACTATGGCTGGAATGTATGCCATTTATCATGGTAAATCAGGGCTTAAATCTATTGCTAAAGATATTCATGCTTTGGCTGTAATTCTCTCATCTGAAATTATCAAATTAGGTTATCAACAGCTCAACGATAATTTTTTTGACACACTTTATGTTGAAATTCCAAAGGGAGTTTACATAAATGAAATTAAAAAACAAACAGAAAAATTGAATATTAATCTTGCTTATTTCGATGATAAGCATGTAGGTATTAGCATTGATGAAACAAAGTCTATACAGGATTTAAAAGATTTATTGCTTGTATTATCAAGTCTTGTTTCCAAAGATATTGAACTATCAAACTCCTACAATGCTGATGATTACATTGATAAAAATATCGCACCTAAATTTATTCGTACCTCAGATTATCTTAATCACAAAATTTTCAGATCATATCAGTCTGAAACTGCAATGATGAGATATATTAAAAAACTAGAAAACCGAGATTTATCGCTTAATACCTCAATGATTCCGCTTGGTTCTTGCACCATGAAATTGAATGCTGCTTCAGAAATGATTCCGCTGAGCTGGCCTGAATTAGGAGCAATTCATCCTTTTGCCCCTAAAAATCAAACTTTAGGTTATCAAGCAATTATTAAAGAATTAGCAGAATCGCTATGTAAAATTACTGGATTCGATGATATTACTTTTCAACCTAATAGCGGTGCCTCTGGCGAATATGCTGGCCTAATAACAATTATGAGCTTTCATAGAGCAAATGGACAAGGACACAGAAATCTTTGTTTAATTCCTTCATCTGCACATGGAACAAACCCGGCATCAGCTGTAATGGCTGGTATGGAAGTTATGGTGGTAAACACTAAGGATGACGGTGAAATTGATTTGCTTGATTTGAGGACAAAAGCTGAAGAAAACAAAGATAGACTTGCTGCTTTGATGATTACATACCCTTCAACTCATGGGGTTTTTGAAGAATCCGTTATAGAAGTTGTAAAAATAATTCATGATAATGGTGGTCAAGTTTATATGGATGGAGCCAATATGAATGCTCAGGTTGGATACACAAATCCTGGACATATTGGAGCAGATGTTTGTCATTTGAATCTCCATAAAACATTTGCAATTCCTCATGGCGGCGGCGGTCCAGGAGTTGGCCCAATTGCAACAGCAAAGCATTTGAGCAAATTTTTGCCGGGTCATGTTTTTTCAATCGAAGAATCTAGCAAATCCAATACAGCGGTAGCTTCGGCACCTTACGGAAGTGCAATGATATTGCCTATATCTTTTGGCTATATAAAAATGCTTGGCGGTGATGGCCTTAAAGAGGCGACAGCTTATGCCATCTTAAATGCAAATTACATTAAAGCAAAACTCGAAAATCATTATCAAATACTTTTCTCTGGCAAAAATGGAAGAGTTGCTCATGAGCTTATTCTCGACTGCAATAAATATCTGAAAACTGCAAATGTGCCAGTTATCGATATTGCCAAAAGGCTAATGGATTATGGCTTTCATGCTCCTACGGTGGCATTCCCCGTTCATGGTACTTTGATGGTTGAGCCCACTGAAAGCGAGCCACTTGCCGAAATTGATAGGTTTATTGAAGCAATGATTTCTATAAGAAAAGAAATTGCTGATATTGAGAATGGCATGGCAGATAAAGATAATAATGTTGTGGTAAATGCACCGCATACAATGGCAATGGTTACTGGCGAAGAATGGACAATGCCTTATTCAAGAGAAACTGCTGCTTTCCCATCAAATCATGTTAAAGAGTCTAAATTCTGGCCTTTTATTACAAAGATTGATGATGGTTATGGCGATAGAAATCTAATGTGTACTTGCGAACTCTAAAACCATAAAAATAAATGATCTAAACAACCTTTTTGATATTATTTTGTCTGTTTTTTCAATTCGAGCGAAAATATTTATATTTTTGCTGAGCGTTTTTTACAAATCAAGAAATATTATAAACCTATAAACAATTAATTATGAGAAAAATTTACCTTACTTTGGCATTGATAATCGGCTTCGGTTGGTCCTATGCACAAAACAATCAATTACCTGTTCTTAAAAAAGAATCAACCCAGTTTACAAAAGCTGAAATGGAACAGAAAGCCAATTCAGTTAGAAAATACATTAGCAACAGAGACGCATCAAGCAGCAAGGCTACATTATCGCGTTGGTATGGTTTTGCTTTTGCGATAGACGATAAACTTGGAAATATTGCAACCGCCGGAGCTAATAATATTTGGCCAGATACTACAGTTTTAGTTAATTATGGTTCATCGGGATACAGCGGACCATGGATTCATGCTATTGGTGAATGTATTAACCCAGTTTCTGATTGGTTTGACCCGGCAGTTCCTACTGATTTAGACATAAATAAATATATGTCATATTCAGTGGATAGCATCAACTTCTATGGCTTTTATAATAGAACAGCAGCTCACTCTAGTGCTGTGGATACTATTGCTATTCAGCTTCTTGCTAATGGTGATGGAAATTATCAATGGAATCAAAGTAATAATCCTTGGGTTATGACAGATTATGGTACAGATACATTGTTATTTAAAGGAATAAAACATGCATCATTAATAAATTACTCAACAAGTTCAATTTATACTACTATTAAATTTCCTTTAACAGCAGGGATGCAAAATGATACACTTTCAAACGGAGTTAATTTCTTTCAAATTCCTGTTAATTTACAAGTTCCAGCAGGTCAAGTTTTTGTAGCATCAATTAGATTTATTCCTGGTTATACTTGGACTGCTAATGTTGATACAATAGATAATTTAAATTCATTGCGCTTTATTTCTTACGAAGAAAATGGCGATGGCGGCGGAAGTGGTACACTTCCATCATACACTAAACGCGATTGGAATTGCTCATATATTCTTTCGCAACAATCGATGTATAATGCTGCAAGTGCTGTGTTTATGCCATCTTATGGCTATACTGCACCTTTCGGTTATGAGCATCATTGGTTAGAGTTTTTACTCACTTCAAATCAAACAAGTATTGCTACCTCAAGCGCAAGCAATCTTTCAGTTTCTCAAAATCAACCAAATCCATTTAATGGAACCACAACAATTGAATATTCTATCAACACTAAAGCTAATGTAATGTTGAACGTTTATAATGTGGCTGGCGCAAAAGTTTTAACGATAGATGAAGGCACAAAAGCTGCTGGAAATCATTCTATTAAAATAAATTCTTCTAATTTGAAATCAGGAGTTTATTACTACTCTGTTAATGCTGGTGATTATAAAATTACAAAGAAAATGATTGTTTATTAATCATTATTCTACTAAAGGAAATGCTGCTCTTAGGGGCAGCTTTTTTTTTGAAAGCAATTTTATTTCAGCAATATAATTCAATATTATTTTACAGAAAATATATTAATATTAAAAGAGACACCAAAAGTTCTCTTGAAATAATTTTTATAATAAAACTTTGAAGTTCAAAATATTTTTATACTTTTGCACACCATTTTATAAATGATATTTAAATACAATCAAATAGATGTACGCAATAGTAGAAATCGCCGGTCAACAGTTCAAAGTGGAGAAAGATCAATCGATCTTTGTTCATAGATTGGAGGGCGAAGAAGGCAGTAGCGTAGATTTTGACCAAGTTTTTTTAATTGAGAACGACAGCAAAATCAACGTCGGAACACCTCTTGTTGAAGGTGCCAAAGTTTCCGCAAAAATCCTAACACACCTTAAAGGTGACAAAGTAATTGTTTTCAAAAAGAAACTTCGTAAAGGTTATCGTAAAAAAAATGGCCACCGCCAATATTTTACAAAAATTCTTATTGAAAATATTAAAGAAAATTAGTTTTAACCATTAAAATCGAAAGTTATGGCTCATAAAAAAGGTGCCGGTAGTTCTAGAAATGGACGCGAATCAGAAAGCAAACGCCTTGGCGTAAAGAAATTTGGTGGTGAACAAGTAGTTGCTGGCAATATTATTATAAGACAAAGAGGTACAACACACCATGCTGGTCTTAATGTAGGTATGGGAAGAGATCATACTCTATTTGCCCTGATTGATGGCATGGTTGCTTTTAGAAAGAAAAAAGATAATCGCTCCTACGTCAGCGTTGTTGGTGAAGAATAGCTACTCCAAAAATATTTATTTAAAGGTCGGTTTTGCCGACCTTTTTTTATGGATAAAGATGCAATATTTTAAATAAATTTTAGTTAATCAAAAGTTCATTAATTGCAAGGTTTATTTGGTATTGAACTCAATTTTTATTTTCAATTATGATAAGATACTCTTCCTTAATTATTTTTCTTTTATTATCTTTTTTCCAAGGCAAGGCTCAAATTCCAATAGGGCAGTGGAGAGAACATCTTCCATATAATCAAGCTACTGCAATTGCAGAAGATGGCTTTGACAGGGTCTATTGTGCCACACAATTTAGCCTTTTCTACTATAGTCGACTTGATGAAAGCATAAATAAAATGAATAGCATCAATAGTTTATCGGACATTGGCGTGAGTTCAATAAATTTTGACAAGGTTTCCAAAACATTATTTATTGGATATGCAAATGGAAATATTGACCTTCTGATTGATGATAAAATTTATAATATTTCAGACCTCAAAAGAAAGCAAATGATTGGAAGCAAAAGGATAAACAGTATTTTGTTTTCTGATGAAATGGCTTATATTTCCACCGATTTTGGCGTTATTGTGTTTGATATCAAAAATAGAGAGATACTCGATACATATTATATTGGTATTGGAGGCAAAGCATTGAAAGTATTCAAAATGCTTATAGATTCTCAAAACATCTACGCAGCCACAAATGAAGGTATTTATATTGCCAATAAAAATAATTCAAATTTAGCTAATTATCAAAATTGGCACCGCGATGAAACAATTAATAATTATGCTGCTAAATTCAATCAAATAACTGTTTATAAAGAACAAATTATTGTTAATCAGGCTGGTAACACCTATGGTACAGATACAATGTATATTAATAATAATGGCATTTGGAAGCATTTTAAGCCTTTCAAAAATGGCCCATTCACTGTTCTTAAAGCTTATAATGATACTTTAATTGTGGGGGAAGAATATGGTTTTACGTATTTTTACAATAATCTTCTCGATTCTTTTATTGTATTTAATTACAACCAAGGAGTAAACGATAATGAAATGCCAATGCCAAGGGATATAGTAGTTGATAATAAAGGAATAGTTTGGATAGCAGATAAGACTCGATCGTTGGTTCGCAATCCTATAGCTTGGAGTTATCAGATAATTATTCCCTCTGGACCCGAATCAAAAAATGCTACTGCAATGTCGTTGGAAAATGGCAAACTCTTGGTTGCCTCGGGTGGTAGAGAACCCACAGGCGCAAATTTATATATTAATCAAGGTGTTTATGAATTTGCCGATGAAAAATGGACTTCATATAATAAAAGAAATAATTCTGTATTTGATACCATTAGCGATGTTATTTCTGTAGTTGTGAATCCTGAAAAATCGAACGAAATGTTTGTTGGTACTTGGGGTCAAGGGCTTATAAAAATGATTAATGGAAAAGTTGTTGCATCATATAATTCAAATAATTCTACTTTGGAGCAGGCATCAAATCGCCCTAAATTCATCGGAATCAGCGGTTTGTGTTTTGATAGTGACAACAATCTATGGGTAGTCAACACTTCTACACCAAATGGATTATCGATGCTGAGTCCCAAAGGTGTTTGGAAATCTTATAGTCTTTCACCTTTCGTTAATGAAGATTTAACTGGTGACATCATTATTGATGACTTAAATCAAAAATGGATAGTGCTTCCGCGAGGAAATGGAATATTAGTTTATAATGATAATTTTACTTTGGATAATCCTTGGGACGATCAAAAGAAATTATTGAATGGGAGTGTTGGGAATGGTAAATTGCCGAGCAGCGAAGTTTTTAGCATAGCAAAAGATTTAGATGGCGAAATATGGGTTGGTACTGCAAAAGGTGTGGCGGTTTTTTATTCCCCTGAGCTTATTTTTAGTGGCCATGAGTTCGATGCACAACAAATTTATATAGACCAGGCCGGTATTTCGCAATATCTTCTTGAGTCTGAAGAGGTCAGCGCCATAGCTATTGATGGTGCAAACAGAAAATGGTTTGGGACTCATAATGCTGGTGTTTTTCTAATGTCTGCTGATGGATCTAAATTGATACATAATTTTAATATTGATAACAGTCCATTGCTTTCTAATAATATTTTTAGTATCGCTATTGACAAAATTAGCGGTGAAGTATTTTTTGCAACGGAAAATGGAATAATCTCTTATAGAAGTGATGCCACTGCTGGCAGCGAAACAAATGCCGCTGTTAAAATTTTTCCAAATCCTGTGAGACCTGAATATTCTGGAAATATTGCAATCTCAGGATTGGTAGCTAATTCTTCAATAAAAATTACAGATATTGCTGGAAACTTGATATATGAAACCAATGCAAATGGTGGAGAAGCCTTATGGAATGGTAAAAATTATTCTGGCAATAGAGCTGCTACTGGCGTCTATTTAGTGTTTTCTACAAATGAAGATGGCTCACAAACAAAAGTCGCCAAAATTCTCTTTATTCATTAATTTTGCCCCATGCTTTACAAAAGTCCGGCAATTGTTTTATCCAAAATGAACTATTCCGAATCAGGGATGATTGTGAGGCTTTATACCAAAAAATTTGGTCTGCTTTCCATACTTCAAAAAGGTATTAGAACATCTAAAGGTAAAAAAGCTTCTCTATTTCAACCTCTTAGCATTTTGGAAATTGTAATATCATTGAATGAAAAAAAAGATTTGCATTTTACCAGAGAAATTAGCCTCAGATATAATCTTCACAATTTACATTATGATGTAGTTAAAACCTCCTTAGCTTTTTTTATTTCTGAACTCATTTCTAAATCAATTCATGAAAGAGAAGAAAATTCACTTCTTTATGATTTTTTAGAAAAAAGTATTCTTTTTCTTGATGAAACTTCAGAATCAGTGTCAAATTTTCATTTAGTATTTATGCTTAAATATGCGTCAATGTTGGGTTTTGGAATAGAAAATCCTCGAAATAAAATAGATAAATATTTTGATATGCAGAAAGGAGTATTCTCTCAAATACCTACACATAGCCAATTTCTAAACCTTGAGTCAAGTGGTATTTTGATGCAAATTATTGATAAAAATTATTTGACTATGAATAATGTTTTTATGTCAAATAAACAGCGAAATGAGACAATAGATTTTTTAATAGAATTTTATTATTTGCACATTGAAGGTATCCGACAACTAAAATCAAAGGAAGTTTTGAAGATGCTTTTTGAATAATATAGGAGGAATTCTATCGTCAAAGGTTTTTTAGAGTTTAGAATTTTCAAAAACAAATATTTTAATAACATTCCCAAACAATAGAATCGGTTCCGCTAATAACTGGAGCAGCATTTTCTTTGGCAAAAAGGTCGTTACCACAAAATTCAATAGGATCTTGCCTGTCTATCACATTGCTGGTGCCAGTTTTATAGGTTACAACTTCACAGCTTTTGCAGCTATCCTCTGGCACGCAAGAGTTTAAAAAAGCTGTTGCCATTATTACCAATAAGCCCAAAAATATTTGATTAAATTTCATGATACAATTATTTAATAATATAGACTTCAAAATTAACTAATTTTGCTATTTATGATTGAAAGAACTTTTAAAATATTAGTTTTACTTATGACAACATTTTATATGTCGGGTTGTTCAAGTAACAATGATGATGCCATGCGCTATTTTGAGGATCGTTATTTTGCAATTGAAAAAGTGATTGATGCGGATACTGATTTTCAGAATTCTTTGGAAAAAATTTTGAGCGAGAATGCTGATGATACTTTATTTGGTGATGAATATATTGCCATAATTGATGAAATAAATTTTAAATTCAATACTTTGGCTAATGTAATAAATGAATTGAAAGTCAATAATTTGCTAGAAGAAACCAATGATAATAATCTCAATAGAGCTTATCGACTGTTGATTGAAACTTATAGAGAAGTAATTGAGAGCGATTACTCGCAAATAGTAGAGTTAGTTAAAAATTCCGACCATGGGGAAGAGGAATCAAACCAAAAATTCAATACTTTATATACAAATGCTTCTGATAAATTAAACAAAAAGGTTGATTTATTTTATGAAGCCTTGCACGAATATTCCATTGCAAAAGATTTAGAAATTGATTTGAAGTAGCTCCAATACTTGCAATATGAGTTAAGGATTAAAAGAAGCAAAAAAAACAGAGCCATTAGGGTTTTATGCAATAATGGCTCTGAATTTTTAAAAGTATTTTAAATAAATTAAACTATTTAATCACAGCAAGAAGAGAATTTTTAGGAACAATATCCCCAATTTTTACATTTACACTTTCAATGATTCCTGCCATTGGAGCAATGATTTTATTTTTCATTTTCATTGCCTCTAGAATTAAAATAATATCACCTTTTGCGACTTTAGATCCCGCTTTTATATTTATTTCGGTTATAGTTCCTGGAATAAAAGAGTGAATTTCTTTAATCTTTATTTTAGAATAAGCCTTACGGCTTTTAAATTTTGTTGTCAAAATCGTACGATAGGTGGCATCACCTATGGTAAAATCGCTATAATCATTGTTTATATTTTCTTCCATCATTCAAATTTTTTATTGATTAATAATATTGATATTAAATTTTAAAATGGTGGAATACCATGTTTTTTATCTGGATTATGAATTATTTTATTTTTAGATATTTCCAAGGCATGAACAATAAATCTTCGTGTTTCTTTTGGTTCAATCACAGCATCAATATAGCCATAAGCAGCAGCCACATAAGGATTTGCAAATTTAGTCTTATATTCTTCAACTTTTTCCTGACGCATTTTATCTGGGTCGGCAGCCTCGTTTATTTCTTTACGGAAGATGATATTAGCTGCACCTTCTGGCCCCATTACAGCGATTTCTGCTGTAGGCCAAGCAAACACAAAGTCGGCACGTAAATGGTTGGAGCACATTGCAATATATCCCCCTCCATAAGCTTTACGAAGTATTACTGTAATTTTTGGAACTGTAGCTTCTGAATATGCATAAAGCAATTTTGCACCATGACGTATAACTCCAGCATGCTCTTGGTCAATTCCAGGAAGATAGCCCGGTAGATCGACAAGTGTAAGCAATGGGATATTAAAAGCATCGCAGTAGCGAATGAATCTGGCGGCTTTGTCCGATGAATCAACATCCAAAACACCAGCAAGATACATTGGTTGATTTGCCACAATACCAACAGTTTCACCATTAACTCTGGCAATTCCAATAGTAATATTTTGAGCAAACATAGCTTGAATTTCAAAGAAGTCGGAGTTATCTGATATGGCTCTGATTACATCTCTCACATCATAAGGTTGTTTTGAATCAGAGGGCATTATAGAACCAATTTTAAAGGTTCTCGATTTAGGCATTTTAATAGGATAAGCTTTAGCTTTATTCTTATTATTCCATGGTATATATGAGAAAAGAGTTTTAATTTGTGTAAAACATTCTTTTTCGCTTTCTGCATAAAAGTGAGCATTTCCAGTGATAGCAGCATGAACTCTTGCTCCGCCCAAATCTTCCATAGATATTTCTTCACCAAGAACTGATTTGATTACTTCTGGTCCAGTGATGAACATTTTAGAAATTTTATCAACCACAAAAACAAAATCTGTGAGTGCTGGAGAATAAACGGCTCCACCAGCGCAAGGTCCTAATATTACAGATATTTGCGGTATTACTCCTGATGCTAATGTGTTGCGATAGAATATTTCGCCATAGCCAGCCAAAGAATTTACGCCTTCTTGAATACGAGCTCCACCAGAGTCGTTGATACCAATTAAAGGGACTTGCAATTTCAGCGCATGATCCATTATTTTTACAATTTTACGTGCATGCATATAGCCCAAAGAGCCACCAGCAACAGTAAAATCTTGTGCATAAATGCAAACTGGGTAGCCATTCATCAAACCAGTTCCTGTCAACACTCCATCGCCAGCAAGATATTTTTTATCCATGTCGAAATCTTTGGCAGCATGCTCAACAAATAAGTCATACTCTTGAAAGGAATTCTCGTCTAACAATGCTATAATTCTTTCGCGAGCAGTCATTTTCCCCATTGCAACTTGTTTTTCAATTGCTTTGTCTCCTCCACCGCTGGCAGCATTTTTCATGCGCTTGCGGAGTTCATTAGTTTTTGATCTTAAAGACATAATTTATATTTTGTTTGTCAATAAATTCTTTAATAATTTAGTACATTAAATTTCCTTCCCAACCATCGGCAAAAGTATATTATATTATGGTTTGTTCCAACATAAAATTTTCAACCTTATTGCTTAAAATATTATAATTCAGATTAATAGATGATAAATTTAGACTAATTATATATAAAAGCTTTACTCAATAAAATCTTTTGATTTTGAGTTACAAACTATTACAAACTCGCCTTTTAATACGTTGTTGTTGAAATGATTAATAACTTCCAAAATGCTTCCTCTGACAGTTTCTTCAAACATTTTGCTCAGCTCTCTACTGACAGAAATTTGATGTTCTTCGCCAAAAATTTCCATCAATTGCGTCAAAGTTTTAATAATTCGGTAGGGCGATTCATAGAGGACAAAAGTGTATTTGCTTTCTGCGAGTTCTTTTAGTCGAGTTTGGCGACCTTTTTTATGAGGTAAAAAACCTTCAAAGGTAAATCTATCGCAAGCCAATCCTGAATTTACAAGTGCTGGAATTAATGCCGTTGCTCCTGGAAGTGTTTCAATTTCAATGCCTTGAGCAACGCATTCGCGAGCTATGAAAAAGCCTGGGTCGCTAATTCCGGGCGTGCCTGCATCTGTAACTAAAGCAATGTTTTTACCTGTTTTCAACTCTTCAATTATTTTTTCTGTTACCTTGTGTTCATTATGCTGATGATACGACCACAATTGATTTGTTATACCATAATGTTGTAATAATTTGGAAGTTACGCGAGTGTCTTCTGCTAAAATCAAATTTACTTCCTTTAGAATTCTTACAGCTCTGAAAGTAATATCTTCTAAATTTCCTATGGGAGTAGGTACAAGATAAAGTTTTGCCATTAGATTGATTTTAAAAATTCAAGCATAAGTTTAAAAAAATTGTTGTATTCTGTAAAAGGCAAATCTTTATATTTATCCATAACATTATGATATTCAGAATATTCATCGCCAAAAGTATAAATGAAGAATGAAGGAACACCTTTTGAATAAAATGGACAATGATCACTATTACATGATTCACCTCTTTGTTTTACGTCTGCCAGAAAATTATTTTTCAGGTTTATATCACTTAGAATTTTAAATTCTTGTGGGAAAACTGTTGCATTTACAACCGTGATGCCCTTGCTTCCTGTGCCTACCATGTCAAGATTTACTAAAAAACGAATCTTTGATAGTGGAAATAATGGGTTTTTAGCACTAAATGTGGAGCCCAAAAGTCCAACTTCTTCTCCGCTGAAAGCGATAAAAGCTATACTATAATCTGGTTGATTATTTGGATTTGAATAATACTTCGCCAAATCTAAAAGCATGGAAGTCCCTGATGCATTGTCGTTTGCTCCAGGGAAATAAATATCTTTTCCCATTTTACCAAGATGGTCGTAATGTGCTGTGATGACTATAAAAGAATCAGGATATTTTTTGCCGGTAATGTATGCAGCAACATTTTGAGTCTTATATTTTGAGTAATATTTCGATTTAAAATTGACTGTAATGGTTTTAGAATCTCGCAAAAATTTACTATCTAAAATATCTATTACTACAAAATTTCTCGTCTTTTGTGCATGGCTAAGCTCCCACATAAGTTTTGTTTTACTCAAAAAAATTATTCCTTTAGCAGGCAAATCGTACATGCTTTTAAGTTCCCTAAATCTTCCTTCAGTTACAATGAATTTATCAGTTAAGTTTTCATGAAAAAAGTTTCCTAATGCTTCGGAATTGCCATAAAGACTGTCTGGCAAATAGACTAAGTTATAAGTTCCCGAAATTGATTTTGACGCCGCTGAGATTAAATAATCACTTCCAGCTTTTAGTACATTTCCATCTATTGATAAATCATTTATCTTTTGAATAGTGTTTATAGAGAAAGAAAAATCTTGAAAGTAATTTTTGGTAAAAGATTGCAATCCAGCATTTTTGTACTGAGTGCGAATAAATTTTGCAGCAATCTGTACTCCTTTATCAACGTAACCTCTGCCTCCAAACTCAGGTGATGAAAGAGTAGAATCAAGCATTTTTGCATAAGCTAAATCTTGAGCATTCAAAACATTTAAACTAAATAATATTGATAAAAAACCGACAATCTTAATCATAAATAATAATTTAATGTATGAAGACAAAGATATGATTTTTATGGAATCTAACTATTCAGTGTCGAAGTGTTTTTATATATGGAAAATCTAAGTACATGACAAAATTTTATTAAATTCATAAAAAGTTTGTAAATCGTTGTTATTAATAACTTTAGCTAGTGCATTCAGGCCATATTTAAAAAGGCTATAAGCTTTTCTTCCGTGTTTTTTGATTTTAATTTGCATTAATGCATTTAATTCAATGCCAATTTTATATGCCCAAGTAAAAGCAATTAACACTAAAGCAAGCAGTTTTTCTACTCGATCCAAATGATATAAATGCGTATCTTCAA
>MNXP01000070.1 GCA_001872625.1 Bacteroidetes bacterium CG2_30_33_31
TTCATCCATTCTTCTTAAAAGTATCAGAAAGAACAAGTAAAGAAAATAAATATGTGAGTATCATAAAGATATGCGATTTTGTATCAAAAAATATGTCGGCATTTTTACGTGAAAATAATATGGAGGCCTTGATTGATTCTGCCAGATACTTTTGTCTATACGACTCGCGAAACGATAGGATAAATTCTATCCAATTGCTTCTCTTAAGTTGACGCCTATGCGATAGCTATCGGGAAAGCGTTGGATCAACATTTTATTTTACGCTGCCATACAATGCTAATTCTAGGAAAGAAACTGTTGTTCAGTATCTTGCACCTACAACTAATGAGGATAAAATTAGAAAGCTAAAAATATTGATTGCTGAAGATGATGATATATCTGAAATGCTAATTGACTTAACAGTAAAAAAATTTAGCAAAGAAATCATCAAAGCAACTACTGGCATTGAAGCCGTTGAGACCTGCCGACAAAACCCAGATATCGATTTGGTTTTGATGGATATCCGTATGCCTGAAATGGACGGTTATAAAGCTACCCGACAAATCAGAAAGTTCAATAAAGATGTGGTAATAATAGCACAAACAGCTTATGGACTTACTGGCTACAGAGAAAAGGCCATTGAAGCCGGCTGCAACGACTATATTTCAAAACCTATTAAGAAAGAAAAATTGCTTGGGATGATTTATAATTATTTTAAGGAGTAGGCAAACAATTTATCGACAGAAAATAAATTTCAGAAGTACATTACAAGCACTTCTGAAATTTCGAAATTAAACTTGTGCGCTACGGTTGCCGCGATGCTACGGATATTTGCCCAAACAAAACGGTTTTAGGTTTTCAGTTCCACTGAAAAATTTATCTACATTTGCAGCCCATTTCATATATTTTTAATTATGGTAAAAGCATCATTTATTATACTCATTTTTTTCTTCTTCGAGATTTCTTTTGCTCAAATTCCCACAGGATATTATGATAATGCCATAGGAAAAAAAGGGATAGTCTTGCAAGCAGAATTGCATAATATCATCAAAAATCACACGGCAATTTATTATAAGCAAATATGGACAGCATTTCAAAGCACCGACAAAAAAGCTAATGGAAATGTGTGGGATATGTATTCAGATATTCCTAGCGGAACGTCTCCATATACTTTTACTTTTGTAACAAATCAATGTGGAAGTTATTCCGCTGAAGGCGACTGTTATAATCGCGAACATTCCTTTCCAAAAAGTTGGTTCAGCGATGGTAACCCAATGATAACTGACCTATTTCATATTTATGCCACCGATGGAAAAGTAAATAATGAAAGAAATAATTTTCCTTATGGCGAAGTTACAAATCCTAGTTGGACTTCGTTGAATGGCAGCAAGTTAGGACCATGTTCTTTCCCTGGATATTCTGGTGTAGTTTTCGAGCCCATCGATGAATATAAAGGCGATTTTGCCCGCACATATTTCTACATGGCAACGCGTTATTATACCGAGGATACTGGATGGGCAGGAAGCCCTGCAGTAATTGGTTCGCAACTAAAACCATGGGCTTTGAATCTTTTCTACCAATGGAATCTTCAAGATACTGTTAGCCAAAAAGAAATCGACAGAAACAATGCTATTTTTAATATTCAACATAATAGAAATCCTTTTATCGACCGCCCCGATTGGATAGATTCACTGTATTTCCCATCGAGCTCTGTCAACTCTAAATCGGCAGTCAAAATTAATTTTAATATTTATCCTAATCCCATTGGCAATAAATGTAATATTTTGATATATAATAATATAAACTTAGTTGATTGGCAAATTTCTATATACGATTTAAGCGGAAGATTGGTGAAAAAGGAAAATATTTACGCTTCAAAGATTATTGAAGTAAATAGCCAGAATTTTAATAAAGGCTTATATATTTTAAAAGTTGAAAACAAAGATTTGAACCTAAGCAAAAATCTAAAATTTATTAAATAATGAATAAAATTCGCCTTACCAAAGAATTTAATTTTGAAATGGCTCATTCGCTGCTCAATTATGATGGGCTATGCAAGCATATTCACGGGCATTCTTATAAACTTGCCGTTACTATAATTGCAGAGCCAAATTGCGACAAAAACTCGCCAAAGATAGGCATGGTGATGGATTTTGGTGAATTGAAAACTATTGTCAACAAGCTAATTGTTAAACCCTTAGACCATTCATTGGTATTAAATTCCGAAACTCCTGAAGAATTTTATACTTCCAACAATCAGCTTTTTGGTCGATTAGTTTTGGTCGATTATCAGCCAACATGCGAAAATATGGTGATAGAGTTCGCCGAGAAAATTAAAAGAGACCTACCAAAAGGAGTCAATCTTTTTAGCATAAAACTCCATGAAACAGCCACTTCTTTTGCTGAGTGGTATGCTTCTGACAACATATAAAATGAGGTTTTGGCAAAATTAGATAACATCGCTGAACTTAGAATATTTCTCGACCAGAAGGCCAATTTCTATAATAACCCAGATTTTATAAAGTCGGATCCAATCTCAATACCTCATCTTTACATCAAGAAAGAAGATATAGAAATTTCGGCTTTTCTTACATCAATTATTTCATGGGGAAATAGAAGCATGATAATAAGGAATGCACTGAAGATTAATGCTTTAATGGACAATTCTCCAGCAGATTTTTTGATGAATTATCAAGAAAAAGACTTGGCACGTTTCAACAAATTTGTACACCGCACCTTCAATTCTACCGACTGCATATATTTTATTTCTGCCTTAAAGAATATTTATGAAAATCATGAAGGATTAGAGGCTGCTTTTCATGCTGGATACCAAAATTCGGGGAATGTCTATGGAGCAATATCACATTTTTTTGATATATTTTTCGAACTTGAGCATCTTAAAAGAACACACAAGCATGTGTCGAATCCAGCAAAAGGCTCGGCGGCAAAAAGAATAAATATGTTTCTGCGATGGATGGTTAGAAACGATGGCCGTGGGGTAGATTTTGGCATTTGGAATTCAATTCCTAGCGCTGCTTTGATGATTCCTTTGGACGTTCATACGGCAAGGCTTGGAAGAAAATATAATTTGCTTTTGCGCAAATCTAACGACTGGAAAGCTGTGGATGAATATACCAAAAACCTTCGTAAACTTGATCCCTTAGACCCAATAAAATATGATTTTGCGCTTTTTGGAATGGGGGTTTTTGAAGGGAAATAATGATAAATTCTTCTCAAAATTTTAATCTTATTTGAGCCGTTATTTCCGACTTTTTGTTGCCATTAATAAAGTCAATATTGCTGCCAATGGAAGTCTTATCAAAAAATATCGACTGAGAAAACCTTAGCCAGAAATCGCAATTTTTCATCACATCCCAATGAAAAAGCAAATAATATCGTTGGCCTTTGTAGTAATATCCTGGCACCGAAAATTTATAGAGCACATCACTTTCGTAAGCATAAATCCTTGTGTCGTAATCATCGGTGCTAAAAATTGCATAGCGAAAACTAAAATCCAAGGGCAAATTTTGAGACTTATACTTAACATCCTGATAAATAGCATATCCAAACTTTTTTACATTAGTCTGCTGATGATAAGAAGAAGCTTCAACCCTCGATTTTAGAGTTACTTCATTGCTTGCAATATAGCGCGCATTGAACCTAAGACTTTGCTTCTCCACTGGCGATGGAGAAATAATTCCTTCTGTTTGTAAGCTATTATTCAGCATTTTAGTTTCAGATTTCAGCAAAATATAGAAGTTAAAATATCGTGAAACTTCGTAGTTGAACTGAGCCAGAAATTCATTGCCTTGTGATGGAGAATTCACCCTATAGCGCAACCAAGGAAAGCTAAAGATATCGTAATAAGTTTTTAAACTGCTTTTATTGCCAATAAAAATTGAGCTGCCAAGGAATAAGCCTTTTTCATTTTTTGCACCCGAAGCTTCAGCAAAAGGAACAGCGTAAACCACTTGATAATCAACAGCAAAATCTCGATAAATCAAGCTCATATTTACTCGTGGTGTAAAATTGGCAAGTAAACCACCAAGAAAAGCGTAAGCACCATTTGCTGAAGCCGACAGCTCTCCGAAAACTCCAAATTTTTTTAGGGAATAAGAAAAATCTGCACCAGAATTTACATTGCTCTTTCCCTGAAAATCATATATTTGATATGGTTGCGTTGGTTTAATTAATTCTTTATCATAAATCGTTTTATAGGCCGTAGCCCCAATATGAAATCCCTCTTTATTAAAAGCTATATTTTCTCCAAAAATCTGTTCATTGACAGCATTTTTTTTTGCCACTTCTGATGGAGTGCGATGCAAACCAGAAACTTGAATTGATTGAAAATAAAAGTCTTCGGCACTTAGAGTATCGCTTAAAAGCCCAGCATCAAGATTTTTATTTGAATAAAAAACTGTTAAATCAGAATTTTCAGTAACTCTGAAGGAAGCTGCTGCACCTCTAAAGTATATATTTTCGTTGGCGGAGGAATTTGGGTTTAAACCTCTGGGTACCTTCTGAACACCAAGTACATCAACAGATTTGCCAAAACCCACCCCCGACCATAGAGTAAGACCTTGCCCAAATTCGAGATGATAATCTCCCAAAACTATTGCCTTTACTTTGCCTAAATCGCGAAGATAAATATGGCCAGAATAAAAGTCGAAACCATATTTATTGCTCCCTTTAAAGAGCTCCTCTCCAGCATCTTTATCGCCCACCAGCGCTACACTTACTCTATCGCTATAATTGAATTTATAACGAAAATATATCTTATTGGGACTACCCAGATAATGCGAATTGGGGTTTGCCGTAAGCGCCGAATCGCCAATAGCGGCAAAGCCTTTTTGTGCTTCCAAAACTCTGCCATAGCGCAGAAACAAATCACTTCTGCCATATTTAAAAATGTTCTTAATTTTGATGGAGTTGTTGGCAGAAATTGGTGCTACCATCACAAATATTTTAATGTCCATAATAAAAAGATAAGGGAAATCATCGATATCTTTTAGCTCGTAAATAGATTTAAAATATCCATTTTTTCTTCTGAATTCCAGAAAGTTATTTATCTGAATTGGGCTAAAAACCCCAAGAGATTTTAATTCTTCTGCTGTGGCTGAATTTAAGTTCAAAGGATTTTGATAATAATAATATAGCATTTCTACAAGGTCGGAATAATCGAGCACAAGATCGTATCGAGAGCTCAATTCTTCAATCTTTTGTTCAATAACTTCTTTGCCATTTTCTTCTTGAGCATTCAGCATAACAGGGAAAGAAAGGCAAAAAGAAACATAGATGATATATAAATTAAAGTTTTTCATTGGCTATTTGTCCATATCATAAATCAATGAAAACTGCGGCGAATAGCCTAAAATTTGATGCATGGAGGAGGAGAAATCGAGCCGAAAATTGGCAATATGAAGTCCTGCACCAAAGGTAAAAATATTAGGATTATTGGATATTCCAGCACGCGCATAAATCATGTCGGTAATCATATATTCTAAACCGAATTTAAAAACAGCTCTGTTTAAGATATCACTTTCGACTTCAGCTGAAAGCATAAAATTATCCGATGCTTTCCATTGCATGCCAAGGTTCATTGCCAGAGGCAATCTTTCTTCATTATAATTGGCAAGTTTTACTCTAATAGGATTAAAAACATGAGCACCAATATTTATTTCATCGGTAACTTTTGCCAACAAACCCAATTCGAAAGTGAACATGCTCCTATTGCCATAATTATCTGCCAAAAACATATTTAAATAATCGAGCTGAACGCCAACAGCAAAGTTTTTTGCAAGAGTTTTGCCGTAGGCTAATCCTATTTTTTTTGTATTGAAATTGTTGTAACCAAAATTGTTGATGCTAAAGCCAAATACACCAGACTTAGTGGGAATAGCTGCTGCACCAGCACTAAGTCCAAGTTCTTTTATCATAAAACTATTCTGGTAATAAAATCCTGCTGCACCCTGTGGTTCGTAAAATGCTAATGCTGCTTGGTTATTATTTGCCGACCACAAATCTACTGAAGCAACGCCAGTAAAACCCATGGCAGCATTTCTGCCTCCGAGGATAGAAAAATAATTTTGTGCCAGCAAATCTCCTGAAAATAAATAACTTAACACTATAATAAGAATGTATTTTATAGCCATAATTTAATAATTCGATTGAGCTAAAATACAATATTTTCGGTCTATATTTTTTTGAGTTTTGCCTGCTAAAATTGCACTATAATAAAACGCAAAATAGGGTATAAAGTTAAATAAATAAGAAGATATTATTCTTAAAAATTTAAAGTTAGTTTAACCATGAAAAGAAATTTCAATACAAAGTTCAAAGCAAGTGTTACTTTGAAAGCCTTAAAAGATCATGAAACATAGGAATCATGAGCCAAGAAATATAAGTTGCTGACCACTTAAAAATCAAATTTGATGCGGCAGCCAATTCGCTCTGCTGTCATTCCTTTGGTCACACAGCTGGAATGATATGCTGTGGGCGATAACATTTTGATAATATTTGCCATTTTTTAATCTATCTTTGCTGCTGGCTTTCGGGTTTAGTGAAACTTAAATTTAGACCTTGAGTGGCGCTCCTCTCGGAGGCCTTTTTTATGCCATCCACAAAGCTTAAAATCTCATTTTCAATGGCATATAAAAATTCGACATTCCCGTTGCAAAAAGGAAATGTATTAACTGAAAAAATGTTTTGCTTA
>MNXP01000073.1 GCA_001872625.1 Bacteroidetes bacterium CG2_30_33_31
TGAACTATGCCAGCATAAGAAGGACGACCAGTTGCACTTTCCCCCTTTTTATAGCATTTGTTTATTTCTTTCTCAATTGGTGTCCAATTTACCAATATATTGATTTGGTTGAAAAAATCTTCTTTGATTTTTCTTCTTTGAAGAGCTAAATCTGCAAACGATATTTTATTATTCTTTTCCATGGAGCAAATTTACAAAAAAAATCAATACAATTATTTGATTACCAACATTATATCAACATTTTTTGTTAATTTCCCTTGCAACGGTCTCCATTTATTATTGAAAATAATTTAGATTATAAATTAGACTTATAATACCAGATTATTTATAAAATTGTATATTTGCGGACTATTGTAAAATGTAATATTAAAAGTTAAAAATATAATTATGGACAACATTAAAAGGGTTTACAAATTCGGTAATATGAAGGCTGAAGGTCGTTCGGATATGAAGAATTTGCTTGGGGGGAAAGGTGCTAATTTGGCTGAAATGAATCTTGTAGGAGTTCCGGTTCCTCCTGGTTTTACAATTACCACAGAGGTTTGTACTGAGTATAATAAGCTTGGTGATGTAAAAGTTATTGGGCTGTTGAAAACCGAAGTTGAGGAAGCAATTCATCACATAGAAAAAATAATGGGAACAAGTTTCGGTAGCAACGAAAATCCTTGTCTGGTTTCTGTTCGTTCTGGAGCAAGAGTTTCTATGCCTGGTATGATGGATACGGTTTTAAATCTTGGCATGAATGATAGTGCGGTTCTTGGTCTTATCAATAAGACTGGTAATGAAAGGTTTGCGTGGGATTCATATCGTAGGTTCGTTCAAATGTATGGCGACGTTGTTTTAGGTATGAAACCAGCTTCTAAACAAGATATAGATCCTTTTGAAGAAATTATTGAAAAAATTAAAGCAGAAAAAAATATACAACTTGATACAGATTTTAGTGTAGATGACTTAAAATCTCTTGTCGAAAAATTTAAAGCTGCAGTTTTAAAAGTTACTGGAAAACAATTTCCGACAAATCCATGGGATCAACTTTGGGGTGCTATTTTAGCAGTTTTTGATAGTTGGAATAATGAACGTGCTGAATTTTATCGCCAGTTAAATGGCTATCCAAATGATTGGGGTACTGCTGTTAGTGTGCAGGCTATGGTATTTGGAAATATGGGCTCCGATTCTGGTACAGGTGTGGCTTTTACACGTGATGCTGCAACTGGCGAAAATATATTTAATGGGGAATATCTTATCAACGCTCAAGGTGAAGATGTTGTGGCTGGAGTTAGAACTCCTCAACAAATCACAAAAGAAGGCTCTCTTCGATGGGCAAAATTGGCTGCAATTTCTGAAGTGGAAAGAGCATCAAAGTATCCTTCCCTCGAAGAATTAATGCCCAATATTTACAAACAATTATTCGATATTCAACATAAATTGCAAGACCACTATAAAGATATGCAGGATTTGGAGTTTACTATTCAAGATGGTAAATTATTTTTGTTGCAAACTCGCAATGGAAAGCGCACAGGAGCTGCCATGGTTAAGATTGCAATGGATATGCTTGATGAAGGTAAAATTGACGAAAAAACTGCATTGATGCGTGTTGAGCCAAATAAACTCGATGAACTTTTGCATCCTATTTTTAGTAATTCTGCCATCGCTAAAGCTTTGATTGTTGCAAAAGGATTGCCTGCCTCGCCTGGTGCTGCTTCAGGTCAGATAGTTTTCTTTGCCGATGATGCCGAAAAATGGGCTGCCGATAAAAAAGATGTTATTTTGGTTCGTATTGAAACTTCTCCTGAAGATTTAAAAGGAATGCATTCAGCTCAAGGAATTCTTACAGCAAGAGGTGGAATGACTTCACACGCCGCTGTTGTAGCTCGCGGCATGGGTAAATGTTGTATTTCTGGTGCAGGTGCAATTAAAGTTGATTATAAATCGCGAACCATGATTGCTGGCGGTAATAAATATAATGAAGGCGATTGGATTTCACTAAATGGCTCTACTGGAGATGTTTATGATTCAAAAATTGATACTAAAAAAGCTGAATTGTCAGGAGATTTTGCAAAATTAATGAAACTTGCCGACAAACATTCACTCCTTTTGGTTCGCACAAATGCCGACACGCCAAATGACGCTCAAGTAGCTCGCGATTTTGGTGCAAAAGGTATTGGACTCTGCAGAACAGAGCACATGTTCTTCGAAGGTGATAAAATTATCGCCATGCGTGAAATGATTCTTTCTGAAGATGAAAAAGGAAGAAGAATTGCACTGGAAAAACTACTGCCTCTGCAAAGAGAAGATTTTGAAGGTATATTTGAAGCTATGAAAGATTTACCTGTTACCGTTCGTTTGCTCGATCCACCTCTTCACGAATTTGTCCCTCATGATATTAAAGGTCAACAGGAAATGGCTAATGTAATGAAAGTCTCTGTGGATGTAATTAAAGCAAAAGTTGAAAGTTTATCGGAGTTTAATCCTATGCTTGGACATCGCGGTTGTAGGCTTGGAAATACATATCCTGAAATTACAGAAATGCAAACACGAGCAATAATTGAAGCTGCGCTGAATCTCAAATCCAAAGGCATTAATACTTTCCCAGAAATAATGATTCCTCTTACTGGAACACTCACTGAAATGAAAATGCAAGAAGATATTGTGAGAGCAACAGTGGATGAAGTATTTAAAGAAAGAGGTATTTCAATAAAATACCTCGTTGGAACTATGATTGAAGTCCCTCGTGCTGCCCTTATTGCTGACGAAATTGCAAAATCAGCCGAATTTTTCTCCTTTGGAACAAACGATTTAACTCAAATGACTTTTGGATACTCTCGTGACGATGCTGGTAAATTTTTGCCTATTTACCTGAAAAAAGGAATCTTGAAAAGCGATCCTTTCCAAATTCTTGACCAAGAAGGCGTTGGGCAATTGATTAGAATGGGTACCGAAAAGGGCAGAATAACTAATCCAAAACTTAAAGTTGGAATTTGTGGCGAGCATGGTGGAGAACCAAGTTCTATAGAATTTTGCCATTCTGTGGGAATGAATTATGTAAGTTGCTCACCTTACCGCGTTCCAATTGCACGCTTGGCAGCTGCTCAGGCAAATATTAAATAATTTTAATTAAAAGGCTGGCAACTTAATTGCCAGTCTTTTATAACTTTTTTTCAATGAGAGTTTTTACTATTCTATTTTTTTTAATCTTTTTTTTAGCTTGCTCATCAGGAGGTAGTTCGAAGGTTAAAAAACCTGAGATTTTTCTTAATGAGGAAGAACTTATAGAGGTAATTGTAGATTTTAGACTTACGGAAGCTACCATCAGACAAATTGCAGGTTATGGTGAAGACACGCGAAAACTTTCGAGATATTATTATGATAAAATGCTTAAAAAACATGGTTTGACGGCTGAAGATTACAAGCGAAATTTAAAATATTACTCTCAAAATCCAGATGAAATACATGATATCTATGCAAAAGTGGTTGTGAGGCTCTCCGAAATGCAAACCCAGCAAGCTATTCAGAAATAAATCCGCTATCGCGCCTTTCCATTAATTTGTTTTCGTCGAAAGAACTTGGAAAAGCACTTTTCGGTATTATCTTTAGTAGTATTGGTAGTGCAAAAAATGAAAATGGCATTGCAATAATTACAAATGCAGGAATAGATTTTAAAATGTCTATCAATTGAAGCCTTACTTTTTCTTTCTCTTCTATGGTCAGTCTTGAAACTCTAGATTTACCAATTAATTGAATTAATTCTTTATTTTCTGCCATTTCCCTCGCCAGCTCTCTTTTGTACTTTAAAGCAATAGAACTCAACTGTGAAACAATTCTTTGACTTACTAATAAATAGTTTTGTTTAGCGCGCAAATAATGGATTTTATCCCAATTGCTTAAAACAAAACTTTCTACTGCAATAAAACTATTTAATGCCTCAATTTCATCAAATCCCATTTTTATGGCCAGTTTTTTAATAAAGTTTTCTTCCTCTTCGCTGATACTCCTATCAGCCCAAAGTGTTATAATTGCTAATTCTAAGATGTATTTTTTTTCAAGCCAAGTATTTGAATCGAAATCTCCTAAATCCTCAAGATGAAGTTTTTCGGTCATATAATTTCTTGCTTTCTTGCCGCTTTTGTCATCTAAATTAGAGGACTCTACAAAAAAATTAAACAACTTTACCTCAGACTTATTAATTTCTTTATCGGCAAAAGCCGTGGCTGCAATAACTTTTAAGATAGTTGTATTCAATTTAATATGCTCAGATTTTATTATTTCAATGTTTTTTTCGCTAATATATCTGAGCATTATTAAAATGTCGCTGAAAAGCAAAATGTTTTGAAAAAACCCTTGCCAAAAATTTAAATTCCATTTTGCTTTTACTACAACTCTTTTGTCGAAAATTTTTTCAAGCTTGTGATTGTTAGGAGTATTCCTCAGTAAAAAAAAAGTTGAATATCTTAATCGAGGATTTAATTCTTGATAGAATTTTACTATATCTTCAATACTATTTTCAATGTTCCAAATATCGCCTTGATTAATTATATTTACATGAGTATTTAAATTTGTAAAAAGAGAACAATCTGCAAAAATAATTTTGATGCGTTCGTTAATTGACCAGTCTTCCAAATTTAATTCATTGGGAATATGCAGTTTAATAGGATGACCATATAAAATACCAGTTGGTTGAAAGATTTTATAAATCAATTTTTCTTCATCAATTTCATCAGATTCGGAAAAACTAAAATTATAATTGCGATCTTCAATATGCTTTTGAAGCCAGCCTTTTTCCATTAAATCCATAACAAAAATCTTTGGATAAATTAAATAGCTTTATAATGATTTGACAAAATTAAGGATAAATTATAACAAATAATGTTTTTAATTTTGACTTTATTTTATCGTTTCCCACCATCTTACAAACTCTTTAGCGTAGTCATCTAAGTCGACTTTTTCAGCAATAATTGGTGTTAAAATTGGTTAATTTTCAAAAGTCAAAATAGGCAAAATCATAAAAGCAAAAATCATTAAATAAAAAAATGCACTTTTGCTAAATAAAATTATTCAATAAATAAGTTTTGATTTTACATTAATAGTTTAGATGGAAGAGTTTTTTGGTTTTTTTTTAGACCCCTATAATGAAGCCAAATGGTATAACATTTTGCTGGAATTTGTAGCAGCTGCTTTTGGAGTTTTAAGTGTGGTTTTTGCCAAGAAAGAAAATATCTGGGTTTACCCTACAGGCATAATTAGCACTTTATTATATGTTTACTTGCTATATCGCTGGCAATTATATGGCGATTTAATTATCAATATTTATTATACCTTTATGTCAATTTATGGCTGGTATATGTGGTCTAAAATTATTGATTCTAAGCAAATTCACCTTAAAATTAGTAAATCAAGTAAGTCGGATTATATAAAATCAACAGCAATATTTATATTCACAAGTATTTTTGTTATTATTGTATATCGCCATTTTGCTATAATGCCAATTGAAATGGATTTCTCAGCCTCAATTAATTATTTTTGGGAGCATTTTACATCAGGAAAATTATTAGAATTCAAAAAAATAACTCCATATCTTGATACATTTACTACGGGAGCTGCCTTCTCGGCAATGTGGCTAATGGCTAATAAAAAATTAGAGAGCTGGATTTTTTGGATTTCTGTAAATATCGTATCAGTTCCGCTTTACTTTGTTAAAGGCTACGGATTTACAGGTATTCAATATATTATATTTTTAATCCTTGCCGTTTTTGGATACATATCTTGGAAGAAATCATTAAAACATTTACGTGATTAAAATTGCTATTACTGGTCCAGAATCATCAGGTAAAACTACCATAGCGAAATATTTATCTAAATATTTTAAAGGAGAATATGTGCAAGAGTATTCAAGAGAATATTTAAATCATTTCAATTATAATTATAAACCCACTATTGATGATTTAATTGAGATAGCTAATAACCAATTTTTAAAAAATATTTCCTTGAACTGTCAAAAAAAATATTTGATCTGTGATACTGATATGACAGTAATAAAAATTTGGGCAACCGACAAATTTGGATATTGCCCAAAACCTATAGAAATATTATTAAAGAATCAAAAATTCGATATTATTTTCCTTTGTAAACCCGATATGCCTTGGATTTACGATCCTTTAAGAGTTGACGAAAATAGAAGAGAGATTTTGTTTGATTTTTACCAAGAAGAGTTACAAAAATCGAAATCGAATTTTTATATTTTAGAAGGTTGTAAAAGCATAAGAAATATCAATGCAATTAAAATTATCAAAAGCTTCGATTTGACACAAATTTCATAATTAGCTTAGCATATTTAATCTAATATAATAAGGTATATAAAATTATTAACAAGATATTAATAAAATATGGCAGATATTAGTTGTTAAAATATCTTTCTAAAGTGCAGAATTACAACATAATATGAAATAAATAAATAATTATAAAAATAAGTAAAAAAATTCTTTTGCCAAAAGAAAAGATATATATCTTTGCCGTCCTGATTTACAGGAGAAGTTCATAGGAGAAGTTAGAGAAAGGAGAAGTAAT
>MNXP01000063.1 GCA_001872625.1 Bacteroidetes bacterium CG2_30_33_31
AGCCAAATATCCTGAAAAGTATTCTATAAAGACTTTTGACATTGAAGGTGTAAAGTTGGACATTTTCAATAGTTATCGAACATTCTTAAACATTGCAACCGAACAAAAATTCGATAACAACTCTTTTATTGAAACCATAAAACCATTTATTGTTTTCTACAAGCAATTGCCAGAGTACAGCAAAAACACAAATAGACTTTCACCTTCTGCAATTAAAATTAGAAAAGCTATTGCAACAAGTAAAGACCCCGAAGAAACATTTTTTGATGCTTTCCCGAGTGCTCTAGGTTTAACTCTTTCCACTTTACAACAAGACAAATCTAAACTTCAAATCTTTACAACTAGTTTACAAGATTCCGTAAGAGAACTACGAACTGCTTATGATGAATTGGTAAGGCGTTTTGAGGATTTCATTTGCAGTGAATTTGTAGGGCATACTTCCGACTTTGAAGAATACAAAGCGTATTTACAAAAGCGATTCACAAAACTAAAAAAGCATATGCTTTTGAGTAATCAAAAGACATTTGTGCAAAGATTGGATTCGCCTTTAGACGATCGTAAAGCTTGGCTGAATTCTATAGCACAAGCAGTAACAGGTAAAACATTGGAAGCCTTTTCAGACGAAGATGAAATTTTGCTTTATGAAAAATTTAAAGCAATGATTTTGGAATTGGATAGTTTGACGAAAATCTCAAAATCTGATATTGACGAAAGCAAAGAAGAAGTGATAGGAGTTAAAATCGATTCTTTCTTTAGCAAAATTGACCCAAAAGTGGTAAGAGTTCCGAAGAATAAGAGCAAAGAGATTGAGCAGTTAAAGAACGAATTGAAAAATAAATTAGGTAAAGACAATACTTCAAACATTGCAGCTGTCTTAAACCTACTTAAAGAATTATTACAATGAGCAAAGTAAGACACGTATTAGGTATATCAGGAGGGAAGGACAGTGCTGCTTTGGCTATTTATGTCAAAACTAAATATCCGTCCATTGATTTAGAATTCTATACTTGCGATACAGGTAAGGAACTAGATGAAACTTATCAATTAATTGAAAATTTACAAACACATTTGGGTATAAAAATTCAACTTCTAAAAGGAGCGGAAAACAGTTCGGAAGACCCATTCGATCACTTTGTAAAAATGCTTGGGGGTTTTTTGCCTTCACCAAACGCACGTTGGTGTACTAAAAAATTGAAACTTGATCCCTTTGAAAAGTATGTCGGTGAAGATCCAGTAATCTCTTATGTTGGAATAAGAGGTGATGAAGAGCGAGAAGGATATGTTTCTACCAAAAAGAACATTCAATCCATATTTCCATTTCGCAAGAATATTTGGAGTCAAGATGTTGTGACAAAATTGCTGTCGAACCAAAATATGGAGCAACTTTTAGCAATGTCTAAAGACATTGACTTTGGTAAAAATCAAGAAAAGGCATTTCAAACGATTGTTAGAAAGGTGGATACAAATTTCACCCTTGACCAAAAGCTAAATATTTTATTGGATACTAATGTGAAAGCATTTAATCATTTGGTTTTTGATTTTTTAAAAACTACTGACTATCCTTTAGCAACTGAAACTACATTTCCACTTTTGGAAAATGATGAAGTATTGGTGCGAGACGATATTTTTAAAATTTTGGAAGAAAGTGGAGTGGGTGTTCCTGCCTATTACAACAAAATTGAATTTGAGGTTAACGGAAAAAAAGGAGAGTACGCAAGAAGTCGCTCTGGCTGTTTCTTCTGCTTTTTCCAGCAAAAAATTGAATGGGTTTGGTTGTACGAACAGCATCCCGATTTGTATAAAAAAGCAATGGCGTACGAAAAAGACGGCTACACTTGGGGACAACACGAAAGTTTGGAAGAATTAATTCAGCCCAAGAGAATAATAGCAATTAAAGAAGAGTATATCAAAAGAATGGACCGTAAATCCAAAGTAAAATCACCTTACTTAGTGGACATTTTAGATGATGCTGAAGGGGAAGGTTGTGCTGCTTGTTTTATATAAAATATGGAATATGGAAGAAAATTCACCAAATAGTCCAAATAGTATTGCATTTTCGGTTGATGCTGGACTTATTGATCGATTGGGAAGAGAATTAGTTGGACGGGCAGAAACAGCAGTCTCAGAATTGGTCAAAAATGCGTATGACGCAGATGCTAAAAATGTTGAAGTTAACTTTATAGATTCTTTATGGAGCGGTGGAACTTTGGAGATAATTGATG
Organism: Bacteroidetes bacterium CG2_30_33_31; assembly: GCA_001872625.1. Classification (GTDB taxonomy): domain Bacteria; phylum Bacteroidota; class Bacteroidia; order Bacteroidales; family UBA1556; genus UBA6267. Next base: position 2,223 of record MNXP01000063.1, read on the forward strand.
ATGGATTGGGAATGACATTTGACCAACTAAAATTGGGCTTTATGACTATCTCATCAACAGATAAAGTGCATAATCCCTTATCTTCAAGGTACAATCGAAGTCGTGCAGGTAAAAAGGGAATTGGAAGGTTCGCTACGCAAAGGTTAGGTAAGAAATTAACTATAATAACACAAACATTAGAGTCAGAACAAGCTTTAAAACTTACTATAGATTGGGATAATTATACCGTTGACCAAGATATTTCTGCTATAAGCAATCAAATTGATTATATACCAAAAGAAAAACAAGAAGGTACAACGTTGATAATTAAAGACCTAAGAGAAGGTTGGTCTGAAGCTTCAATAAAAAGAATTTATAGATATGTTTCGGATTTATTTCAGCCTGATTATCTATCTGATAGCAGTCAATCCCTAAATCTAGCCAAACAGAATGATGAGTCTTTTAAAGTAAGATTTTCTCATATTATTGAGGGTGTAACCTATGAAATAGCAAGTCCTGAGAAAATGCTATTTAATAAGAATGTTGCCGTTATTGAAGGTTTTGTAGACTCAATGGGAGATGGTTTTTTTGGCGTTAAAAGTGAAAAACTAAATTTAGATGATTATGCTATAAAGATACAGAAATCGGATGATTCAAGCAGATTTGATAAATTAAAAAACATTCATTTTAAAGCCTATTACTTTATATATAATCGACAAGAATATTATCTTAATATTTCGCAACTTGAGTTAAAGAATATTTATAAACTTTCTCAAGAAAGCAGTGGTATTAGACTTTACAGGAATGGCTTTAGAGTTTTGCCTTATGGTGAACCCAAGAATGATTGGTTATATTTTGATAAAAGATATACATTTCAATCTGGTCAAGGAAATATTCCTCTAAGCAATAGGAATTTATTTGGTTTTGTCGAAATTATCGATAAAGAAGGTGAAATGTTTCAAGAGACTGCAAGTAGGGAGGGGTTGATTGAAAATGACGCCTTCAACGAACTTACTGATTTTCTTCAGAAAGCATTTGAGGCAGCAAAGGGAAGAATATCAGAGAAAATTTCTTTAATAAAAAAAGGAGAAAATTCTCAGGTAGACTTGGATGATAATATAGATGATCTTCCTGAGAAAAAAACAATTGAAGAGGAATTTGAAGAGGTTGCTAAAGAAGATTTAAATGAAACTGCAAAGGAGGCGATAAAAAGTATAAAGGAAAAGTATTATGAAGTTATTGAAGAGCTCAGTATGCTTCGGATTTTAGCTTCTTTGGGATTGACAATTGGTGAGTTTACTCACGAAATAATTCAATTTACACCATCAATAAATGGTTATATAGCTAAACTTTATGAATCGAATGAAAATGACCTGAAAACACTTGAACTACTTGATAATTTAAAAAAGACCTTTGCTAACTTTACTTCCTATACATCTTATTTTAATGCAACAGTATCTGAAAATACAAGTAGAGAAATTAAACCTGTTTTAATTACTGATGTTGTAGAATATTTTAAAAAACATATTAAAGATGACCTTGAAAGGCAAAATACAGAATTAACTTTAGATTCCTACGGTTACAATTTATATACTACTCCAATGCATATTTCAGAATGGAGTTCTATTTTATACAACCTATATACTAACTCAAAAAAAGCAATAAAACGTTCTGGAAATACAGGCAAAATCAGAATAATAACAGGTGAAGAGAATGATAAAATATATCTAGAAATTCACGATAATGGAGACGGTATTCCTGAAGAAAATAAAACTCGGGTCTTTAATGCTTTTTTTACAACTTCAACTCCTGCTGGATTTGATTCACCATCAGACGAAAAATTAACGGGAACTGGTTTAGGGTTGAAAATTATCAAAGATATTATTGAAGGATACAGAGGTATTATAAAAATTATCATTCCAGAAAATGGTTATAACACTTGCTTTAGAATTGAACTTCCTAAAGCACAAAAAGAAGAATTAGAACAATATGACTTGTAAATATTTATATATAGACGACAATAGTGAGCACAATGCAAAAGGCATTATTACTGGCCTTCAAAAAGAAGGAGTGCTTTCTGTTGATTTTGATAATCCTAAAGGAGATTGGGAGAAAGAACGCGAAAGAATATTATCAGAAGTATTCAAAAGTTATAATGGTTTGATCCTTGATTTAAACCTTGAAGAAATGCCAAATAAAGATAAGGAGACATCTCATTATAAAGGTTCTTCATTGGCGCAAGAGTATAGGAATTTATCAAAGGCAGGAAAGTTAAAAGAAATCCCAATAGTTTTATTATCCGCCACTGTCAACCTAGAAAAGTATTTTGACAGAACAAATGAAGACTTATTTGATTTAATAGTTCCAAGAGAATGGCTTAATGACCCAATTTTATTTGCTCCATTGAGACAGAAACTTATCAGTCTTTCAATAGGATATGAGCTAATTTCAAAATGTAAAAATAATGACAATAATCTTATTGAATTATTTAAGTATAATTTGGATTTAGAAAACAATCGTTTTTTAAGTGAAATGAAATCAGTTATATGTTGTCCCTCACATACTGTTTCCAATTTTATAATTAAAAATCTTCTTGAGAAATCAAATATCCCAGTTTCAGGAATTTTAATTACAGAAGAGATTTTAGCAACTCGACTTGGAATTGATATTTCTAAATCAAGTGATTGGAAAGTTATTTTAGAGAAATTAGGGAAATACTATTACCGTGGTGTTTTTTCTGAAGGATGGGAAAGATGGTGGATGAGTGGAATTGAACATTGGTGGAAAACTGACTTAGGTATTGAAAATAGTTTAAGAGCTACAACTGCAAATCAGAAAATAGATCTTTTAAAGGATAAGTTAGGATTATCTGCTATAGTACCAATTGAAAAAAATGAAAAGGCAAAAAGCGAAGCTTTTTGGACTAAATGTGTGGGCTCTGATGTTGCTATTGATACAGTTGATGGCTTATTAGTTGATGGCCAAGATAACTATTACCCTTGGCAGGATAAAAAATATGTTTGTTACGAAGAAGCGTTGAAACCAAAAGGCAAAGACAAGTGGAAAAAGTTATCTCCATCTGAGGAATACAAGCTAGAAATATTACAAAAACAATTTCCTAACGTAAGACCATTAAAATGAATTGTCAAATACTAGCTACAGATATTTTTGATTTTGCAGAATTACTTATTTCTAACAACATTATACAAGATGCTAAAAGCTTGTACGATGCTTCTGCAAAATTACAATGCTCTCAAAATAATTCAGAATGGAATTATGAATGTGGTAGTTTGAAATTTTCTATTGATGGTTGTATAGCAGGTTCAATACCTCAAAAAGTGAATTTAATTGATATAGTTTTCAATGTTTCACTTGCTGGTATTTTTCAAAATGATTTAAATAAAGTGTGTAATCCCTTAATGGATCTAAGTTTTGATATTGAATTAGAAGGATACCGTGATTTACCTGAAAAAATAGATGTTTTTTATGCTTCCTGGCATTTGGATAAAAATATTAAAAGTTCTAATTACACATATATTCATCCCGAATACCATTTAACTTGTGGAGGAAATAAGTTAGAGGAAAAAGGAGTAGACAATTTTGGCAACTCATTAATTTTACCGTCTCCTAGAATTTCATATCCTCCAATGGACGTTATTTTAGGTATTGATTTTATTTTACAAAATTATTTTCCTTATCGTCAAATTTCTAAACTTCTAGATGATTCTAGATATAAGGAAATTATTTCAAATACACAGTTGTGGTTATGGAGACCATACTATTTGGCATTATCGTCAGCTTGGAATCATAATCCTGATAAAATTTATGATCCAGAATTTGAATATTTTATTCTTAACCCACACATACAAAAAGTTTAAAATATGTTTTAATATGAACGAATTTCAAAACATTTCATATCTCGACTACAACGCCACCACCCCAATAGACCCGAGGGTGCTTGAAGCTATGTTGCCTTTTTTAAAGAGCGAATTTGCCAATCCAAGCAGTACCCATCATTTTGGTCAAAGCATCCATTCAAAAGTAAAACAAGCTCGTGAACAAATAGCGGATTTTATCAATGCAGAACCGAATGAATTGATTTTTACAAGCGGAGCAACAGAAGCCATCAATATGGCTATTAAAGGAGTTGCAGAAAGCTACTCAAACAAGGGTAAACACATCATCACCGTTTCAACCGAACAT
>MNXP01000033.1 GCA_001872625.1 Bacteroidetes bacterium CG2_30_33_31
CGTTGTGCCAACACAAGGTGGTTGGGGCGTAAAAGGCGAAGGAAACATAAGTTGACCGCCAAAACCGATAACAAAGCAGATGCTTTGAAAATCGGAAAAGAGATTGCTAAAAATCAGCAGTCGGAATTAACCATTTTGGGTAAGTATGGTAAAATTCAAAATAAAAACAGTTACGGAAACGACCCATTTCCGCCAAAGGATAATAAAAATTAAGCGATGATAGATATCAGTAAACAATCAGTAAAAATTGACTGCCCTGAATGTAAGCGGTCTATTTCTGTTACCATTAAACAAGTTGCCGATGAAGCATTGGTAAAATGTTCTTGCGGTCAAGGGATACAACTACAAGATAGCAATGGAACGAACAAAAAAGAAATCAAGGACATAAACAAATCATTCAAAGACCTTGAAAATACATTTAAAAAATTAGGAAGATGAAAACATACAAATTACATAACAACAGAGTTGAAATTGTAAACAACAACGGAAGTGTTTTTACTATTTATTTCAACGAATGCATATCCCCCATCCGCCGTTTATTTCGTATTTAGTTTTATGCTATTTAATTTATTTAATTCTCTGTATTTTAAAACTTTGCTCGTTTATAAAAGCTCCCTTCGGATGAGTTCAGGACAAGTGTTGTCGATTTTATCCATTTTTCGGTTTTAAGCAAATTTGTAATTATTTTCGAGTCAAACAAAACAATATATTTTTAAAGTCCAGATTTATGGAAATAATTAATACGAATGTTTTTTTTAAAATATTTTTAAATATTCTTTAAATGCTGTTTATTTCAAGCTCGAAAAAAGAGTAGGCTTTAGCTTTATTAAATTCGGTTTTGAGTTTTGAAAGGGTAAATTGCAATGAATGCTCGAATATAATTTTGATGCCACGAATGCACGAAAAGGATGGCCACGCATGCAAGAATAAAAATGCCAATGCTAAAAATTGATTATTTAGAAACCACCATTCTCTTAGTCAAGTGTTTATCTCCAGAAGAAAGTGTATAAAAATATATTCCAGAAGAAAGATTAGCAATATTCAGAGTAGCATTATGAATTCCAGAAGCTAATTTACCGAGCTCATTTTCGACAACAATTTTTCCCTGAACATCTACAATTTCTATTTTTACTGAAGACGGATTTTCAATTTCAAATTCAATATTTGCAATATTTTTGGCAGGATTAGGGAAATTCTGGCCTAATTTAATGCCGCTAATAAACTCATCATCTGCTATTCCAAAAGTTCCGTCATCTACCACAGGGAAAAGCGCAATAGCTCTATTAACGTTAGAAAAAATATGATTTACCTGCAACCAAAGCATCGGATTTGGATAAAGCCAAAGAGTATTTTCTTGCCCATAAATATTGGTAGCACCATTTGGAGCGCTGCACCATAGCCCAACCCTATCGCCATTCAAATAGAAATCGACAAAATCTATTACCACGGCAAAGTTTTTCTCCACAAATACTGGTGTATTAAAATGTGCTACCGAATAATTGATGCCAGCACCCGTAATCATATCTTTCCATAAAATTGCTGCCGAGCCAAGAGAAGTTCCTGGCGAATGTATGACATAAGAAATTGTGCCCGTGGGAGAATTTACGTTATAAGCGCTCGAATCATCGAGGTATTGTATGCTGGCAATCAGCGGCGTACCAGTAGAAGTGGCTCCTTTTATTTTAATACCAACTCTTATAAGTACATCTAAAATGAAGTACGACTTGTTGCTGTCGATTGGAAAACCTTGAGCACATGCCTGAGCACCATTTTCGTAAGGAGTGTTAGGATTCTGGTCTATATCCAAAAAATTAGTCCCAAAAAAATAACCGTTTCCATTGGAATAACCGTAAGTTAATACGCTTGGATTTCCTAAAAGATTGTAAAATTGCTTATAAAGCAAAGTGTCTGTAGGGCCGTGAGTGCCTTTTGATAACTGTGAAAATGCCGGCAAAATACTCATTAATAAGGCTATACAAACTACAACTATTTTCATTGTTTAGGGTTTTGAAATGAACTTCAACAAAGATAATATAATTTCTTTGGGGTATTTAAAAAATTTTAAATCTATTATTAAAAATCATCACATTATCTAAAGCCAATTATCTAACAAAATTAATAAATTGATTAGTAAGTCAAAAAACAGATTATGATATATCGATATAAAAGCATTTATGCTAAAACATTTATTAATGCCATTTTAGAAATAGTTTCGATAAGTTAAATAAAGGATTGTAAGTCTAGTATTTCACTTTGAAAAAATTAAAAAATAAACAATATTCACCTGAAGATGATAAGCTTTGCTAAAATTTATTCAGAAAGTTCATTTTTTTTGCTCCTTAAAAGAAAATATTTTTATCTTCGCCACTGAAATTTTAATCTAATAATAGATTAATTAACATACTCAATTTCAATAATTTATTTATATGAGCAAGCAAGCAACGGGAAAAATTTCGCAGATTATTGGTCCTGTGATAGACGTTTATTTTGAGAACGATAACGACCTACCTAATATTTATGATGCCCTTGAGGTAAAAAACAAAGAAGGCAATACGATAGTGTTGGAAGTTCAACAAGATATTGGGGAAAATACTGTGAGAGCAGTTGCTATGGATTCCAGCGACGGACTCAGCCGCGGTTTGGAAGTGATAGCCACAAGACAAAAGATAACCATGCCGGTTGGGGATTATATCAATGGCCGATTATTCAATGTTGTTGGCAATAGTATTGATGGTCTTGGCGAAGTTTCAAAAGAGCATACTTATGAGATTCATCGCGATCCTCCAAAATACGAGAACCTTTCTACATCAACAGAAATTTTATACACAGGTATTAAAGTTATTGACCTTATAGAACCATATTCAAAAGGAGGAAAAATTGGTCTTTTTGGCGGTGCTGGCGTTGGCAAAACTGTTATTATTCAAGAGCTTATCAATAATATTGCTTTAAATTACAGCGGTCAGTCGGTATTTGCTGGAGTTGGTGAACGCACCCGTGAAGGCAACGACCTTCTTCGTGAAATGATAGAAGCTGGCATTATTAATTATGGTGAGGCTTTCAAAAAAGATATGGAAAAAGGTGGTTGGGATCTTTCATTAGTTGATATGGAAGCCCTCAAAAAATCTCAGCTTGCCTTAACTTTTGGTCAGATGAATGAGCCTCCTGGCGCACGTGCACGTGTAGCCCTTTCTGGACTTACTCTTGCTGAATATTTTCGCGATGGTGATGAGAAAAGTGGTGGAAGAGACATACTTTTCTTTATCGATAATATTTTCCGTTTTACTCAAGCCGGCTCCGAAGTTTCGGCTTTGCTTGGCCGTATGCCTTCAGCAGTAGGTTATCAACCTACCTTGGCGACAGAAATGGGTATAATGCAAGAAAGAATAACTTCTACAAAACGTGGTTCAATTACTTCAGTGCAAGCTGTTTATGTTCCTGCTGATGACCTTACCGACCCCGCTCCTGCTACTACTTTTGCACATCTTGACGCTACCACAGTTTTAAGCCGTAAGATTGCTGAACTTGGAATTTATCCTGCTGTAGATCCTTTGGATTCTACCTCACGTATTTTATCTCCAGATATTGTTGGCGAAGATCATTACAATACTGCAACTAAAGTGAAAGAGATACTTCAAAGAAATAAGGAACTTCAAGATATTATTGCTATTCTTGGTATGGACGAGCTGTCGGAAGAAGACAAAATGGTTGTTCATCGCGCTCGCCGTGTTCAGCGTTTCCTCTCGCAGCCTTTCCATGTTGCCGAACAATTTACAGGAATTCCTGGTTGTGTAGTCTCCATAGAAGATACTATTAAGGGATTCAATATGATAATGGATGGCGAAGTAGATGAATATCCTGAAGCTGCATTTAATCTTGTTGGAACTATTGAAGAAGCCATTGAAAAAGGCAAAAAAATGTTGTCCGACGTAAAATAACTTATATGAATGTTGAAATTATTAGCCCCGATAAATCTATTTTCAAAGGTGAATTGAACTTGATTCAGCTCCCTGGAATTGATGGCTCTTTTGAAATTATGGACCATCATGCTCCTCTCGTTTCTATCTTGAAAAAAGGTAAAATTAAACTTGTGGATGCTAAGAAAAAAGTTGACTTTATAGAGATAAATGGTGGCGTTATTGAAGTGCTTAACAATTATGTAAAAATTTTAGTAGAATAATTATTCTATGAAAATAAATATTGAAAAGCCTCAGAATAGAGGCTTTTTTTTATCATCGAATTATGAATGAATATTTAGGTTTAGCAATAGTTTGCATTATTGTTTTTATCTTCAATATGCCTTTTGGTTATTGGCGTCAAGGAGTAAAAAAATTTTCGCTACAGTGGGCCTTGGCAATTCATGTTCCAATTCCAATGATAATTGCTCTGCGTTATGGGTTTCATCTGGGGTTTCAACTTTATACTTATCCATTTATGGTGGCCGCATTCTTCTCAGGGCAATGGCTTGGTGCAAAAATCAGAAAAAACAAACAGAAAACAAAAGATTTGTAAGCTTGCCCATTGCACAAAAGTCAAAAAATCTACATATTCAAAACTTCTCTTAGCCTTTGATAGCCACTGCGACTAATATTTACTTTTTCCTTACTTTTCATTATCGCTATTTGTGAATCTTTCTCCCAAATCTCAATTTTGCTTATTCTATCTATTCTAATGATATTAGTACGGTGAACTCGCACAAACTCCTTGGGATCGAGATGCTGCTCAAAATAATTCATAGTAGAATTTTTTAAATATCGCTCGCCAGAAAAAGTATAAATAAAAACATAATCATCTTGAGACTCGATACGTTCAATATTGTCAGTGAGAATTATGGCAATATCGTTGTTGTTTTTTACAACTATACGCTTTATTATATCTTGTTGGCTGCTAACAAAATTGAATAGACCTGCGAATGATTCTCTTGGATGTGGTTTTTCAGATATTTTCTGAATAATTTTTTCGAGAGCTTTATCAAATCTTTTCTGTGAAAATGGTTTCAAAAGATAATCGGCAGCGCCAAACTCAAAAGCTTTTAGAGCAAATTCGTCATAAGCCGTAGAGAAGATTATTCTTGGTGGATTATCAATAAGTTCGAGCATCTCAAAACCATTGAGTTTAGGCATTTGAATATCGAGAATTACCAAGTCGGGTTTCAATTCTTTTATTTTTATAGCACCTTGAAAACCATCTTCGCATTCACCAACGAGTTCAAAATCATCATGTTTTTCCAAATAATTTTTTATCAAAATTCTTGCAGGCTCTTCGTCATCGATTAACAATATCTTTATTTTTTCTTTCATGCTTATTCATTTGATTTTTCAATGCTTTTGATGGGAATCCACAGTGTAACAGTAAATTCCTTATACGTCTTTTCTGTCTTAAGTAAATCGTCGGTGCCGAAGGCGATTTGTAGCCGTGAAGCTACATTTTTAAGTCCAGTGCCAGTTCCTTTTTTTGGACTGCCAGCGTTATTATCTATTTCATTGGCAATTATAATTTTTAATTTATCTCCAATATCTTCAAACATAAAGCTTATTTTAATGTCCTTTGAACTTTCATAAACTCCATGTTTTACAGCATTTTCCACGATAGGCTGGAGAATAAGAGAAGGCACATCAATCAATCTTAGCTCTTCTGGCAAAACACATTCAACCTGAATTTTATCGCCAAAACGCGCTTTCTCAATTTCCAAATATAAAAGTGAATGTTCTAACTCCTCTGCAAGGCTAATGTATGGTTTTTTGCTCGAGAGTAGTGTAAATCGAAAAAAATCTGAGATATTTATTATCATCTCTCTTGCCAAGATGGGATTAGAAATAGTTAAAGAAGAGGCTGAATTTAGACTGTTGAAAAGAAAATGAGGATTAATCTGAGCCTTTAATGTATTGAACTCTGCTTCTCTGATTAATATTTCCATTTTTGTTTGTTGCAACTCTTGGTCTTTGACTTTTCCCATGTAGGCGAATAAATAATAACTAAAAACTATCAAAAGATAAACTGGTAAAAAGAGAAGAAATCTCCATAAAAGGCTTTCATAAAATATGTTGCTGAAGTCTGTTATCAGAAGTCCTAAAATTCCATAACTGCTTGCCGTCCAAATTAAAAAAACTACTCCCATTGCCAGCAAGTGATTCTGAAGAATTTTTGGCCATAAATTAATATCAACATTACTATATTTCACCATGTACCAGAGACTTAAAGCAATAATAGCTAAAATAATAAACGAAATTGTGGCGTCTAAAATCACACTTGGAAGCGGCAGATTATAAGTTTTCCATAGCACAAAAGAGTGGATACTGCCAGGCAGTATCCACCATGCTGCATATAGCAGTATCCTTATGGGGTTTTGTAGAAATGGATTTCTCATCTTTAAAATTAATATCTTTTTATTTCTCCGCCACCAAAAATAGCTACGCCTTTTATAACTAATTGCCCTGCTGCCGCTTCCGATGGTCTTACAAAACCATCAGATTTATTAGTAAAACCACCAAGAATAGAATCCACTTCAACCTTCACATTCCAGTCAGCAGGAATATTTATTTCCAAACCACCAAAAATCATTGATACATCCAAATATTGAATTCCAGGAGCAAGTTTTGCATTTCGAAAATCATATTTGCCTCCGCCAAAAATAGCATTTATTCTTCCTCCTTTGAAGTTCTCACTTGAGATATGATAATCGCCACCACCAAAAATATGATTGGCATCTACAATATCAATATCGTCGTATGTTCCTTTAGAATAGCGCTTTGTGAAATTTGGACCTGCATTTCCTAATCCTTTAAATAGAATTATGAATCCTACACAGATTAAAATTGCTGGCCAAAGCAGTTGCTGAGTGTTGAAAGGAATCTGTATATATTCTGGAATCAGAAACACAGTGCCAATAAGAATCATAATCATTCCACCAACGGAGCTGCCTTTTTTAAAAAATGATACAATACCCAAAGCAATTAGCAGCATCTGCCAGTTGAAAATAAAATGAAATACTTCATTAGAAATTGCGCCAGTTCGTTCGGCAATTAATATAGAGCCAGCAAGAATAAATAATATGGCAGTAAGAATTCTGCTTGTGGCTGTGTGCTTGTGCTTGGAAAGATTTTCATTTCCAAATTTTTCACCATCATAATTTTGTTTCATAGGGTTAAAATTAATAATTTATTCGACAAAACTACAAGCAATGTAAAAATTAACTAAAACTTTTAGGTGAATGAACGCCAAAACTCGGTAAATGGTGATTAGCGTAGAATTTATAAATTAAATCAGCCCTTGGTCGGATAAAATGTTTGACAGGTTAAAGACAAACAGTCAAAAAAACTAATAAGCACTTCCAAAAAAATACCTAAGCACAAAAAGAAAAACATTTAGCTTTGCAGCATGGGAATATTAGATTTTATACACTGGAATGTCAGCCCCACACTTTTCGAAATTGGGAGCTTGCAGATAAGATATTACGGGCTACTTTTTGCAGGTGGTTTTTTAATTTCATATTATATGGTTCAGAAATTTTATGAACGCGAAGGACTTGATATAGAGGAAGTTGATAAGCTTACCATGTTTGTTCTTTTGGGAGCAGTCATTGGCGCACGATTGGGACATATTCTATTTTATGAACCAGCATATTACTTCGCCAATCCTTCCGAAATGATTAAAGTTTGGCATGGTGGCCTAGCCTCGCATGGTGGCACTTTGGGTATTTTGCTCGCACTCATTATTTATGTGAGGAAATACAAACGTGGCTACCTTTGGACTTTAGATAGAATTGCTGTTCCTACTGCTCTCACAGCTGCTTTCATACGCTTTGGCAATCTTATGAATTCAGAGATTTATGGTCATGAGACAAGCCTGCCATGGGGATTTGTTTTCGAGAGAAATCACGAAACTATTCCTAAACATCCAACACAAATATATGAATCAATCTCCTACTTTTTGATTTTTATTCTTCTATGGTTTCTATATAAAAAAGAAGGTAAAAATACACCTCAAGGTAAAATTGTAGGCATATTTTTGATTCTTGCTTTTGGACTTAGATTTTTTATAGAATTTATAAAAAATAATCAAGTGGAATTTGAACAAGGAATGCTCCTTAATATGGGTCAATGGCTTTCGATACCTATGATTATTTTGGGAGGATTTTTCCTGTACCGCTCAAATAAAAATCCTCTTTCAAGTTAATATGATATTTTAAACGCCGTCAGAAATCTGTAAAGGCAAAATACAATAACACAATTTAAATCCGAATGTTAATCGGGAATAGTAACATAACAATATAAATATGAGAGTTTTAGGAATGGGCAATGCCCTTGTGGATATAATGACCAGAATAGATAAGGACGATTTTTTGGTAAAGCTTAATTTACCAAAAGGAAGCATGCAACTTGTTGATTTTGAAACTGCCGACTCTGTAATGCAAGCATCATCAAAATTTGAAAAATCTATGGCTTCTGGCGGTTCCGCAGCAAATACGGTTCATGGCTTGGCGAAACTTGGTGTTGAAGCCGCATTTATCGGTAAAGTAGGAGAAGATGAGATGGGTGAATTTTTTAAAAATGACTTAAAAAATAGTGGCATTTCTTCAAAATTGCTATCAAGCAAAACTCGCTCTGGATTGGCTGTGGCCCTTGTGAGTCCTGATGCAGAGCGAACCTTTGCCACTTATCTCGGTGCAGCCGTTGAACTCTCTGCCTCCGACCTCTCCAATGAGATGTTTATTGGATACGATATCTTTCATATTGAGGGCTATCTCGTTCAAAATCACGAGCTCATAGAAACTGCCATTAAATTTGCTAAGGCCGCTGGATGCAAAGTAAGCATCGATTTGGCTTCTTATAATGTGGTGGAAGATAACCTCGATTTTTTAAAAAAAATTGTCGAAAATGTGGATATAGTGTTTGCCAACGAAGAAGAAGCAAAAGCTTTTACTGGCATGGAGCCAACAAATGCACTTCATAAAATTGCTGATAAGGTGCATATTGCCGTTGTAAAAATTGGTAGCAAAGGCTCTATGGTAAAAACTGATGGCAAAATTTATACTGCTGGAGTTATTAAAGCTAATAGCATTGACACCACCGGAGCAGGTGATCTTTTCGCATCTGGTTTTCTTTACGGAATGTCTAAAGAATTGCCTTTCGATAAATGTCTCGAAATAGGTTCTATTGTAGCTGGAAATGTGATTGAAGTAATTGGCGCTAAAATGGACTCCCAACGCTGGGAAAACATATATTCATTGGTAAAATAAAAAATATTTTTATGAAGATTCCATCATTTCAAACTATTGATGAACAGTTTGTTAGATCTGAGTTAGATAAGATTTTAGCTCAGAATTTTGCCAGCCTAAATAATGGCGAAGCATTAAGATTAGCCCTTAGCTGCATCGACCTTACAACTTTGGAGGGCTCAAATAATGAATTTGAAATTGAGAAAATTTGCCGCAGTGCTCGTCAATTCAAAAATAATGGTTTCGATATTCCAAATGTGGCTGCTGTATGTTTTTATCCACCTTTTACAGCGCAAGCTAAAGGACTTTTAAAGGGCACTGGTATAAATGTAGCAATTGTTGCAGGAGCTTTCCCAAGCGGTCAATCGCCTCTATCAGTGCGCATTGCTGAAGTTAAATATTGTGTTGAGCAAGGTGCTGACGAAATTGATATGGTAATTAGCCGCGGCAGATATTTAGCCAACGATTTTGATTTTGTTTTCAATGAAATAAGTGAAATAAAGAAAGTTTGTGGAAAAACTCATCTAAAAGTTATCTTGGAAACTGGCGAAATACCAAGTCTTTCAGCCATAAAACACGTGTCGGAAATTGCCATTGCTGCTGGCGCTGATTTTATAAAAACCTCTACAGGAAAGATTCCCAAAGCAGCCACTCTTGAGGCATTTTATGTGATGCTTCTGGCCATCAAAGAAAATTATGAGCGTACTGGCGAAATGGTGGGAATTAAACCTGCTGGCGGAATTAGAGAGGCTAAAGATGCTCTCAATTATTTGTTGGTTCTGGAAAAGGTTCTTGGTCATAAATGGATGAATAATAGTTACTTCCGTATTGGAGCAAGCAGCTTGGCAAATAATGTGCTTGCCGAAATAATGAATAATAATTAGCAAAATAATTTTGTCAAAAAAATCCATAAATGAAAGTTTTTAATGATATCGAAGAGGTAAACTTGCTGAAATCAGTAGTTACCATTGGAACTTTCGACGGTGTTCATTGTGGACACAAAGTTATAATTGATAGATTGATAGCAAAAGCAAAATTTCTTAGCAGACCTTCAATGGTCATCACTTTTGAACCTCACCCAAGATTAGTTTTGCAGAAGAATATTAAAGGCCTAAAACTTTTGACAATTCGAGAAGAAAAAATTACCCGCTTAAATAATATGGGAATAGACTTTTTGCTTTTCCTTCCCTTTACTTACGAATTTTCGCAGTTGACTTCTGAAGAATTTATACATAATTACCTTATTGACAAACTACAAACTTCTGCCATGGTGATTGGCTACGACCATAGTTTTGGGAAAATTAATGAAGGTAAAAGAGAAGATGTTACCATTTTATTGAAGAAGTATAATATTGATGTAGAGCGAATTCCAGAGCAAGATGTTGAAAATATTGCTGTAAGCTCCACCAAAATACGACAAGCCTTGAGCCAAGGTGATACCAAATTGGCAGCCCAACTTCTTGGATATGATTATACAATTTCTGGAACTGTGATTCATGGAAATAAACTCGGCCACACTCTTGGTTTTCCTACGGCTAATTTGATGCTGAGAAGCGATTTAAAACTTTTGCCTGCCGACGGAGTGTATGCTGTGAGAGTGAAATATAAGCTTCACTGGCTCAAAGGAATGTTAAATATTGGGTTTAAACCAACTTTCAAATCTAATGAAAGAACTATTGAAGTTCATATCTTTGATTTTGACAAAACTATCTATGGTGAAGTTCTTACAATTCAACTTATTGGCAAAATAAGAGCGGAAAAGGCTTTTAATGATATTGAAGAACTTAAAATTCAGTTAATTGAAGATAGCAAGGCTGCAAAAGAAATTTTGTAATTTAGGCCTCTGACGAAAATCTTTTTTTGAAAATCTTTACAAAAATTTTATAGCAAATAAACGCCATTGCTGAACCTAAAAGCCCTCCAACGATTACATCAGCTGGAAAATGAACCCCTAAATAAATTCTACTGTAAGATATTAAACTTGCCCAAAGTAAAAGCCATATTAACGATTTTGGATATAACTTTTTTATGAAAAGCCAAACAGATATTGCCACAGCAAACATATTGCTTGCATGCGACGACACAAAACCATATTCGCCTCCACAATGATTTCTTACTATATGCACTAAGTTCGAAATTTCAGGATTATGACAAGGTCTTAATCTTTGAAAAACATTTTTAAAAGCGTGAACTGAGATGTAATCTGAAAGAGAAAAAGCAATAATTATGAAGAGTAAAGGAATCCAAAATTTAAAACCGTAAACTTTATAAAGTAGGAAAACGAAAAAAATATAGAGAGGAATCCAAAGAGTTGAGCTGCTCACATAATACATCACAAAATCGAAAAATGAATTATGAAAGCCATTAATAAATAGAAAAATATTTTTGTCAATATCATTTAATAAATCGAGCATCAATCTACTTTTTCGTTCAATTTATCCCAAAGTTTATCTTTGAGTTGTGTGATACCATTTCCATTAATTGAAGAAATAAATACATGTTCGATATCCTTGGGAAGAGTTTTTTCTATTTCATTGAGCATGTCAGCATCAAGCATATCAATTTTTGTAATAGCCAACAGTTTGCTTTTATCCAGCAGCTCGGCATTAAATTGTTTGAGTTCGTTCAACAGAATATTATATTCTTTGCTAATGTCGTTACTATCAACAGGCACCATAAATAGCAAGGTAGAATTTCTTTCAATATGTTTCAAAAATCTCAATCCCAGTCCTTTTCCTTCGGAAGCACCTTCAATAATTCCTGGAATATCGGCCATGATAAAGGATTTGTTATCACGATAAGAAACTATTCCGAGGTTTGGGATTAATGTGGTGAAAGGATAATTAGCAATTTCGGGTTTAGCAGCCGAGACCACTGAAAGGAGAGTAGATTTGCCAGCATTTGGAAAACCTACCAGACCAACATCAGCCAATATTTTCAGTTCCAATACTTTCCATTCTTCTACTGATGGTTCACCCGTTTGTGCAAAGTGCGGTGTCTGGTTAGTTGGTGTTTTAAAATGAGCATTGCCCTGACCTCCTCGCCCACCTGCCACTATAATTAATTCTTCGCCATGATAAGTTACTTCACCTTCAATTTCGCCGCTTTCAACATCACGAATTATGGTACCCAAAGGCACTTCCACAATTATATCTGTACCATTGGCGCCGGTGCTGGTTTGCTTTCCACCATCGCCGCCGTGGTCGGCTCTTAAATGTTTGGTATATCGATAGGGCAACAAAGTCCATAATTGCTCATTACCTTTCAATATTACATGGCCACCTCTTCCACCATCGCCGCCATCGGGACCACCACGAGCAACATATTTCTCGCGTCTCATGTGAGTGGAGCCATTGCCGCCTTTTCCCGAACGACAACATATTTTTACGTAATCAACAAAATTGGAACTCGACATTTTATATATTAATTAATTTTGAAACTTCGGCATCAACAACCTTAAATACTGCATCGTCTTCGCCAGTTCCGTCAATTCTTACAAGCTTATTTTGGTCAGAATAAAATGTTGAAACATCCCTTTTTATGGTCTGTTGCCATTCTTCCAATCTGTGAATAATAACCTCAGTACTCATATCATAAGAGCGCGCTTTATTGGTTTTGCTACGTTCGGAAAGTCGCTTAATTGCCACCAAAGTTTTAGTATCCATTTCAATGGCTATATCCAATTTAGAGTGTATTTTTTTTAGCAAGCCATCGAGAATATATGCCTGCACCAGAGTTCGAGGAAATCCTTTGAAAACATATCCATTTACATGTGGATTCTCGCGTATAACTCTTTCAATCAGTCGTATAGGATATTCGTCGGGGACTAAATCGCCATTATCCATATATCCCAGGCAAATTTTACCAAGAGCTGTCCCTTCTTGAATCTCTTGACGCATAAGTTTTCCAGTAGAAATATATGCAAGGTTATATTTATCGGCAAGCATTTTAGCTTGAGTACCGCGTCCACTGCCAGGTTTTCCTGTTACCACAATATTGAAATAAGTTCGCTTTAGAGTTTTATCAATAGCATTACTCAATCTTTTGGTGATATCGCTAATATCGCCAACGCCATCAATGGCAATAAATTTACCTCTTTCTTTATAAAACTCTTTAAGGGGCAATGTTTTATCTTCATATTCTTGCAATCTGTTAAGGATTACCTCTTCATTATCATCGGATCTGCCAGAAACTTTTCCTCTATCAACAAGTCTGCTTATAAGCTCTTCTCTTGGCACTTCAAGACTTAGCATAAATGATAGCGATGTATTGAGTTTAATTAGCAGACCATCAAGAATATATGCTTGCACAACGGTGCGTGGAAAACCGTCAAATAATATTCCGTCTTTTTTTTCGCTGATAATTCTTTTTTCAATTATTTGAACTATCAAATCGTCTGACACCAATTTTCCAGCAGCAATAACGTCTTTTGCCTTCTGACCAAGGACACTATTTTCAGCTATCTCAACTCTTAAAATATCTCCAGTAGAAATATATGTGAGGTTGTATTTTTCCATCAGAAACTTCGATTGTGTTCCTTTTCCAGCACCTGGAGGGCCGAATATTGCTATGTTCAACATAATTATAACCTTTAATTATTCAACTAATTTGTAAATATCTGGTAAATTTCTTCCATAACCATCGTAGTCAAGTCCATAGCCTACAATGAAATCATTAGGAATATCTAATCCGATATAGTGGATTTTAAAATCTTTTTGGAAAGCAGCAGGCTTAAATAGTAGGGTGGCAATTTTGATATCGCTTGGTTTGAGCAGATTCATCTCTTGCAAAAGATTCTCCATTGTGATGCCAGAGTCGATTATGTCTTCTACAATAATTATATTTCTGCCTACAATAGATTCATTTAAGCCGATAATTTTTTTAACTTTTTCGGTGGATTTTGTACCTTGATATGAAGATAATTTTACAAATGAAACTTCACAGTCTATATTAAGATTTTTCATCAAGTCAGCAGCAAACATGAAAGCTCCATTCAGTATTACAATAAACAATGGTTTTTTGCCCGAATAATCGATATTAATTTTATCAGCAACATTTTTAATTGCTGATTCAATTTCTGAATTATGAATAAATATTTCAAAATTCTTATCAATTACCTTTATGGTATTTTTGCTGTAAGCTGTCGTCATAAATCCTATGAATTATTAAGGTAGCAAAGATAAAAAAAAGAGCTAAAGATTTGTAAATATTATGAGCATGATAAAAAGATAGAATAATGGCTTTGAATAGTAGGAGTGTAAGAACAAAAATTTGTACTTTTGCCATCTAATATTTTATCAAATTTATAAATAGAAATTATTATGTCAGGTCATAGCAAATGGTCAACCATAAAGAGAAAAAAAGGTGCTATTGATGCCAAACGTTCGAAGATGTTTTCCAAGGTCATCAAAGATATTACGGTAGCGGTGAAAGAAGGTGGCACCGACGAAGAGTCGAATCCTCGCTTGCGATTAGCTATTGCCAATGCCAAGGGTATAAATATGCCTAAAGAAAATGTGCAACGTGCTATAAGCAAGGCCAGCGACAAAGACAGCAAGAGTTTTTCGGAAGTTACTTATGAAGGCTATGCCTCTCATGGCATTGCGGTGTTTGTAGAATGTACCACCGACAATTTGCAAAGAACTGTTAGCAATGTGCGTTCGTATTTCAATAAATATGGCGGAAATCTTGGCAAAAATGGCAGTCTTAGTTTTATTTTCGAACGCAAAGGAATCTTTACTTTTCCAGCAAAAGATATCGATATGGATGAACTCGAACTTGAGCTTATTGATGCTGGTGCCGAAGAAATAGAAAATGAAGATGGAATAATTACCGTTACCACCGCTATGGAAGACTTTGGTAATATGATGAAGAAACTCGACTCCATGAAAATTGAAACTGAAGGAGCTAATCTCGAAAGAATTCCAGTGAACACTGAAACACTTTCGCTCGAAGATGCTAAAAAAGTTATGAAACTTATTGATATTATCGAAGAAGATGACGATGTTCAGAATGTATTTCACAATCTAGAGTTGACTGACGAAATGATGGAGGAAATGTAAATTGCTTCTCCCAAAAAAACTCTTCTGATGCTGCTACGCCAAGATATAAAATATTATATCCGAAACGGGAAAATGGAACCTATCTCCACTTTCCCGTTTTATTTATTCGATAATTATATCTCTGTTTATGAGGTTATTAACATAAAATATGGAAAATCATCTTTCCAAGATCATAGCGAAAGAATGCATGATTCTTTACTAATGGCCTTTCCTGATTTTACCATCGAAAATTTTATTAATTGGTCAGAAATACAGCAATTTATCCATGAAAATAATGTCGTCATTGGAAATATTAGATTCGATATTTTTCCACAACAAAATGTTTATTTAGTATTTTTTATTCCACATCATTATCCTGATTTTCAACAGTACAAAAAGGGTGTAAAGCTTAACTTTCAGCATGCCGAAAGAGATATGCAGAATGCCAAATTATATAATCTGTCTCTACGCGAAAGTGCTGATAAAATTATTCAAAAGAATAAAATCTTTGAAACTCTGTTGGTAAATCGTAAAGGAGAAATTACTGAAGGCAGCCGTTCAAATATTTTTTTCATAAAAAATGATATCGTTTTTTCTCCCCCCGACGCCGATATTCTTTTGGGAATTACTCGCAGAAATCTTATTAACTACTTAAACGCCAACAATATCAAATTTATTAAAAAAGCAATAAATCTTGCTGAATTATCTTATTATGAATCTGCCTTTCTCACTGGCACTTCTCTTTTGGCATTGCCTTGTCGGCAGATAGAAAATAAAAAGTTTGATGTGGAAAATCTACTGTTGAAAAAAATAATAAAGGACTTTAGCGGATTTTAAAACTCATATTAAGAAGTTTGCAGTTAAAGATGCTTCTGTGCATGACTCTTAGCCCTTAGATAATTTGCTGGATAAAAGCGACAAAGGGCAACCATTATATGCAGATTGTGCTTATACTGCAGAAAAGCAGAAGAAAGTAATAAAAAAAGTATCGGCTTAAAAATAAAGTACACGAAAAAGGATACAGAGGAAAAACTCTGACTGATAAACAAAA
This sequence comes from Bacteroidetes bacterium CG2_30_33_31, assembly GCA_001872625.1. Taxonomy (GTDB): domain Bacteria; phylum Bacteroidota; class Bacteroidia; order Bacteroidales; family UBA1556; genus UBA6267. The sequence goes on from MNXP01000033.1 coordinate 16,307, forward strand.
ATCTAAAACAAGAGTGAGAGTAGAACACGTATTTGGCTTTATGGAACAGAGCATGAACGGACTTGCTTTTAAGTCTGGAGAATTAAAACGAAGATGGAAAAATTACTATTCCAAAAAGGAAGAAAAGGCCATAGAGGAGGTTTATTAATGACTTTATACCCCTCTTTGTTCCGTTCCGCTACGTTCCACTCCACAAAGAGGGGTATAAAAAGAGTAAATTGTATTTAGGATTAAAATAAATGTGTAAATTTGTAACAGGATTATGAAATAAAATGTGTAAACTTTTTTTAGGACAAGACAGGTATTGTATAGCCGTGTTTCCAATGGGGTATATTATCCAAGCGATATGATAGCAGCTGCATTAATAGGAATTTTAATATGTTGGGACATCTAAATGTCATCTCAATATATTAATCAAATGAAAATTAGAAATACTGAAATATGAAATACATAACAAAAACAGTTTGGGTTTTGTCGTTAGTAAGTTTATTTACCGATACTGCAAGCGAAATGCTTTACCCTGTTTTACCGATTTATTTAAGAACCATTGGCTTTTCAATTGTTCTTATCGGAATTCTTGAAGGTATTGCAGAAGCCACAGCAGGACTGAGTAAGGGATATTTCGGAAAACTTTCTGATAATTCAGGGAAACGCGCTCCTTTTGTTCAAATAGGTTATAGTCTTAGCGCTATTTCAAAACCAATGATGGCTTTATTCGTTTTTCCACTTTGGATATTCTTTGCACGAACCATCGACCGTTTTGGTAAAGGAATACGCACAGGAGCACGTGATGCTATTTTATCAGACGAAGCAACACCGGCAACAAAAGGAAAAATCTTTGGTTTTCATCGAAGTTTGGATACATTGGGTGCAGTATTAGGGCCTTCCTTAGCTTTACTTTTTCTTTATTTTTATCCTCATCAATATAAAACTCTATTTTTTATTGCGTTCATTCCTGGGCTTATTGCTGTTTTAACTACACTACTAATTAAAGATAAAAACAAGCCAGCTCAATTGGTAAAAAAAACAACTTCATTTTTTTCATTCCTCAATTATTGGAAAACAAGTCCTTTGGCTTATCGTAAAGTCGTTGTTGGACTTTTAGTATTTACATTATTCAATAGCTCTGATGTTTTTCTTTTACTTAAAGCCAAACAAGCAGGACTTGATGACACTTTGGTAATAGGTGTTTATATTTTTTACAATCTTGTGTATGCATTGTTTTCTTTTCCAATAGGTATTCTTGCAGATAAAATTGGATTAAAGAAAATTTTTGTTTTTGGGTTAATAGTTTTTGCTATTGTATATTTTGGGATGAGCTATTTTAGTGATCTTTACTCTATCTCAGCATTATTTTTTCTTTATGGAATCTATGCAGCTGCAACCGAAGGAATTTCAAAAGCATGGATAAGCAATATATCCGATAAAAAAGACACAGCCACGGCAATCGGCACATATTCAGGTTTTCAGAGCATTTTCACAATGTTGGCAAGCTCAATAGCTGGGCTGATATGGTTTAACTTTGGAGCAAGTGCAACATTTATTATCAGTGGTTTTGTAACAGTTTTAGTAGTTTTATATTTCTCATTTTTTGTTAATTTGAATAAACAACCTAACATTGAACTTTGACAATACAATATATTTAAAATGAACAATTTTAATTCAAAAAACAATGAAAATTAAATAAGTAACTTCATTAGAAATTCTTGATTCCCGCGGCAATCCTACGGTTGAAGTCAACATAAAATTAGAAGACGGAACAATAGCAACAGCAATGGTTCCAAGCGGCGCATCAACAGGCGAACGTGAAGCCTGCGAATTACGCGATGGCGATAAAAAACGCTATGGAGGCAAAGGCGTTTTAAAAGCTGTGGAGAATGTAAATTCAATTATTGCAAAAGAAATGGAGGGCAAATGCTTTCATTCGCAACGTGAACTGGATTATTTATTAATTGGGCTTGACGGAACACCAAACAAGACAAAGTTCGGTGCTAATGCGATTCTTGGCGTATCAATGGCTTTTGCACGGGCGAGCTCATTCAGCCAAAACATTCCTTTGTATCAATATTTAGGAGGTACAAATGCTCACATATTGCCTGTTCCATGTATGAATGTGATTAATGGTGGAAGTCATGCCGATAATACAGTAGATTTTCAGGAATTTATGATAGCTCCACATAATGCTCCCTCTTTTACCGAAGCCATTCGAATGGGTGAAGAAGTTTTTCACTCATTAAAATCTGTATTAAAATCCAAAGGATTAAGCACTGGCGTAGGTGATGAAGGCGGTTTTGCTCCCGATTTGAAATCGAATGAAGAAGCGGTTGAAATGATTCTTGAAGGTATCGTAAAAGCTGGATATAAACCAGGCGATGATGTTAGCATTTGCTTAGACCCAGCAACAAGTGAAATGTGGGAAAATGGCAAATACAAATTTTTTAAAAGCACTCAAAAACTAATTTCAAGCGATGATATGATTAAACTCTGGGAAAGTTGGACTAAACAATATCCTATAATCTTGCTTGAAGATGGTTTAGCCGAAAACGATTGGGAAGGATGGAAAAATCTTACTTCTATACTTGGGAACAAAATTGAAATTGTAGGTGATGATTTGTTCTGCACCAATAAAGCCATTCTTGCCAAAGGAATTGAACAAAAAGCAGCAAACAGTGTTTTAATCAAACTGAACCAAATAGGAACAGTTTCAGAAACATTGGAAACCATTGAACTTGCATATCGCAATAATTATAACTGTTTTGTTTCCCACAGAAGCGGTGAAACTGCCGATAGCTTTATTGCCGACCTAACTGTTGCCGTAAATGCTGGACATTTAAAAACTGGTAGCGGTTGCCGCAGCGAACGTATTGAAAAATTTAACCAGTTAATGCGTATTGAAAAACAATTGGGTTCAGCTGCAAAATTTGCTGGAATTAATGCTTTCAAAAACAGATAAAATTTGAAACCTTAGTGAATGATAATAATTGAGATACCCGGCAATAAACCGATACAGGCAGAACATGTTGTGCTGGATTATAATGGTACGCTTGCCATAGATGGAGTTTTGATTCCTGAAGTAAAAGAAAAATTGAATGTTTTAGCAGATAGAATTAATATTCACGTGATTACTGCCGATACATTTGGTAAGGCTCAGGAAAATCTGAAAGAAATCCGTTGCGAATGTTCAGTTCTCATTGGAGATAATCAGCCGTGGCAAAAGCTACAATACATCACTAAACTTGGTAAACAAAAAGTAATCGCCATTGGCAACGGATCAAATGATGCCCTGATGTTAAAAAATGCCTCCATTGGAATAGCGGTAATTCAAAAAGAAGGAGCATCGATAAATTCTGTTTTAAATGCTGATATTGTATGCACAGATATAATCGATGCTCTTGATTTATTAATAAACCCTTTAAGATTTGTGGCCACACTCAGAAATTGAGGCTCATGAATTTCTATCCAGAATTGTTGAGATTGAAGCAAAAAATATTGATGAAGCAGTTTCAAGAGCAAAAGAAATGTATCAAAACGAAGAAATTGTTTTGGATTTTGAAGATTTTGTAAAACCGAAATTAAGTTATCAAAAATGCTATTAAAGCTGTAAAAGAAATCAAAGATTTAATCAGAGAAAAAAGTCTAAATTTGCATTCGTAACAAAAGAGAATTATAAAACATAATGGATAATAAAATAGTGAAACCGTTTTTGAAATGGGCAGGTGGAAAAACCCAGCTCATCAATGACATTGAAAAGGCTTTGCCAACCGATATTTTGAAAAATAAATTCACTTATATCGAACCATTTGTTGGAAGTGGTGCGGTATTGTTTTGGATGTTGAACAATTTTCCAAAATTAGAAAAAGCGGTAATTAATGACATTAACGAAGATTTGATAAATACTTATAAAACAATTGCTTTCAATCCAAAAGAACTTATTTCAATTCTTGAAATTTTACAAAATGATTATCATTCCTTAAACTTAAAAGAAGCAGAAAAGAAAGAATATTATTACAAAAAACGAGAATTATATAACACCCGTAAAACCGAAAAAAGCACTCAAGCAGCTTTGTTTATTTTTTTAAATCGCACTTGCTTTAACGGGCTTTACCGCGTGAATAAAAGCAATGGGTTTAATGTGCCAATTGGCTCTTATAAAAACCCTTTAATTTGTGATGCTGAGAATATCTTAGCCGTTAGCAAAGCGTTACAAAGAGTTGAGATTCTTTGTGGCGACTATAAAGAAACAATAAATTTTACTGGTGATAACACACTTTTTTATTTTGATCCTCCCTATAAGCCATTGCACAACACTTCTAGTTTTAATTCGTATGCTAAAGATGATTTTAATGACGAAGAACAAATAAGGCTGAGAGATTTTTGTTCAAAACTTGACTCATTAGATCACACTTGGATGTTGAGCAATTCGGATGTAAAAGACAAAGTTTCTAACAATAATTTTTTTGACGATATTTATGCTGAATTTTCTATCTCTAGAGTCAAAGCACGAAGAAGTATTAATGCAAACCCAGAAAAAAGGGGAGAATTAAACGAACTATTAATTACAAATTACAACTATGAACAGGCTTTGCAAACTGCTTAATCTAAAAAATGAAGATGAGCTTTTCGTAAAGATTACGCAAAGCTTTAAAGTAAAAATTACCCGTTGGAATTACTTTGTAAATTGGGCTAAAGTGTTTGGAAACATTGAACCAATTGAAAAAGAGCTGAATTTATTAAACTATTTAATTGGCAAAGAAGATATAGAAACAGAAGCGTACCAACTCATAAAGCAATACCCTCAAGTGGTTAAAGCTTTCCCTACGCTTATTGCAGTTCGTGAAAAATCGGTGGACATACTTACCGACACCAAAAATTTTATTTACAAAAAATATTCTTTTACCAAAGGAAAACTAAGCGATGAAGAATGTAAAGAATTAGCCTATTTCATAGTAAATTCTGGAATTGGCAAAATTTTAAAAGACAAAAAAGTTAAAAATTTGGTTGATTATGCAACTGGTGTAGAAGTTGGTTTGGATAGCAACGGCAGAAAAAACAGAGGTGGAACATTGATGGAAAATTTGGTTGAAGAATTTGTTGATGATACTTGTAATAATTTGGGTTTTAAATATATGAGACAGGCAAATGCTAAAAAAATAAAAGCCGAATGGAATATTGATGTTGTTGTAGATAAGTCATCGAGAAACTTGGATTTTGCGATAAATAATAAAGGAAAATTATTTTTTATAGAATGTAATTTTTATGGTGGCGGTGGCTCAAAATTAAAATCTACTGCAACCGAATACATTGAAATGAACCGCTATTGGAACAAACAAGGCATTGAATTTATTTGGATTACCGATGGTGCTGGTTGGAAATCAACCTTAAAACCTTTGAGAGAATACTTTGATAAAGCAGATTATTTGTTGAATTTGGAGATGTTAAAGGAAAATATTTTACAAACAATATTGTTTAACGTATGAATGAAAATACAAGAATAGAATTACTAGGAAGATTAGTTGGTGAGAATGAAATCAACAAATTAATCAAGCAAAAGAGAAAGGAGGATTTAACAGAAAGTATTAATCCCTCTGAAAGAGAAAAGTATCTTTCTGAGGGGTGGGAAATTGATAAAGAGTTTAAAAATTCTATTCGAGTTCGTAAATCAAAAAATATTGATTTAGCTTTTGAGGATGAAGTATGGTCTTTGTTTGCTTTAATGGGATATAAGTTTTTAAATAAAGACAGAAATTTTAGTTTACCATATGATAAAAACAACCCTAATCAATCAAAACAACTAGATGTATTTGCAAAGGATGATGAAACTATTTTGATTGTCGAATGTAAAAGTTCCGAAACGAATAAAAGAGGCGATTTTAAGAAAGAACTTGAAAGTTACATTGGAATTATTGAAGGGTTGAGAAAATCAATTCAAGCATTGTTTCCAAGAACTAAATATAAGTTTAAATTCATTCTTGCAACAAAGAATCTAACTATATCCGATGAGGATTTAGATAGATTAAAAAAACTTAATGGCGTACATCTAAATGATGAAAATATAGAATATTTCTTTCAATTACATTCCCAGCTAGGTAGTGCGAGTAGATATCAATTTCTAGGAAATATTTTTGAAGGACAAGAAATTCCAGAAATGGAGAATAAGATACCTGCTGTAAGAGGAAAAATGGGTGGACACATTTATTATTCTTTTGCAACTGAACCTGAAAATTTATTAAAAATTGGATATGTTTTACATAGAAACAAGGCAAATGTTAATATGATGCCAACATACCAAAGACTTATTAAAAAATCTAGACTTAAGTCTGTTAATGAGTTTATTGAAAATGGTGGTTACTTTCCAAATTCAATAGTTATTAGTATTGATGCTAAAAATTGTCATTTTGAACCAGCTAATACTCAAGTAGCAAATACTATTTCAGATATTGGCATTCTACATTTACCAAAAAAATATAAATCTGCATATATAATTGACGGGCAACATAGGTTGTATGGTTATTCAAATAGTGAATACAAGAACAAAAATACAATACCCATTGTTGCTTTTGTTAATCTTTCTAGAGATGAGCAGGTTCAACTTTTCATGCAAATAAATGAAAATCAAAAAGCTGTTTCTAAAGACTTAAGAAACACTTTAAATGCTGATTTACTTTGGACTTCTGATAATTTTTTGGAGCAACATAAAGCTCTTTGTTCAAGAATTTCTATTTATTTAGGGGAAGACAGAAATTCTCCTCTTTATGGTAAAATATCTATTGGCGAAGACGTAAAAACAATCACTTTACAATTAATAACAAATGCACTTAAAAGAAGTAAGTTTCTGGGTAAGGTTTCAAAAAGTAAAATTGAAGAAATAGGACTATTTTATAATGGAGATATAGATTTTACTTATGATCGATTAAAAGATTTTCTTTCAAAAGGCTTTGAATATTTATCGATAAATATAAAAGAAGAGTGGGATAAAGAATCTGAAGGTATCATCTTAATCAATAGAGGTGTTTATGGTTTTATACTTCTTTTAAGCGATATATTGAATTTTTTAGAAGAAAGAAAATTAATAGATTCAAAGAAAACCTCAATTAATAAGATTATTGAAGAAGCAAAAAGCTACATAGATCCTATTATCATTTTTGTTAAGGAAATAAATCTAGAACATAGGGAAGAACTAAAAAAGGCTTATGGTGGTCCTGGAGAAAATAAATATTGGAGGACATTTCAAAAAATTGTAAGAGATACCCATAAAGAATTTAATCCAGATGGTTTAGATGATTACATTGAAAAACAAGAAAAACAAAATAATGATAGGGCTTTTGCAATTATTAGAGACATAGAAACTTTTTTCAACAATGATTTCAAAGTTAAACTTGAGGATAAGTTTGGCAAAATGTGGTTTAAAAAAGGTGTTCCTCCTCAAACTGGTGATGACGCTGTTGCTTTGGCAACTAAAAAAAACAGAGTCATTGAAAACGAAGAAGATGAAGTTGAACCATGGGATTGTATAAATATAATTGCTTATAGAGCAATTGCAGTAAAGAATTGGCAAGATGTTTTTGAAAAAGATTATACAAAACCAGGTGAAGAAAAAATTAGTGGAGGGAAAGAAGAAAAAACTAAATGGATGGTAACACTGGAATTTTTAAGAAATCAAAATGTACATTCTTATTTTGTATCCGAAGATGAATTAAAATTTTTAGAAGAGTTAAATGATTGGTTGATTAAGAAAGAAATTAGAAATAAATTTCAAAAGGAAATTGTTTAAACCCTTCTTCAAATCCAACGACAAAAATTTTTATCTTTTAAAAGGAGATACCTTTGAATTGTTGCCACAATTTGAGCATAAATTTGATATGATTTTGATTTGTTCGGAAATCCCGAACAACTCAAAATTTCATTAAATCAGAAATAGAAATTTCTAAGCCTTTCGCAATGAGTTCAATATTAATTAAGGAAGGGTTTCGTTCGCCTCTTTCAACCATACCAATATAATTTTTATGTAATCCACACTTTTTAGCAAATTGTTCTTGTGTTAAGTTTTTTTCAATCCTTAACTTTTTAAGTTGTTGTCCGAAATTTTCTAATATAGAATTATTCATAAAATAAAAAGACACTTATTGTGTGTTTTAATTAAAAAAGACTATCTTTGTTCAAAGGTAATGAATTTAATAAATAATCGTTATTATGAAAATAGATGCACATGGTACAAATCAAAAAGGCGGTAAAATAAATCTGTTATTGTCTTATTTGAAAAAATTTAATGATATTCAGAAATGGAATTATATGGGGTTAGCTGTTGAAATTGATTGTACGGTAGATTATAAAAATCAAAATTTGTTGGTTAGATGGATTGATTACACAGAAGGATTTAATGATCGGTTAATCGTTTATAGTTTACTAGAATATAATTCTTTATTTTCGCCAATAGTAAATGCTTAAACCTTTTTTCAAATCATACGATAAAAATTTCTTTCTTCTTCACGGAGATACAATGGCTCTTTTGCCTCAGTTTGACCATAAGTTTGATATGGTTTTTGCCGATCCGCCTTACTTTTTATCCAACAATGGCTTGTCTATTCAAAGCGGTAAAATAGTTAGCGTAAACAAAGGCAAATGGGATAAATCAGAAGGCTTTGAACAGGTAAATGATTTCAACCGCAAATGGCTAAAGTTGGTGCGTGAAAAAATGAAAGATGATGCAACCATTTGGATAAGTGGAACGATGCACAACATTTTTTCAGTAGGACAAATTCTTAATGAATTGGGTTTTAAAATTTTAAATGTCATTACTTGGCAAAAAAGCAATCCTCCACCAAACTTTTCGTGTCGTTACTTTACATATTCAACAGAGCAAATTATTTGGGCTAGAAAAAGCGGGAAAATTCCTCATTATTATAATTACGAATTAATGAAGCAATTGAATGGCAACAAGCAGATGAAAGATGTTTGGAAACTGCCTGCCATTGCTCCATGGGAAAAAAGTTGTGGTAAACATCCCACACAAAAACCCTTGGCGGTGTTAACTCGTTTAATTTTGGCTTCCACCAAACCCAACGCTTGGATTTTAGACCCATTTGCTGGTAGTAGCACCACAGGTATTGCAGCCAATTTAGCCAATCGCTGTTTTTTAGGAATTGACCAAGAAGAAGAATTTTTAAACATCAGCAAAAACAGAAGAATTGAAATTGAAAATCCTAAAATAGCATCGACTTACAAACAAAAAGTTAGTGGTTTTAACGACAAAAAAGAACTTGAATTATTTTTAGGAGAAGAACCTAAATCAGAATATAAATCGGAACTAAACTTGACAAAAAAAGGGGAAATAGGTTAACAGATAGATTAGCAAAAGCGAAAGTTTTATTATTTCAAAAAGTTTAATCTGCAAGGCAAATATAATAAGAAAAACCATTGACTTTGATGTAATAAGAAAAGAAAACCTTGAGATTTATGAATGTAAACAAGCATTTTATTTTTCATAAGTTTTTTTTATACATTTGCCTGATGCATTTTTTGTGCAACGACAAGCAATTATTTATTAACTAATATTTACATTATGTTTAAAGGACATCCTAAAGGGCTTTACGTTCTATTCTTCTCGAATATGGGCGAGCGGTTTGGTTATTATACCATGCTGGCAATTTTTACTCTGTTTCTTCAAGACCATTTTGGCTGGGATGAGACAAGAGCCTATCAACTTTATGGCATTTTCTTGGCAGGAATTTATTTTGCTCCCTTGCTTGGAGGAATCATTGCCGACCGATGGCTTGGTTATGGAAAAACAGTGAATATTGGTATTGCAATTATGGCTCTTGGATACGGGCTTTTAGCAATTCCTGTGGGCACCAATCCAATGCCCGTATATATTTCACTGGCAGTAATTTCTCTTGGAGTTGGTCTTTTTAAAGGCAATCTCGTAGTTATTCTGGGCAATCTTTACGAAAGCCAAGGCTTGAAAAAACTTCATGATGCTGCCTTCAACATTTTCTACATGGGAATAAATATTGGAGCCATGTTCGCTCCTCATGTGGCTCGTACAATAAAAAATTATATAATGGAGAGCAATGGTTTTATTTATAATAATGCCATTCCAAAAATTGCAAATAACATCATCAGCGGACAAGCTATCGATGATGATAAAATGCAGATTATTACTGCCGCCGCACAAAATTCGCATTATACCGACATTCATCTTTTTGCTACAGATTACATTCATTCATTATCTGCTGGCTATCATTGGGGATTTGGTTTTTCAGTTATAACTCTTGCCATTTCCATTGCCATTTTTATAGCTTTCAGAAAACATTACAAAGAAGCTGATTACCGCCAAGCTGATAAGGTTCAATCTGCTGACTATGTAGAACTTACACCTAAGCAAACAAGAGACAGAGTGATAGCACTAATCTTAGTTTTTATTATTGTTATTTTCTTTTGGATGGCTTTCCATCAGAACGGCTCTGCATTAACGGGTTTTGCAAAAAATTATACTAAACTTACTGTAAGCAAATATACATACCTCCTATTTTCTATTCCCACTTTACTCGCAATTTTTGCATCTATTCTTGGCTTATTCGCCATTATTAACAAGCAAGCCAAACTTAATATGAAACTTTTGGGAACAGTTTTTTTTGTTGGAGGCATTGGTTATATTCTTTTTAAACTTGGAGTTTTTGGCGCAAATTTGAACGGAGTTATAACAGACACACGCGTTGATCCTGAATTATTCCAATCTTTTAACCCCATGTTTGTTGTTTGGCTCACGCCAGTAATTGTTGGGTATTTTGCTTATTTAGCCAAAAATAATAAAGAGCCATCCTCTCCAGCGAAAATTGGAATTGGAATGATGATTACGGCAGCAGCTTATGTTATAATGATTTATAGCTCAGTGGGTTTGCCAAGTGTTTCGTCTTTAGGTGGAAACTCAATAGATAGCTCGCAAGCTGTAAGTCCTTACTTTTTGATAGGAACTTATTTTACTCTCACTATTGCCGAACTGTTTTTAAGTCCAATGGGATTGTCTTTTGTGGCAAAGGTGGCACCACCAAAATTAAGAGGACTAATGCAAGGAGGCTGGCTGGCTGCCACTGCCGTAGGAAATTATGCTGCAGGTTATGTTGGAAAATTTTACCAACATTGGGAACTATGGCAATTCTTTACTCTGTTGGCTGTGCTTGCCGCAATTTCTGGATTGATAATGTTTACCATCTTGAAAATTGTTAATAGAGCCTCCGTATCATAAGCAACCGTTAAAAAATATCAAACCCGTCAGAGCAAAAAAATTCTGACGGGTTTTTTCAATTTCCAAACATCTTTTTTATACTGTCTTCAAAAAATACATTTACTTTGTAATATCTAAATATTTTTTAATTGAGCAGTCTCAGACAATTAGCCAGTCAAACAGCCGTTTATGGTTTAAGTAGCATTCTTGGAAGAATCTTAGGATATCTTATGGTGCCACTTTACACAAGAGTTTTAACCGAAGGCTCTTATGGCTCAGTGGTCGAAATGTACTCTTATTCTGCGCTGCTGCTCATCATCCTCACTTATGGCATGGAGACAGCTTTTTTCAGATTTGCCCAATCTACAGGGCGAAGAAGTGATGTTTTTGGCACAGCTTTTTTATCCATTTTTATCTCCTCTTTGCTATTCCTATTTTTGATAATATTTTTTAGCAATAATATTTCCGAATTAATACGTTATGCCTCCCGCCCCGACTATATTATTTACATAGCTTTGATGTTGTTTTTTGATGCAATTAATACCATTCCTTTTGCCAATTTACGCGCTGAAAACAAAGCAAAAAAGTTTGTCATTATTCGCCTTACAGGAATTTTTATGAATATTGGTTTAAACCTTATTCTTATACTTTTGATGCCTTACATTATCAATAATTTTCATGGTGACTTAAGCGATTTTTTACGAACTATTTATAAAGATGATGATAGAGTTTCCTATATTTTTATTTCGAATGTGCTAAGCAGTGGATTTATGAGCCTTATGTTTATACCACAATTTCTGAAACTTAAACTTGTTTTTGATGTAGAAATATGGAAAAAGTTGATGATTTATGCACTGCCTCTGCTGGTTTTTGGTCTTGCTGGAGCCGTTAACGAAGTCCTCGATAGGGTGCTACTGAAATATCTTCTTCCCGAAAATATTGCTATGGCTCAACTTGGAATTTATGGCGCTTGTTACAAGGTTTCTATCATCATGACAATTTTCATACAAGCTTATAGATATGCTGCCGAGCCTTTCTTTTTTGCTCAAGAAAAAGAAAAAGATTCCATGAAAACTTATGCACGATTGATGAATTATTTTGTGATAACAACTTCAATAATTTTTCTTGCCACTATGCTTTATATTGATGTGGCTATGCTTTTGGTGGGAAAACCTTTTAGAGTCGGCATTTCAGTGATTCCTATACTTCTGCTGGCAAATTTGTTTCTTGGAGTTTACTATAATTTATCTATTTGGTATAAACTCACCGACAGAACGAGATTTGGCGCTTATATCTCGCTTGTAGGAGCAGTTATCACTATTGTTCTCAACATTTATTGGATTCCAAGGTTCGGCTATTTGGGCTCTGCTTGGGCAACATTGATTTGTTATGCCTCCATGATGTTCATTTCATATTTCATCGGCAAAAAATATTACCCTATTCCTTACGACTGGAAATCTTCAATATTGGTGGTTGGCCTTGCCCTCGCCTTCTACCAAATAAGCCTTTTTATTAGCTTCGACACTATTTGGATTAAACTCTTTGTCAACACTTTAATACTAATAATTTATCTCTTGGCGATAGGATTTTTTCAATGGAGCTATATAAGAACTGTTTTAAAAAGATAAGGATTATTCGAGAAAAAGATTTTTCAAAATTTTTTCATTTTGAATGCAAAAAGCATGAATCAAAATCATAAAATTATCAATAAAATAAGAATCTGTCAATGATATTTATTAGAATTATTCTTGTAATAGCCTGATTTATTTTTATGAATTTTGACATTCTTTAAAATTAAGAAATATGAATGATAATGAGTCGCCAAGAAGAATATTTTTAAAAAAATTAGGTCTAACAATGGGTGCCGTGGCAGCAACTCCCTTTCTTAGCACAGCCAACATTGTGGAGAAAAGAATAAAATATCCGCTGACTGAAAAGCAAAAAGCCTTTATGGAAAAACATGATATCTGGATGGAAGAATTTATTGAAGTAATAAAAGAAAGACGCGAAAATCCAGATTCAGTAGATGCTAACCTAAGATTGATGAAATTAACAGAGCAATCGGAAGCATGGCAAACCGAAGTAGTGGAATATATGAAAGACGAAAATTTTGCACGCCATTATATGATTGCTACCGAAAAAATGACTAACGAGATAAATTGAAAATTTCAGAAAAAATTGTACTAACAAAGTCGCTTTTTATAGAGTTTTTTAACGCTAAACCAAGGTTTTGGCAATTCATTTATCCCCATCAAGCCTTTATAAAAGACCTTCAAGACCTCTCTAAAAAAACAGCATATTTTATAAAAACAAATCATATATTTTAATTTATTTGATAAGAAGCAAACATATATTTTATACTTTTGCTCGGCGTAGCAAATAAGTTCATACAAAAAAAGTCAAAGTCGTCTCTTAGCGATTTTAAAGCGCTGTATTTGTGAGATTTAAATATTAATTTTGTGAAGGCAATACTCCATTATAAATTATAAACTCAAAATAAAATACATTTTTTTAATACCACCGAGAGAATAAATTGGCCTTTAAGTAAAACAAACTTTGCATCGTTTTTAAATTAAACTAAAAACAATTTTTTTATGGACAATTTATTAAAAAAGCGTGCCTTAGAATACCATTCAAAAGGCAAACCTGGAAAAGTGGAGGTTATTCCTACAAAACCTTACTCAACACAAAGAGATTTATCCTTAGCATACACTCCTGGCGTGGCTTATCCATGTTTGGAGATTGAAAAAAATCCCGACGACATATACAAATATACTAATAAAGGAAACCTTGTGGCCGTAATATCTAATGGGACTGCGGTTTTAGGGCTTGGCAATATTGGTGCAGCAGCTGGGAAACCAGTAATGGAAGGTAAAGGGCTTTTATTCAAAATTTTCTCCGATATCGACGTGTTTGATATAGAAGTTAGCACAAGAGATATAGATACTTTTGTGGAAACAGTTATTCAAATAGCTCCAACTTTTGGTGGCATCAACCTCGAAGATATTAAAGCTCCAGAGTGTTTCGAAATTGAAAGAAGAGTAAAAGAAGCTCTCGACATACCAGTAATGCACGACGATCAACACGGCACAGCAATAATTTCTGCTGCTGGCTTGGTATCAGCCATGGAAATTACTGGCAAAAATCTTTCGAAGGTGAAATTGGTGGTAAGTGGTGCTGGCGCTGCCGCCTCTGCCTGCACAAGGTTATACATTTCTTTGGGAGTAAAACCCGAAAATGTACTTATGTGCGACAGTAAGGGAGTTCTCACTACCAAAAGAACCGACTTAAATGATTCGAAAAAGGAATTTGCTCGCAATACCAATAAAACTAACTTAGCCGATGCACTTGTAGGTGCCGATATATTCCTTGGCCTTTCTGCCAAAGGTGCTATGACAAAGGAAATGCTGGCCTCCATGGCACCAAATCCTATTGTTTTCGCTATGGCAAATCCAGACCCAGAAATTTCTTATGAAGATGCAATGGCAACCCGCGACGACTTAATTTTTGCTACTGGGCGCTCAGATTTCCCTAACCAAATAAATAACGTTCTTGGATTCCCATATATCTTTAGAGGTGCTTTAGATGTTAGTTCATCGGCTATAAATGAAGAAATGAAAAAAGCTGCTGTTTATGCTTTGGCAAATCTTGCAAAACAGCCTGTACCTGATGTCGTGAAGAAAGCTTATAACAAAACTGAAATGAGCTTTGGCAGATTTTATATAGTGCCTACACCATTAGATCCTCGCCTTATAGAATTTGTTGCTCCTGCAGTCGCAAAAGCTGCTATGGATTCTGGAGTTGCTCGAAAACCAATTACAGATTGGGATGAATACAAATCGAAATTACGTCAGCGCATGGGTATCGACCATTCTATTATGCGTTCGATGTACACCAAAGCAAAAGCAAATCCTAAAAAAGTCGTTTTTGCTGATGCTAATGATATTCACGTGCTCCAGGCTGCCATTCAAGTAAAACAAGAAGGTTTTGCATTTCCTATACTTTTGGGTGAAGAAAAAACTATAAAAGCTCTCGCAAAAAAATCTAATATTGATATCAAAGGAATACAGATTATTGATAACACAGATGTAGATTATGAGGGAAAAAGAATGGAGTTTGCTCAAATTTTATACAACAAACGTCAAAGAAGAGGCATATCTTTAAAAGAAGCTCAGCGTAGCATGTTCAACAGAAATTATTTTGGCGTGGCAATGGTTGAGACTGGAATGGCAGACGCCATGATTTCTGGTACTAAAACCAATTATGCAGATGTGATGCGACCAGCACTTCAAATAATAAACAAGGTTGACAACATTGGCAAAATTGCAGGTATGTATATTTTGAACACTAAAAAAGGACCATTTTTCTTTGCCGACACCACTGTAAATACAAATCCAACCTCCGAAGATTTGGTTGACATTGCTCTATTGACCTCCGAAGCTGTGAAAGAATTCGGTGTAGATCCTGTGATGGCCATGCTTTCATATTCCAATTATGGTTCATCTGATACCGGAAGTCCAATTAATGCAGCAAAGGCTGTTTCAATACTTCACCAAAAATATCCTGAAATCATGATTGATGGCGAGATGCAAGCTAATTTTGCTCTTAATACCGAAATGAGAACCGAGAGATATCCATTTTCTAAACTTGGAAATAGAAATGTTAACACCTTGATATTCCCTAACTTAGACTCAGGAAATATAGCCTATAAAATGATGCAAGAGATAGGACATGCCGAAGCAATTGGACCAATTGTTATGGGCTTGAAAAAATCTATTCACGTTTTGCAGCTTTCCAGTACTGTTAGGGAAATTATGGATATGGTGGCTATTGCCGTTGTGGATGCCCAAACTGGAAGTCTTTAGTAAATTTAAAATTCATATAGAATATATAATTGAAAGGAAGTGTAATACGCTTCCTTTCTTTTTTTGCCTTATTGTTTTTTGAAAAATAAATTTTTTATTACTGAATTTCTCAAATTCATTTTACTGCACTAAAAGATTGCACCCTCTTATATCGCTGTTGTCGAAACGACCAAGGATTTCAAAACCACCATCGGCTCTTGTTTTGCCCAAATCTTGTGTGGCAATAAAAGAACAAGAATTAAGGTTTGATAGGTCAATAATGTTAATTCCGCCAGATTTTCCTACTGGGTTTATAGAAAAAGGGTCATTGGTGTCGCGAATTAAAAGTTGCATTGTATCAGAGGAATAAAAAATTCCATCTCCCTTAGAATAAGCTTGGCTAAGCAACTCTGTCATTCCATATTCCGAATGTATCTTTTGAACTCCAAAAGCTGATGTAAGCATCTTATGCAGCTGTTCACGTAAAATTTCCTTTCGCCTGCCTTTCATACCTCCAGTCTCCATCACAATCAGGTTTTGAATTTTATCTTTGTCCATTAATTCCGCCAAATCTAACAAAGCATAAGTAACGCCGAGAAGCAAAATATTCTTGCCTTGGGAACTTGCTTGCTTTAGATTTATAATTAATTGCGCATAATCTTTTAGGTAAAATCCTCCAAGATCATTATTAGATTTTTTTATTAAATCATCTACCATAAAAACCAGAGATGACTCTCCTTGATGAATATACGAAGGCAAAAGTGCAAAAATTATATAATCGCTTGGCGCGTGATAAAATTTTTGAAAACCCTTCAAAAAAGATGCCTTATAAAGCTCTATATCAGTAATATAATGACTACTTCTAATTGCTGAAGTTGTTCCACTACTTTTAAAAATATGACTTGGTTTGATAATACTACTTAGAATTTTTTGGCTCTTGAAAAATGATATTGGTAAAAATGGAATCTGTTCAATACTGCTTATATTTGTAGGAGATTTATGCAGAAAATCACAAAAATCTTTATACAAAGAATTGAAATTGTATTGGTAATAAAATACCTCCAAAGCCGTTTCATTAAAGTCAATTTCTGGCGATAACGACAGAATTTTATTTTTCAGATTAAAGTAATTTTGAATTCCTGACACAGTATTGACTTTAAAAATATTACATTTGCAAAAGTAAAATAATTCAGATGAATAATAATTGCGTTGGAATTAATAATTGCAGGCCGATAAATAGACTTGATAAATGAGCAAAAAGCTTAAAATATTTGGAGCGATTTTTATATTGGCATTGGCTATTTCGAGCTGTTCGAAGCGCGATAAATATCCCATTGAGCCAGTAATAAAGTTTTACTCTTTCACCAAAATTGATAATGGATTTAATGTTGATGACAAGGCAATTTTGAGCTTAAGTTTTACCGACGGCGATGGCGATATTGGTTTGGATATAAGCGACACTGCTCCACCATTTAATTTAAATGGAGACTATTACAATAATTGCATCATAGATTATTATGAGAAACAAAAAGGTAATTTTGTTAAAGTTGTTTTGCCTTTTAGCATGAACGCTCGAATACCAAAAATTGATGCTCAGGTTGCCAACCGTGGCATACGCGGAAATATTGAAATTGAACTGTTCGTAAATAATGTGCTCTCATCTTACGACACAATTCGATTTACAGCACACATTTATGATAGGGCACTGCACAAAAGCAACGAAGTGATAACGCCAGAATTTGTGATTGATAAAAAACCCTAATCAATTGCAAATATTCTATTTAATGGCAATGTATTTTTCTGATTTATAGAAATAAAATAAATTCCCTTTTCAAAATTTCTTGTGTCAATTTTTATTTTTTTGCTGTTTGAATATTCAGCATGAAAAATATTTTTGCCGTCCAAAGTAAAGATGTTTATTTGAGAATTGCCTATAAAAATATTGTCAATATTTATGTATTCGTGAGCTGGATTTGGATAAATATTTATAAATTGATTGTTATCAGGAATATTATAACCCACTGAATTTATTATATTTACGTCATCAATTAAATAGTGGGTAACTGAAGGATTGCCAGTTTGATGCCCCAAAAATTTAAGAACATGGCTTTGACCATTGGCAAAAGAACTTATGTCAATATTCACTAATTTATATTTTTGTTTATACGTTGAAGAATCGCTGCTATTGATATAAAATATTTCTGTGGAGTCAACAAAAACTTTCAGAAAGTCATCGATATTGGCTGCAACTTTTGGAGTCTTAAGATAAAAACTGAGGATGGCATTTCCTAAAACCGGAATAGTAACTGTCTGCTTTACAAAACCCTCTTCATAAATTGTGCTTCCTCCAAGCCAAACATAATGGGAACCTGTGTTAGGCTGGCAAGGTCCACCACAATTTCCGCAGCTACTCGAACAAATTGTTGATGAAAAATTAGTTGAACTTTCGACCCAATAAGTATTAGGATGTCCAATTTCAAAGCTCGAATCTTTTACAATTTCCTGACTAAATACTGGCCTTGCAACAAAATTGACAATGATAAAAATCGCTGTTATTGAAAGGATTCGCGCTAAGACTTGGTTCATTGAGCTAATATGAATTTGTGGTTATACTTATGCAAATGTAGAAAAATGTTTGATGGTTTTTATTTTTATTTCTTTATAATTGAATAAAAATAAATTAATGTTTTATCATATTTTACAGATTAAATGATGTTTACTATTTTTTTATGAGTGCTTCTTGTTAATTAAAAAGAGGATTAGAAACAAGCTCTTAAAGAATAATTTATCAATCATAGCCTATTAAATTATTTAGGTTTTAGTTATAAGAAGCAAATAACTATGTTTATATTCAATGCTTTAGGTAAAAATATTTTATTTGTAATTCTCGAGAAACACAAAACTTATCATATTGGCACCCATCTGAAGTGCTTGTGTACGTTTCTCTTTTGAGTCGTTATGTACATCAGCATCTTCCCAGCCATCGCCTAAGTCGCATTCATAATCATAGAAACATACCAAACGTCCTTTATAAATTAATCCAAAACCTTGGGCAGGTTTATTATCATGCTCATGAACCTTTGGTAAGCCACTGTTGAATTGATATTTTTGATGATATATTGGATGCGAAAATGGCAACTCCAAAAATTCATAATCAGGAAATACTCTTTTCATTTCTCTTCTTATATACTTGTCAATACCATAATTATCGCTTATATGAAGAAATCCGCCAGAGACAAGATAATTCCTTAGATTTTCAACTTCTTGAAGTGACAAAACTATGTTGCCATGGCCTGTAATGTGCACAAAAGGATAATTCACAATATCTTTAGACCCTATTGAAACCGTTGCAACTTCTTCGCTAATATTCGTTCCAAGATTAGCATTACAAAATTTTACCAGATTTGGCAGGGAGGTGGGATTTGCATACCAGTCGCCACCGCCATTATATTTCAAAAGTGCTATTTGGTAGCTTGCTTTCTGCGAAGCCGAAATAGCGGCAATAGAAACTATTAAAATTATTATTAGAAATCTATTTTTTATCATATACTATTGTTTTATCAGGTTAATAGTGAAGCAAGCTGCCAAAGCAGCAGTTTCTGTGCGCAGGCGAGTATTACCAAGACTTACAGGGATAAACTTAGCATTAACTGCTATCTCAACTTCCTTTGCTGAGAAGTCGCCCTCTGGACCGATTAGCACTACCACATTATTTGATAAATCTCCAATATTCTTTAAAAGCAACTGTTCTTCACTAATATAATGAGCAATAAATTTATGCGTCTGTTGGTTGTTTTTAATAAACTCTTCAAAAGTTACCGGCTCATTAAGCATAGGATGATAAGCTTTTAGCGACTGTTTCATTGCTGCCGTAATTACTTTATTCGACCTCTCAATATTCAAATCGCGTCTTTCAGAATGGAAAGTAATTATAGGAGTTATTTCATCGATGCCCATTTCTGTAGCTTTCTCAAGAAACCAGTCAAAACGTTTTATATTTTTCGTTGGAGCCAAGGCAATATGAACATAAAAATTTCTTTTGCCTCTATCATTTTCTATTTCTAAAAATTCTATTTCGCAGTTGCGTTTGGTAGTATTTGAAATTGATGCCCGAATAAAAGTACCTTTGCCATCAGTTAAAAACACCACATCTCCTACTTTCAAACGCAATACTTTTATAGCATGCAAAGCCTCCTCACTTGGCAGCATATATCGCTTACCAACTTTGATTTCCTGATGGTTAATATCTGATGAATAAAATAAATGCATACCACAAACCTTTAAAATACTATGTTAAAAAAAATAAAACCCAATCTCCAACCAATCTTTTCCAACCAATCTCCAACCAATCTTTTCCAACCAATCTCCAACCAATCTTTTCCAACCAATCTTAAAACCAATCTTTTCCAACCAATCTTAAAACCAATCTTTTCCAACCAATCTTTTTCAACCAATCTCCAACCAATCTCCAATCAATCTTAAATCAATCTTAAATCAATCTTTTCCAACCAATCTCCAACCAATCTTTTTTTCAATCTCCAACCAATCTTTTTTTCAATCTCCAACCAATCTTTTTTTCAATCTCCAACCAATCTTTTTCAACCAATCTCCAACCAATCTTTTTTTCAATCTCCAACCAATCTTTTTTTCAATCTCCAACCAA
>MNXP01000046.1 GCA_001872625.1 Bacteroidetes bacterium CG2_30_33_31
TAAAATGCATTCTCAACATCTTTTGGAGGCTATAGCTTATAATTTATATAGGTCACCTGGGATAGTTATGTCCAATTGCGAAAAATAAGGGGAAAAATCCTCCGAAAAAGACCACTTTTGAACAATTATTCAACATTTTATCCCTTTTATTGATCTAAAAACAAAAAAAACGAAATGAAATCGAAGGTTTTTGATATACTTAGAGTTTTACAACGGTCTCAAAATATACAACAACGCCAAAAATTGTATTTACTAAAACGATGGAAAAATCAATCTGGAAAAATACTAAAATAGCAAATGGAAATCTTATTGAAGAATTGGCAAAACTCAAAAATCAAAGCGGCAAGGACATTATTGTCTATGGGGGCGGAACATTTGTAACTTCCTTAATTAATGCCAATCAAATTGATGAATTCCATTTATTTATAAACCCTACTGCTATTGGCAATGGAATGACAATTTTTAAAGGTTTGTACAAAAATCAAAATTTGAAACTAAAAATTGCTAAACAATTTGATTGTGGAATTGCAATGCTATGCTACGAACATGACTAAAATTCAAATGAAATAAATAAAGTCGCATTTCACATCATTACTAATTGGCTTTGAAATATTGATTATATGTTGAGGCTTTAAATTGAGAGTTATATTTACCAATTCCAGTAGATTTATAGAAAACGTCTTTTCTTAATCTTCCCACAGCTTGTGCGATAAAAATATCATTGCCTACAAAATTCACCATGCATTCAGTTCCATTTACAAAAACAATATCTCCTACCCTAACATTTTCTAAACCCTTGGCAATTAGCTCAAAATGTCGAAAAAGTTCTTTGTATTCACTATTTAGTTTAATGAACATTTGAGCATCGCCTCCCTTGTCGGGATGATATTTCATGGCAAGCTGTCGATAAATTAGTTTCAATTGCTCACAATTTTGTATCTGCGTTAATATTTCCATTACCTAAAGTTTTATAAGTTGAATTTGCTTTATAAATGCAATAATTTTCCAGCACTCAAATGTAAATCATTGACCTAAGATTTCGATTTATGATTTAATGAATTAGTTAACATCAATTTGTTAACTATTCTGTGGCGAACCAATAATCTTTTATTATTAAATCTTGATTTTAATAATTTCTTAATAGTATCTTCCGAGCTGTTTGTTAAAATCAAACTGCAGCCATGGAAAAGTATAATATTCAAATTCAGTCAAAAGATGCTGAAAATCAATGTGGAATTATTAAAATAGAAGGAGATTTAGGCATTTCCAATATTGGTAATATTAAGATAGATTTGCTAAAAGCCATTTCAAATTACAACGAAATTGATTTAAAAGTTGAAAAAATTAAATTTATTGATTTAAGCATGATACAATTTTTAATCTCTTTAAAGAAGTCGGAAAGCATCTTAAACAAAAAAATTCAGATTGATATAATTGCTGAAGATGAATTTCGGGAGTTGATAATATCCACAGGTTTTAAATTAAAATATTAGAGAATGGAAAAGAGAATATTGATTGTAGATGATTCAGAAAGCATTAGAAGTTTGCTAAAATTTAATCTTGAAAGCAACGGTTTTAGCACTGCTGTAGCCAAAGACGGCGTAGAAGCACTTGCCAATTTGCATCAAGACAATAATTTTAATTTAGTGCTTACCGACCTTCACATGCCAAATATGAATGGACTTGAACTTATTGAAAATATTAGAAAAGATGCTGATTTCAAATTCCTACCGATACTTTTTCTTACAACGGAGACCAATTTGGAAATGAAACAAAAGGCAAAAGATGCGGGCGCCACAGGATGGATTGTAAAACCTTTTGAGCAACAAAAATTAATTAATACAATTAGAAGAGTGTTAAGATAATATGCAAGATTTGATAAATACATTTCTGGAAGAAGCCTCTGAATTAATTACCGATTTAGAAGATGCACTACTAAAACTTGAGGGCAATCCGAAAGATATGGATGCTATTAATAGAGTTTTTAGAGTGATGCATACTCTCAAAGGTAGCGGTTCAATGTTTGGTTATGAGCATGTTAGCAACTTTACTCATAAGCTTGAGACTTTATATGACCGCATAAGAAGTGGTCAAAAAGATATTTCTACAGAAATATTCAATACCACTTTAAAATCGGTTGACCATATAAAAGCACTTTTTGAAGTAAAGGGCGGATTTCCAACTAACTTGTCTGCTGAAGACAGCAAATTGACTGATGAAATTAGCAATCTACTAAATGAGTCAGCAATAGTAACATCAAAGATAATAACTGAATATCAAACAATTAAAGATAATAAACTGAGCTATCTTATTGAATTCATTCCAGATTCAGAAATTATGCAGAATGGCACAAATCCGATATATTTGATAGATGAGCTCAATGGATTTGGCGAAATGCAGGTGCTTGTTCATACCGACAAAGTGCCAACAATAGATTTGCTTGATGCCGAGAAATCTTATGTATCATGGGAGCTAATTTTGGCAACAGAATATCTTCACCATGATATTGTGGATGTTTTTATTTTTGTAGATACTTCAGCCACCATAAAAATTGAACAAATTTGCGATACTAATGTTTTCAATAATAGCGATTTTAAAAAATCATTGGCAGAAATCTTAAGTAAAAATGATAGCCTTAATATTGAAGAAATCAAAAGCATTTGTACCAAACAAAAAACTCAAGAAAATATTACAGAAGATATTATACAAAAAGTCATTGATGAAAAGGAAGATACCGAAGTAGAAATTCTAAAAAAGCAAGAATCTGCACCTTCAAATGAAAAACAAAATGCTAAACTTGCATCGAGCATAAGAGTCTCATCTTTGAAAATTGAGGAGCTCATGAACCTTGTAAGCGAGCTGGTAACAAATCAAGCAAGCTTGGATTTGTATTCAAAAAAGACTGGCAACAAAAATTTGATGGATGCTGTAGAAAATAATGAAAAATTAATTCGTCATTTACGCGATAATGCATTGGATATCAGCTTAATTCCTCTTGACAATCTGCTGATAAGATTTAAAAGATTGATTCGCGATTTATCCATAGAACTTGGCAAAGAAGTTACATTCATAACTAAAGGTACAGAAACCGAACTTGACAAGGCAATAATAGATCAACTGGCAGAGCCACTTATGCACATTTTTAGAAATGCTCTTGACCATGGCATTGAAAGCAGGGATGAGAGGCAAAAAGTAGGCAAAACCAAAAGCGGAACAGTTTCCATGACTTCCTATAATTCCGGCTCGGATGTCATTATTGAAATTGAAGATGATGGGCATGGCATTGATCCTGAAAAGATTAGAAAAAGTGCCATCAAGAAAGGCATTATTACAAGTTTTCAAAATTTATCCAATGACGAATTAATAGATCTAATATTTGAACCGGGTTTTTCTACAGTTGCAGAAATTAGCGAGATTTCTGGTCGCGGTGTAGGTATGGACGTGGTTAAGAAAAAAATATCGGATCTTCAAGGAACTGTTAAAATAAAAAGTAAAATCGGCAGTGGAACAAAATTTATCATTAAAATTCCATTGACACTCAGTATTATAGATGGTATTTTGATAGGCGTTAATGACTCACAATATATTATTGGAATTACAAATATTAAAAAGATTTACCAAATCAAAAACACGGAAATTGAAAATATTTTTAATAATATGATTACTTTGGATGGCAAACAATATCCACTTATAAATCTAAGAAAAGAATTTAACATTACCAATCAAATTCCAGTCAATCAACAGATTATATTAATTACCCAAGACAATCATGATGTTGGAATATTGGCTGATAAAGTACTTAAAGAGGTTCAAGTGGTAGTAAAACCAATATCAGGATCCAAGGGCGATGATGAATTAGTTTCGGGTGCAGCAATTATGGGCGATGGCTCTATAGCTCTTGTACTCAATACAAATACTATTTTAAATAACTATATATAAAATATGGACTCATATCTAACTTTTAAAATCGGAAAAGAAGCATTTGCTGCAAATATCAAAAGTGTGATAGAAATAATAAATGTTCCCGAAATTACTGAGCTTCCCAATAGCGATGCTCACGTTTTGGGAGTGATAAATCACCGAGGGAAAGTGCTGGTTGTAATAGATGCGAAAGTAAAATTCAATATTCAATCAAATCTTAAAAAAGACAATCCTTGCATCATTATTTTAGAAACCATGATTGGCGATAAGAATCATGAAATGGGAATTTTGGTTGATATTGCTGATAGCGTACTTGAACTTTCTGAAAACGAAATTCTGCCTCCACCAAATATTGGAGCCTCCATAAAAGAAGATATGATTTCTGGCGTGATAAATAGAAATAACGAATTTATAATGATACTCAATATTGATAATGTTTTTACTAAAGAATTTAAAATTAAATAATTATAAAATGAAAAATCTAAAAGTTTCTACAAAATTATTTGTAATAATTGCATTTGTTTTAGGCGGCGGCTTGGCTACTGGAACATACGGTTTTATTGAATTGTACAATCTCAAAACCAATTTGAATTCCATATTTGATAATTCTTTTGCTCCTTATGAAAATATAACGGCAGTATCAGACCTTTATAATCATCAAATAAAAGAACTTATCACAGATTATTCTGAGGCGAAAATCTCTAATAAAGAAGCATACAAAAATATAGAAGAATTATTAGATTCAGCCCAAAACAAATGGAATTGGTACAAAGATAACACTGTAGATCAAAATGAAACCCAGAAAATTAATGAATTAAATTTAGTTATCACCGATTTAAATGGATTCTTAAGACAATTTGAAATTAATATAAGCAAGGCTGATTCGTCAGTCGATAAAGAATTAATTGTAAAAATTGATGAGAGATTAGATTTAGCTAATACAAAATTAGTTGAGCTTTCTAAGTTTCAAATAGCTGAGGCATATGATATTAATAATACTAGTTTGAATACTATTTATTATATGAATATTATGTTTTTTATTTTTATCTTAAGTGGCTTAATCAGTGCCATTATTTTTATTTTGGTAATCAGAGGCACTATCAAATCTCTAAAATCCGCTAATACTTTAGTTTCAGAACTCACTGACGGAAACTTAGAATATGAAAAAGTAACTCATAATAATGATGAATTTGGTGAGCTAATCAATAATATAGAAAGTCTGAATAAGGTTTTAAAGGAAGTAGTTTTAACATCTTACAATGCATCAAATAATATAGCAATTACAAGCAATGAGCTCAGTCAGAATTCGCAAACTGTTTCGCAAGGAGCTACTGAACAAGCCGCGAGTGTTGAAGAAATTTCAGCAGCAGTAAAAGAAATAGCCTACAGCATAAAGCAAAATAGCAATAATGCCATTGAAACAGATAAAATTGCCGAAAGAGCAACTAAAGACATCGAAGAAAGTAGCAATCTCATTTCAATTACGGTAGAATCTATGCTCACCATCGCAAAAAAAATTACAATTATTGATGAAATTGCAAATCAAACTAATATACTTGCGCTTAATGCCGCAGTAGAGGCAGCAAGAGCTGGTGAACATGGAAAAGGTTTTGGTGTAGTAGCTGCGGAAGTTGGTAAGCTTGCCGATAGAAGTAAATTTGCAGCTAATGAAATAAATGAACTCTCAAAAACTGGAGTTGACATTGCAGAAAAAACGAAATTAATACTAAACAAATTTGTTCCAAATATGGAAAAAACCAGTGTCTTGGTTAAAGAAATTGCAAATTCTTCTGTGGAACAAAATGTTGGTTCTGAGCAAATTAACTCTTCAATGCAAATGTTAAATCAGGTAACACAACAAAATGCTGCTACGAGTGAAGAGATGGCTACAGTTGCCGAAGAATTGACTGCACAAGCCGAACAGTTATTAAACACGATTTCATTTTTCAAGATAAATACTAAAGATACTTCTAAAGATTTTCAAACTCCTAATCAAAGAAGTGCAAACAAAAAATATCTTCAAAAACCAAA
>MNXP01000024.1 GCA_001872625.1 Bacteroidetes bacterium CG2_30_33_31
CAATCTTTCATCAATCTGGAAATCAATCTTTCATCAATCTGGAAACCAATCTTTCATCAATCTTTCATCAATCTGGAAACCAATCTTTCATCAATCTGGAAACTAATATTTAAAAAGCATGTATGCAATAATCGATATAGAAACCACAGGACTTTCGGCAAAGAGTGAAAAAATAACCGAGGTAGCAATAATACTTCATGATGGCATAAAAGAAACTGCAAGGTACAGCAGCTTAGTAAATCCCGAACGCAAAGTGCCCTACAGGATTACGCAAATTACTGGAATCAACGACCAAATGGTTGCCACCGCTCCAAAATTTTATGAAATTGCCAAGAAAATCATTGAACTTACCGAAGGTCGTACTATCATTGGACACAACGTAACTTTCGACTATAACTTTCTCAAGTCTGAATTTGCAGAATTTGGCTACGATTATCAAAGACCAACACTTTGTACTGTGAAATCTGCCAGAAAAGTCTTCCCTGGCCAACCTTCTTACAGTCTGGGAAACATCACTAAGACTTTAAATATCAATCATTTTAACAAGCACAGAGCCATAGGTGATGCAGAAGCAACCATGAAATTATTTGAACTCATTATTGCCAACGAGCCCGATTTATTGTCTTTGAATAATTATAAACTCCCTAAAGCTCTACAGGAAGAAAAGATAAAATCTCTGCCCGACGAATCTGGCGTTTACTATTTCCTCAATTCTAAAGGAAACGTGATCTATGTAGGTAAGAGCAAAAATATACGGCAAAGAATAATTTCGCATTTGAACAATTTCTCAAACAAAAAAGCTGTGGACATGATTGATAATATTGCCGACTTAAAATACACTTTGACAGGCAATGAATTAATCGCGCTACTTTTTGAATCAGAAGAAATTAAAAGGATAAAACCTATTTATAACCGTGCGCAGATTCGCTCGGTTTTTAGTTATGGCATTTTTATGGAAACTACAAAAACTGGGTTTTATAGTTTAAAAATTGGAAAAAATGAAGCCCTTAGTCTCCCTTTAACGGCCTTTGCCTCTCTTCGCGAAGCAAAAGATTATCTTCATTTTTTAGCAGATGAGTTTAACTTATGCCACAGTTTTTGTGGTTTAAATAAGGGCAGTGGGGCATGCTTTTCCTATCAAGTTCATAAATGCGACGGCGCTTGTGTTGGGAAGGAAACTCCAGAAAGCTACAATACCAAGGTAATTGATGCCACCGAGCGTATGAGGTTTCGCCATAAAGATTTCTTCCTAATAGAAAGAGGTGTAAGTGCTGAAGAATTCGGTGTTGTTTGCGTTTCAAAAGGAAGCTACAGAGGATTTGGATATATCCCTAAAAACAAAATTGATGATATTAACTCCTTGAAAAATTGCATTTTAGAAAAAGCCTCAAATCGCGACAACAACAATATTATTTTGAGCTGGATGAGAAATCACAGCTATGAAATGATTATAGGATAAATAACAATTAAGAATTTGGAATATTTGTTAATTGAAAATTAAACATTAAATCTAATATTAAGCAAATCACCATCTTCCACAATATAAGTCTTCCCTTCTACATGAAATTTGCCAGCTTCTTTAACAGCATTTTCGGAGCCCAATTTTATAAAATCTTGATATTTGATAACTTCAGCTCTTATAAATCCACGCTCCAAATCGCTATGAATAACGCCAGCGGCCTGAGGAGCCGAATATCCATCTATTATAGTCCAAGCTTTATTCTCCTTGTCGCCAACGGTGAAAAAAGTTCTTAAATTCAGAATATGATATGCAGCTCGGATCAACTTATCTACGCCTGGTTCAGCCAAACCAGAATCTTCGAGAAATGCTTTTCTATCCTCTTCATCATCAAGTCCAGCAATATCAGCTTCCAAAGCACCAGCAATAATTATAACTTCGGCATCACCAACAGATTTCTTTACTTCTGCGGAAAATAAATTTCCATTGATGGCAGATTTTTCATCAACATTACAAACATAAAGCACTGGTTTTTCGGTGAGAAGCTGAAGATCGCGCACCACAAGTCTTTCGTCTTCGGTGGCTTCTACATTGCGCAGCGACTCAAAATTCTCAAGATTCTCTTTGAATCTTAATAAAGTATCCACATTGAATTTGGCTGATTTATCACCAACTTTGAGAAGTTTCTTTTGCCTCTCTAATTTGCGCTCTACCAGCTCCAAATCCTTTACTTGAAGCTCGAATTCCAGAAGTTCTATATCACGAACAGGGTCTATAGAACCTTCTACATGCGGAAGAAGTTCGTCCTCGAAACAGCGAAGAACATAAATAAGAGCATTTGAGTTTCTTATATCTCCAAGAAACTGATTTCCAATGCCTTCACCCTGACTTGATCCTTTGGTCAGGCCTGGAATATCTACCAATTCAACGGTAGCATGAATAACTCTTTTGGCTGGCACTAACTTAGTCAACAAATCCAAACGAGGGTCTGGAACGTCAACAATTCCTATATTTGATTTGTTAGTGCTGAATGCGTAGGAAGTGATTTCTCCTTTCGATTTCGACATGCAATTAAAGATGGTTGTCTTTCCACTATTTGTGAGACCAATGATTCCGCAGTTTAAAGCCATAGATGTAAAATTTGCGGCAAAAGTAGCTTTTTTGAGTTAATAATTTTAGCAATTTTGACTAAATTTCGAGGAAGTTCAGATTTAATTTACATTGATAAACCATTGCAAGCAATGGCTTTTTAAAAAATAAAAATATTTTTAATATAATTCTGTAATTAATAATATATATTTGCATTATAATCGGTCAAACACAAATTAGCCAAAAGACCTCATTTTTATAATAAGCTCAATTAAAGTCTATACAAGATATAATTTTATTTAGTGTTCTGTATTAGTGCTATTTACATAAAATTTAAAATATGATTGTTTCATATGATATTTTTAAGGGAATTTGCTCAATATTTTTTAGCTATATATATATAATCACTAATCAAATAAATTAATTTAAATTAAAATCACTATGAAAAAACAATTACAATTATTATTTATTCTTATATTGGCAGTATTTGCATTGCCAATGACAGGAAATTCTCAGACAATAAATGAAAGTTTTAGCGGCACATTTCCACCCACAGGTTGGACATTGGTTACAGGTTCAGGCAATTGGGCAAGTTCAACCCAAACCGCTGATCACACATCAGGGACAGGAAATTTTGCTCTCTATGATGCTTATAATATAAGTGGAAATTCACCATCTATGATGATTACACCAACAATGGCAATTAGCAATTCAATGAAAACATTTTCTTTTTGGACTAATTACTATTTTATTAATGGATCTTGGGGTTCTGCAGCTGCATTATATGTAGATGTTTTAAACTCTTCTGGCAGTGTATTAGCAACATCTGCAAATAATCTAATAAGTGGGAAAAATGGTTTAGGGTGGTTCCAAACGACCCTTGATTTAAGTAATTACCTTAGCACAAATTTTACTGACTCAACTATAAAAATTAGGTTTAGAGCTATCTCAGATTATGGGTCATATAATATTGGAATCGATGATATCTTTTTTGGAGCTGCAATAACATGTCCAGCACCAATAAGTCAAATAATTACCAGCCTAACATCAACATCAGCTCAGCTAAATTGGAAAAGTGGAGGCGCAACAAATTTTAAAGTTGAATATGGATTATCAGGGTTCTCGCATGGCACAGGTACAATTTATACTGTTGTAACCGATACTTTTAAAGCAATTTCAGGACTAACGTCAAATACAGCATATCAATGGTATGTTTTAGATTCATGCGGTGTTGGAGATGTTAGCATATGGTTAGGTCCAAATAATTTTAGTACCCCTTGTAATTCAATAAACATATTTCCTTATAGTGAAAGCTTTCAAAGTAGTAATATACCAAGCTGTTGGACAAATGACCCGACTGATGCCGGCGGGCAGTGGTCATTTGCAACAACAAATACCCATGGAGCTTCAGCTGATCATACATCTGGTTATGGCTATTATGCACTTCTCAATGACTATAATGTTTATTCGAGTAGCAGCCCATTTAACTTGCTAACTCCGCCCCTCGATTTGAGTTCGGTTGGGAAAATTTATAAATTAAAATATTGGGCATGGATTGGAGCAAACGGCGCCACAAATCCTATTCATATTGATATTTCTACCAACGGGGGATCAACATGGACTAACGATGTTTTCATACATGATCATTCCATTACCAATACATGGAACGAATTTACTATACCTCTTTCTTCATATAACACCAATAATGTTATTATTAGGTTTAGAGCTATTTCAATATACGGTTTTGGAACAGATAATTCTGGTATTGATGATATAAGTGTCGAAGAAGTTTTATTAAATGATGCAGGTATTACACAAGTTTTAAATACGCCCAGTTGTGGCGGATCTTCACCAGTTATGGTTACTTTGCAAAACTTTGGAGTTGATACTTTATTTTCAGATAGTGTTAAGTGGTCAGTTAATGGAGTTAATCAACAAACATATAATTGGACAGGTAGTTTAGCTACAAACCAAAGCCAAACTTTTTCAATTGGAAATTTTAATTTTGTTGATGGCACAACATATAACATTATTTCTTTTTCTACTTCACCCAACGGGCAAACTGATCAAAACTTAAATAATGATACATCTTCACTCGGAGGCTACGTAACTTCAATGAATGGAGTTTATACAATTAATAAAAATATTCCTACCTTGGGACAGAACTTTACTTCATTTGCCGATGCCATTACTTCATTGACGAGTCGAGGCATTTGTGGCTCTGTAATATTTAATGTTGCCAATGGAACTTACAGTGAACATGTATTGATACCTGCAATAAATGGTACTTCTGATACCAATACTATCACAATTACTTCTGCTTCAGGCAATGCTGATGATGTAGTTCTTACAAGCGCTGCTATTGGAACAGGAGATAATTATACATTGAAACTTAATGGTGCAGATTATTTCCATATTAAAAATATGACCATCTCCGCTACAAATACAAATTATGCAACAGTTGTAGAGGTAATCAATGGAGCTACTCATAATCTATTTTATGGCAACAAGATTTTATCTACTGGAACAAGCTCTTACAATATGCCAGTTCGAGATTACACAACTTTAAATAATTACAATACTTATAGGAAGAATATTATGAGTGGTGGATATTATGGAATGTATGTATATGGTGTAAGTTCAGCAAGTTGGGAAAAAGGAACCGTTATTGACAGTAATGATATTAGTGGATTCTATTATTATGGTTTGCTTTCTTACTATCAAGATTCCATTCAGATAACTCATAACTATATTCATGATCCTTCTTATGGTTATTATGGTTTATATACTTACTATAATTTCAATGGATTTAACTTCTCAAATAATAAGATTGTAATGAATGGAACATCTTCTACATCTTATGCTATGAGAGTTTATTATTGCAACTATTATTCTTATGCTGGTACTTCAGCAGCAGGTTTAGTTTCTAATAACTTTATCACTACTTTAACAGTCAATGGCTACGGTTTATATGCATATTATTCTGATAATGTTAAATATTATCATAATACTGTTAATGTTACCTCTGGCACATCAGGTTACGCATTATACCAATATAACACAACATCAAATACTCATGGAGATGTATTCAAGAATAATATCTTTAAGAATACTAATGGTAGTTATGCAGCATACTTTAATACAACTGCTTCAGTAGTTGCATCAGATTACAACGATTATTATGTAACTGGAGCCAACTTGGCATATTGGGGTGGTGCTAAGG
>MNXP01000004.1 GCA_001872625.1 Bacteroidetes bacterium CG2_30_33_31
GTTCGAGTACCCATTGAATTAGCGTAAACATTTACAGAGTGCAAAGTTATTGGCGCAAATACATCGAAAACCAAGCCTTGCGATGATGTAAGGTTTCCGCCTCCTCCTCCATTAGTAGCTTTTCCAGCATTGAGCATAGCATTTTGAACTTCTTCTTGAACGAAATATGACTTAGATTGACTCAAACTTGGAGTAACAAAAACATTACCTGTATCAAGTACATTTGTTGAAGTAGCGTCGTCATACCATTTCATCAAACCACCTGTTCCTATTGCTGTTAAGCTCAAACTTCCTCCATTGCAAACGGCTTTTGAAGGTGCATAAGGATTGGTAAGTTTATCAATATGAACTACTGCATTTTTGGTAATAGTATTTCCTCCCACTAAATTTGTGGCTGTGAGGCTAACATTAAAATATCCATTAATTAAATATTCGTGAATTGGATTTTGAATATTTGAACTATCACCGTCACCAAAATGCCAAGACCAACTTACAGGACCATTAGTTGAAAGATCACTAAACCTTACATTGCCCGAACAACTTAGAGTATCAAAAACAAAAAAATTTGCCACGGGAGGAACTAAGGGCATAATGCATTGCCAATTAGCAATAAAGCCAGATAAATTAATGGCTTGGTCAGAAGTTTGAACCAAAGTAAGCGAATTTCCAGATGAAGTGATAATTCCTCCATTTGGCAAAGTAGTACCATCATATATACCAAGCAAGGTTGATTGATTATTCGGCCCATCATAAATTTTAAGGTTGTCGTAACCTGTTTCAAAATTAAAATCCACAAAAGTTAGGGTAACTGAAGATGCACCTGTTGGTGATAGAGTGATTGTTGAATTTGAGTTGTCTGAATAATTTGATAAACCACCATTGTCAAAAAGCAATCCCGAACAATCTGTTTTAGTAATACTCCCAGAAGAAGGAAGCAAGGTAAAACATGGATTTGCGCTATCTACTGAAATGTATTCATTTTTTAATACTGAATCAATACCGCAAGTTCCACCAGATGAAATTAATTTTACATCAAATGCTGAGTTTGAAATATAAGTATGAGTAGGATTGCTTTGATTAGAGGTGCTGCCATCGCCAAAATCCCAATAAAATGCATTTGCATTGACACTTAAATTTTTAAAGGAAACAGAGGCTGGTGCTGAACAATATTTTTTAATAACGGTACTAAAATCGGCATGAACACCTGGAACATAATTAGCTCCCACTCCCACAGCATAGAATGCTGACGTTGTGGCTTTTACTGGGCCGCTGCAAGGACCATACAAATCCATTGCTGCTTGAATAGAGTAAAATCTTGCATCGGCATATTGCGAAGTATTAATAAGATATACCGTTAATGCTCTGAAAGCAATTTTTGCAGCTGTATCAATTCCAACACCAACTACATTAAATGTATCAAGATTGTCATTTACTCCTTGACCACCTATAGATGTTAAATAAAACCAATGATTTAAAACTCCGCTATTAGTATGAACACCGCCATTGTCAGCAGATCCCAGATAATAGTTTGTTCCATAATAAGTATCAGGATCTCCTTTTGATTTTGGATTTGACATAGATCTTAAGGATGTCCCAATATCTTCACCAATTAGCCAATTAGCTACTAATGGTTTCCCATAAAATTCGATTGCTGTTCCAAAAATATCGCTATAAGCTTCATTCATAGCACCAGATTCGTAAGAATAATCTAAATTCGCTGTATTTGATGTAAGTCCATGAGTGATTTCATGACCAACAATATCTAAAGCTACCAGAGGATTCCAACTTGAATTACCATCGCCAAAGGTCATATATTGTCCATTCCAAAAAGCGTTAGCATAATTTACGTTATAATGTACATAACCTTTTAATTTAAAACCATTTCCATCGATACTGTTTCTGTTGTGCCTGTGAAAGTAATAATCATAAGTCATTTCCATGCCCCAATGTGCATCACCAGCAACTTCATCTTTTTGGGCATTTATGTTATTCCAATAGTTATTTGAGTCTATAAAATCGACAGCATTTCCATAATTTGTTCCCTTATTCATGTCATAAGTTTCAACTCCTAATCCTCTTCCAGTTTCCCTTAATCTAAAAGTACTATTAAACAAATCTGTTGTAATTGGCTGAATACCACTATATTTTGTAGCAGCTAAACCAAGACTATCTGAATGTTGAATCAAATCATTTTGCCGTATAATATCGCCAGATTGTGCATCAACATAATATTCGGCTCTGCTCATAGGTTCATGTGCATAGATATTAAACATCCATGAATATTTATATTTACCTGATTCTAAATCTTTTATTATTTTTATTATACCCTTAGGGTACCAAGTAGCCTCAAAATTATTACTTTCTTTTTTTATAAAATCTTCTTCAGATTTCAGCTGCCATTTATATTCTTTAGCACCAATATAATTTAAAGCAGATTCCAATGCTTGATTTTCGGAAAGCAAAATATTATTATCAGGCTTTAGTTTGGGTGAAATATTTCCATTTATTGCATAAATCTTCTGATTTCTTGAATGAGTAATAAACATTCCTTCATGAATAATATATCCTTTGAAAATGAGACTATATCGCTTGTGAACATCTCCCATTTCATCAATTATTGAGTTTAAAAGAACCCAAGAATAATCGTTGGACAGCTTGTAATTTTCGTGTAAAAAAGCAGAAAGCATATCTTCTACAATACCTTTTCCATAGGCAAGTTGTACAAAATCAATTCCTTGAGTCAATAAATTTAATCTAACAGTTTGAGCATTTGGAATAAATGCTTCGGCTTGTTTGCCATAATAAACTTGCCCTTCAACAAAGCTAAAAACAAGAAAGGCTGTAAGTGTAAAAAATAATTTCTTCATCATTATTTTATTAAAATTTGTGCGTGCATTACCATGCAAAACTAATAAATTTATTAATACTTTAGTCTTAAAATAAAATTGTTACGAATATGTATAAACGAAAATCGCATTTTATTAGTTTTAAAATTAAGTGTTAAATTAAATCACACATTTATCGATTGCTTTTTCATCTATAGTAAGGAATTACAGAGTTTTTTATATCAGATTTTATTATATTTTTGGCGCATTAAATTTAATACAGAAATTATAATGGATACAAAAGATTTAGGTTTTAATTCCAAACTTATTCACTCAGGTGAATTTCACGATCAATATGGAAGCGCAACAGTTCCAATATACCAAACGTCG
Organism: Bacteroidetes bacterium CG2_30_33_31; assembly: GCA_001872625.1. GTDB lineage: Bacteria > Bacteroidota > Bacteroidia > Bacteroidales > UBA1556 > UBA6267. Next base: position 3,216 of record MNXP01000004.1, read on the forward strand.
ACTTTTTCTTTTAAAAGTGCTGATGAAGGTGCAGCATGTTTCGCAGGAGAATCCAATGGATTTATTTATACAAGATTAGGAAATCCAACTATTGGAGCTTTTGAAAGTGCCATGGCGGATTTAGAAAGTGGTTATAAAGGTGTAGCCACCGCATCGGGAATGGGCGCTGTAACTGCAGTTTATTTTGCGCTTTTGGGTGCTGGAAAACATATAGTTAGCCATAATGCTGTCTATGGCCCATCACGCATGGTGATAGAAACAACCTTCAAAAAATTTGGTACAGAATCCACTTTTGTAGATGCTACTGATGCCAAAAATGTATTAGAAGCCATACAAAAAAATACTGCCCTTATATACCTTGAAACTCCTGCAAATCCTACCATGGGAATAATGGATATTAAAGCTATAGTGAAAATTGCTCACGAAAGAAATATTCCTGTATGTGTTGATAATACTTTTTGCTCACCATACCTTCAAAAACCTCTCGATTTAGGTGCTGATATCGTGCTTCATTCAATCACAAAATTCATAAATGGTCATGCCGATATAGTTGGTGGAGTAGTAGTTACAAAAACTAAACAATATTACACTGAGATTCGAGGAGCCATGATAAATATGGGAAGTAATATGGATCCTCATCAAGCATATCTTGTTATTCGTGGCTTGAAAACTCTCGGCATTCGTATGGAAAGAGCTCAGTTTAATGCAATAAAAGTAGCTGATTATTTGGAAAAACATCCAAAAATTGCTTGGGTAAAATATCCAGGATTAAAATCACATCCACAATACGAATTAGCAAAAGTTCAGATGAGCGGTCCAGGTTCAATGATAAGTTTTGAACTTAAAGGAGGAATAACTGCTGGAAAAATTTTGATGGATAATGTTAAACTTGCACTTCTTGCAGTCTCACTTGGTGGCGTCGAAACCTTAATTCAACATCCAGCATCAATGACACATTCGAAAATCCCCAAAGAAGCTCGCGAAAAAGCTCATATTACAGATGGTTTGGTAAGATATTCTGTAGGAATTGAAGATGTAAAAGATATAATTGCTGATTTAGACCAGGCTTTGGCAATGATATAATCTATAAAACTAAGAAAAAATGCTACTATCAAAAATATTGAAAGTAGCATTTTTTTATATAAACCTGTTTATCAAATAATTATACAACAAACAATATATTTTAAATTAAAATAATAAAGTTTGACAAAACCCAATAATTTCATATCTTTGCAGCCGCAAAACAATGATGCGGGGTGGAGCAGTGGTAGCTCGGCGGGCTCATAACCCGTAGGTCATCAGTTCGAGTCTGATCCCCGCTACAAAGAAAAAGTCGCTTATATCAAGCGACTTTTTTTGTTTTTAATTTGTTAAGAATTTAGTTTCTTAATTGGTCATCAGTTCGTCCCGATAGCTATTGAGATAACACTAAAAAAGAAAAACTAAAAATACACTTCCCTTTGGTAAACTCAAGATAAATGTGATAATTTGATAATTTGATAATTTGATAATAACTAAAAGTGAAATCCCGATTAAATATGAAATGTTAGCTACAAAGAAAAAGTCGCTTATTTTAAGCGACTTTTTTTGTTTATAGATCATTAAGAATTTAGTTTTTAATTTTTAATTCTGACATTTCAAATCTTAGTCATATCTTTGCTTTCAACAATTTGAAAATTATTTGAAATTTTATATTTTTATTATTGTTGCTATCAAACAAGAATAAATGAATGATAAAGAAGTATTTAGGTTAGTTTCCAAAACTCAAACAGGCTTGGAGGAAGTCTTGGCAGAAGAGCTTAGAATTTTGGGCGCCGAAAAGATTACAATTTTAAAGCGTGGGGTTGAATATTACGGCGACAAAAAATTTATGTATAAAGCCAATTATTGGTTAAGAACAGCCATAAATGTTCTTAAGCCGATTGCAAAATTTCCAGCGAGTAATCAACAAGAGCTTTACGATGGAATGCGCAATATTGAATGGATGAAACTATTTGATATTGGTAACACTATTTCTGTTAATTCTGTTAGCTACAAATCTCAAATAAGCCATACGCAATTTATTTCTCAGAAAGCAAAAGATGCAGTAGTAGATTATTTCAGAGATAAATTTGGACAAAGACCTGATGTTGATAGGTATGATGCCGATATTCAGCTACATATTTATTTAAATAACGATGAATGTGAAGTAAGTATGAATAGTTCTGGTGCTCCATTATTTCGCCGTGGTTATAGGCAGGAAGTTGGAATTGCTCCTCTTAACGAAATATTGGCCGCTGGCATGATTCAACTATCTAACTGGGATAAGACATCAAATTTTATTGACCCAATGTGCGGTTCAGGAACTCTTGCTATAGAAGCTGCACTAATGGCTTTCAATATTCCACCTGCATTTTATCGTTCCAAATTTAGTTTCATGCGATGGTCAAATTACTCGGCTATCTTATGGAAAGAAGTTCTCAATGAAGCTTTTGACTTACAAAAAGATTATGAAGGTGAAATTATTGCTTCTGACATTTCTCCAAAAAGTATAGAAACTTGCAAATTGAATGTTGAATTTGCAAAACTCCATAAAGATATACAAATTAAACAATGCGATATTTCCAATCTTAAACCTCCTGAAGGTGGAGGCGTAATTATAATGAATCCACCTTATGGGGAAAGAATTAAATCCAAAGATATCAACGAGTTATATATTAAAATTGGGGATGCACTGAAATTTAATTTTACAGGTTTTGACGCCTGGGTTATCAGCTCCGATTTAGAGGCGATTAAGTTGATAGGTTTGAGACCCAAGAAAAGGTATAATCTTCAAAATGGTGCGCTGGAATGTAAATTCAATGGTTATAGTATATATAAAGGTAAAAAATTTGATAAACAAAACGATGAAGATAAAGTATAAGAAAATCGGAGTTTTCACCTCTGGAGGCGATTCTCCTGGAATGAATGCTGCTATTAGGGCAGTTGTAAGAACAGCAAGAAGCTATGGAATAAAGGTTTATGGCATTCGTAAAGGCTACGAAGGAATGATTGATAACGATATGGAAGAACTTCATAGCAAAGATGTAGGCGGCATAATTCAACGCGGAGGAACTATCCTCAATAGTGATCGTTCAAAGAGATTTAGGACTTTGGAAGGTAGGCAAACAGCTTTTAATAACCTTAGAAATAGAGATATAGAAGCAATAATAGCCATTGGAGGCGACGGTACTTTTACTGGTGCATCAATCTTTCATGATGAATTTAAAATGTCGGTAATTGGAATTCCTGGGACTATTGACAATGATATTTATGGTTCAGATTTTACTATTGGTTACGATACAGCTTTGAACACCGTAGTGCAAGCTATAGACAAAATCCAAGATACAGCTGGTTCGCACAATCGACTTTTTTTCGTTGAAGTTATGGGACGTGATGCTGGATTTATTGCCCTAAACGCTGGAATTGCAACAGGTGCAGAAGACATTTTAATTCCCGAAACAATTACTTATCTCGATGATTTAATACTCAATTTGAAAGAAAATAAGCGAAGAGGAAAAACTTCGGCTATTATAATTGTAGCTGAAGGTGATGACGCTGGCGGCGCTTACGAAGTAGCGGCAAAAGTTAAGAAACTCGACAATTCCTACTCAACTCGCGTTTCAGTTTTAGGTCATATTCAAAGAGGAGGAAGTCCTTCGGCAATGGACAGAGTTTTGGCCAGTTCCCTTGGCTATGAGGCTGTTACTGGTCTTATCAAAGGCTACGAAAATCACATGGTTGGAATTATGAACAACAAAACAGTTTATACACCGCTGGAGCAAGCTATAAAGACTCCTCATAATATTGATAAACAGAAACTTCAGATAGCCCGAATGCTTGCCATTTAAAGCAATATTTGGATGTTCTTGTTAATTACTCTTGATGAAAAACTTTAAACAAGCCATAGGTACATATTTGATATTACCATTCATTTATGGAATTTCATTTATGCCTCACTTCATTCTATATATGATTTCTGACTTCTTTTATTTCTTTCTGTATCATATAATAAAATACAGATTGCCTGTTATTTACGAGAATTTATCAAATTCATTTCCTGATAAAACTCGTGCTGAGATTTTGGTAATTCAGAAGGCTTTTTATAAAAATTTGATGGACATAATTCTCGAGACCGTAAAAGAATTTAGCATTTCGAAAAAAGAGATGAAAAAGCGCTTTAAATTTATTAACCCAGAAGTTTTTCAAGAGCATTTCAATAATAAAAAAAGTGTGATGATGATGATGGGACATTTCAACAATTGGGAATATGGTGTATCTACTTCCATGTGGGTGCCTCAAGATTGTTGGGCTGTTTATGCGCGTTTAGAAAATAAATTTATGAATAAATATCTTGTACATACTCGCGAGAGGTTTGGATTCAAACTTTATCCAATGGAAGATACTTATAATGTGATGCTTAACCATAAGCAAGGTGATAAACTTTATATGTTTATGGCTGATCAAAGTCCACATCACAGCAAAATAAAATATTGGACAGATTTTTTACATCAGCAAACACCTGTACATCTCGGTGCAGAAAAACTTTCGAGAATGTTAAACATGGCAGTGGTTTTTATTGATATACAAAAAGTTAAAAGAGGATATTACGAAATTACAGCCTCTACCCTTTTCGATGATGCAGCTAAAACTCAAGAATATGAAATAACAAATGCTTACTTTGAAAAGTTGGAAAAGATTATACAAGAAAATCCAGCAAACTGGCTTTGGTCTCACAAAAGATGGAAATATAAAAAAGGCATTAAATACTAAGTCAGCATTTAATACCTTTCAAATTCCAAAATAAATTAATTTATGGTTTTACTGTTGTGAACTTGTAAATATTTTGTGGGGCTTCATTGGTTGGCCAATATTCCATGGTGGTTTCGGTGATAGATTTAAACCACCAATTTACAGTAGCACCAGTGGATGTAATAACTGTCATTGAATCATTTGGTCCCCAAACATAAGTTCCCGACCAAGTTGGACTAATTATTAAAATTGTGCCGTCGGCACCAAAAAAGTGATTTCCTCTCCCCATGTTTGGCACATTATACCATGTTTTTTCCACAAGCATCTCATGCTTCGTAGGAGGTGTTACTTCATTGGTTTTTTTCTTACATGCTGAGAATCCAATAATAGATATCGCAAGAATTACTAGAATAAAGTTTAAATTTTTCATATAAAATTGTGTTAAGTGTATTAGTGCAAATGTACAAATTATTAGAACATTATAGAAAAAAAAATTCTTCAGTCAAACATAAAACGAAAAATCCCCTAACCAATTACTGGCAAACTTTGACCAGACAATCGGCGATACAGATTGAGAGCGTAAGAATCGCTCATTCGGGCAATAAAATCGACAGTCTTCATAAGCTTCAGATAATCGCTATCATTTTTTGTGGCAATAAATTGATTAGGAAGTAGTTCTAACATCTTACTATTCAATTTATTAGTTGGATTATATTGCGCATTCAAATATATTTCCAACAAGCCCGAAATTATTTTATTGCCAGTAATTTCTATCTCAACAACGGGCTTTCTATTGTATAAAAATATGTTTGCCTTTTTTATTTTATCTTCAAGTAAATCAACGGATTTAATATTGTCAGTAAGTTCGCTGTCAAATAATCCACCCAAAATGCCTTCATAATTTTCCTTAAAAACATCCATCGTTTGATTTATCAAAATAGAAATAGCCTTTGCTCTTAAATATCCAATTTTCTCACCTTTATCAGTAATCTTTTCATACTTGTTTAATGCAGTTTTTTTATCGCCAGAAAGAAACATAAAAGGCATAAGCAATGATTCAACTTCCTCAAAATCAATAAAATTCAGTTTATAGCCATCTTCCAAATCTATCAATCTATAACAAATATTATCTGCTGCTTCTACCAAAAAGGAAAGCGGATGCCTGCACCAAACTAAAGCCTCAGAATCAATTTTACTAAGTTGAATTAAACCAGTTTCTGAAGCCACTTCCGAAAAATAATTTCTTTCTGTCTGAAAAAAGTTAAACTTCTTAGAAGAGGTTCTCTTAATTTCGGCATCGATTAAATCATCTTTCGAAACAAATGATTCGCGGGGATATTTGGCAAAAGTTGCCAAGGTAGCATAAGTTAGTCGCAGTCCGCCTTTAGCTTCATCAGGATGATGATTTGTTAATAGTCTAAAACCATGTGCATTACCTTCATAATGAATCAAATCATTCCATTCTTTATGATTTAGATTTAGCTTCTCAAATTCATTTTTTCTATCTAGGAAAAACTCTGATATTGCATCTTCACCAGAATGGCCAAAAGGCGGATTTCCAACATCATGAGCCAAGGAGGCTGCAGCTACCACATCGCCAAAAACATGAGTAGAAATTGAATTTTTTTCGAGTTCTGCTTCTTTTGAAATAATAAATTCACCAGCAAGATTTCCTAAAGTTCTTCCCACAGATGAAACTTCGATGCTGTGAGTCAATCTGCTATGTACAAAATCACTTGCTGGAACGGGAAAAACTTGCGTTTTGTCTTGAAGTCTTCTAAAAGCTGATGAGAAAACTATTCTATCGAAATCTCTCTGAAAAGCTGACCTTGATTCACTTTTATCATAATTTCGTCTATTGTCACCAATACGACTTACATTCATCAAGTTATTCCAATTCATCAACATTTTACTATAAATATATTTTCCATAAATACTTTAAAAATCTTGTATTAACGCCAGCCTTTTAATTTATTTTTTGCTTCATCGGCCAATTTCTTTTTCAATTTATCGGCTTCTTCTTTCTTTTTCTGTTCAAGTTCAAGTTTTTTCTTTTCCAGTTCCAATTTCTGCTTTTCTAATTCACTTTTCGCGTTGTCAATAGCTTTTTGTTTTGCTTTTATAGCTTCTTCTTCGGCTTGTTTTTTAAGTTGAAGAGCTTTATCTTCAGCTTGTTGTTTCAGTTTATTTGCTTCATCCAAGGCTTGCTTTTTTGCTTTATCAATTTCATTTTTAACTTGTTTTTCAAGTTGATCTTTTACATCTTGAGCTGGATTTGCAATAGCTATTTTCACTTTAGGGTCAATAGCTTTTCCTGTAATATAAGCATTAACATTAATCACATCAGAATTATCGACATTCACACCAATAGATTTTGCTTGATTGCTAAGATTATTTAAGGCCGAATTTGCACCGCTTCCAAGCTTTGCTTTTGGCAATTCCATAGCTAATTTATAGTCGATAGTTTGATCGATATTCATTGTACCACTCACGTTTGTAGGTATTTCGTTAACAATCACATTGAAGGGTTTTACTTCTAAATTACCATCAACTACATCAAATTGAAGGTTGAAAGGTTTAGCATCAAGATTATTTAGTTTGTCATATTTTAAAGCATTGGCAATTTTTGAAAACGTAGGAGATCCTTTGATAGCTAAATTTGAAAATTTAAGTAATCCATTAGAATTTAAAGACTTATAAATGGGATTCATATTTTTATCAAGCTTGGAATTGAAATTTACAATAGAAGAAAAAGTTCCATTAATGTATTTTGCAATTGGAGCTAAATTTTTAATAGTATTGAAAGCTTCATAAGATTTTTTCACATCAAAATTGCTCATTCCCAATACCAGCGCCACCTCGGGTGATTGAATATTCGTGGAATTATATAAACCACTCATATTTAATTTGCCGCCAAGCATATCCATATTCAAATTATCTAAGGAAATCATGGAATTTGCAAGCACCACTTTTCCATATATTGAGCTAATATTTATATTATCATAAATCAATCTGCCAATTGTTGCATTCATAGCAAAGTCAATATTTTTAGGCACTTGAAAGGCTTCCATTGAAGAATTTTTGTTAGCGGTATCAGCTTTTTCAGGAGCATCTGAGGAAGTTCCAAGAATTTTATTTATATCCAGTAATCCTGATTTTAAGTTAAGTACGCCTTTTAAAGTGCCATCTCCAAAAGCATAATCAATATAATTTGAAAGGCTACCATTAGATTCAATTTCACTTCCCATATATTTAGCTTTAAAGGCCGTGAGTTCAACAGTTTTCGGATTAAAATTCATTTCTGTATTTGAAATTTGAACTCCTTCTGGCAAGTCCTTATCTTTATACTCAAAATTCATTATTTTCATAAATCCTGAAGCCACAAATTCCTGATAATTACCTTTATCAAGAGAAGATTGTTTGCCTTTCAAAGCTACATTTACATCGAAATTTCCTATTAGATTTTGAGATTTATCGAGAGGATATACAGTTTTCAAAGTTGCTAAATCAAATTTTCCTTTGAAATTGGCATCAATATTTGGATCAGACATAGGTGTAGTAAGTTTCAATCTAATATCCATTGGATTTTTTGCGATATCAAAATGAAATTTTTCTACATCAATTTTCATCTTGTCCATATCGCTTTCAGGGCTATTGATTTCAGCTTTAATATTTACATTTTCAACCTTTGCAGGCAAATCGGGATATTGAAACATGCCATCGGAAACATCAATTTTAATGTCGAAAGAAGGCATTAATAAATCGTTGTAAATGCCCTTAACTTTGCCAGAAACAGAAGCTTTCCCCGATGTTTTAATATTTTCAAAATCAGTTAGATATATTGCTGGCACTAAAGATAAAAAGCTTTTAAAATCAGCTTTATCACTTGCAAATTTTAAGTCTATGTCATAGTCATCTGTAGGCATTTTAATTTTTCCTTCAAATTTTAATCCTAAAGAATTTAGCAATAAATTGTTATCTTTAAAAGTAAACTCCCAATTATCTAAATTAGCACCAATATTTGCATCAAACTTTACCGTTGCTTTGTTTAAATATTTCATTCCATCCATTTTATATGTAAGCGCTTCAATCTCTGACTCCAAATTTATGTCAGTAGTTGAGGAGGTAAAATCACCATTCATATTTAAGTCAAGACCTTGAATATCAGCGTACATATTTCCTTCTCTATCATCATAAATTATCTTTGCATTTACAAACTTAAAGCTTTTCAAATTCAAAGAAAATTTTGATGTATCATTTGCATTTACCACCGTACTATCTGAGCTTGCTTTTGCAATATCATAATTGGCTTTCCCATCGGCAAGAATAATAGTTCTAATTACTGGGTCTTTTACCACAATAGATTTAATACTATAATTGTCGCCAGAGAAAACGCTCATCAAATCTAATTCGAGATAAAGGCTTCCAATGTTAGCAAGTGTATCGCCTGAAAATTCATCAACACCAATTATAGTTAAACCACTGATGCCAAAATTAAAATTCGGAAACGATCGAAAAAGTGAGAGGCTAAAATCCTCAAAATCCACTTTTGCATTAACTGAATTATTGATTTCAGTCTTTATCAATTCTACAATTTTACCTTTAAATGCAAAGGGTAAAATAATCATCAATACCAACAGTGAAAGGACTGTGATACCGCTAATTTTCCAAAATTTCTTCATAATTTTATTTGTTTGTTTTCATTAATAATAATAAATCCATGACTACCAATGCTGTCATGGCTTCTACAATAGGAACGACTCTGGGCAAAACTGTTAAATCATGTCGACCAGAAATCTCAATATCTACTTGATTTCCATTATCATCAACAGTTTTTTGTATTTTACCAATGGAAGCAATTGGTTTAAAAGCAACTTTGAAATTAACAATTTCTCCGTTAGAAATACCGCCATTGATACCGCCAGCATGATTGGTAGATGTATGAATTTTACCACTTTCTGTTGTAAAATAATCATTATGTTCAGAACCTTTCATTTTTGCTGAAGCGAAACCTTCACCATATTCAAAACCTTTGGCAGTATTAATACTCATCATGGCAGCTGCCAAGCGTGCTTGAAATTTATCAAAAACTGGCTCTCCTAAACCAATAGGTAAACCAGAGATATAAGCTGAAACTGTCCCACCGGCACTGTCTTTTTCTGCTTTTAAATTTTGAAGGTAGTCAATCATTAAGATTTCAGCTTCTTTATCAGCACATCTTAAAATTGAAGAATCAACTTCTTCTTTTGTCGGAATTGTTGTCAAAAGTTTGCCTTTAATTTTTCCAATGGAAGTAACTACCGCGACAATTTTAATATTCTGTTTTTCAAGAAATTGTTGAGCTAAAGCTCCAGCAACAACCCTTGCAACAGTTTCTCTTGCAGAGGAACGGCCACCACCTCTATAATCGCGAATTTTAAATTTCTCTTGCCAAACAAAATCTGCATGCGAAGGTCTAAAAATATGTTTTAGCTTTTCATAATCAACAGCCTGAGCGTCAGTATTTCTGATAATGAAGGCAATTGGCGAGCCCAATGTTTTGCTTTGATATATTCCAGAAAGAAATTCAACCTCATCATCTTCGTTTCTCTGGGTAGAAAAACTTGATTTCGTTGGTTTTCTACGCCCAACTTCAGACTTCAACTTATCAAAATTTATTTCAAAACCTGCTGGAAAACCATCAATCACTCCACCAATTGCTGCCCCATGAGATTCACCAAAACTGGTAAGTTTCAATAATTTACCAAAGCTATTTCCGCTCATAATTTCTGAAATTAATTTTAAAGTGCATGATAATCTTAGAATGTAAAATTACGTAAATATTGCTTATTTATTGCTTCTAATTTAATATTTTTTAAAAAATTACCTATGCAGAAAATCAAAAAAATGCACTGATTTTCAATGCATTTTTTAATTATAAATCGATAATACCATACTACAGTAGGAACAAAATTCTTATCGGATACAAAAACCCAAACCAACATTTGCAGAAGGGTATTTTGAATAGGAAACATCGCCATGAATGGTGATAATGGCCGTTTTAAACCTTACTCCTAAAGTGATTCTTGCGCTTGCATAATTTGTTTGAACATTAATTGGATCAACAAAATCTTGTATTACTTCTTTACCATAATTTGGCCCTGGACCTGCCATTCCAACAGGTACTGGAAATGAGCCACCAATTTTTATATTGCTTGTAGAAACATCTAATCCTAAAGCTCCATAAACCGTCAAAATCAGAATCTTCTTTGAAATTATTGCGTTTAAATTATAAGCAGTAACTGTGTAATCAAAGCCTTGATTATCATATATAGTCAAATCATTTGCTGAGTTTCCATTTTCGTAAACAGCTCCAGAATCGGGGACCAAAGCACGAGGAAATCCTACATTAAAGTTAAATCTGGAATATGCTGCTTGTACACTTAAATCAAAAGGTAATAATTTTATTCCATGAATCCATTGTTTGATATCATGCATTATTCCAATTCCCCACAGATCAACTATGCCACTCATGGAAGGGCGGAATGGTATTTTAGTGCTTGGAATATAACGAATTATGATGTCGGTATTTTTTACTAAGCCAACTCTAAGTTGAAGATTTGGCAAAGCAATAAAATTAAATCCTGTACCCATAGGAAGCTTAAAATCGGTGAGCATGGTATCTTTTCCGGAGCCAGGATTATTTCCAAATAATGGATTTGCAACAACAACTCCGACATCTGGGCCATCAACTTTACCACCAAAAATTGTGGGAGACATTGGGTCACTGGCAGGATTTACCAATTTAAGATGTCCTGTATTCAATGAAGTAAAATCAAAACTTCTTGCTTCTGATGGAGCCATAATTCCTGTAATAGAAACTGTAAGATCAAATCCAGCAAGCTTATGAGATTCGGCAGTATTGAACCAACCGCTGTTGATTCCTGCCCCAAAAGCATTTCCAAATGGTGTAATATATGCTTTTACAAGTAAGTTGGCATCAGTCAATCCAGCTTTCAAAAAAGTAGCTACATCAGCCTGTGCTTGCAATTTAAGATTTCCAAACAAAAGTCCAAAACTGATAAGAGCGATAATCTTGGTAACATTAAATTTATTTCTCATAATTATTTGCTGGGTTCTATGGTAAATTATCTTGAACAACTTTTCTTCAAAACTAAAACCCATTTAAATTTTTGGAGAAAAGCATAACAAAAATACAAAGAATATTTCAAAATTACTTCTAACAATATTTTGTATTTTTCTAAACATAAAAGATAAAAAGAAATGCAATTAACAAACTGGAATATGCATATAAAAATATTTTAAATTCAATTATAAATACATTTCTAATTTTACTTTTACCGAAAGTATTGCTTATGTAAAACATTGATTTTAAATATAAAATAAGCTAAACTTAATTAAATTTATTTTGTTGAAAAAGACCCTAAAATGAATTTATAAGATAAAATAAATTACTTATTTTTGTGAAAATTCAATATATCAAATTATGGAATATTTAGAGTTGAGAGTAGAGATAAATCCAATAGATGCTGGACGTGATATTATGATGGCATTGCTATCTGAAGTTGGTTATGAAAGTTTTACAAATGATGGCGATTACCTTCTAGCTTATATCGAATCCAAAAAATTTGATGAAACTGATTTAATTGAGATAAACAATTTATTGCCCGAAGATTTTTCTATGACATATAAACATAAAATAATTCCAAGTCAAAATTGGAATGAAGTATGGGAAAAAAATTATGAAGCAGTGATTATTGGTGAAAAGGTAAGCGTAAGAGCCCCATTTCATCCTAAAGTTGATAATATTGATTATGAGATAATTATAGAGCCAAAAATGTCCTTTGGCACAGCACATCATGCTACCACAGCACAGATTATCTTGCTTATGATGAATGAAAATTTCCAAGATAAAAATGTCTTAGACATGGGCTGTGGCACCGCTGTCTTATCAATATTTGCTTCGATCTTAGGAGCAAAAAACGTAGATGCAATAGATAATGATAAATGGGCTTTTAATAATTCTATAGAAAATATTGAGAGAAATAATTGCTCAAATATCGAAGTTTTCTGGAATGATGCAGAATTTCTTGATGATTCTAAAAATGAATATTACGATATCATCATGGCCAATATCAACCGTAATATTCTCTTGAATGATGTTAATAAATATTCCAAATCTTTAAAAGTTGGAGGAATTATTTTGATGAGTGGCTTTTATAAAAGAGACCTTCCAATGCTTATAGAAGAGGCAAAAAAATTCGATCTCGAGTTCAAATCTCATATTATTGAAAAGGATTGGACTGCCGCAAAATGGATAAAAATTTAATTGACAAAACCTTATGAGACATCTTAAATATCTGGTATTAACGCCATTATTTATTCTATTTTGCTTTTCTGCCAACAGCCAGCAGTTTTATAAATTTTCTAATAAAGTAGAAAAATTTCCCTCAGAACTTAATGAGTTCATGGATTTCGATCTCGACAAAAGTAAAAAGGGTGAGCTCAAAGATTTTATTAAAACCTTCACAAATCTTTGGAATAGTGATACTTTAAAAATAACTCAAAAAAAAGATATTATAAAAATGTGTAATGTGATGTCTCAAAAAAAATTGCGCCCATACCCGCACTATGATGCATACATTAACACAATAATCTTGCTGGTTCGCAACGAAAAAGCCCTTAGCATGTTAGATAAATGGATGCAAAGTATAGACCCACTGTTAAAGGCCAAAAGTACCACTAACTTCATGAAATATCTCGAAAACTCAGCTAAACTCTTTAATAAATTTTATATATATAATTCTCCCACAGTAACTTGGCAAGTTTCTTCATTAGACTTTGATATCGACATAAGTGGTAACAACCCAATCTATGTTTTTAACACCATTAACATTCTTTGTACAACTCGAAAAGATAGCGCAATAATTTTTCAAACACAAGGAAAACTCGATTTGATAAATGGTGAATGGGAAGGAATTGGTGGCAGAATTGACTGGCGCAGAGCAAAATTAGATACAGCACAAGTGTATGCGCAGCTCAAAAATTATTCGATGAATCTTAAAAGCCCTAAATTTTTTGCCGATAGTGTTTCATTTTATGACCTACGTCGTTTCGATTTTCCTTTGCATGGGCTTCTTTCCGAAAAGGTTCTGACTTCACCAACAGAAGTGGCGATTTTTCCATATTTTGCAAGTTATAGAACTGATTTGAAGATAAATGAAATTTTTAAAAATGTCGATTATCGCGGAGGCTATTCGCTAAAAGGAGCTAAAGTTATTGGCTCTGGAAATAAAGAGAATAAAGCATATTTCATTTTTAAAAGAAAGGGTAAAAGACTTGTTTGGGCTGGAGCCGAAAATTTTACCATACTCCCCGATAGAATAAATTCTGATAGAGTGAATGTGATAATTTACCTCGACCACGACTCTATTTATCATCCTGGATTAAGCCTTTCCTATCTGGAAAAAAATAGACTTCTGACTCTGTTTCGCATGGATAAAGGATTATCGATGGCGCCTTTTTACGACAGTTATCACATGATAGATATTTATACCGAGGCAATGTATTGGAAGCTTGAAGAGGATTTTATAGATATGAAAATGATTCAAGAAGAAGGCTCAAACTCAGAAGCATACTTCGAATCTTTGGATTATTTTAGCGATGCTCGTTATAGCAAGATGCAAGGAATGGACGAACGCAACCCAGTGAATGCAGTTTATGAATTCATTAAAAAACAAGGTTTTAACGAATTCTATGTTGAAGATTTTGCTACTTACATGAAATTGGATATTGATAATGTGAAAGCACTTTTAATGACCTTGGCAACTCGAGGATTTCTAATTTATGACATTAATGAGGACTACTGCATAGCAAAAGATAGAGTAGAAATTTATGTAAAATCACATCAAGGAAAATCTGATTATGACGTGATAAATTTTCAATCTTCAGTGCGCAGCGTGGCAAATGCATCAATAAATCTTTTAAATAATGACCTGATAATTCAAGGTGTTAAAATGGTTCTTCTGAGTGATTCACAAAAAGTTTTTATATATCCAAAAAATCAAAGAGTCGTGGTTAAAAAGAACAGAGACTTTACTTTCGATGGTAAAATTTTGGCTGGTCGTTTCGACCTTTATGCAAAAGAATGCTATTTTAGTTATGAAAAATTTAAACTTGACTTGCCAATAATTGATTCTCTGAGTTTTAAGGTAGAAGCATTTGAAGAAAATCAATGGGGAGAAAAGCCACAAGTTAGAGTGAAAACCGTGATTGAGGATTTAAAAGGTGATATTTTGGTTGATGACCCTAATAATAAATCTGGAAGAAAAAATTATGCTGAATACCCAATCTTAAGCTCAAAATCAAATTCTTTCGTTTATTACGACAAAGCAGAAATATTCAACCGAGTTTATTCTCGCGATAAATTCTATTATAGGCTCGAATCGTTTAGCATCGATAGCCTTGATAATTTTCAAACAGAAGGTTTAGAATTTAAAGGATATCTTGCCTCTTCAGGTATTTTCCCCGATTTGGATAAACCTTTGAAAGTTCAACACGACTATTCACTTGGCTTCGAAACTCACACTGGCGATGCTGGTTTAAGCGTTTATGGCAATAAAGCAAGATTCATTTCAAAAATCTCGCTGAGTAATAATGGCTTAAGAGGAGATGGAGAATTGAGATATTTAACTTCAATTTCAAAATCTAAAGATTTTATGTTCTTTCCTGATTCCACAAATGCCATTTTGCAAAGTTTTCAGCTTAGTGAAAGAAAATCCGGTATAGAATACCCACCAGTGGTGGCAGAAAATGTTTTCGAACATTATAAACCTTATAAGGATTTGATGATTATCAAAGAAATTACGGAAGAGAACCCAATAAAAATGTATGAGCTGGAAGCTAATTTGGCTGGGCGATTGAATTTGACTCCAACACAACTTACAGGCAGCGGCACCATTAGCATAAAAGATGCGGAGATGTCGGCTAAGTATTATAAATTTAAAAATAAATACTATAATACTGACACTTGCGACTTTCGTTTGAAAAAATTTGTGGATAAATCTATGGGAATGGGTGGTTTAAGTGAAGAAAATCAAGATGCTTATTCTACTAGTAATTTCAAAGCACGCATAGATTTTATCAAGCGTAGAGGCGAATTTGAAGCTAATGGCGGACAAAAAAGAGTTGACTTTCCAGAGAACATGTATTATTGCTTTATGGATCAATTCATCTGGTATATGGATAAAGATGAGACCGAATTTAGTTCCACATCTGAACAAGTTGCTGGCTTCGACAAACTTACCAATAAAGAAAAAATTGATGTCGACATTCAGGGCTCTGAATTTACTTCTACGCATCCAGATCAAGATTCACTTTCCTTTGTCGCTTCAAGAGCTATCTTTAGTCGCAAAAATGCAACTATACATTCTTATGGAGTAGAATATATCAGGGTAGCAGATGCCGCCATTATTCCTGATAAAAAAGAAGTTATTATTTATAGAAAAGCGGAAGTTGGAGAGCTTGCCAACGCCAAAATCATTGCTAACGCGACAACTAAATACCATGAATTATATAATGCAACAGTCAATATAGAAGGAAGACATAGATATCATGGTCGTGGCCTCTATGATTACAAAAACGAAAGTGGTGAGATAAATAATATTTATTTTACCAATGTTTATGTTGATACCACAGGAACCTCCATTGGTGAAGGCGAAATTTCTGAAACAGCAAAATTTAGCTTAAGTCCAGCTTTTGATTACGCTGGAAAATCAAGACTTATTGCCAACGAACCATATTTATATTTTAGCGGAGGCACAAGAATTCAATATAATTGCGATACCAATGAAAGGCAATGGATTAATTTTACAGCATTCATCAATCCAGTGAATGTTATGATTCCGATAGATAAAGAAATTAAAAATACTACCAACAGCCAACTTTTTGCAGGAATTTTTCATAATCAGCGAGGCAGCAATATTTTCCCCGCATTCTTTGATCCTATTCCAACTTCTGACAGGAATGTGCTTGTAACTGCCACTGGAGTACTTGTTTATGACAAAATTTCACAAGAATATCGAATTTCAACAGCTGACAAATTGAAACAGTTGAGCCTTTCCGATAACTATTTGAGTTTGAGCAAAAAATCTTGCGAAATATTTGGTGAAGGTGCAATTACTCTCGCCACCATACCTGGAGTAGTAAAAATGGATGCTTATGGAACAGCTAAATATTTTAAAAAACAAGATAGCACAATTGTTTATGTGAGCATGCCAATAGATTTTTTCTTCAATGAAAAAGCTACTGATTTAATGGCCTCTGATTTAAATAATCGTATGGAGGCAAATGCAGTCAATCTCGACAATAGAGCATTTACAATAGCTTTAGGACAGATTTATGGCAATGGCGAAGCCGATAAGCTTATGGCTGAAATTACTACTCAAGGTGGAGCATTTAAAAAAATTCCGAAGGAATTGATTAATACTTTAGTAATTTCAGATGTGAGAATGAAATGGAATCCACGAACTCGTTCTTTAGTATCCACCAGTCAAATAGGTATTTTATCAATGGGAAAAACTCAGATAAACAAGTATTTCGACGGAAAAATAAAAATCGAAAATAAAGGCTCCTACTCTACTCTCACTATAGCTTTTGATTTGGGAAATAGCGAATATTATTATTTCACCTACAACTCATCTACAGGTGCAATGCTGGCATTTTCTTCAAATCTCGAATTTAATAAGTTGATAGAAGAAACTAAACCTGAAGATAGAAAAATGAAATCTAAAGAAGAAGGCAAAACCATAAAATATAATTTCAACCTTGCAACTGCAGTTTCTTATAAAAAGTTCTTGAGGCAATTAGAAATGAATGATTAATAGTTAAAATGCTGGAAGTATAATTATTTATTTTCTAAGCATTTAGATGACCCTCGCGCAATAAATCATTTATTGTTTTCACAGGATTGAAAGTGATTATTGGAACTTCAACAAAAATTGTGTTCCAATCTGCCATAGCTCCATTCCATAAACCTGGAAGCTCTTGTGCTTTTAAATCTCTTCCATCTTTAGATTTTATAGAAATAAAACCTGTTTGAGCATCCACAAAATCCAGCAGGTTAAACTTTTCACCACGAAAATCTTTTATAGAACATGCCAAATCTACGGGATTGAAATGAGTAGAATTCTTCACAATCTCCGATTGTCTTAAATCTTCAAAATCTATCTGCGAGCCCTCGACAATTTGTAGAGATAAATCGCTATCTTTTTCTACTCTGAAAGGACCTCCACCAGGTTCTCCTTCGTTTTTCACCATTCCACATACTCGAATTGGCCGATTAAAAATATTATACAAAAAATCAATTTTCTCCATCCTATTAAATGCATCGAAATCGGAGCTAACTATTTGTTGCATATCACTTTCAAGATATTTCTTCATTTCCAAAAGATCGTCATCGGTTACATCAGCGCAATCAAGTTTATCGAGAAAATCAAAAGTATCATTCATAATTTTTGCAAGCATACCTCCTATCACTTTTTTGTAAAAATATGTATGCGACTTAAATTTATCAATCACAATATTATCAATATTTTTAATAAAAATAATATCAGCATCAAGCTCGTTAAGGTTCTCAATTAGAACACCATGACCACCTGGCCTTAAAAGTATTGTTCCATCTTTAAGCCGAAATGGATTATTATTCAAATCTACTGCCATAGTATCTGTGGAAGGTTTCTGAATACTATAATTTATTTCAAATTTCACATTGAATTTTGCTTGGTATTTTGGAATTAATTTTTCAAAAGCTGCCAAAAATAAATTTTTATGCTCTTGAGAAACAGTGAAATGTAATCTTACACAACCCTGAGCATCGCAAGCATATTCAATTCCCTCCAACAGATGTTCTTCAATTGCTAAGCGACTACCGTCTAAATAACTATGAAAAAAAAGTAATCCTTTTGGCAAATTTCCATAGTTAAGTCCATTTTCACCAAGAAAGTAATCAAGAATCGATTCATAATTTTTACTTTGCAAAAGACTTTCTATGCTTTTGCCATCTTTAAAAATGATGTCAGCAAGCTTATGAAAAAAAGCAAAACTCTCTAAAGATTTAAAAAAAATCTTTACATTTTTATGGTCTTTATCCTCTAATAAAGCTTCCAGATTTTCTCCATTTTTTAATTTTGAATTAAATTCATACAAATCTTTAAACATTCGTGAGGCAGCGCCAGAAGCAGGCACAAATTTCAATACTTTATGATTTTTAGCATACTCCTGAAAATAAATAATGAATTCTTCAGCCTCATTTATTGTTGTTTCTACTAACCCATTTCCAATGGTAGCAGCCGATTGCAGCTTAATAAATGGAAATCCATTCTTGAAATTCACTATCTGAGTATTTGCTTTATCTAAGCTTATCCCTTTGTTTTCAAACTGATACAAATCATTCTTTCCAAACATAAATTTTGATTTTTAAGCTCCATGAGCAATTTATTTAAGACATCTAAAATATATTTTTATCAAACATAAATCAAGTACAATTTTTAAGGCTCTTTAAAAATGATTAATATTTTAATTATTTTGATTTTATGCATCCAAAATTTTGTATATTTGAAAATAATTTTTTTAAAACATGAATTTATGAACGGAAACCATTATTTTGAGACTTTTTCTATAATTACCAAAGAGGAAAAAGTACAAACATTGACGCATAATATTATGCCAAATACATTTGCTTTAGAAATCATTAGCCCTCTTCCAGGTTATTACGGGGCTGAATTTTTAATAAGCCATGACAAACCGGGTCATATTTTTTTTATCACCAAAAATTATTTACGCATAGAAGAATTTCTTCGCATCAACAAGAAAATTAAATCGTATTTGGACTTTACTTTTGATGCTACTTTTGCTAGCATTTCCATAAACAACAAGAAATTTTACGCTCTACGTATAAAAAATGTAGATACTTTTGAGAAAGTTCAAGAATTGCAAAAAGCGTTTATGGACGAAGGCTTTGCAATGGAAGGTTCTAAAAAAGTTCAAGGTATGGCTCTAATTAGAATAAAGAAATTTTTGAAATTGAGTGAAACATCAGACCATTTTTATGTAGATACTCAGAGAAATGATTTTAAATATTTTGTTATAAATGAGCCAGTTACATGGAAATTATTTGAACATGTAACATACAGAATAAGAAACAATATGCAAGGAAAAAAATTTGATGTTGCCTTAGGATTGCTTTTTAGAACTGGTGATCCGGAGGATGTAATTAGGATTTTTTCAAATGAATTAAACGATAAGGATTTAAAAATTTTACGAGATAATTATATCAAAGCTCTCGCCGAATATTAGTTAAGAGGGGTTCTAAAAATTGTATTTTATTTTGTATTGATTGATTCTTAAAATGAAAGAAAGTGATTAAAAGCTTTCTTTTTTTTTGCACAAAAAAAACCTCCCTTGAAAAAACAAGGGAGGAAAAAAATGAAAAATACCGACTTACTGGTTGGAATACGACAATGTCGCATGAATCGGAATAGGCAT
>MNXP01000034.1 GCA_001872625.1 Bacteroidetes bacterium CG2_30_33_31
TGCAATAAACCATTAACAGATAAACAAATAGCAAGCAATCGCGAAAAATCTAAAACGAGAGCAAGAGTAGAACACGTATTCGGATTTATGGAGCAAAGCATGAATGGTTTAGTTTTGAAATCAATTGGAATAGTAAGAGCAACCGGAATCATAGGCTTGATAAATCTTACTTACAATCTTTTTAGATTTGAACAAGTCCAAAGGGTAAACTTATTAAAAGTATAACATGTTGTTAGTTAGTTAGTTGCTAATTGTTAAAAAAATAAGAAAAAGTTGATTTTTTTTGTATGTGAATTAAAAAAATAGTTGCATAATCGCTTTACTTTTTTAGTACAGATTTAAACGGGTTCTAGTTTGTATCTGAAAAAGTCAAAAAAAATTAATTTTTAAAACTCACCATATGTTAAATCTGTTATTTTCCCTTGCTCTTCTTTCATCAATTCGTTTAGAAAATCAAGCAATAAATCCTTATTAGGTCTTCACCAAAAAGTCTTTTGAAACCATAATCAGTAAATGGATTTATGTATTTCTCTCTAAATTCCAACATAATGAAATAATTTGGCTCAAAGACACATGTTTTTTATTCGATTTTTAATAAAATATTTTCAAAAAACAAATTGCAATTATAGCTATTTTTGAAAGAATTAATTAATCAGAATATGGCAGAACATAATGAAACGGGAACACTTGGAGAGCTAATTGCTCAAGAATTCCTTGTGAAAAAAGGCTATAAAATAATTGCAAAAAATTGGCGCTTTGGTAAAGCTGAAATTGATATTGTGGCAAAAGAGAATGATGTAATTGTTTTTGTAGAAGTGAAAACTCGTCATAGCGATTATCTTATTGAACCAGAGTGTGCCGTAACATTAAAAAAGCAAAAATTAATAGTATCTGCTGCCGAAAAATTTTTAACAATTAGAAATATAGAAAATTGGAGTAGGTTTGATATTATTTCTGTAGTTCTTCACCCTGAAGGAAGAGAAATTCGGCATCTTGAAGAAGCATTTACAGCATAATTTTTTTTATTAAAGCCAACGAAATGGAATAAAAAAATGGGAGAAACTTAATTTTTATTTCTCCCGCTGTATCAATTACTTAGATTATTATTTAAGCAATTATTTTTTTGGAAAATTCTTCAATGTAGCTAATAAGAAATTCCAAAATTTTACTACCGTTGCAATATTAACTTTTTCGTCTGGAGAGTGCGGAAATCTAATGGTTGGGCCAAATGAAATCATGTCCAAATTTGTGTATACACTTCCAAGCAAACCGCATTCTAAACCAGCATGAATAGCTTTAATTTCGGGAATATTTCCGTAGAGATTTTTATAAATGCTTTGCATTTCGGTGAGTATTTCTGAATTTGGATTTGGTTTCCAACCAGGATATCCGCCTTCAAGCTGATATTTAGCCCCAGCAAGCTCATAAACTGAGCACATCATTTCTCCTAAATCGTCCTTAGCTGATTCAACGGAGCTGCGTAATAGAGCTGATATGCTAACTTTTTTGTTGCGGATTTGTATTATGGCAAGGTTTGTTGAAGTTTCAACCATTCCTTTTATGTCATCACTCATCCTCATAACTCCATTTGGAGTTGCGTATACGGCATTTATAACACGCATTTGAGTGTCAAAATCCATTACTATTCCAGGCATTTCTGTTTTTTCACAATAAAATTGTAAATCTGGTTCTTTTACTGATAGTTCCTTTTTAAAATCTTGTTCAAATTGTTTTACCATGGCTATCATGGCATTTTCATTTTCCTTAGGAATAACAACTGTGGCAAAAGATTCGCGAGGTACTGCATTACGCAAACTCCCACCAATTAATGAGGAAATACGTAATCCTAAATCCAGTGATGCTTTTTTAAGAAAACGGAAAAGTAATTTATTGGAATTTCCACGATATAAATTTATGTCAACACCAGAATGACCTCCCTTTAAACCTTTAACAATTAGTTTATAAGATGTGCTTTTTGAATCAGTTTTTTCTTCCTTGTAATCGAAACTTGCACTTAAATCAATTCCACCAGCGCAACCAATATAAAGTTCGCCTTCATCTTCTGAATCCATATTAATTAGCACATCGCCTTTCAAGATTCCTGGTTTAAGTCCAAAAGCACCAGTCATTCCAGTTTCCTCATCACAAGTAAACAATGCTTCAAGAGGTCCATGTGCAATGGTTTTAGAGGCAAGCACTGCCATGGTAGCAGAAACACCAATTCCGTTATCAGAGCCCAAAGTAGTTCCGTTAGCAGTTACCCATTCGCCATCAATGTATGCTTCAATAGGATCTTTTACGAAATCATGTACTTTATCGCTATTTTTCTGTGGAACCATGTCTAAATGGCCTTGTAAAATCACTCCTTTGCGATCTTCCATCCCTTTAGTTGCTGGTTTTCTAATTATTACATTACCTACTTCATCTTTTATAGTTTCAAGACCCAAATCTTTGCCAAATTTTACCATAAAATCTTGGATTTTATCCTCATGTTTTGATGGTCTTGGGATCTGTGTTAAACTGTAAAAATTTTTCCAAACTTCCTTTGGTTCAAGGTTATAAATTTCTTTATTCATATTTTGTGTGTTTTAAAAAATTAAAATTTTCTTACCATATTAATCGCATAAAGCTCTTAGGCTTCAAAGATATAATTTATTGCTTAATTGAGAATTTTTTTTATCATTTTTTAATAATTCTTTTGAAGTTATTTTTTGTTGAGTTAATTATTTTAAAAAACTTCAGCAAAAAAATAATTTTTATTAAGATAATTCTATATTCCTTTTTTTTAACCAAATATTTCGAAATCAATATTTTTTTCAGTCGAAGTCTTTAGCATTTTTTAGTGTGTAACATTAAATCATTCTTTTCTATAATTTAGCCGAGCATGAATTTAGCAAAATTACATATCGCCATTCCGTTGATGAATGAAAATGAAAATATTTCTAAATTATTGCAATGTATTAGAAAACAGGAATATAAGAATTTTAAAGTTTGGATATGTGTAAATCAACCAGAAAGCTTTTGGCAAAACCCTGACAAAGTATTTATCTGTAAAAATAACTCTGATACACTAAAGACTCTCGCATCAATTGAAGATTTTTCTATTGAAATTATTGATAAGACATCAAAATCCAATGGATGGCAGGGGAAGAATAGTGGAGTTGGAATAGCGCGCAAAACAATAATGGACAAAATTATTGCTGAAGCTTTAGATGAAGAAATAATTATTAGTCTTGATGGCGACACAAGTTTTTCTAAGAAATATTTTCAATCCATAGCTGAGAATTTCTATATGAACGCTGATACCTTAGCTATTTCAATCCCGTATTTTCATAATTTAACAGGTGATGAAATGGTTGACCGTGCAATTTTACATTACGAAATTTATATGCGATATTATTCGCTTAACATGAACCGAATAGGAAGCCCTTACAATTTTACAGCTCTTGGTTCAGCAATATCTTGTCGGATTAGTGTTTATAGGCAAATAGGTGGTTTAACGCCAAAAAATAGTGGCGAGGATTTTTATTTTCTTCAAAAGATTGTGAAATATAAGCCTTTAAGTCTTTGGAACAGCGAGAAAGTATTTCCAGCTGCGCGCTTTTCCGACCGTGTTTTTTTTGGTACTGGCCCAGCAATGATTAAGGGAGCAAATGGCGATTGGAAATCATACCCAATTTATAGACATGAAATTTTTAATGAAATTGAAAATTTTTTTAATCAATTACCTGATTTGTACAAATCTGATTTTCAAAATATTGCTGATGAACTATTTGGAACCCAATGGGCAAAAAATATTCGCAATAATACTTCTACTTTAGAAGCTTTCATTCGTTCCTGCCATCAAAAATTTGATGGGCTTAGAACACTTCAATATTTGAAAATGAAACAAGAAAGATCTTCTACTTCGGATGAGGAAAATTTCTCGAATTTTATTTCTAAATTTTATTCAAATAAATTCCCAGAAGAGCTAATTGTAAACCTTAATTTTGCAAATTCACCAATTGATAAACTCGAAAATATAAGAAAAATTCTGGTTGAGATTGAAGATTTAATATTGATGAATTATTCTATTAATCTATCATAATTTTGAAATAAGAAATCAATTATTTGTTTTAATTGTCAGTAATTCAAGATTATAAATACTCATGTTTTTAATTATTAATTTTCTTAAATTATAATGACTATTAATTTTTAGTCATATTAATCTTTTGCTGTACTTTTGCTATATATAATAGATATGTATGATGGGTAAATTTAGAGTTAAATTATTTAAATTTTTTGGGTATTTATTAAGGCAAATTCCTGCAATAATTAATTTTATCAGATTTTTGCTTAGCAAATTCTTTAAATGGCGCAAAGCACGCATGCATCGCTATCATAGGCTTGTATGGTATCGCAAAATCCTAAATATAACAGTTACAAGTTTTGTATATTTTCTTATTTTTCTTTTTCTGGTTGACATCAATTTTTTGTGGCTTTTTGGAAAATCACCTGGCATTTATGCAATAAGTCATCCTGACCAAAGTAATGCATCAATTATTATTAGCGCAGATGGTAAAGTAATTGGCAAATATTTTCGTGAAAATCGAATGTCAGTTAAATTTGAAGAAATTTCGCCAATAATTATTAAAACCTTGATTGCCACCGAAGATGAGCGTTTTTATCAGCATTTTGGCATAGATGTAAAAGGAGTTTTTGCAGCTATAAAAGATATGATGCATGGCAATGCTAGGGGCGCCAGTACCATAACTCAGCAGTTGGTAAAAAATATGTACAAAACTCGTGGACAATATTCCAGAGGGCTTTTTGGACATATTCCTGGAGTTAAGTTGCTCATAATGAAAACTAAGGAATGGACTTCGGCAGTAAAGATCGAAATTTTTTATTCTAAAGAAGAAATACTTACCATGTATTTTAATACCGTTGACTTTGGTAGCAATGCTTTTGGAATACGAACTGCCGCTAAAACATATTTTAAGATAAAACCTCGCCAGCTGAACTATGAGCAATCTGCCCTTTTAGTTGGGCTCTTAAAAGCTACAAGCACTTATAATCCTAAATTGCACCCAATACGTTCAAAAGAGCGAAGAAATGTAGTGTTGCAAAATTTGGTTTCACATAAAATACTCACTCAACATCAATTTGATTCTATTAAAGAAATTCCTATATTATTAAATTACAGTGTAGAACAATCTTATGATGGCGAAGCTTTGCATTTCCGCGCATATCTCGCTAAATACTTGAAAGATTGGGAAGAAGCAAATGGATATGACATTTACTCAGATGGCTTAAAGATTTATGTAACAATTGATTCGCGTATGCAAAAGTATGCTGAAGAAGCGGTACAGAAGCAAATGCACGCTGTTCAACGTAGGTTTTTTGAACATTGGCGAGGTCAGAACCCATGGCAGGATGAAAATCACGTTGAAATAAAAAACTTTATCGAAGACATTGCAAAAAAAACTAAATCTTATTCAATTCTTGATGATATTTACCATGGAAATATTGACTCAATATTCAAATATTTAAATAATCCTCATCGAACTATTGTTTACGATTTTGATAAAGGAGAAAAAGATACAACCTTCAGTGTAATGGATTCAATTCGCTACATGAATAATATCATGCACAGCAGTTTTGTGGCTATGGAGCCTAATACTGGAAAAGTTAAAGCTTGGGTTGGTGATATTAGTTTCAAATTTTGGCAATATGATAAAGTTGCTCAATCAAAGCGTCAACCCGGATCTACTTTCAAATTATTTGATTATACAGCTGCCATTATGAATGGAAAATCGCCTTGTGACTTAATGACCGATAAACCAGTAACTTGGAATTACGTTGAAAATGGTCAACCAAAAAGTTGGACGCCGCGAAATACTAATGGAACTTATTTATCATATCCCATGACTTTGAAACATGCTTTTGCGCGCTCAATAAACTCCGTCGCTGTTCAAGTTGCTCAAGAAGTTGGTATGGCACAAGTGATAAAATATGCTTATTTGCTTGGTATAAAAACTCCTCTCGACGACAAACCATCTACAAGCTTAGGTTCATCCGATGTTTCATTGCTTGAATTGGTAAATTCTTATAGCACAGTTATTAACGAGGGAATGTATCACGACCCAATTATTGTCAGTAAGATTGAAGACAAAAATGGAAATGTAATATATGTAGCCAATACTGAACAAAAGCGTGTAATTCCTTATGAATCTGCTTGGCTTATGACGGAAATGCTTAAAGGAGGTATGACAGAGCCTGGCGGAATAACTCAAGCTTTATGGGAATGGGATTTATTTAAATTCGATACCGATTTTGGTGGCAAAACAGGCACCTCGTCAAATCATTCCGATGCTTGGTTTGTGGGAGTTACAAAAAATCTTATTGGTGGAGCTTGGGTAGGAGGTGAGCAAAGATGTGTGCACTTCCGCACTGGTGTTTATGGCGAAGGTAGCCGAACTGCATTACCTGTTTATGCTTTATTTATGGAAAAAGTTTTAAAAGACGAAAGCCTGAAACAATATCGCGGCAGATTTCCAACAAAACCAAAAGAAACTATCACAAAATCATATACTTGTCACACTTATGTAAGACGTGATTCTTCTGCAAATGACTCATTAGTGATACCAGATATGCCCGAAGGAGTGCCTTTGGAAGAATCCACAGAAATCCCTGTGGAAGTTGTTAAATAAACATTAGAAAAAGATTTTATTTTAAGATAATAAGCTTGCGATAAGCATTTTGAAGCTCGCTATTTATCTTTAGATAATATAATCCTTTAGATAAATCTGAAATATCAATGTTGCTAATTCCTGCTTTCAAGTCATAAACTTTTCTGATAATTTGCCCACGAGAATTTAATATTGATAACTCTGCAATTGATTGAGCTGAGTTTAGTTTAAATACTCCGCTATTTGGGTTTGGAAATATGCTGAAATGCTGTTGTTTAGATAAATCGCCAAAGCCAGGGTTATTAATAAATTCAACAATTATAGAATCTGATGCTTGGCAATTATTCATATCGGTAATCTTTACCC
The DNA here is from genome assembly GCA_001872625.1 of Bacteroidetes bacterium CG2_30_33_31. Lineage (GTDB taxonomy): Bacteria > Bacteroidota > Bacteroidia > Bacteroidales > UBA1556 > UBA6267. Next base: position 7,038 of record MNXP01000034.1, read on the forward strand.
AAATTGTGTCGGCTATGCCAAAAACATTGTTTGAATCGAGTGAAATTGTTGGCAAGGTATCGCCAGTTGACCATAAATAATTTTTAAACCCATTACCTGCATTTAAAATTAATTGTGAATTGTAATAAGGCATTGTATCATGGCCAATATTTACAAAAGGTGGGTTTGCAATGCAAGGTTCAATAGTTCCTAATTGTGATATTTGAGTGGGAGTAAGACAAGTATCAAAAATTGCTAAGGAAGCAACTTCAATAGTTCCATCTTCCTGATAATCATCTGCAAAAAATAAAATTGCTGGTGTGAGTGCAAATCGTTTGTCAATAAATATATCTTCAGTATCGCCAATATGCAGCAAATTTCCATTTAAATAATAATTATAATAATTTCCTAAATTTACAGTAATCACAAGTCTGTACCATTCTCCTGGCAAGATGCTGTCGTTCGAATAGCCAGTGTATCCAACTCCAATTCGACCAGGATTGCTGGTTGTATTAGGCCTTATAAAGCAATCGCCATCATTTTGGTTGGTTGTATCAGTTTGAAAAAATGAATGCCAAGTATCTATATTAGGAACTCTAAAATCAAACATAAGGCTGTATCTATTTACCGAATCTCCGCCTCCATTTGCCTGTATATTATGATAACATTTATAATAACTTCCAGTATCAATTCTAATGGCAGTATCGCCAAAAGAAGCTCCTAAAACCCATTTTTGCTGTCCCAGCAAAATCAGATCACTTCCAACAGTGGCATGAGTTAGGTTAGTTGTATCCTGAAATTTCCAATATCCTTTTAAATTTGGCCAGTTCGATGGATTAAGGTCTTGTGAAAATGACGATGTTTGTAAGATTATTAATAATACAAAAATTGAAATTAGCTTGCTTGAATTAAGGTAAATTGTTTTCATGATGTATTTATTAAAAATTGGTTTGTAAAGGTAAACCATTTTATTAAAATGTTATAAATTAATTTGTTAAATACTTTATTTTCATTTGACCTTATCAAATTTTTAACATTAAGTAAAAAATTTACTTGATATATTTTCATGATTATTAAAATTTATTATCTAATTTTGTAGATATGGGAACGGAAATAGAGAGAAAATTTTTGGTGAAAGGTGAATTTAGGCCTTATGTTGTAAAAGCTATGCGGATTACTCAGGCATATATTTCGTCAGTGGCAGAGCGAACTGTTCGCATTAGAATTTGCGACCAGAAAGCATATTTGACAGTTAAGGGAAAATCAAATAAAGCTGGCATGAGCCGTTTAGAATGGGAAAAAGAAATTGATATAGAGGATGCAAAAGATTTATTGAGAATTTGCGAAGAAGGAGTTATCGACAAAACCCGTTACGTAGTGCCTGAAAGTTGTGGATTGAAGTTCGAAGTTGATGAGTTTTATGGTGAAAATGAAGGACTCTTGGTAGCTGAAATTGAACTCCCTTCCGAAGATTTTCCTTTTGATAAACCAATTTGGCTCGGGGATGAAGTTACAGGCGATTTTAGATATTTTAATTCCAATTTAAAGAATAACCCTTATAAATATTGGTAAATATTGTCCGTAATTATTGAAGTTCCAGAGCCATTAAATCTAAAATATTAAAAACTTCTTCAGTATTTTCTGCAGTTATAAGTTTCATTTTCCAAGGTTTGAAATTTGCTATCCCCTTGAAATAATTGCCATAATGTTTTCTTATCTCATTAGTTGTGCGAGTTTCACCCTTTATCTTTATTGAGTTGTTATAGTGAATTTTACAAACTCTAACTCTTTCATTAATGTCAGGATAATTATATGTTTCGCCACGCATGAGGGCTTTTATCTGTGAAAAAATCCAAGGATTTCCCATTGCTCCTCGACCAATCATAACTCCATCTACTCCATATATTTTGAATTTTTCTATTGCTTGTTCGGCATTGATAACATCTCCATTGCCAAATATCGGAATTTCAATTTCGGAGTTGGCTTTTACTTCAGCAATTGTATCCCAATCTGCTTCACCTTTATATAATTGTGAGCGTGTACGACCATGAATAGCGATTGCTTTAACGCCAATATCTTGCATACGTTTAGCAACTTCTACAATATTTTTTGAATCGTCATCCCAGCCCAATCGTGTTTTAATGGTTACTGGTAGATCAACAGCTTTTATTACAGCTCTCGTCATTTCCACCATGCGAGGTATATCCCTAAGAAATGCAGCACCAGCACCTTTGGATACGACTTTTTTTACTGGACAGCCATAATTTATATCGATTAAGTCTGGATTGGCGGCGCTTGATAATTTTGCTGCAGCAATCATGCTATCTTTTTGATGACCAAATATTTGTATACCAATTGGACGCTCGGCTTCATCAAAATCGAGCTTACGTGTACTTTTAAAGGCATCGCGTATTAATCCCTCCGAAGAAATAAATTCTGTGTACATAAGATTTGCTCCAAATTCCTTACAAATCAGCCGAAAGGCTGTGTCAGTTACATCTTCCATTGGAGCTAATATTACTGGAAAATCTGCTAATTCTATATTGCCAATTTTTATCAATTCTGTTGTTTTAAATTTTGGTGGTGGCAAAAAATTTACTTTAGATTCAAGTTAACATAAGTTTGCAATTAACCAGAAATAAGTATTGGTTTCAAATCATCGCTATATTTAAAAGCTAAATGAAATTGAATTCTGTTTTTAAATTTAATATATTCATCTTCAGATAGTTCACAAATTTTTTTATCGAAGATGGCTTCGCAAAAATCTTCTGCTGTTTGAATATAACCTTTAATTAATTCGGCAATAATTGGTTCAAAATCTGATATAGGTCTTTTCATTTTGGTTATCAACCACATGCCATTACCGTCAGGCATATCAGAAAAACCTTTTCTTTTGCCGTAATTAAGATATTGATAATAAACATATTGAGCTACACTGTCGAGTGGCATAAGTTTTCCTTCAATTAAAATATTATTGCCATCAAGATTTATTTCCAATATTTTATCAAAATCATATTCAAAATCAATATTTCCACATGGTGGAGGTTCAATGCCGAGCGAAAAAGTATTACGGCTTGCATGGTCAACGATTTTAGATTTCTTGCTATCAAAATAAATAATTGGTAAGGCGGTCTCAGAGTTTTTGCATGCGATGTTTTCCAAATATTTTATAGTTCTTTTCATACTTTTAAGCGACGCAAAGTTTATCATTTTTACATTCTCTGACACTAAAAATAGATTCCTTTTATTTTCACAAACCGATGGTTTACAAGAGTTTATTGCTAATATTAGAATGAAAGTTATAAATGAAATCAGATAAAATCTTCTCATGTTAGATAATTATTTTTGATGCTTCTTTCAATAATTTTTCTTTATTAATTGGAATTACTCCTACTTCTTCGCAAACCAATCCGCCTGCAATATTTGCAAGATGCACAGCTTTTTTCAGACTAAAGCCAGCCACTAAAGCAGTTGTTATAGTGCTGATTACTGTATCTCCAGCGCCTGAAACATCGGCAATATTTCTAATCTCTGCCTTGAAATGAAAACTTTCTTCTTTAGCTATGGCCATAATTCCATTTTCTGATAATGTTACTACTATATTATCTATATTATTATCAATCAATAATTTATTTGCAATTTTATTTATTGATTCCAAATCATTACAGCTAATATTTGAATTGGTTCCTTCGCACAATTCTTTGAAATTGGGTTTAAAAAGTGTAACATTTTTATAGAATTTGAAATTTTTTTTCTTTGGGTCAACAGTTACAATAATGTTGCTTTTTTTTGCAATTTGAGTTACAAAATTGACAAGTCTTTTATCAATTATTCCTTTATCGTAATCTTCAAAAATTATAGCATCAATATGAGTTGTGGAAAGAATAAAATTCAATTTTTCTATAAGCGAATTGAAATCTTTTTTGTTAAGCATGGCGGTAGTTTCCTCATCTACTCTGAGCATTTGAGTGGTATTGCCAAAAACTCTGTATTTTGTAGTAGTAATTCTTTGGTTGCTAAAAACTATTCCGTTTATTGCAAGATTTTCGTTTTCCAACAAGCTTATAAATTCATCTCCTTTAGCATCTTTACCAACCAATGAGCAAAGTATTGGATTGGCTCCCAGAGATTTGATGTTGAGTGCAACATTTGCAGCACCGCCTAAGCGACTATATCTTTTGTAAACAGAAACCACCGGAACTGGTGCTTCTGGTGAGATTCTTTCAACTTTGCCAATTATATAGCTATCAACCATGACATCACCAATAACGATGATGTTTTTTGACTCAAAGCTGTGAAATAAATCTCGTAATTCATTGCTGGCTGACATAATAAAATTATTTAATAATGGCAAAAATAAATAAAATACCGCCTCAATAAATTAAGGCGGTATTTTTAATAATCTAATTTTCTTTTGGAGTATTATTCCATTCTATGCCATGTTTGAGTTCTATAGATAAAAGAAATATATCCTCTTACATTTAATTTATTTGGGTCTTTTTCGTCAAGCCACATTTTGCAATCGTAAACTTTACCATTGTGAGGGTCGAGAATGCCATCATCGGCATACCAAGTATTTCCATCTTTTTTTAATGCTTTTACAATTTCCATCCCGATAATTTTTTTATCTTTTCGAGCGTCGGTGCACTTATCGCATATTGGATCTTGATCTTCATTTGGTTCTTTGTAAAGTTTAATAATTCTCCCATAAAGTTTGCCATCGGTTTTCATAAATAAATATACGATGGATTTGGCTTTACCAGTTTCATCATCTATTGTTTTCCAATTGCCAGTAATAGGTTTACTGACTGGTGCTGAGACAAATAGGATCATTGTGAGGATTCCTAATAAAAAAAGTTTCATAAGCATTTGTATTTATTGGTTAATAATTAATTCTTCCTTAAGCCTTTTATTAATATTAAAATTCCAACTACCACAAGAATCCATGGCCATAAATCCCGGAAATGAATTTCTGGAATATAGCGTTCAATTAGAAATAATATGCCAAGTGTAATCAAAATTATGCCAGCCATTATATTTCCATTACTGTCTCCATTAGATTTTTTATAGTTGTAATTTTTTTCATATTCTACTTCCATATTATCATCATTTAAATTGTTTTCAGGTATAACTATCCACATTATTATATAAATCAAAACGCCAGCACCAAAGCAAAGAAGCAAAATAAATATAAGCCGAATTATCCACAGTTCTATTTGAAAATACTCTGATAAGCCAGAAGCTACACCACCAATAATTTTATTTTTCGTGTTTCTTCTTAGCATCCTTGTCATATATTTCGTGTTGATTTATATGACAAAATTAAGGATTTTTTCATACAAAACAATTTATAATATTTAATGTATGATTTTATTATTGACTTTGTTTTGTTGTGGTTGTAATTTGGCCGTCATAAATCCTCAGGAATAATGAAATAAGCTTTTATGTAATGAATGATTTGAATCAATTAGAAAAAAACAGAATTATTTGGGCTTCAACGCGTTCAGTTCTTGAATCATTGAAGTTTAAGAGCAAAAGGGGAGGGAAAAAGAGTAAAAGTCATTGGACACTTTTCGAAAAATTATTGGGAATTTTTGTGTTTATTTTAAAAATGACACGATATTATAAAATAGGTCTTGGAAATGCTATGTATAATGATCTGACTGAATTAACACTTGAGTATAAAAATCTGCCGAAAGAACTGGAAGGATATAAGATAATTCAACTTAGTGATTTGCATCTTGACACAATTGCCAAAACTGAAGTTTATATTGTAGATAAAATTAAGAATTTGAAGTACGATTTATGCGTCATTACGGGCGATTATAGAAAGAATGACAATGGCAGATTTGTACATGTTATTAATCCTTTCAAATTTTTAGTTCAAAATATATTTGCAAAAGATGGAATTTGGGCAGTTCTTGGTAATCACGATTCTTACATGATGGTGGATTATGAAAACGAATTACATCCATTGAAATTTTTAGTCAATGAAGATGTGATTATTGAAAAAAATGGCACAAAGCTTTGTGTTGTTGGTACAGATGATCCCTTTGCTTACTATACAGACAAGGCGGTTTTAGCCCTTGAACGAGCAAAAGGTGATTTTAAAATCGCACTTGTGCATACTTCCGAACTCCATGATGTGGCTTCAGAAAAAGGCTACAACCTCTATCTTTGTGGTCATACTCATGCTGGTCAAATCTGTCTGTCTGGTGGAATTCCTTTGATAACGCATCAAAAAGATGGAAAGAAATATTTTAAAGGAATGTGGACGGATGGCGAAATGGTTGGATATACCAGTGCTGGAAATGGAGTCTCTGGAGTACCTCAGCGCTTTAACACATTCGGTGAAATTGTTCTAATAACTTTGAAAAATAAAATTTAGGAAAAATGCTATCAAAATAAAAATTTTAAAACCCAATATTATGATTGATTATAATGTTTTTGACATGACTTACAGTGATTTTGGTGCTGAGATGATTAACGAAATAATTGATATTTATATTTCTGAGCATGAATCTCGATTTATTACTTTAAAAGAGAATATCGACTCTGGCGATTTGGACTCGATGGGAAAAAATGCTCATAGTCTAAAAGGGGCAACATCAGTTCTATATGATACAGATGTGGCTGAGCTTGCAAGGCAAATGGAGTTCAAAGGGAAGAAGAATGATTCGAGTGGAATAAATGATTTATATGATAATCTTCACAAAGAGGCTAATAGACTTATTGAAGATTTGAAACAACTCAAAAAAAAGTACCCAATTTAGATTAGTGGATTTCTTTAAAGGAGCGATAGTTTAGTCGCTCTTTTTTATGATTTTATTGTTTTAATTTATCAATTTTACCATCAAAATTATTTTTAAGCCAAAGGAATAATAATTTTAAGGTTTTAAATTTTATGTTATGATTGAAGATATAAATATGGCTTTGAATTACAATTCGCCATTTTTACGCATACGATAAATTGTCGATTTTCCTATATCTAACTTCTTGGCTACCAACAAAATATTATCATCGTATTTTTTCAAAAAACTTTTAATAATTTTTTTATTGTACTCTACCAACGACAATTCTTGCATCATTAAATCATTCAACGAAGAAGAGCCTTGAAAATTAATATCATCAGGTTGTATGCTACTTGAATTTGCCATAACAGCTGATAATTCGACAATGGCTTTAAGCTCTCTGACATTTCCAGGGTATGGATATTTTAGTAATTTTTCTTGTGCAGTTTTCGATAAGTTAAGTTTTTCCATAGCGTTCTCAGTACAAAAGGCATCCATAAAATGTTTTGCAAGTAATAAAATATCGCTGCCTCTATCGCGTAAAGGAGGCAATTCAATTGGTAAACCAAGCAAACGATAGTATAAATCTTCTCTAAAATTTCCTTTTTTCACTTCATCCATTAGGTTTCGATTTGTAGCAACAATAATTCTTACATCAGATTTTATTACTGTGTTTCCGCCAACTCTTGTAAACTCTCTTTCCTGAATTGCACGCAGAAGTTTGGCTTGCATATTCAAACTCATTTCACCAATTTCGTCAAGGAAAAGTGTCCCTAAATTAGCTTCCTCAAATTTTCCAATTCGGGTACTGCTGGCACCAGTAAAAGCCCCTTTCTCGTGACCAAACATTTCACTTTCGATTAAATCCTCGGGAACTGCCGAAACATTAATAATTACAAAAGGTTTTTTGTTACGACTTGAATTATAATGAATTGCCTTAGCTACAACTTCTTTTCCTGTGCCAGTTTCACCAGATATGGAGACAGTAATATTTGTTTTTACAGCTTTTTCCATTAAGCCAAAAATTTGCTTTATTGGCGCGCTGTTTCCAACAATACTTTTTGTAAACTCGTATTTTTTGCCAATCTCTTCCCGTAAAGATTTTATTTCGTCTCTTAAATTAAGATTTTCTTTAAAGATTTTAACTGTGTTCCAGATTCTGGTTTTTATATCATCATTTTTCATGATATAATCGCGAGCACCATGTTTCAAAAGCTCAACTGCTGTGTTTATATTCTCTTGTCCGGAAATAATTACAACAGGTAATTCTGGATTGAAATCTGTAATTTTTGTTAGCACATCCATGCCAGTCATATCGGGTAAGGAATAATCCAAAGTTATAATATCTGGATTTTTTGTCTGCAAACTATTTATACAGCTTTTCCCAGTGTTGAACACTTCTACTTCATTATCTGGATTTTGTGATAAATGATAAGCGATAACTTTTGCATACATTGGGTCATCTTCTACAACAAATATTCTTGTTTTTCGCATGTTTATTTGGTTCTTTGGTTGTTTTCTTAATTTTAGAACTCAATCCCAAAAATACAACCGAATTTTTTAATAAGCAATTTTATTTTACAATTTGGAGATAATAAATCCAATAATGAGAAAATATTGAATTTCCTAACATATTTAAATTGTTATCAATCAAAGCAATAAATATTAGGCATAATTTTTATTAAAAAATATTTACAATATAACCTTATGGAGCCTTTAATATCTATTGTTGACGATGATATTTTTTTTCAAAATTATATTTCTGCCTTTCTTCGGCAGCATAATTTTAATAGAGTTATATCTTATAGCACTGGGGAGATGTGTTTAGCAAATATAGACAAAAGGCCTGATTTAATAATTTTGGACCATGATATGAATGGTTTGTCTGGCACTGATGTTTTAAAAGAGATGAACCGTCAGGCAAATGTTTTTGATGTTATAATGGTGAGTAGCCGTGATGATGAGGATTTAATTCAAAGTGTTGTTAAATTAGGAGTTAAGAAATATATCAAAAAGGACAATGAACTCCAAAAGAATCTTAAAGAATATTTTTCGAATATAAATTCTCATAAAGTTTCAATAACTTGATTATTTGCTAAAATAAATGCTTTTTATATTTCGTGGCGATGTTATAATTGCTGCCATTTTTTGTTTTATTGAAACACTAATTATCTGTTATATAAATATTTAAAAATAATGAATTATATTATCGTGAAATATTCATTTCTTCAATTAGTCTTTGTGCATTTGCAAATTTATCAATAATAAAAAGGCAATAGCGAATGTCAAGTGTAATATTTCTACATTGCTCGGGGTCATAATTTAAATCGCTCATAGTTCCTTCCCAATTGCGATCGAAGTTTATTCCTATTAATTCGCCATTTGCATTCATTACCGGGCTTCCTGAATTTCCACCAGTTGTATGGTTAGTTGCTAAGAAACAAACATGCATTGTACCATCGGCATCAGCATAATTTGCATATTCTTTGTTTTTAAATAGACTCTTTAATTTGGGTTCAACCACATAATCGTAAATATTGGGGTTTTCTTTCTGCATAATACCTTCGAGAGTGGTGAAATAATTATAAGTGATTCCATCGTGAGGAGAATAATTTGCTATATTTCCATAAGCAACTCTTAAGGTTGAGTTTGCATCAGGGGAAAGATATTTATCAGCATTTTTTTCGATTAATGCTTTCATATAAATCCTTTGCAAACTATCAAGCTTGTTCTGGTATTGAGCAAGATTTGGTCGTATTTTATTTATGAAATTATTAAAATATGAGCCAGTTAATTTCATAAGTATATCTTTTTCCAAATTTTTATAATTCGCACGTTTATAGTTGTTTAAAAATGAAAATAAAGTTTCCTTATTTCGAAAGATACTCTTTTTAAAAAGATTTTCAACGTATTTTTTTGAATCGCCTTGATATTTACTTTTAATAGTCTCAATGGTTTCAGGTAGCGGAACCTCGCTGTAAGGAAATGAGGCGTATGCATTAATCGTAGTCATCAGAAGTTCTTTTTCCACATCTGAATTATAGTCTTTGTAAAAAGATTCAGCTGCATTTTTTAGATTTTGAACATAATCAGCAATATCTTTTTCAGAAGTTTTTTTATCTGTGCTCAACTGAGCTAATTTAAAAAACTGGTTAGAAAAGCTAATCATATTTTCGTAATAACCAGCTTCAATAAAATAATTATAGGCCATTTCCCATGGTAAAAAAGCTTTATAAGTTGTTTTAAATGAGCTTATTAAATTTTTATATTCATTTTCATTTGCCCAAATTGCAAAATCCTTTTGTTCCTCAGTTTTTCTTTCTACAGTTCTCAATCTTTTAACTCCATTACTTTCTCCAATCCATTTTTTCCAGCCATTTGCCAAACCGGCATATTTTGCTGAATATTGAATTCTAATTTCAGCACTTTTTTCCATATAACTGTTCATGATATCGAGTTCCTGACGGCGGAGAGAAATCTTGAAAGGATTCACAGTCTCGGTAGCCAGAGCAACTCCTTCGGCCGGCAAATATTCTTCTGTAGTTCCTGGATAACCAAAAACAAAAGTAAAATCCCCTTCATTATATCCTTTTAAACTTATGCTGAGCGATTGAGCTGGTTTGTAGGCGACATTGTCTTTTGAATATTCTGCTGGATTATTAAATGCATCGGTATAAATCCTAAAAACAGAGAAGTCACCAGTATGCCTTGGCCACATCCAATTATCTGTATCTCCTCCAAATTTTCCAATATTTGAAGGTGGCGCTCCCACCAATCGTACATCGCTGAAAACTTTTGAAGTCATAAGTATATATTGATTTCCGTAATAAAATGCTTTAACTTCTAATTTTATAAATTTGTTGTCAGCATTGCCTTCTGTAAGTTTGCTGATATTGATTCTAATAATATTTTGTCTCTCTATTTCGGTCATATTAGTAGTAACTCCAGCTAAAATTATCCCAGTAACATCATTCATATTTTGGAGAATAGTAGCAGTGAGACCAGAATTTGGCAACTCGTCTTCGAATGTATTGGCCCAAAAACCGTCAGTCAAATAATCGTTATTTATGCTGCTATGCTTTTGAATAGAGCGATAACCGCAGTGGTGATTTGTCAAAAGCAAACCTTGATTTGAAATTATTTCACCAGTACAACCACCGCCAAATTGTACAATCGCGTCTTTTATGCTTGATTTATTGATGCTGTAAATATCTTCCGCAGTAATTTTCATACCCATGGCTTCCATTTCACTGGAGTTAATTTTTTGTAGAAGCATAGGAATATACATCCCTTCTTTAGCAGAAAGATTAATTGAAAATAAAATCAAAATGCTTGCAAATATAAATAGGAATAATTTATTAATCATTTGATAATTAGTTTATTTAGTGGCTATTGTTTCTATTTCTACCAAGCAGCCAAGAGGCAAATCTTTTACTGCAAATGCTGCTCTTGCAGGAGGATTAATTTTATATCTGCTTGCATAAACTTCATTCATGGAAGCAAAATTTGAAATTTCACTTAAAAGGCAAGTTGATTTTACCACATCATCAAATACATAACCGGCTGCAGTAAGGATAGCTTCAATATTTTTCATTACCTGTTCAGTTTGTTCTTTAATTCCTCCTTCCACAATTTTACCAGTAGCTGGATTTATTGGTATTTGACCAGAAATATAAAGAGTACCATTTGATTCTATTGCTTGACTGTAAGGTCCAATTGCCGCAGGTGCATTTTTGGATAAAATGACTTTTTTCATGCTCGAAAAATTTAAATTATATTGAGAACAAATATAAAAAATAGTAAGTACTAAAATGGTTTAATTATAAGAAATAAAAAAATTTTATTAATAATCTTTCATCCATTCAAATAGTTGGTAATGCTCGCCATTCATTCCTAATGAGGCGTAGGTTTTTTGTGCATTAATGTTAGTTTTATCAACGTATAGTCTAATACCTCCAAATTCCGAGGACAGATTTACTATATTTTTAATATGCTGATATAAAGAAGAATATACTCCCATACGTCGAAAATTTTCCTTTACATAAACCGACTGAATCCAGGCTATCCAGCAATTTCGCCAATCACTCCATTCTTTTGTAATCATCAAACTACCAACAATTTCGGTTTTTATTTCCGCTACGAAATATGTACATTTTCTTCCATATTTTAATCCAGAAGCAATACCTACCTTAAGTTTTTCTGCTGGCAAATGGAGCTCCTCAGTCTCCAAAGCCATATTTAAGTTGAACTCAATTAAGGTCTCTAAGTCGGTAAATTTGGCCTTGCGAATTTTTATTTTATTCATTTATTTTTATTTTATAGAGTTTTCATTCCTAATTTAATTCAAAGTATATTTATGTAAATTTACTTAATTACTTCTTCCAATTTCAAAATCACCTTTTCCCATGAATATTTTTTCTTAACAAATTCATTTCCACCTAAAGAAATTTTATCAAATAAAATTTTATCATTCAACAAGTTAACAATATGAGCAGCAATTTCATTTGCATTATTGCCAACTAATATTTCGGTATCTCGGTTAGCACCAAGGGCATTATTTGCCAAAGAAGTTGTTATGCAAGGAAGTTTCATAGCCATGGCTTCAAGTAATTTGTTTTGAAGTCCAGAGCCAATTTGCATCGGTGCCACAAAAATTTTGGCGGAGTCATAAGCATCAGCAATATTTTCCACCCATCCACTGATAGTTACTTTTTTGGAAACAAGATTAATGACTGACATTGAAGGGTTTGCTCCAGCAATCAAAATATTTAACTCTGGCTTAGATTGAAAAACAATAGGACAGATTTTATTTACAAGAAAAATTGCGGCATCAATATTTGGTGGATAATTCATATTGCCAGCAAAAATAATATCGAATTTTTTATTTAGGTTTTTTGGCTTAAAATATTCAGTGTCAACACCATTTGGAATCACCATAATATTATTCCTATCTGGATGAGGTATCAAATCTCTATCATTTTCAGTAATGATAATTCTCTTATCGAATGCATCAAAAATGTGATTTTCATACTTTAACATTCTTGAATATTCAATTTTTAATATATTTATAAAGATACCAGAATTATTTTCAATTCTGCGTTTCAGACCAACAGAAAGTGCATCTTGATAATCAAGCAGCTTGGTGTATTTTAAGTCTTTAACATATTCCGACATTCGAATAAGCTGACAAAAAATTAAATCAGGGTTAGCTTTTTTTATTATAAAATCAATTTGTTTTTTAACTTTTTTGTTATAGAAATATTTGCTTTGAAAAGGTAGAGAAGAAATTAATGTTCCAAAAATGTTTAAAATTTGTGAAATTCGTTTTAATTTAAAGTAATGAACTTCGGAGCAATATTTCAGCATCTCATCTTTTGCTCCTAATGGTATTTTCGATTCTGATGTTGCAATAAGGATAATATCATGATTTGTAGATAGATACTTAATTTGATAATAGGCTCTTAGTTTGTCGCCTTTATCCAAAGGCCACGGTATGCGAGATACGATAAAGCAAATTTTCATAAATTAGTTATGCAAAATTGATGTCGTTGCAAATATACAGAAAGACTTCTGGTTTTGACGGAAAAAATATTTTATTACTTTTAAATTTAAATGTAAAAAATATCCTTAGATTTTCTGTATCACTGAAATCGTAATTTCTCCTGTCAATAACAAGACTCGAACTTGCACGTCCTTTCAGACACTGGTCTCTGAAACCAGCGCGTCTACCATCAATATAGTAGCTATCGGGATCACCACTTGGCCATTTAAAAAAACCGCTGAAAAAGCGGTTGTTGTACCCAGAACAAGACTCGAACTTGCACGTCCTTTCAGACACTGGTCTCTGAAACCAGCGCGTCTACCATCCCGATAGCTATCGGGATCACCACCTGGGCATTCAAAAAAAACCGCTGAAAAAGCGGTTGTTGTACCCAGAACAAGACTCGAACTTGCACGTCCTTTCAGACACTGGTCTCTGAAACCAGCGCGTCTACCATTTCGCCACCTGGGCATTCAAAAAAAACCGCTGAAAAAGCGGTTGTTGTACCCAGAACAAGACTCGAACTTGCACGCCGTTGCCAGCACCAGCCCCTCAAGCTGGCGTGTCTACCAATTTCACCACCTGGGCATTTAAAAATATTAAAGAGCAAAAAATAGCCGAGTGTCTACCATCCCGATAACTATCGGGATCACCACCTGGGCATTTTTCAGAAAAGCATTTTAAATATGTATAAAAATTACCTATCTTAAAAAGTAGCGAGAGACAGGATTGAACTGTCGACCTCATGATTATGAATCATGCGCTCTAACCAGCTGAGCTACCTCGCCAAAAAAAATGAACTTCACATTCTTAAGGGCAGCAAAAGTAGCAATTAATGTTATAATTCAAAGTGTTTTTTCATTATTTCCTATCGAAATTAGTCATACTTTTGAGTCTTCACATTTTTTAGGTTAATGAAAAAGCTATTTCAATTCAATTTCGGAGTTTATTTGTGTTTGTTTTTGCTTGCATTTCAAGGCTGTAACAAAAATTCTGATAATGAATTTCCCTCCGTTTCTATTATCAAACCTTTTGAAAATCAAATTTTTAGTGTAGGTGATACAATTCCCATTGAGGTTGATATTCAATATTCTTCTAAAATTGAGAGTGTAATGATTACCCTTACTGATGCAAATTTTGTTCGTGTAATGAGAACATATTTAGTGAATTTGAAAACATTTTCCAGTCAAAAAATAAAATTTATTTATCCTCTTGACGACGATTTTTTAGAATCTGGTAATTATAATATTGAAATTGTTGTTGTTGGTAATACAAATACGAAGAATAAATATGCAAAAGTTGCTATTGCTGGTTTGCCAAAATTGAATTTGGGATTGAACGTAATAACAAAAAGTGCAGATGTTGTTAATTTAACATATTTGGATTTTCAGTATAAATCGAAGCTACAAAAAACTTTCGCAGGCAATTATATATCATCATCATATTTACCATATCACAATGTTTTTACTTTTGTTGGAGGTCAAAAAGGTGATGCAACATCTTTTAATTATTTTAATACTAATGAATTGTGGAAAATAAAAAATTTAAATTCTGATCCGACACAATATATTATCGGTTCATTGGCAATGGATAATTTAATTCAATTATTTTACTTTTCAAGTAAAGTTCAGACTTATAATTATAATGGTAATTTAAAGATGGTTTATAGTTTGACGCCAAATTATTTTCCTACATTAAGTTTGCAAAATGGTGATAATTTTGTGGTTTACGAAAAGAGTAAAGCTTCTGTTGATTTAGGGAAGATTAACGTTTTTTTTGCATCTACTGGCAAACTTATGCAGTCTTATGCTCTTGATTACGAAGCTGTTTATATGTCTTACAAAGCTTCAAATGAGATAGTTATTGTGGGTAATAAAAATGGAAATGCAATTTTGAAAGTTTATTATTTGAACGATAATAACTTTTGGGAACCAAGAAGTTTTTCATTTGGCAAGTTGATTTCTATGGTGCAAATCAATCCTGATATATATCTATTTATTCAAAATGGAATTTTAAAACGATATAGATTTTCGGACAATTCATTGGTAGAATTGATCTCTTTTAGCAACTTTAATTCTATAAAATATGATGAAATAAACCAAATAGTTTATGCTAAAAGCGATCACGAATGCGCCTCATATTCATTTCCAAATTTAAACAAAATACACTCCGAATTTTTTACCGACAGTATTGTTGAATTTCAAATAATTTATAACCGATAATTTCATGACTCATAAAATCATTAGAACCGAAGATGGAAGTAACAGTATTTTTGTTGAATCTTTAGGGCAGTCCTATCATTCAAGCTTTGGTGCTATCGCTGAGTCTCAGCATATTTTTATAAAAGACGGACTCCAATTTATCAATCCAATTTCTGATATCAACATCTTAGAAATTGGATTTGGCACTGGACTTAATGCGCTTCTTAGTTTAGCTTTTGCCCGAGAACATAAGATAAAAATCAATTATTTTGGAATAGAGAAATATCCATTAAAAATGGAAGAAGTTGAGAAGTTAAATTATTCTGGAATGATTGATAGGGTTGATAATCATGACTTTAACAACATTCACCTTGTAGAATGGAATGAAGAAATTCCAGTTGATGACAATTTTATTTTGCACAAAAGCAATCAGGATATAAAAAACATGTCGCTTAGGGAAAACTATTTTGATTTAGTATTTTTTGATGCTTTTTCGCCAGAGCAGCAGCCACTTCTTTGGTCTGAAGCAGTTTTTGCAAATATTTATAAATCGATGAAAGCCAGAGCAGTTATGACCACATATTCAGTAAAGGGTGATGTAAAAAGGGCGCTCAAAATGGTAGGTTTTAACATGGAAAAAATCCCAGGGCCTAAGGGTAAACGTGAGATTCTTCGTATTCAAAAAAGATATTTTGGAACAAAAACGCTTATAAATCAGAATCATTAAAATTGATAGATTTTGTTTGAAAGAAATATCCAACTCCTTTCACGGTTTTTATGATGTTATCATCAATTTTTGATCTCAATTTTCTAATGTGCACATCGATAGTTCTTTCGCCTACTACCACATCATCTCCCCATACTTTTGAATATATATCATCTCGTTCAAAAACTTTTCCTGGTTTGGAGGCGAGCAAGCTTAACAATTCAAATTCTTTCTTCGAAAGATTTATAGATTTATTATTTTTCATCACCAAATATTTTTCCTTATCAATAATTAGGGAATTGCTGTCGTCGATATTGAAATTTTGAATTCCCAACACATTAATTTTTCTGCGAAGCAAAGCTTTCACTTTAGATACCAGAATATTTGGCCTTATCGGTTTTGTTATGTACTCATCAGCACCAGCTTGATAACCTGCAATTTGCGAATAATCTTCGCTTCTTGCTGTAAGTAGAACTATCATAATATTTCTTAACTCATCATGCTTTCTTATTTCCTTAGTTGCTTCAATACCATCAACATCGGACATCATTACATCCATGATTATAAGTTCTGGATTCCACACTTTGCACTTTTCGAGTACCGTGCTTCCATCATTTAACTGGTTCACCTCAAAGCCTTCTTTCTCAAGATTGTAACTTAAAAATGCCAATATATCGGGGTCGTCATCTACTAAAAGAATTTTGCTCATTTATATTAATTTTATGTCTGCAAAAATATCATTTATAGGTTAATTTATTGTTAACTAAAGGTTAAGGATACGCTGCTAATTAGCTATTGAGAATCGCTTTTAGGTGAAATTGTAATTTCAAAATATTTCACTGAATTTTTTTGACAATTTAATTTTATAGATTTAAAATTATTTTTTTTATAATACTGTTTTTTATTAGAATTTTAATTCTATAAAATTGTTATTTTTGTTGAAGCACAAATATTATTTTTGCTAATAGAAGATTTCACAATTATCTTAAAATTTACTGTGGGGAATAATTGAATTTTAAATATATATTATGCAAAGAAGAGATGTTTTAAAGAGGATTGGAATGGCTTCAGTAATTGGAGTTAGTGGGATTGTTGCTTATGCATGCAAAAGCAATTCAGATGATGAAGCCGAAGAGCAGGCCGCTATGGATGCTGCCATGAAGGATTCCAAAAAGACAGTTCTTAGTGAAAGAGATAAGCTGATAGTAAATAGGAATAAGAATGGATTTGCCGATCCTAAAAATCCTACTGAGGCCGAATTGAAGCACACACCAGAAATTACCATTGGGAAAGTTGATGCCGATGGCTTTGCTATTGTATCTGTAGTTGTTGGTTCAAAAGGAGTAGTACATCCGGCCACAGCCGAGCATTGGATAGATTATCTTACTTTTTTTGTAAATGACCAAAAGAAATCTCACATTGAAAATGAAAATGGAGAGATAAGGGGTTTTGCTCAATTCTCCTATAAACTTAAGGCTGGCGATATAGTTAAAGTCGAATCTGGGTGCAATTTGCACGGTATATGGGAAAGTTCAATGGTATTTATTGGATAAAAATTTTAGTAGCTATTAATTACTAATTTGTGTTTTTAAAATTCTTATCTTTACTTTCTTTTGTTTCAGGTATCCGAATTTAAAGAAAAAAACATCTTTATTCTCTATATTTACAGCAGCTTGGAAGTTTATTATAAACTTCATCTTTGGCTTTATAGTTTTTGGTGTCGTGTCCAACTTTGGCCTCTGCTTTTTCAATAGCGTCTAAATTAGTTTTAGACTCATCATAAAAAACTACCAAAATATGGGTGTTTTTATTCCAAATTGCTTTTTCTACACCGCTTTTTTTTGCGGCTTTTTCAATTCTGTCTTTGCACATACTGCAAGCACCATTTACCCATAAGCTGTCTTGATGAATTATTTTGTCGGTAGCTTTAATCTCATTGGGAAAGATGATTCCAAAGATTATAAAAGCAAAAATTGTAATTAAGTTCTTCATTATAAAATAGTTTTATTATTTATTAATAAGCCAATTTAAAGCTTTTAGAACCTCACCATTAGCAATCATTGAGCTTGCCATGGCAAAATGAGATTCGGATAGTGAGATAAGTCTCTTATGATTTACTAAGGGCAATTTTTCTACAGAAGCCAATTGAGCAAGTTCATTTCCAGTAAGATAAATGCTTGTTTTAATTTCCTGCGGAAGAGCATCTATGCCAATTCCCACACTTGAGATTGGTTTTCTAATGGTAAACAAAGATTCCTTATTTGCTTTTATATAGTCATCACCGCCCATTCGCCCAACAACTTGAAATTTTTGGTAGTTGATGCTTCCATCTTCATTCAAAATCTTCTCATTTAAATGAATTATGTTAATATGACAAATGATAAGATTTCCAGCGCCACCTTTGTCTCCTAACTCTATCACTTGTTGTACTTTGCATTCAAATTGAATAGGAGATTCTTTAACTCTAAAAGGCCTTACACTTTCGGAAGCTATGGCTGTAAAACCAGCTTTTTCAAACTCATTAACGCCTCTTGGAAAATCGGAACTCGACAAACTCATCTGCTGAACAATATCGTAAGTAACCACATTTATAACTACTTCGGGAACTTGTTTCACATTATCATAGGTATGTTTTGTGGTATTATCGCGACCCCGTCGAGCAGGTGAAAAAATTAAAATCGGTGGATTTGAGCTGAATGCATTGAAAAAACTAAAAGGAGAAAGATTTGGATTTCCATCATTATCGATGGTGGAAGCGAAAGCAATAGGTCGCGGAGCAACTGCTCCAAGCAATATTGATTGTATTTCGCGTGATGATGCTGTTGAAGTATCTATTTTCATCTTAACTACTTTGCTGGTAGAATTTTAGTAATATTTTCCCCGAAACCAATTCTCAAACCATTTTTTTCAGCATAGGCTTTTATGATGATGGTATCATAATCTTCGAGAAATTTTCTTGTACTGCCATCATTAAGTTTGATTTCCTTTTTTCCTGACCAGCATAGTTCTAAGAGGGACCCATAAGAATCTTCTGTAGGTCCACTGATTGTGCCAGAAGCGTAGAGGTCGCCACTATTTATATTGCAACCGTTAACAGTCTGGTGAGCAAGCTGCTGGGCGATATTCCAATATAAATATTTATGGTTCGATTGGCTAATTAAATTTGCTTTTTTGCCCTCAGGTTGCAGATAAACTTCCAATTTAATATCAAAATTTCTTTTGCCCTTTGTTTGAAGGTAAGGCAGTACTGGAGGCTCCTGTTTTGGCCCAATAACTCGGAAAGGTTCAAGAGCATCGAGAGTTATAATCCAAGGGGATAAAATTGAACCGAAGTTTTTGCCTAAAAATGGTCCTAATGGAACATATTCCCATTTCTGAATATCTCTTGCCGAAAGGTCGTTGAAAATGCTTAATCCAAATATGTATTCTTCAGCTTCATTTGCGCTAATGCTTTCGCCTAAGTTTGTAGATTTATTGGTGATAAATGCCATTTCGAGTTCTATATCCAATAGCCGGGATGCTGCAAAAATTGGTGGATCTTCATCCTTTGGTTTTATTTGCCCTTTTGGACGGTGTATATTGGTGCCAGAAACTACAATTGAAGAACTGCGCCCATGATAGCCAATGGGTAAATGACGCCAGTTAGGCAATAAAGCATTATTAGGATTGCGAAACATAATGCCCACATTTGTAGCATGTTCGATGCTAGAATAAAAATCTGTGTAATCGCCAATTCTTACCGGCAAAAGCATTTCCACCTCATCAATATCAAATAGAACCTGCGAACGAAGAATAGCATTATGCTGCAAATCTTCGTTTTCAATAGTAAAAATTTCTACTATTCGAGTTCTTACTTTTCTGCAAATATCTTTGCCTAATTCCATGAAAGAGTTGAGTTTGTCTTCGTAAAAAACGCTTACATCAAAATTTAAGTCATCGAAATAATTATTTTCCGCCAAAAGGCTTAGGTCAACAATTTTATTGCCTATACGAGTTCCACATCGCCCATCGCCCATCTTGGTCTTGAAGATTCCAAAGGGGATATTTTCAATTGGGAAATCGCTATCTTTTGCAACTGGTATCCAAGATTTTATGTTTTTGTTCAATTTATTTATATTTTAAATTTATCAAATATCAACAAGTTCAAAGCTATTAAAAAGTTAATATTCACTTTTAATCTGCTACAAAGTTCCTCTTTTCCCTTGTTCCAATTCAATTGACTCGAACAGAGCTTTGAAATTGCCTTTACCAAAAGATTTTGCTCCTTTACGTTGAATTATTTCAAAGAAGAATGTTGGCCTATCCTGCATAGGTTTAGTAAAAAGTTGCAAAAGATAACCTTCTTCATCGCGGTCAATTAAAATTCTATGGGCTTTTAATATCTCCAAATCTTCTTCAATGACACCAACTCTGTCAATAACAGTATCATAGTAGGAATCTGGCACATCCAAAAAATCCACTCCGCGACTTCTTAAAGAGTTAATGGTGGCTATAATATTGTTGGTTGCCAAAGCCACATGTTGAGGTCCAGCGCCCATATAAAAGTCAAGAAACTCTTCAATTTGAGATTTTTTTAATCCTTTTGCTGGCTCATTTATTGGAAATTTAATTCTGAAATTATCGTTAGTCATAACCTTAGATTTCAGAGCTGTATATTGTGTTGAGATATCTTTATCATCAAAAGAAATTAGTTGTTCGAAACCAAAAATATTATGGTAATAATCTGCCACTTTATCCATTTCGCCCCAGCCAACATTGCCAACAATATGATCTACAAAGAGTAATCCTGTATTTTCAGGATTATAATCTGTTTGCCATTTTACATAACCAGGAAGAAAGATGCCGTTATAATTTTTGCGTTCGATAAACATGTGAACTGTTTCTCCATAAGTATAAACACCTGCAGTAACTACTTCACCATCTGTGTCACTTATTACTTTGGGTTCTTGGTAAGATTTAGCTCCTTTTGAAGTAGTTTCTTGGTAAGATTTTGTGGCGTCGTCAACCCAAAGAGCAATAATTTTTACGCCATCGCCATGAAGTTTCTGGTGTTCGGCTACCAGCGACTTTGGATTCAATGCAGCGGTAAGTACAAAAGTAATTTTATCCTGACGCAGCACATAGGAAGTGGAATCTTTTCTGCCAGTTTCTAAGCCAGCATAGGCAAGTGGCTTAAAACCAAATGCTGATTGATAAAAATGAGCTGCTTGTTTTGCATTTCCAACATAGAATTCTACATAATCTGTCCCAATGATTGGCAAACTTTTTTGATTCATATAATTTTGTTATTTATTGTTTTCTAACCACGATTTATAATAATCTTTCACTTCAATTTTTGCTGCCATAGCAGTCATTTTTAGAGGTCTAAAAGTGTCCACCATTACAGCTAATTCTTGTGTTTCTTTTTTACCGATACTGCGTTCAGCAGCGCCAGGATGTGGCCCATGAACTACACCCATTGGATGCAAGGTTATTTGCCCTTTTGCAATATTGTTTCTGCTCATAAACTCACCATCGACATAGTAAAGGACTTCGTCGCTATCAATATTTGCATGATTATAAGGTGCTGGAACTGAGTTTTCATGATAATCGTAAAGCCTTGGTACAAAAGCGCATAAAACCGCACCATCACATTCCCAAGTTTGATGTATTGGTGGAGGTAAATGCAATTTTCCAGTAATAGGTGAAAAATCATGAATGGAAAATGCATAAGGATAATAACAACCATCCCAACCTACAAGGTCGAATGGATGTGCTTGATAATGATATGGATATAACTTATTATCGCGCTTTATTACAACCTTGAAATCTCCCAATTCTTCATGAGTTTCAAGATTTTCAGGAAGTTTGATATCGCGCTCATAAATTGGGGAGTGTTCTAAAAGTTGACCATTAGAGTTCAAATATTTTTTAGGAAATCGATATGGAGTGGTTGATTCTACTATGAATAATCTATTTTCAGAAGTTTTAAAATTTAACTGAAAAATAACACCTTTGGGAATTATTATCTGATCACCATAGTTAAATTTGATAGAACCAAACATACTTTTTAACAAGCCTTCACCTTGATGAATGAAAATCATTTCCCATGCCTGTGAATTTTTATAGAAATAATCTTTCATAGATTTTCGCGGTGCAGCAAGGCTTATTAGGATTTCATCATTTCCTAAGATTGCTGTTCTGCTGTCTAAAAAATCATCTTTTGGCTCAATATCAAAACCTTGAAAACTACGATTTACCATCAAATCATTATCAACAAAATTTGGTTTTATATCTTTCGTTTTTTCTATATCTAAAACTAAAGTAGGCCGGTGTGTATGATAAGTAAGTGAATAATCGCTCGAAAATCCTTCCGAAGAAATAAGTTGCTCTGGATACAAACTGCCGTCAGCATTACAGAAAGCTATATGTCGTTTTAAGGGCAGCTTGCCAATTTTATGATATCTTGCCATAAGATCTTAAAAATTATTATGAGGCAAATATAAAGAAAATCAGCTATAAACTGTTGTCAAATGCTAAAATATAACATATATGATAATTAAAATAAATATGTAAACTTTATTGAAGAATGTGACACAGATTGTATGCTTCGAAAATCGGAATTTTATTTTTCTAATAATTTATGATTATTTTGATATTTGAAACCTCTTTGATACAATTCGTGAAACGAATGTTCGACAACATATATTCACATTAAAAATGCGTTTTCAATTGTATCTACTTATAAGATGGCATATTGTTCATCTGATAAATTATCTGGAGATATAAATATAATTATTTATACGACAAAGATTTTATTAATATAAATAGGGTATAATCTGATTTAACATTCTGTTTATCGAAAATATATTGATTTTTAATCGGATAATTAAAACACTGAAATAATCGAAAAAAGTATTTACTTTGTAGCCAATAAGGAGATTGGATTAACTATAAACGCGATTATGAAGGATATTATTAAAAATTTATTTTTTAAACTTTGGTATTGGTATATCAGCACAATAGATAAAAATGCACAAGTTATTTTTATGAATTATGGATATTCAAAAGATGAAAAAAAACTGGAGTTAAAGCCTGAAGATGAGCCAAACAGATATTCAATTCAACTTTATAATAATACTGCCGCTGGAGTAGATGTTAGTGGTAAAGATATTTTGGAAGTAGGTTGTGGTAGAGGCGGAGGTTTGTCATATGTAAATCGGTATCTTTCGCCAAAAACTGTTACAGGCGTTGATCTGAACAAAAAAGCTATTCAGTTTTGCAAACAGCATTACACGGAAGTTAATAGTAAATTTTTTCAAGCTGATGCTCAAAAATTACCTTTTGCTAATGCTTCATTTGATATGGTTTTGAATGTAGAGTCGTCTCATAGATATCCCCAAGTGGATGTATTTCTTGCCGAAGTTTATAGGGTTTTAAGACCAGAAGGTCTGATATTGTTTACGGATTTTCGACAAAAAAAAGATATGGAACTTCTTGATAAACAGATTGATGAAGTGGGTTTTAAATTTGTTCAAAAGATAAATATTAATAATGAAGTTGTAGAATCTTTAACCTTATCAACTCCTGAAAGAACTGCATTAATTAAAAAATTAGTTCCTGGTTTTCTTCAGGATTTGGCACATAATTTTGCAGGCACTAAAGGTTCCTCAACATATAATAGGTTTGAAAGTCGTTATTTTGAGTACGTTCATTATATCCTTAAAAAATAAAATATGAAGCTGCTTTCAGTTATTTTAATGAAAATTGTAGGATGGAAAAAAGTTGGCGAAATGCCATCTTTAGAAAAATCTGTTTTGATTTTCGCTCCTCATACGACTTATTGGGATGGGTTTTATGGCAAATTATTTCTTATGCAGCTTGATATGGGTTACAAATTTCTCTCTAAAAAAGAATTTTTCAGATTTCCATTAAATATCTTTTTTACGCTTTATGGGTCTATACCCGTTTCAAAAGATAAAGAATTTGTGGAAGAAGTTGTGGAACTTTTCAAATCAAAGAGAATCTTGCATATTGTGCTTTCTCCCGAAGGGCAAATGGCTCGAACCGACCACTGGAAAAAGGGATTTTATTATATGGCTAACAAAGCAAACGTGCCAATTGTTGTAGGGTACATGGATTACAAAAAGAAAGAAATGGGCATCAAAGGCGTGATTTATAATACCGATGATGTAGGTGAAACAATGAGACAGATTTGCGCTATGTATAAAGATGTCAGTGGAAAATATCCTGAGAAATTTGCCTTAGACAAAAGATATAGCTAAAATGAACATGCTTTTCATATTAAAAGCCTTATTTGAAAAATCTATCCTTCAATTTATTTAATCCTTTATAATTTTTTGCATAAGCGATTGATTTTTGGTTTTAATAAGAATAAAATAAATCCCATTAGGCCAGCTTTCATTAGATATTATTAGGTCATTTGAAACATTATCATTCTGAATAATGCATTGATTTATAGAATTATAAATCTTAAAACTGTAGTTTTGGTTTATTCCACTTTGATGAATTACAAAAGAGCTTTGGCTGGGATTTGGTCGAATAGATAACGAAAAATCATTGTCATAATTTTGAATTCCATCAATCATGGTGATAGCATAACAAATTGAAGTATCGGTGCAGTGGCTATCGGAGATAATTACTGCATAATTGCCGTTAACTGTTGGATAAAAATTTTGACTTGTAGCACCACTAATTTTAGCAAAATTGCTATCACAATCGAGCCATTGAAAATTTACACCATTGGCAAAAGCATGAATTGAAATACCATTTATTACATTCATATTCATATTCAAATATCTGACATATAAACTTAGTTTTAAGATGGAATCGCAGCTATTAACTTTCTGTAAAGTATCGTAATAGTCGCCTGACTGTGTTAAATGTTGGTTACCAAATATGTAAGTTTCACCTTGGCAAATTGTATCAAAAAACTGTACTAAACTCGAAGGATTTACTGTTAAGAAAAGATGGACTATAGAATCGCAACCGCCAGCAGCCGAATAAATTGCTTGATAAGTGCCAGAGTTTGTCAAGTGTTGATTTCCAAAAAGATAATAATCTCCTTGGCAAATTGTAGCATAAATGCTGTCGTTGCTTGCTCCAGAGGGTGTAGGTAAAGTTTTTCCAACAACAAAATTAGAACTTGTACCTGAAAGTGCAAAGCCACTCAGGTTTGCATTGGTGCCGTTAGTAGCAGAATTTATTGCGGACAAAATGCTTGAATTGTTGCCAGCAGCAACGCCTTGGTCGAAACGAAAATATAATTTTAATCCAGTAATTCCACCACAGATTTCATGGTTCATGTCTGCTTGAATTTGGGCTTTTGTGCGAGTAACATTCCAAATTCTCACTTCATCGATATTGCCAGCATAATAGCGTCCTCCGCCAGAATAATCTCCAATAACAAGATTAGAATTTGAGGCATCTACAAAACTTATGTTTTTGGCAAGGGAATCGGTACAAATTCCATTAACATATAATCTCATATAACTTCCATCATAAGTGGCAGCCACGTGTGCCCAAACATTAACACTAAGAACGTTATTAGTGGAGGTAATTTCGTGCCACGAGCTTGTAGTATTTCCTAAGTTAAAATTGAGTTTTCCGCCAGAGCCACAGCGAAGCATATAGCCATTTTGAGGGCTCCAAACTTCTTTATCAATGATATTATTGCTCCAAACATTTGGTCCAAAGGAGCTTGGTTTTATCCAAGCTTCGAGAGTGATATGAGTGCCAGAAATTTGACTTGCTGCCGAATTACCGCAATCTACGCGGTCGTTAGTTCCATCAAAGTTCAACGCATTTTGAGCCTTAATTTGAAGGGAAAAAATTGTAAATGAAATGATGATTGCAAAGGTTAAAATATTAATTTTTGTGTTCATATTAATATAATTAAACTAAATTTTAAAATAGAATTGATTTGAGAAACATCGTCATAGAAAATTGCAATATTGACTGTTTCGCGACCTGAAACAAAAATACTAAAATTTGAATAAATACAATATCTTATTTTCTATATATTAGCACTCCATTTCAATCTGGCTTTTTATGACGAATAATCCAATAATTCAAGCTCAAAATATAACAAAATCTTTTGGTAAACTTACTGTACTTCACTCTGTTAATGTCGAAATACAGAAGAGTGAAATTGTGGCTATAACAGGTTCTTCAGGTGCTGGAAAGACTACTCTTTTGCAAATTCTTGGAAGCCTCGATCGCCCAAATTCTGGCTCGGTGCTCATTAATGAAATTGATATATTGGCGTTAAAAAACAATGAATTGGCAGCTTTTAGAAATAAGCATCTTGGCTTTGTATTTCAGTTTCATCATTTGCTGCCTGAGTTTACTGCCTTAGAAAATATCTGCATACCTGCATATATTCGCGGAGATAGCAAGCCAATGGCAGAAAAAAGAGCTATGGAATATCTCGATTTTTTAAATATTTCTCAGCGTGCATCTCATAAACCTAACGAACTTTCAGGAGGAGAGGCCCAACGTGTAGCAATAGCTCGAGCCTTGATAAATAATCCATCAGTTGTTCTTGCTGATGAGCCGTCTGGCAATCTCGATGCAGAGAATTCATTGGAACTTCATGAATTGTTTTTTAAGCTGCGTGAACATTTTGGACAAACATTCATAATTGTAACTCATGACCCAATTCTTGCTAACAAATCCGATAGAATTATTCGCCTGAAAGATGGTAAAGTTGTTGAATAATTGCTTATTATAATGAACGAAATCAAAATTAAAATTGACAATCTGACTGCGGAGCTTAAAGAATACAATTATAATTATTATGTTCTTGCCAAGTCTCTAATTACTGATTTCGAATTCGATATAAAATTAAAAGAACTTCAGGATTTAGAGACAGAATTTCCACAATTTGCTCACAAAGATTCGCCAACAAAAAGGGTGGGAGGTGAGGTAAATAAAGATTTTAAAACTGTGGCTCATCGCTATCTAATGCTTTCACTTGCTAATACATACAACGAAGGTGAGCTGCGCGATTTTGATGCTCGCGTGAGCAAAACTATTGGCAACAATTACGATTATACTTGTGAACTCAAGTTCGATGGTTTGTCTATTAGCCTTAGTTATTTTGATGGAAAATTGACGCAAGCACTTACTCGCGGAGATGGAAGTAGTGGCGATGATGTTACCATTAATGTAAAGACAATCAAGTCGATACCAATAAGTTTAAGGGGAAATGATTGGCCTAAAGATTTTGAAATTCGTGGCGAAGTTGTGATGACACGAAGCGGTTTCAACAGTTTCAATAAAACACGTGAAGAAGCAGGAGAACAAGTATTTGCAAATCCAAGAAATGCTGCTGCTGGAAGCTTGAAGATGAAAGATTCCGCCGAAGTTGCTAAAAGACCATTAGACTGTTATCTTTATTATCTTCTTGGTGAAAATCAGCCTGCCGACAACCATTATGATAATTTGATGGCAGCAAAAAAATGGGGTTTCAAAGTCTCAGATTTTATGGTAAAAGCAGCAAATGTTGATGAGATTTTGGAATATATAAATTATTGGGATGAAGCACGTAAAGAGTTGGACTTCGATACCGATGGCGTGGTAATAAAAGTGAATAATATTGCCAACCAGCAAAGGCTTGGATTTACGGCCAAAAGTCCACGCTGGGCTATCGCATATAAATTTAAAGCAGAGCGAGTAGAAACACTTTTGGAGTCAATTTCATATCAGGTGGGACGCACTGGTGCAATTACTCCAGTAGCAAATCTTACTCCCATAAAACTTGCTGGTAGTATTGTAAAAAGAGCAAGCCTTCATAATGCTGATATTATTGAACTTCTCGAATTACACGAAAAAGATTTTGTTTTTGTAGAAAAAGGTGGCGAAATAATTCCGAAAATTGTAGGAATAAATATTGAAAAAAGAGTAGCTAATAGTCAGAAAATTAAATATATAAGTCATTGTCCAGAGTGCGGAAGTGCACTTGTAAGAACCGAGGGAGATGCTAAACATTTTTGCCCAAATGAATATCACTGTCCACCGCAGATAAAAGGGAAATTGGAACATTTTATCGGCCGTAAAATGATGGATATTGCTGCTGGAGAAGCCACTGTGGAGGCATTATTCAATAAAGGATTTGTCAGAAATGTTGCTGATTTATACGATCTCTCAGCCGAGCAGCTTCTGAAACTCGATGGTTTTAAAGATAAATCTGTAGAAAATTTGCTTCTCTCTCTTGAAAAATCCAAGGAAGTGTCTTTTGAAAGATTACTTTTCTCGCTGGGAATCAGATATGTAGGGGAGACCGTTGCTAAAAAGCTTGCCACATACTTTGGAAATATTCAGGCTCTGCGCACAGCATCCAAAATGGAGCTTATTATGGTTGGCGATATAGGCGAGAGCATTGCCGATAGTATGATAGAATATTTTGCAGACCCTCTAAATATTGAAATTATTGAACGCCTTATAAAAGCAGGTTTGAAATTTGAAATTGAGAAATCTGAAAGCCAATATGAAAATAAATTGGATGGAAAATCTTTTGTGGTGAGTGGTAAATTTACTATACCGCGCGATGATTTGAAAAGAAAGATTTCTGATTATGGTGGGAAAAATGTATCAGCAGTTTCAGCAAAAACGGATTTTCTTATTGCAGGCGAAAACATGGGGCCAGCAAAATTGAAAAAAGCTGAAAAACTTGGAATTGAAATTATCAGTGAAGATGAATTTATAAATATGATAAAATGAGAAATTTTGCAAGGTTTGTGTTGAAATTATTTGGCTGGACAGTAATTGGAGAAGTGCCTGAAAACATAAAAAAAGCCGTTGTAATTGGCGCCCCACATACATCTAACTGGGATTTTCCTATTGGTTACGTTGCATATCTTGGGCTTGGTGTGAGAGCAAAATTTCTTATGAAAAAGGAATTATTCTTCTTTCCAATGAGCTATATTTTCAAATTTTTAGGTGGTATTCCTGTGGAAAGAAGAAAAAAAAATAGCGTTGTTGAAGATGTAGTGGCTCAGATAAATGAGTCAAAAGTTTTTTATCTTACCATTGCTCCCGAGGCAACTCGTTCAAAGGTTGAGAAATGGAAAGATGGGTTTTATCGTATTAGTAGAATGGCAGATATCCCGCTTATTGTGGGTTTTATTGATTACGGCAAAAAGGAAGTAGGTATTATTGGCGAGTTCAAATTAAGCGAAAATATTGATGATGATATGCAAAAAATAAAAGCCTATTACAATAAATCTATGGCAAAATATCCTGAAAAGTTTTAGATATTTTTGAATTCCCTTAAGAGAAGTTTCAACTAATTGAAATGGATTTTATAAACATTATTATAATCTCTTGCTTGCGCTTCTTTGAGTTTATATATTTTGTGATTGATAACCGAAAAAATTGGCAAGTTATTGTCTTTAAACCATTTTAATGCAGCGGGATTTAATTCAATGGCTTCCACCATTACAAAAAGAAAACTAAAATTATGTTTCTTAAGCCATATTTTTGCTAATTCATCACCATCAATGGCATTGCAGTAAGCAGCAAAATGGTTGAAACCATTTTGCATCAGCCAGTTGAATGCTTTGCTGTCGGATTGTAGTGCCGAGGCCAATGCAGCAAGCTCGATGAATGAATTTTCTAAAAGCCATTTATGAATTTTATAATTCCCATCCACAGCCTCACCAAAGGCTACTAAAATCTTTGCAGGATAATCATATAATTCCTTCCTTTTCGCCATCAACAAGAATTATTTAATTCTATCTTTTGGATGTAAAAAATTGTAGCACATCACATTTGTAATTACTGTTGCTAACAGAAATACAATTATCGCCATTCCTTTTAAACCATAGGCTGTGGCAAAAGGGATAGCAAAAACAGAAATTATCATGAAAAATATGCTCGCTATTTTATTAGAATTTGCAAAACCTTGAATAGCCAAGAAGGTAATTATATCTAATACAAGCATGCTTACAATTAATATTATCATCACTGCTTTATGACTATTTTTTAAGTCTCCAATACCGAGATTTATAAGTATATATGTCAAAAACAACATTCCAATAAACAATAAAAAATTTAAAAGCAAAGCAAGTTTGCATTTTTTTGGATTTTCTTTGATAAACCTTGGGATATCGATTTTTTTGCTATTCATTAGGTTTTAGAATTTTTTTAAAAGATATAATTAAGAGCTATGTAAAGTCCTGATTTTCCATCTTGTGTATTGGCAGCAAGTCCGTAATCAACGGCAATTATGAAATTAGTGTTAAGAGCAAAATGTAAACCGCCACCAAAACTCAGATGTATTTTTTCTGAACCAAAATCGAGCATTTTCAAATTTTCATCTTTGGTCATGCCATAGCCTGCTGTAACGCCAGATTTATCAAATTCATAAGGAGCAATCACTTGACCGGCGTCGGCAAATCCGCTGAGAGTGATGGTAAAATTCTGATTAGCAATTACAGTGCGCAGAAAAGTCCAACGGAACTCAGCATTTGCAAGGGCTATTCCATCGCCAATTACTCTGTTTCTAAGAATCCCTCTTAGAGTTTTTGAACCGCCCAAACCATCTTTTGTAGTGTTAGATTGAACATAAAATGGGAGCATATAAAATGGCATTTCGCCACTAAGTTTTGATTGAAGGCTTAATCTGTAAGCAAATACTAATTTTTTTTGAATGATGCTAAAATACTGACGGTGAGTAAGCATAATGCGTGAGTAAGAATATGTATTTCCTAAAAATCCTGGAGCCATTTGAATGATTGCCTCCGACCACATACCTTTGCCAGGGCTCGATTCAATATCTCGTGTATCGTAAACAGCACCAAAATTAATGATGGTATTATTGCCACCATTTTTTTGTGCTGCTGGAATAATTCCCCAAGCAACATATTTATCATAAAGGCTTGCAGTGTCGGGCAAGAGATCGGCTGCTTTTTTCCCATTGTTGAGTTTTGCTATATCTACTGAACCAATTTTCATATTTGTAAAGTTAGCACCAGCAAGCCATCTGAAGTGAGTATCGCCAATTTTACCTTCGAAATTAGCACCTATCCTAAGCATTTTTCTGTCGTGGCGATAATATAATCTAGAAATATATGCGCTGTCATTTGGGTCCAGAAATTCTTGGCTCAAGTTGGAACTATAACCATTATAGCCGTAAAAATCTATTGCTTGCTCAGTTTCGTAACTTAATTGAGATTTCATCCTAACATTGGGAAATATATTTCTGGCATCGTATTCCAAAATATTTTTTCCGCTGCCTTTTGTTGTGCGCGACCACTCCATGTAAAGCGATTGATTGTAGTTCGGATAGTTTTTGCCATCGCCATAATTGTAAAAATTTAGTATTATTCCATAGAGGAATCCTAAATCAGAATCATAAGCAACGGCTGGCACTCCGCCTAAACTGAAACCTGTTTTTATCTTTTCATCTTTGGTTTTTGTGCTGTCTTTTTGAGCACTTGCTGCTCCAAAAATCATAATCGCAACTGCTAAAAGTAGGAAAGTTCTTTTCATAATAAATATTTAAGTTTGTTTAAGCTTTGTTGAATACAAAACTAAATAATTTTTTCAATTACAGAAAATTAATATTTCAAATTAATGCTTATAAAAAATGCTTTCGAAGAAGTTTCTTAAACCGCTATTATCCATAGCAAAAAGATAATTTCATGCATTTTTTAAGTTATTCTTATTAAATAAATTTGTCATTATAAATAAAATGCCTAATTTAGCTGAGCAATTTTGCAATAAAATTTTTTTAAGCTAAGTTGTACTGGCTTTTTGAGCTTCGCTAATATTTTCAAAATACGATATGAAAAATAATAAATCCATAATATTTACTTTATTAATTATCAGTTCCTTATTTACAATTCAATCATGTAAACCATATTTATTTCGCTCCAATTATCAAGATAGCAATAAACTTTTGCATGAGTCCAATAATATTGAAACTAAACTTTTTTTGAAAGCTCATCTTAAGAATGGTGATGTGTGTATTCTCAAAGACTCATGGCAAATAGATACGATTCAAAATTTGGTTATTGGCAATGGTTCTCGTTATGATTTTAATAGAAATGAATCCTATTCTGGCGACATGATAATCCCTATCGACAGCGTTTTGATTTTTGAGACCAACAAAAAAATATTAAATCCTGAAGATGGCAGAATTGCCACTCTTGCTATTTTAGCAGGAGTTGATATTGTAATTGGAGTTCTTTGTATAACTAATCCAAAAGCTTGTTTTGGCTCTTGTCCAACTTTCTATCTCAATCCAAACGATAACTTTCATTATGCAGATGCCGAGGGTTTTACAAATGCAATTTCTCCATCTATGGAATATTTTGATATAGATGCCTTAAATAATAAACCTATTATAGATAAATCCTTTTCGATAACAATGAAAAATGAAGCTTTAGAAACTCATTGTGTAAATGAGGTCAAGCTTTTAGCTTATTCAAGGAAAAAAGGTGAAAGGGTTTATCAATCTCCTAAAAATGATTTTTATTTATGTGAAAATAACTATTCTTCCGACATTGCAATAGCAAAAGAAGGCAATATTTCGACTTTGATTAGAAATGTAGATATGCAAGAGAGATTTAGCCTTTCTGATGAAAATAATTTAAATAGCAAAGAAGAAATTTACTTGAATTTTGATGATATAAAAAATTTAAACGATTTGGGTTTAATTGCTCATTTTCGGCAGACCATGATGACGACTTACACTTTTTATTCTGGAATGGGTTATATGGGCGACCAAGTTGGATATTATTTTTCGAAACTTGAAAAAGATGAGAAAAGTAGAGCCAATTTTGATGTTACTGCAAAAATTTTAGGCAATATCGATGTTTATTTATGGAATGAAAGTAAGAAAAGTTGGGAATTTCAAGGTGCTTATGAAGAAACAGGACCTATTGCAATTAACAAGCAAATTATTCCTTTAAAGAATATCCCTTCTAATGCAAAAGTTAGGCTGAAACTTGTTCTAAATAAAGGGCTTTGGAGAATTGACTTCTTATCTTTGACAAATATAAAAGAGAAAGTGAAACCTATTGAGATTTCACCAAGCAGTGTGCTTAATAAAGGGAAAGTCGATAATAATGCTTTGGCTTTAATAAATAATCCTGACAATTATTTGATATCTATGCCGGGAAGTGAATACAAATTCAATTTTACACTTCCCAATCAAAGTGATGATTATGAGCTATTTCTCTACTCAAAAGGATATTATTTAGAATGGATGCGAGAGCATTGGCTAAAGGATAAGAATTTACTTAAATTAAGACAAATGGCTTATCAACCAAAGAGGTTTTTAAAAGTTGAGGCGAAAAACTATAAAAAATATGAAAAAGTAATGGAACAGGAGTTTTGGAATTCAAAAATTGATACAAAAATATTTTCATACTATGAGTACTAAATGCTTTATTTCGATGCTTCTACTTGCTTTGTTTAGTAGTAGTTGTATGACTCCGAAATATTTGCCATCATCAGAAAATCTTGATGTTAATACTCATGGCTCATACATTATTATTAACAAACCTAATAATTATAGCAATTTTTTTAAAGGTAGAAAATCAATTAGTGGCGAATTGATTTCTATTGAAAACGACAGCATTTTTGTTTTAAGTAATTATTCCCATAATTGTGAATTAATTCTAAAAAAAGATGTTAGAGACTTTGAATTATTATACGCTAAACCAAAAAATTATGGTTTGGTAGCTCCAATATTCGTATTATCAACAATTTCACATGGTTTTTTTCTTGCAATAACTGCTCCCATCAATATAATGTCTTTTATAATTGTTTCAAAATTTGAAAAAAAAGAATTTACATACGACAACTCAAACATTAGCTATGATAGATTGAAAATGTTTGCAAGATATCCTCAAGGTATTCCTGCGAATGTTAATATAGCTGATATTAAATAATAATTTCCTTATTACTAAGCTTTGTAAATTTGTCGCTCTGTAAGTGTTAAGCATAATAATTTTTTAGACCTTTCATTTTAAAATAAATATTTAGCTTTGACAAAATTTTAGCGATATGAATTTTAACATAAAGAAATATCAACTTATACTGATATCCATATTTTCCGGTTTACTTATGGCGGCAGCATGGCCCGATTACGGATGGAGCTGGATTATATTTATCTCTTGGGTTCCAATGCTTTTTGTGGAAGATTATATTTTCCAAAATAAGACATTTTTTAGTCGCGGCGCTATAGTGCTCTATTCTTATCCGGGATTTTTAGTATGGAATATCATAACCACTTGGTGGGTAAGCAACTCAACTATGATTGGAGGAGTTGTAGCCTTTGTCTTAAATTCGCTTTTTATGGCGCTTACTTTTGGGCTCTATCATCTTATTCGAAAAAAAGTTTTTCCTCAAGGCAAAGGATATTTTGTGCTCATAGCATTGTGGTTTAGCTACGAATATCTACACATGAATTGGGAGATAACTTGGTCGTGGCTTGTACTTGGCAATGTTTTCGCCTCTTCATATAAATGGATACAGTGGTACGAATTTACAGGTGTTTTTGGCGGCGGTCTGTGGATACTTTTAGTTAATATTTTGATATTTAATTTCTTATCAGAAATTCTTAATAAAAAAATCACGAAGGGGAAAATGATATTTTCTGTTGTTAAAATATTGTCATTGATTTTGTTGCCGATTGTAATATCAATGTTCATGTACAATAAATATCAAGAAAAAGGTGATAAAGCAATAATTGTTGTAGTGCAGCCGGATATTGATCCTTTCAATGAGGAATTCACTACTCCAGCATCAGACTTATTAAATAATATGCTTTCGCTGGCACGGCAAAAAGTTGATGAAAACACAGATATGATTTTCTTTCCAGAGACGTCGATTCCTCAAAATATTTGGGAATCGGATTTCGGATTAACTTATGTTTATGATAGCCTCGAATTATTTTTCAAGAGTTATAACAATCGCTTTCCAATAGTTTTGGGTATGAGTACACAAAAGTTATTTTCAAAAACTCAGGAAAGAGATGTCGCGGCACGCGAATTTCCCAATTCTGAAGGCAGTTTTTATGTGTCGTACAATACTGCAACATTTGTAAAACCTGGTGGTGAAATATCATTTTATCATAAGGCCAAACTTGTGCCAGGTGTAGAAAGAATGCCTTATCCAAAATTGCTCAAACCTTTGGAAAAATTGTCAATAGATTTAGGCGGTTCCTCCGGGAGCCTTGGTGCTTCAAAGGTTAGAGAAGTATTTCAATGGCAAAAAGTTAAAGTTGGTCCAATAATTTGCTACGAATCTATTTACGGCGAGTTTGTCGCTGGATATGTACGGAATGGTGCTAATATGCTGGCAATCATAACTAATGATGGCTGGTGGGGCGATACTCAGGGGCATAAACAACATTATACTTATGCCAGATTGAGAGCTATCGAAAACAGAAGAGATATTGCCAGAGCTGCAAATACAGGAAACTCAGGATTTTTTAATCAGAGTGGTGACGATTTCCTAAAAACTGAATATTGGGTTCCAGGTGTAGAAAAAAAAGAAGTTTATCTGAATGATGAAATAACTTTTTATACAAAATATGGTGATTATCTTGCAAGATTTTCGATGCTAATTTCAGCTTTCTTGATATTAATTTATCTTTCTATGATATTGAAAATCAAGAATAAACCATAAAAATCATTATTTTATAAATATTTGAATTTTCTTAAGAATTTAAAATCAAAATTTAACTGGTAGACTTAATTTTATAAAACCACTAGCTTCTTTTCTAAAACTCTATTTCCCGAATATATTCTTATAAAATAGATTCCTCTTGGAGGCAAATCACTAATAATATATTGATTGCTGTATTTTTCGTCTTTTGTTAATGAGATTGTTTTTACAATTTGACCTAAACTTGTAATTATCTCAAGTTTTGTTGTGTTTTGCTGGCCATTATTAAATTTAATAATTAAAGTTTCTGTATGAGAAATGGGATTTGGAAAAATATTAAATATTAAGTTTTCATTAATAAAATCAGCGCTAATAGTTTTAGAATAAGTAAATTTTCCATCAAAATCAACTTGCTTCAAGCGATAATAGTTTATGCCATTATTTGGCTGATTATCTATAAAATTGTAATCGATGATATTAATGCTATTGCCAGAACCATCAATGTTTCCTATATTTTGAAAGTTTATATTATCTGCACTTCTCTCTATTATAAAATAATCATTGTTTTGTTCTGATGCTGTTTTCCAATATAGATTTATTACATCTTTGTTCTTCAATGCACTTAAATCTAATAATGAAATTGGAAGTGCACCGCCTTCAGTACCATCATCTAAACAAATAGTAAAACTACCTTGAAAAGGGGCGTAATAATTATCCACAGAAATATAATACCAATTGCCAATTGTGAGAAGTCCATCTGCAGTTAAAGTTACTGTATCACTTATGTTTGTATATCTTCTGCTTTTAACTTCAGTAGTTCCGTTACTTTGCCAAAGGGCTGCATTTAAACCTTGAATTGTTCCCTTGGTTCCTCCTCTTTCAACATTAACAAACATTGTTGTGTTTGTAGCCTGAAACTTAAACCACACATTATAATTTGGGGAAGTGTTCCAATGAGAAGCAGCATTTTTGTCGGAAGTCATATTGTAAGTTGTGTATGCAGCATCAGCAGAGCAAGAGTTTATCAAGCTGCTAACATCCAGCGCACCTTCATAATAATCGTAAGAGATATTATTATCTTCGAGGCAGAGAGTGAAACTACCTTGATAAGGAGCATAATAATTATCCACAGAAATATAATACCAGTTGCCAACAGTTAAGGCACTAATTACCTCTACCACAACAATATCAGAATTATTTGTATATCTTTTGGAACTAATTTCGGTAGTTCCATTGCTTTGCCAGAGGGCTAAATTCACAGCCTGAATAGTTCCTTTTGTACCACCGCGATTCACAGTTATTTTCATATTAGCGGTAGTAGCTTGAAACTTAAACCACACATTATAATTTGGGGAAGTGTTCCAATGAGAAGCAGCATTTTTGTCGGAAG
>MNXP01000059.1 GCA_001872625.1 Bacteroidetes bacterium CG2_30_33_31
AACGAATGTATATCCACCATATGGCGGTTATTTCGTATTTAGTTTGAGGTTTGTAAATTTAGTTAATTCTCTGTATTTTAATACTATATCCGTTTTTAAATGCTTCCTTCGGCTTTGCTCAGGGCAGCTGTTGTCGGTTTTATCCATTTTTTTGGTTTTAAGCAAATTTGTAATTATTTACGAGACAAATATAACATTTTATTTTAAACACAAACTAAATATCTAAATTATCTAACGGACTTTTTATATGTTACAATGGTTAATGCCGATGCACAAAACAATTTATTGGACTATATTATTTTTGTATTCGGTATAACGGCAAATAACGAAGCTTCATATATTACCAAAATACATTTATTCGGCTATATTTATCTATTAATTTCCTTGAAAAACCACAACAAAACTGGCAAAAAACTTATGATGGATTAATGCAACCAACTTTATTCTGCGGAGAGCTTAATTTTAAAATCAATGAATGACATAATTTAATAAATTGTATTTCAATTGTTTAAATAAATTGTTGTTTTGTTTTAATTTTTTGACGGACTTAATGATTTTATATGATGATATTTTAGTTTACTCAAAATTTTAAAATTTCTCTTCTAATATGGTTTGTGAGATTTTGTAAAATTTATTTGCAAGAAACAAAATTATTGGTGCTGAAATAATTCCTGCTATTACGTCAATAGCATAATGTGCTTTTATATAAACTGTTGCAAAGCAAATCAAAATTGAAACAAGCAAAACCAGAGCTAATATTCGTGGGAAATATTTTGCCGAAATCCATGAAAATATTACCATCATTCCCACATGCGACGAAGGAAATGCGCCTGTGGGAGCTTCTCCAATTTTTTGGGCTAAGCTAACTAAGGAAGCAAAAAAGCCATGAGTTTCTTCTGGGGATTGTAATAAAAAATATTGAGGCCCTTCTGAGGGGAAAATAATGAAGATGGTATAATAAAATAAGAAGGAATTTATTATTATATAAAGAATTTTTACAGAGTCTTCTTTTCTCAAAAAGTAGGCTGCCATTGCAAATCCAGCGGTGAAAAGATAGTAAGAGAAGTAAGAAAAATTCATTAATTCGGAAAACCATAGCTGTGGAAATTTTGCGCTAAACTCCATTGATGGTTGAAATCCAAAAAATGAATACTCCAGATGACTCAAAATATTGTCGAAAGAGTTTGTAAAAAATATATGATTAATGGAGGCTGTTTCGCCGTAAATATATGATATTAAAACAACTGGATAAAAATATCTGAGAAATCTCGAAAATCTGGATGGATATTTTTTGTCGTGGTAAATAATGGTAGCAATGCCCACCAAAGTAATTAACCTGAACAAAATAGGTTGTAGCCATGCACCTAACTCTCTAATGA
The DNA here is from genome assembly GCA_001872625.1 of Bacteroidetes bacterium CG2_30_33_31. Taxonomy (GTDB): domain Bacteria; phylum Bacteroidota; class Bacteroidia; order Bacteroidales; family UBA1556; genus UBA6267. The sequence goes on from MNXP01000059.1 coordinate 1,380, forward strand.
AAAAGCTAAGAAATAGTGTATCCAATAAATAGCTAATAACCACTAAATCAACAATATTTATAATATTTTTCAGTCTAAATCCATCCATTTTCTTTGTACCATTTTGCCGTTTTGCTTATGCCAGATTTTAAGTCTGTGATGGCGTTAAAACCAATTTCTTGCTGAATTTTGGAGCTGTCGCATTTCCAATTTGTTGCCGTAAGCTCATTTAGTTTATCCCTCGAAAGTATCGAAATATTTCCACTGACTTTACTAAAGATTTCTGAAAATAATGCAATGCATTTTAAAATAATTTTGGGAAATGCGATTTTTACAGTCTTTGATTCCAAAGTGCATTTAATCAAACTGTTAAATTCAGAAACTGCATACACTTTTCCATCGCTAAGATTATAAGTCTCTCTAATTTTATTAGAGTTGGCAACCTGCAAAATAGCCTTGGCAAAATCTTCAACATAAACAAATGTGAGTTTTTGACTTCTGTTGATGGCAAAAAATTCCAGACCTCTCTTAATACTCTTATAAATTAATAATGAATTCTTGTCGCCAGGACCATAAATTGCAGTAGGTCTTAGGATTATCCATGGTAAAGCATTGTATTTCTTTATTATTTTTTCAGCCATTAATTTGCTTTTGCCATAGTAAGTTACTGGATTTTCTACTTTATTTTCAGTAATAAATTCCATAGTAGATTTATTGCCTGGCCCAGCAGCGGCTATACTTGAAGTGAAAATAAATTTCTCTGGTAACATTTGATTCTCAAGCAAATTTTCTATCAGATTTTCTGTATTTTTTGCATTAGTTTCGATATAATTTTCTTTATGAAGAGCTTGAGTCAAACCAGCATTATGAATAATCAATTGTGGGATTCCAAATTTCTTTTTTAAAGATTTTAGTTCTTCGCTTAGAAGTTTTTTATCATTAATAGTTAGTTGAATAATTTCAACTTTTCTGTTTATCAGAAATTCAGTTCTACTGTTTTTTCTTATGGCAGCAATTACTTTATAATTTTGGGCAATGGCCTCATCTACTATAAAATGTCCTGTAAAACCAGTAGCTCCGGTGATAAGTAATGTTTTCATTATTAGAATTTATGCTCGTAAATTCTATATTGCTTATACACTTTCGCATTGGTATTTATTAAAATCCTGTTCATCATAGTATTGTTTTCCAAAATCCAGCTTGCTTCCGCTTCTTCATAGCCGTACTTTTTACTAGCCTCGTAGCACCTCGAATACATAACGGCATCAATTCCAGAATTTTTATAACCCTCAATAATTCCGAGAGTTAAGACTCTAACTTTTTTTACTTTTTTCTGGAAATTCAACAATTTCAGGAAGTTGAAAGGCAAAAGTTTTCCATTGCGAATGCTAATGAGACGCTCATTCAAATTTGGTAGAAGAGCAATAAAAGCCACCGCTTCGCCTTTATCTTCGGCGATATATACGAGATCTTCGAGAGTAACGTCTTTCAACTCCTTAACCAATGCCGAAAACTCATCTCTTTCCATAGGCACAAATCCCCAATTTTTTCCCCAAGCTTTATTGTAAATTTTTAGAAGTTTATCAGTTTCTTCTTCAATATTTTTAAAGTTAACTTTTCTAATTTTTATTCCATGCTGGTTGAGTCTATCTTCAATTTTATCAGATAGTTTCAAAAATTTTGTAGAGAAATTATCTACTTTTAAGACATAAGAAAAAAGGTCCATTCTCTTAACGAAACTTTCATTAGCAATGAGTTTATCGTAATAAGGCATATTGTGAACCATCATCACATAAGGTGGTGTGTCGAAACCATCGATGAGTGTGCCGCAGGTGTCGTTGGTAGAAGGATTCATAGGACCATAAATTCCAATAACTCCTTTTTCCGTGAGCCATTCTTTTGCTGAATCAAAGAGTGCTTTGGCTACTTCTTGGCTATCGATACACTCAAAAAATCCAAAAAATCCAAAATTTTCGCCCCAATGTTTGTTATAGTTATCATTTGTGATAGCTGCAATCCTACCAAGGGTCTCTCCATTTTCATCAACGGCAATTAAATATTCTGCATCGGCATGCTTGAAAAATGGATTTTTCTTTTTATTCAATGTTTCTTTTTGCATTATTCGCAAATCGGGAACATAATTGCTTTCAGCTTTATAAAGTTGATATGGAAAATTGATGAATTTTTTCATCAAAGGCTTAGAGTTTACATTTTGGATTTTAATCATAAAATAAATATATTAAAGTTCAAATTTAAAAAAAAATTATCACGAGTAACAAGCAACTATCTTTCAAAAATATTAGCATTGTCTTTGTGTTTCTCAAACCAATAAAATCCTAATCCAAGAATTATAATGTTGATTATAAGCAGATAGTTGTTATTAATATTTCCAAAATCTTCTGCATCAATATTTATTTTGCCTACTTCGGCAAGATAATAAACTATCACCGTCATAGCATTATTGGCAAAGTGAACTACTATAGGTAGCCAAATAGAGCCCGACCAATAGAATAAATATCCGAGCAAAATGCCGAGAGCCATGCGTGGGAGAAATCCGTAAAATTGTAGATGAAGGGCGCTAAATATTATGCTTACAATAATTATGTTGAGATGAATATTTTTTACGAAAGAGGAAAAATATCTCATCAAAAAACCGCGGAAAAGAAATTCTTCGCCTATAGCTGGCAAAATAGCCATAATAAGCAAATTTGCTGATAATCCACTGATGGTGGAGGTTTTTACGATAGCTTCCGTAGCGATTTTTGCTGCTTCTTCCGATTCTTTCATCCAAAGCTCTATGCCTGATAGCCAGTGTGGTAGTCTCATTGCCAGATTCCATTCGGCAAGTTTGCCAATAATGGGCAAAATAATTATGATGAGACCTAATGCCATTAAAAAATGTTGGACATCAGGAATCTTTTTGCCGTTGAGATAGCCTAAAATACCATGCCCACTAAGCAAAGCAAAAACCATTGGTGGTATGGTGAAGATTCCAATATGACTCCAGCCTTGAATATATTTTAGAGTTGCGATTACATCAGGATTTGAAAAATCGCCAAGATTTTTCATGGTTTCTGAACCCCAAATTAAATAGGCTGTAAGAAATGATAATCCGATGAATATCAAAGAAGATATTAGCATTATTATCAAAAAACTTATGATTTGCTTAAAGGGGTTTTCTTTGGAAATTGAATACATATTTCTGTTGTTATTATATTTCTCGTTATAGAATAAATTTATAATGTTATACTTTCATTTGACTTAAGTCCAATTTTAGTTTTATTTGCTAAAAAATAAATTCGGATTTTCTAAAATCAAAAATATATTATTTATGAAAGCAAAATTCGTTTGCCATTATTTAAGGTTTACACTTTTTGGGATAGCGCATTTTAACCAATCTTTTTCCAACCAATCTTCAACCAATCTTCAATCAATCTTCAACCAATCTTTTTCCAATCAATCTTCAACCAATCTTTTTCAACCAATCTTTTTCCAACCAATCTTCAACCAATCTTTTTCCAACCAATCTTTTTCCAACCAATCTTCAACCAATCTTCAACCAATCTTCAACCAATCTTTTTCCAATCAATCTGAAAGCAATCTTCAATCTATCTTTAACCAATCTTTTTCCAACCAATCTTCAACCAATCTTCAATCAATCTTCAATCAATCTTTTTCCAACCAATCTTCAACCAATCTTTTTCCAACCAATCTGAAAGCAATCTTTTTCCAATCAATCTTCAACAAAAATATCATCGGGGAAATTTATCAAAAAAACTCTTTTCGTGGCTCTTGTGATAGCGGTGTACATCCAGCGTAAATAGTCTAAATCTATTCTCTCGCGAGTGATGTAACCTTGGTCGATAAAGACGGTGTGCCATTGTCCTCCTTGAGTTTTGTGGCAAGTCATGGCAAAAGCATACTTAATTTGAAGGGCATTAAAATATTTATCTGATTTTACTTTCTCGAGTTTAATTTTTTTGTCGGCGATATCCATATACTTTTCGGTAACCGTTTTATAAAGACGGTTGTTATCCTCGCTTGTGAGAGCAGGGCTTTCTGATTCTAAGGTGTCGAGAATAATTTTTACTTTTTGTGTTGGTTCATTAGGAAAGTCGATAAGTCGAGCTTCAATATCGGCAAAGCGGAAGCCCAGAATGTCTTCATTATTTGATATTGACATAACTTCAATCAAATCGCCATTAGCTAAAAAACCTCCACCAGAATTTTGGTCGAGCCAGAAATAATTATTTTTAACTATCATAAGCAAATCGCCTGCATCAATTTCATTTTCGCGTTGCAATATGTTGTTTCTTATAGCTTTATTATATTGGTTGGCATTTTTATTCGAGCGCGTTATTATGGCTGTGTCGTCCTGTCCAATATTGTCGTAAGAGGAAGTAATTTCGTCGAGCAATTCGTTGGAGCTGATTCTCATAATATCTTTGAATCCATAGATGTCGAAATATGGAAAATCATAATTTTTAGAAATCATAATTTGTCGAAGTCTTGTTGCATTTGCCAAAATTCCCGATTCTTTTTGCTGCCTAACAACTTGAGTCAACTCGAACTTTCTAATAATATTTTTATAAGTATTTTTTAGATAAGTGGAGTTTAAAGCTGGGCTAACAGTCAAACCTACAGGAGGTAACTGAGCTACATCGCCAACGAATATAAGCTTACAATTTTCGCCAGAATAGACAAATTCCATAATGTCGTCAAGCAAGGCTCTTCCACCTTTGGAAGCCTCGTTGCGTTCGTCGGGAATCATGGAAGCCTCATCAATAATAAACACTGCATTTTTTAATTTGTTTTTTTGAAGACGCAGCACCAAATGACCTTCGGAATTGGTGGCAGCAAAATAGATTCTTCTATGAATGGTGGATGCATGAAAGGAGGAATATGCTGATAATACCTTGGCAGCCCGACCTGTTGGCGCCATAAGTACAGTAGGTAAATTTCTGTTTCTTAAGGTTTTAACTAATGATGAGAGAATAGAAGTTTTGCCAGTACCTGCGTAACCTCTTATCAAAAAAATGTCGTCAGATTTATCATCAAAAACATAATCTGCTATCAACATCAGAAGCTTATCTTGATCTTCGGTAGGCTGAAACACAAAATTTTCTTTAAGTTTTTCGTAGTATTCGCGATAATATAATCCCATTTTCTTGTTTAGAATGGATATCCGATAGCAAAATTGAAACCTGTGATAAGTTTTCCTTTGGTGTTCAAGGCCGTCCAATGGGAGCTATTTGGAAGATATGGTTGGTAAATGGGATGAGCCAAGTCGATTCTGATAATAAGAAATTCTAAGTCGTAGCGGATTCCGTAGCCAAAATCAACGGCAAATTGTTGCAAGAAATCTGGAAAAACAAAATGTCCTCCAGGATTAGCATCGCTTTTATTTATTAACCAAATATTGCCAACATCGGTAAAAAGTGCTCCTTCAAAATTTCCAGAAATGCTAAATCTAAGTTCATAACTAAACTCAATTTTTATATCGCCAGTTGTTTCAAAAGAGTTGTTGTTGGTTTTGTATGACCCTGGGCCGAGAGTTCCTATTGTCCATGCTCTAAGGCTGTTGGCGCCACCTATATAAAAACTTTTTTCAAATGGGAGTGCTTTTGTAGTGCCTAATGGAATGCCAATTCCAAAATTACTTCTGAAAACATTCATAATATTTTTCCCGATAGGCAAATAATATCGGGCATCATTTACAAATAAAACATATTGCGACAAGGGTAAACCAAAAATATGACGTTGTCCTAAAGAATCCAAGACACTGGGATTTATGCTTCCTATAAGATTCCATGGAATTCCTCCTACTTCAATTTTAGAATATAAATATTTGAAAGGGCTTAATCCTTTGAATCTGTGCTCATTATAGTTGAAATTGTAGGACGATGAAAGAACAATATGATTTTGATATGAGTATTTTATTCGTAAATCGGAATATCCATCGATTATTTGTTTGAAGGATGCCGCTGGAAAAATTTTTACAGAACTGGCTTCCAATAATTTAACCCCGTGTGAAATTTTATCTAAAGGTTGCCAAGTGTATCCTAAAGATCCGTTGGTGATATATCTTGTATAGTCAGGTCGCTGCTGGAAATTGTATCCTAATGTTATTTTGGTTTTTGGACGAATATATCTGCTTGGTTTTTGAGATTTAATAGGATTTATAAATTTAGGAAAATCTAATGACATATTAACACCAGATTCATAAACATTAAAAGGCCATTTAGATGTTGATGGTGAATTGCTTACGGCTTGCATTTCCATAGCTCCATTAAAATTCAAATTCAATATTTCAGCATTTTTAAAAGTATTTAAGCTTCTAAAACCAAAATTTTGCGCCAATCCAAAATCACCACCAGTATTTTTTACTTCCGACTCAGAAGTAATTGAAAATTTTTTGTCTCTCAAAATATTAATATAGCAATCTAATTTCCCTTTTTCAGATTCAGAATTTGATACATCAATTAGCTCAATATTGATATATCTAAAAGTAGAATAGGAAGTTAGGGCTTTATATGTTTCTATTATATCATTTTTTTTATAGATATTATTGGGCTTTACAAAAAAGGCATTGATGATGGTTTTTGGTTTTATATCAATTTTATCTTTATGTATAAAATGGTATAAATAAGCTTTATTGTTGAAATCATCTGTTATCACATCGGTAGTGTCGGTTCCTTCTTTACCAAGATCATTTTTAGATATATTATAAAGAATGTATAAATCATTAATAATAAATTGTTTGTCTTTAATAAAAATTGCAGAATCTTGAAACTGTTCCTTGGATTTTAAAGGCGAAATAATCATATTTAAATCCACTTCATGCGTCATCAAATTGGTGTCGGCAGTAAAGTTTATTTGGTTGCTAATAAAATAATAAAAACCATCATTGTTAAGATCTTCCGTAATTCTATCACGCTCTTTTATTATTTCATCAACTGTAAAATTATTTCCTTTTTTCAAAAAAGTTTTTGCTAAATCGGCTTGTACATATCTTTTAATATTGGCCTCTGCAATTGTGTAATTAATATTGCGCAATATATAAGGCTGTCCTGCCTCAATAAGATAGTTTACTTTTACAGTTCTAAGAATCTTATTAGTCTTAATTTCAGCATAAACTGAGCTATTATAATATCCTAAATTATTTAAATGTTTTTTTATGTTTGCGCCCGATTTTTCGAGTAGAAGTGAATCATAAATTGCTGGAGCTTCGCCTATATTTTGTGTTAGAATTTTATTGATTAGCGAACCTTCTTTGAACATTGTTCCTAAATTATACGCACGTAAATAAAAACGGAAGGTCAGAATTCTTTTGTTTGGTTTCTGCAAAATATATGCTGGAATATTATGCTTTATGATGCTACCTTGTGTAATTTTATAATTATTGTTTAGCAGCAAATATTCACCATTTGGCACATTGCGCGTTGGATAACAGGCATTTAGCAAAGCTGCCAAAACGAAAATAAATAATATTACTGAAAGTTTGAATCTCAAATTTCTTGTTTATAGACGAATACAAAACTAATATTTTATTGTACTACTATAATTTTAAAATAAATTGGCAAAAATATTTAAGGAGAATCTTTTCAGCTTGTTATTAAATTCTACCTTTGCTCAATTGTTTTCCTTTTTTTTAAACCATATTTTACAAAAGCAAAAACAATTAAACGTATTTATAAAATGTTTAAGATGAATAAAATAACAAATTAAAAATTATGAAAAGACTATTTAATGCCTCAATAATGATGAGCCTTATTTTTATAACGTCCTCATGCAATAATAATAGTAAGAAATATAGCTTTACCGTTAAAGGAACACTTTCTAATTCTAACAATGAATGGGTAATGATTTCTCAACTTACACCTGAAACTTCAACTCTAATAGACTCAGTTAAACTTGATGACAGTGGAAGATTTGAATTGAAAATTAAGGCAAATCAATCTCCTGAATTGTTTCTTTTAAAAGTTAAAGATTATCCAGAACGTATTACTTTATTACTTGAAGATGATGAAGTTGTAGATATTTCGGGCGACGCACTGTACTTAAATAAAACCTATATTGTAAGTGGTTCTAAAGGATCAGAAAATATAAGAAATCTCAATAAAGGAATTAAGCATTTTATGAGTCAAGCCGATTCAGTGTTTTTTGCTTACAGGTCACAAAAAGTTAAGGAAGACACTATAAAACCTATGCAAATTGATAGCATCATGGATTCATACTTTAAAAAAGTTCATGATTTCGTTGCTGATTTTTGTATTCAAAATAAAGACAATTTAGCCTCAATTATTGGCCTTTACAGCAAATACGGCGATAATTTGATACTGGATTCTAAGCTCGATAAAGAAGTTTTTAAAACTATTGGGCAGGCAATTTTTGCTAAATATCCAGAAAATACTCACGCAATAAACATCAACAAAATTGTTGAAGAATTGTTGCAAGAAGAAAAGCGCTTGGCAGAAGTTGAAACAACTCTAAATGCTGGACAACCTGCTCCTAACTTAATTTTAAATAATCCCACAGGCGAAAAAATGGATCTCTCAACTTTCAAAGGAAAAAATGTAATTCTATACTTTTGGTATGCTACTAATAAAGATTGCTGGGATGTAAATAAAGAATTGAAGACAATTTACAGAGATTATAAAGATAAAGACTTGGAGATTTTGTCTGTCTCCATGGATCACGATAAACTACAGTGGGCTAACACTATAGCTCTTGATAATTTGGCATGGAAAAATGTTATCGCTGACGAAAATACTTCAAAAATTTATAATATTAAAGATCAACCGCGACTTTTTCTTATTAATTCAAATGGACTTATTGAAGCCAAAGATATAAGCATTGATTCGGTTAAAACTTACCTTCAAAATCAAATAAATATTGAGGCAAATGGTAAGTAGATTTTTTGCTTTAATAATTATTCTGACTTTTTCTTTTTCATTAAAAAGCCAAGTTCTTAAAAATGAATATTTTCAGCAAAAAGTATATTATAATATCGATGTTCAGCTTGATGACATAAAACATATACTTAATGCTAAGGAAACAATTGTTTATAAAAATAATTCGCCAACTGAACTCAACTTTTTATGGTTACACTTATGGCCAAATGCCTACAAAAATGAAAATACTGCTTTATGTAACCAGTTGGTTCGCAATGAAAATGCCGATTTATATTATGCCGCTGATAGCTCAAAGGGATTTATCGATAGCCTAGATTTTTGGGTCGATGGTAAGCAAATAAAGTGGCAATTCGACCATGAAAATATCGACATCTGCAAACTTATTCTTAATGAGCCCATAAAACCTGGCGACAGCATCAGCATTTCGACACCTTTTCGTGTGAAAATACCTTCTTCAGAATTTTCGCGCTTGGGCCATGATGGACAATCTTATGCTATTTCGCAGTGGTATCCCAAACCCGCGGTCTTTGATTTAAAGGGCTGGCATCAAATGCCTTATCTCAATCAAGGCGAATTTTATTCAGAGATTGGAAATTTTGATGTTACAATTAACTTAAATGAAAAATATATTGTTGGCGCAAGTGGAAATCTTCTCGATGAAGAAAATCAGAAAAATTTGAACAATAATCTTAAAAGTCTTCATTATCAATTAAATGATGTTCATGATTTTGCATGGTTTGCAGACAAGAATTTTATTTCAAAACATAAAACCATTATATTAGAATCGGGGAAAAAAGTTGTACTTACCACTCTTTTTCTTTTTGAACACGCCGACGCATGGCAAGAAGCTCTGAGGTATATGGAGCAAGGTGTAAAATTTTATAGTCATAATGTTGGCGAATATCCTTTTGAAACATGCACCGCCGTTGATGGAAATCTTGCCGCTGGTGGTGGAATGGAATATCCAACAATCACAATTATTGGAGGCTCAAGTAGTAAATATGAAATTGAAACTACTATAGTTCACGAAATTGGACACAATTGGTTTTATGGAATTTTGGGCTTCAACGAGCGCGATTATCCTTGGATGGATGAAGGCATAAATACTTTTTATCAAAGTCTTTACGAACAAACATATTTTGCAGATAAGTCAATTATTGAGCTTTATTCAGGACGTGATATGGAATCTCTGCGTAAACTTAAGCTCGATTATATGAGTATGTATTATTTTTCATATCTTTTTATGGCACGCAAAAATCTTGATCAGCCTTTGAGTTTGACATCGGATGAATTTTCTTCTATCAATTATGGAACAAGCGTTTATTATAAATCAGCGCTGCTTTTCAGATATTTGCGCAATTATATTGGTCCAGATAAATTTGAAGAGTTGATGAAAAGCTTTTTCCAAGAATGGAAATTTAAACATCCACAACCCGAAGACTTAGCTAATTTCTTTGAGAGTAATTCTTCGAAAGATGTTAAATGGTTTTTTGATGATATATTGCTGACAAATAATAAGATAGATTATTCAATAAGTAAAGTTAAAACAGAATCTGATAGCTTAATAATTACCATAAGAAATCATGGTGATGTAAAAAGCCCATTTTCTATTTCTTCTGTAAATAAAGATAATCTGGTAAGTAAAACTCTCTGGTTCGATGGATTTGATAATAAAGGTATAATAAAATTTCCTGCAGGCGACTTCAATAAAATTAAAATTGATGCTTTTGAACAAATGCCTGATATAAATAGAAAAAATAACTGGGCCAAAGTGCATGGAATTTTTAAAACCAGCAATCCTAAAAAGCTAAAAATTTTATATTCAATTCCTTTTCATGATATTGATGCTATGTATATTATGCCAGTAATTGGGCGAAATAATTATAACGGATTTATGCTTGGCGTGGCTTTGTACAACGATCCTGCATTTGAACGAAATTGGGAATACCAAATTGTTCCAATGTACTCTTTTAACTCCAAAAATATTAATGGCGAAGTTGGCATTTATAGAAATTTTTACACTAAAGGAATAATTAGAAAATTGAGTATAGGAGCAAGCGGACGAAAGTACGATTATGATTTCATTAATGTAAGTTCATCTTATAATTTGCCAAACACAATCAATTTTGTAAAAATGAACCCTGAGCTAAATATTTATTTCAAGAAGCCTAATAATATTTCATCAATAAAATCGAAATTAACTTATAGATTTTCTGTAATAAACAAACAGGAATTATCTTATGGAAATGATCCCGTGCCACCATATATTCCATACATAATTCAGCATATTATTAATATGAACGTGCTGTCGTACAAATTTGAAAACAGTAGAGTTATAAATCCTTTCGGACTGAATATGGAATTTCAAATAAATAAGGAAATTGTAAAAGCATGGATTGGTGCGGATTATAAATTTAACTATAACAAAATCAAAAGTTTGGATCTTCATTTTTTTGCAGGAAATATATTTTTTCATGTACAAAATCCAACGATCGACTATTCTTTCAAACTTAGCAATTGGTCAGGTAGCGACGATTATCTTTTTGACTATACTTATTTGGGTAGAAGCGAGCTAATAGGCTCAGGCATTAAGTCGGCGCAGATGACTCCTGCCGATGGTGGATTTGCAATAGATGCAATAATAGGCAGATCTTGGTCGTGGTTAAGTGCTATCAATGTGAAATCATCTATTCCTTTTACAAACCTGATTAGATTTTATGCTAATGCTGGCATATCATATCAAAATGTTCGGATGGAAAATAAACTGCTTTATGAGGCTGGCTTATATTTAAATGTTGTCCCAAAATATTTCGAAATTTATTTCCCTTTATTATTATCAGCCGATATAAAGCAAGTTCAAAGCCTCAACAATTATAATTTCTTTGAACAAAGAATAAGGTTTGTCTTAAGATTAGATATGATAAATCCATTTAAAATATTAAGAGAAATTGAGTTATAGGGCTGAAATCAATATTATTATAAAACAATCTTACAATTTATGAAAAATTATAATTTCGACAAAATATTAAATCGCCGAGGAACTAACAGCGTGAAATATGACCTTTTGAAAGAGCGTTTTGGTAAGGAAGATATAATGTCGATGTGGGTTGCCGACATGGATTTTGCATGCCCAGATTTTATTACCCAAGCAATTTCAAAACGCCTACAACATCCAATTTTTGGATATAGTATTCGCCCCGAATCATTCTTTAAATCGGTGGTGAATTGGATGAAAGAACGCCATCAGTGGGATGTTAAAACTTCAGAAATATCCTTTAGCCCAGGAGTTGTGCCAGGCTTATTCCTTGCGCTAAAAGCATTTTCAAAACCTGGCGATAAAATCATTGTTCAGCAACCAGTGTATTTTCCGTTTTTTACAACCGTGAGCGAGAACGATAGACAATTAGTTTCCAACAATCTCATTGAAAAAGATGATTACTATACTATGGATTTCGAGAATTTGGAGAAACAAATAGACGAAAAATGTAAGATGATTTTTGTTAGCAATCCTCATAATCCAGTAGGTAGAGCATGGAAAAAAGATGAATTGCATAAGCTGGTGGATATTTGCAAACGGCATAATGTATTAATAATCAGCGATGAAATACATTCAGATCTGATTTTAAAACCAAATAAACATATTCCTTTAGCCTCAATCTCCGATGATGCTGCTGCTATAACTCTCACACTAATGGCAGCCAGTAAAACATTTAATATCGCTGGCTTGAGCACTTCCATAGTGATTTCTAAAAACCCGATTTTGCTTAAAAAATATAATGAAGCTATGGATGCAACGCACCTAATGCAAGGCAATATTTTTGGCACCGTTGCCACTGAAGCTGCATACACTCATGGAGCAAAATTTGTCGATAATTTGATGAGTTATATATCTGAGAATATTGATTATGTGGAAGAATTTATTTTTAAAAATCTTCCCAAGATAGAATTCAAAAGGCCAGAAGCCACATATCTCTTGTGGCTCAATATGAAGGCTTATAATCTTTCAGATAAGAAACTAATGGATTTCTTTGTTAACGAAGCTGGGATTGCTGTCAATAGCGGAAAAACATTTGGATCTTCTGGAAGTCGATATGTGAGACTAAATGCTGCCTTACCCAAATCAGAACTAATTATGTCTATGAATAAATTAAAGGCTGCAATTGATAAAATTTAGATTCGTTAAATTAAAATTTTAACTATAATTTTTCGTTGAAGCCTTTCTTAATGTCCATTATTGTTTTAGGATGATTATAGGTCAAAAAATATTATTTTTGTACATTATTAAATAGAAAATGAAACCAAGAATTCAAATAATATTTTTCTTAATTTTTTTCGTTAATCTTATTGCTTCTGCACAAGATAATTCTAAGTCAAAAATATCAGGCTGGGATTTTGGCATGAATTTCGGCTATTATCTGCCTTCCTCTTATCAAGCAAAATTTTATAATGGAGCTGATAATAATATCAATAAACTTAAATTTATAATTGACAATAAATATTATCGCAATGATATTTCGAACTCCTTAAACTCCAATGATACTTTCTTTATAACTGCGATGCCAAATAATATGAGGTATTCTGGTGCTTTCGATTTAGGATTTTATTTCCGACGAACTTTTGAAAATAACCTCGGTTTTTCAATGTCATTCAATTTTGCAAAATTGTATGCAAATGATTTTTTTCAAATAGAAGTTGACCCTAACACTATACTTACCGAACCAGATTTGCGTTTATTTGCCATCTGGGGAAAGGAAGATAGAGTGAATATGAATTTCGATTTCTCTAAATATTACAAAACTAAAAGTGAAATGATTATGCCATTTTTCGAGGCAGGAATCAATATCAATTCTACCAGAGTGAAAGAGAATAAAATTAAAATTAACGACTTAGAATACTCAATTGTTGATGTTTATCTGAATGGAACTTATGTGCCTGGTGTACAGCAAACTCAATACAATGTGCAGCAAGGTGGAATCGGCTGGGGGGTGAATGCAGGCGGCGGTGTTAAATTAATTTTTAGCGATGCAGTAAGTATTGACCCTGGAATAATATTTTATTATCAGAAAATAAATCTCGAAAACTATAATCAGCTTCATCTGGGCTTTTCCTTCTATATAAGGTTAAGCATGACGGGAATAATTTTTCACGATGAATAAAAGTTAGGAACTAATTCCAATTGATATTAAGAAACCACAAAATACACAAAAGCAACAAACTTACCTATTTCAAAAAAATTATTTGGTTAAAGAAATCAGGCAATTCATATAATTTTTAGTAGGATAAGCTACCAAAAAACCAGTAATGAAAAATCATAATTTTAAAATATCTATGAAAAATATATTGATATATTCAATAATTTTAAAATAATATTAGACTGCAAGACCTTTAATATACACTAAATCAATATTATATAATTATTTTTAATATTAATCGAAAATAATTATCAACCAAAGCTTGTGAATTAAAATAAATTATTAGTTTTGCAGCCGCATTTGAATAGACTTTTAGTTGACAAATGCCTTAGTTAAGTGAAATTAAGATAAGGAACCTGATAAAGCCAAACCGCTATAGGTTTCAGAGAGAATTTTTTTTCTTTCAGGGTTTGAAGAGATTTTTATCACCCTTCCTTACTTTTTTCCATTGTTTATTTTGAATTAAATTATTGATTTTAAGTTAATTATTTATTTTTTTATAAAAATTTAAATAATTGGCTTACTCAATCGAAAATATTATACTTTTGCACTCCCTTTTTAGGGAAAATTTAGATTATTAAATGTATTAATTTATAGCAAATTATGCCTACAATACAACAGTTAGTAAGAAAAGGACGCAAGAAGTTGACCGACAAAAGCAAGTCGCCAGCTTTAGAATCATGCCCACAACGTCGTGGAGTATGTGTTCGTGTTTATACTACTACCCCAAAGAAACCTAATTCCGCAATGCGTAAAGTTGCACGTGTGCGATTAACTAATGGCAAAGAAGTGAACGCATACATTCCAGGCGAAGGTCATAACCTACAGGAACATTCAATTGTTCTTATTCGCGGTGGAAGAGTAAAAGACCTTCCAGGTGTTCGTTATCACATCGTTAGAGGTGCTCTTGATACACTTGGTGTAGATGTAAGAACTCAACGTCGTTCTAAATATGGTACAAAACGTCCTAAGAAGAAATAACATTAGTTTATCTTTTATAGCTAAATAGATATGAGAAAACAGAAACCAAAAAAGAGAATACTACTGCCAGACCCTAAGTTTAACGACGTAACAGTTACTAAGTTCGTTAATAATATGATGATGGGCGGCAAAAAAAATATTTCTTATGATATTTTTTATGATGCAATGGATATTGTGTTAGATAAATTCAAAGAAGAAAGCCCTGTGGAGATTTTCAAGAAAGGTCTTGCTAACGTTACTCCTGCTGTCGAAGTTCGCAGCCGTCGTATTGGTGGTGCCACTTTCCAAATTCCATCGGAAATTCCACAACGCCGCAAAGAATCCATAGGAATGAAATCCCTCATAGGTGCTTCACGGAAACGTCATGAAAAAACTATGGCAAGTAAACTTGCTGGAGAAATTGTGGCAGCCTATAAAGAAGAAGGCACTGCCTATAAAAAGAAAGAAGATACTCACCGTATGGCCGATGCAAACAAAGCATTCTCACACTTTAGATTTTAATTATAACCAATGGCAAATTTAGAAAACACACGGAATATTGGAATTATGGCGCATATAGATGCGGGTAAAACCACTACTACCGAGCGTATTTTGTACTACACTGGCAAAAATTATAAAATTGGTGAGGTGCATGATGGTGCTGCTACTATGGACTGGATGGTTCAGGAGCAGGAAAGAGGCATAACAATTACCTCTGCCGCCACAACAGTTTTTTGGAAATACAATGATATAGAAAACAAAATTAACATAATTGATACTCCTGGTCACGTTGACTTTACAGTAGAGGTTGAACGTTCACTACGTGTTTTGGATGGTGCTGTAGCATTATTCTGCGCTGTTGGTGGTGTTGAACCTCAAAGCGAAACTGTTTGGCGTCAGGCTACAAAGTATAAAGTACCTCGTCTAAGCTTCATAAATAAAATGGATCGCTCAGGCGCTGACTTCTTTGATGTAGTTAATCAGATTAAAGAAAAATTGGGAGCAATTCCTGTACCTCTTCAAATACCAATTGGTGCTGAAGAAACTTTTGTTGGTGTTGTGGATTTGATTCAAAACAAAGCTTTTGTTTGGGATGAAACAAGCCAAGGTGTTAATATCACCGAAATTCCAATACCAGAAGATTTAAAAGAAATTACAGCAGAATATAGAATGAAATTAATTGAAGGTGTAGCTGAAGAAAGCGACCATCTCTTCGAAAAATTTATGGAAGACCCTGATTCTATTACTGTGGCAGAAATGAGAAGCGCCATCCGTAAGGCTACAATAGATATGAAAATAACTCCAGTAATGTGTGGTTCTGCCTTTAAAAATAAAGGTGTTCAAATGCTTCTGGATGCTGTTATAGAATTTCTCCCAAGCCCATTAGATATAGATGCAATTACTGGGACTAACCCTGAAACTGGTAAAGAAGAAAATAGACAAGTAGATTCTAACGAGCCATTTGCTGCATTAGCTTTTAAAATTGCAACCGATCCATTTGTTGGTCGTATAGCTTTTTTTAGAGTCTATTCTGGCTCTCTTGATGCTGGCTCCTATGTTTTTAATGCATCTACTGGCAAAAAAGAAAGAATATCAAGAGTTATGCAAATGCATGCTAATAAACAAAATCCTCTTGACAGAATCGAAGCTGGTGACATAGGTGCAGCAGTTGGTTTTAAAACTATTCGTACTGGTGATACACTTTGTGATGAAAAACACCCTATTTTGCTTGAATCAATGACTTTTCCTGAACCCGTTATTAGCGTTTCCATAGAACCTAAAACTCAAAAAGATATTGATAAAATGGGTATGGCACTTGCAAAACTTGCCGAAGAAGATCCAACATTCCGCGTTCGTACAGATGAAGAAACTGGCCAAACAATTATAAGTGGTATGGGCGAGCTTCATATTGATATTCTCGTAGATAGAATGCGACGTGAATTTAAGGTAGAATGTAACCAAGGACAGCCTCAAGTAGCATACAAAGAAGCTATATTAAGTTCAATCGAACATCGTGAAGTTTACAAAAAACAAACTGGTGGTAGAGGTAAATTTGCTGATATTCAATTTGAAATAAGTCCTGCAGATGAAGGAAAAGAAGGCCTGCAATTTATCGATGCTGTAAAAGGCGGAGTTATTCCTAAAGAATACATTCCTTCGGTGGAAAAAGGTTTTAAAGAAGCTATGCTTAATGGTACATTAGCTGGCTACGAACTTGAAAGTTTGAAAATAAGACTTTTTTATGGTTCATACCATCCAGTTGACTCGGATGCTCTAAGTTTTGAAATTGCAGCAAAAGTTGCATTTAGAAATGCTACACGTAAAGTTAAAAGAGCTTTGCTTGAACCTATAATGAAATTAGAAGCAGTTACACCTGAGGAATTTATGGGTGATATCATAGGAGATTTGAATAAACGTAGAGGAGTTATTGATGGAGTTCTTGCAAAAGACGCAGTTCAAATTATTAAAGCTCACGTGCCTTTGTCAAATATGTTTGGCTATGTAACCGCTCTGCGTACCATGTCCTCTGGACGTGCTACTTCTACCATGGAATTTAGTAAATATGCTATTGTGCCAGACGCAATTGCAGAAGAAATAATTAATAAATAGATTTATTAACAATGAGTCAAAAAATTAGAATAAAGCTTAAATCTTACGATTTTAATTTAGTAGATAAGTCTGCTGAGAAAATTGTTAAGACTGTAAGAGCAACAGGAGCAGTTGTAAATGGGCCAATTCCCTTGCCAACAAACAAGAGAATATATACCGTATTACGATCAACTTTTGTAAACAAGAAAGCTCGTGAACAATTTCAGCTTTCTACCTACAAACGTTTGTTGGATATTTACAGTACATCATCAAAAACCATCGACGCATTGATGAAGATGGAATTACCGACTGGTGTTGAGGTTGAAATTAAAGTATAATTAAGGTTTAATACAGTAGAAATGTCCGGAATTATTGGAAAAAAGATAGGGATGACTAGCATCTTTGACGCAGATGGAAAAAATGTTCCATGTACCGTTATTGAAGCAGGTCCATGTGTTGTGACTCAGATTAGAACCATTGAAAAAGATGGTTATAGTGCTGTACAACTTGCCTTTGATGATAAGAAAGAAAAAAATACATCAAAAGCATTAATCGGCCACTTTAAAAAAGCTGGTTCAACGCCAAAAAGAAAAGTTGTAGAATTTACTAGATTTGAAGAACAAAAACAATTTGGAGAAATCATTAATGTTGATGTTTTTACAGAAGGTGAATTTATTGATGTAATTGGAACATCTAAAGGAAAAGGATTTCAAGGCGTTGTAAAACGTCATGGCTTCCGCGGTGTTAACGATGCAACTCATGGTCAACATAACCGCCTTAGAGCTCCAGGTTCTATTGGCGCATCATCATGGCCTTCAAGAGTATTCAAAGGAATGCGAATGGCAGGTCGTATGGGCAATGATAGAGTTAAGATGATTAATCTTCAAGTAATGAAAATTATTTTAGAGAAAAATCTTTTAGTTATTAAAGGTTCTGTACCTGGACCAAATGGATCATACGTAATAGTGGAAAGATGGAGCTAGATATTTATAAAATTAATGGAGAAAAAACCGGTCGTAAAGTTCAACTTGATGATACGGTGTTCGGAATCGAACCAAATGATCATGCAATCTATCTTGATATTAAACAATATAGAGCAAATCAAAGACAAGGAACTCATAGTTCAAAAGAGCGCTCTCAACTTTCGGGTAGCACTCGTAAATTGAAACGCCAAAAAGGAACTGGTACCGCACGTATGGGTGATATTAACTCACCAATATTAAGAGGTGGAGCTCGTGCATTTGGACCGCATCCTAGAGATTATTCTTTTAAACTTAATAAAAAGCTTAAGCGCTTAGCTCGTAAATCAGCACTTGCTTACAAAGTTCAAGAAGAAAATGTTATGATTGTTGAAGATTTCACATTTGAATTGCCAAAAACTAAAAACTACCTGAAGTTTGCAAGCGACTTAAAAATAGATGGTATAAAAAGTCTGTTGATTTTAAATACAATAGATAACAATATTTATTTGTCAGCCAGAAACATTAAAGGTGCTAATATCAAAAGAGCTGTTGATATAAATACCTATGAATTATTAGCTGCTAAAAAATTGATTATTAGCGAGTCCTCAATAAAGTCAATTGAAGAAGTTCTAACTAAGTAATTGTTTAATCTTAAAAGATTATAAGAGATGAATATTATTGAAAGGCCTATAATTTCTGAAAAGTTGTCAGCATTGACTGAGAAACTGAATCGTTATGGATTCGTTGTAAAGAAAAATGCAAATAAAATTCAGATTAAACAGGCGATAGAAAGTTTATATGAAGTTGAAGTAGCTGCCGTGAATACCATGAATTATGGTGGAAAAGCAAAATCCAGATCAACAAAATCAGGTTATATACCTGGGAGAACTCAAGCTTTTAAAAAAGCAATTGTAACATTAGCTGAAGGTCAATCTATTGATTTTTACAGTAACATTTAGGAGACATGGCTTTAAAGAAATTCAAACCAACAACATCAAGTCAGCGCTTTAAAATAATAAGCACTTTTGACGAAATAACTACTAGCACTCCTGAGAAGAGTCTGTTGGCAACAAAAAAGAGATCAGGAGGAAGAAATAACGATGGCAAAATGACCATGCGTTACATTGGTGGTGGTCATAAACAGAAATATCGTTTTATAGATTTTAAACGCGATAAAGATGGGATCCCAGCAAATGTTCAGTCTATAGAATATGATCCAAATCGTACAGCGCGTATAGCTTTATTAGTATATGCTGATGGCGAGAAAAGATATATTATTGCTCCAAACGGATTACAAGTTGGAACAAAATTATATTCTGGCGCTGGAGTAGCTCCAGAAATTGGAAATACATTATTGCTTTCTGAAATTCCATTTGGAACAGTTATTCATAATATAGAACTTAGACCTGGTCAAGGTGCAAAAATGGCACGTTCAGCTGGATCTTATGCTCAATTAGTAAGTCGAGATGGTAAATACGCAATCATAAAATTGCCTTCAGGCGAAACACGAATGATATTGCAAATTTGTCGTGCTACCGTGGGAACAGTGTCTAATCCAGATCACAATTTGGAACGTTCAGGAAAAGCTGGCCGCTCACGTTGGTTAGGTCGTCGTCCACGCACATCAGCTGTAAATATGAATCCTGTAGATCATCCAATGGGTGGTGGAGAAGGAAGAGCAACTGGTGGACATCCTCGTTCGCGTAAAGGTATACCAGCAAAAGGATATCGCACACGCAACAAGAAAAAGGATTCCAATAAGTTTATTGTTGAAAGGAAAAAGAAGTAATTAGCATTTAATTAAAATGATATGAGTCGATCGTTAAAAAAAGGTCCGTATATACATTACAAGCTCGAAAAACGAGTTTTGGAAGCTCAGGAAACTGGCAAAAAGTCCGTAATAAAAACATGGGCGAGAGCCTCTGTAATTTCTCCAGATTTTGTTGGACTTACAGTGGGTGTTCATAATGGAAATAAGTTTATCCCTGTATATGTTACTGAGAATATGGTAGGTCACAAACTCGGTGAGTTTTCTCCAACACGCACATTCCGCGGTCATGCTGGTAATCGTAAGAAAGGTAAATAACAAATAATACTATAGCATAATGGGTGCAAGAAAGAATAATAAGGCAGAGAGTGTAAAGGCGGCAAAAAAATCAACATATTTTGCAAAGTTGGTTAATGTTCCTACCTCTCCTCGTAAAATGAGATTAGTAGCCGATATGGTAAGAGGTAAAGATGTCAATCAATCATTGGCTATGTTGAAACACTCACCAAAAGAGGCTTCTAATCGTGTGTATAAACTTCTACTTTCTGCAATTGCAAATTGGCAATTGAAAAATGAAGGTGGTAGATTGGAAGATGCCCAATTATATATACACGAAATATTTGTCGACTCAGGTCGTATGCTGAAACGTTTGCAAACAGCTCCTCAAGGCCGTGCGCATAGAGTTCGCAAAAGATCAAATCATGTTACTTTGTATTTGCAAAGTAGAATGGCTGTAGTTGATGAAGTAAGTGAAGTAGAAGAGAACGTAATAATTAACAAACAATAATAATCTGATGGGTCAAAAAACAAATCCAATAGGGTTAAGATTAGGAATAACACAAGGTTGGGATTCCAATTGGTTCGGTGGAAAGAATTTTACAGAGAAACTTGTAGAAGATGATAAAATTAGAAAATATCTAAATGTACGTCTATCAAATGCGAGCGTTTCCAAAATTTATATTGAACGTACTCTTAAACTCATAACCTTAACAATAAATACTGCCAGACCAGGAATTATTATAGGAAAGCAAGGTTCTGAAGTAGATAAATTAAAAGAAGAGATTAAGAAATTAACAGGCAAAGAAGTTCAAATTAATATAAATGAGATAAAAAGACCAGAACTTGATGCATTTTTAGTTGGAACATCAATCGCTAAACAAATTGAAGGACGTGTCTCCTACCGACGTGCAGTTAAAATGTCTATTGCTTCCACTATGCGTGTTGGAGCAGAGGGCATAAAAGTACTCGTCTCAGGTCGTATTGGTGGGGCAGAAATGGCTCGAAGTGAAATGTATAAAGAAGGAAGAATTCCATTGCACACTCTTAGAGCCGATATCGATTACACTTGGGTCGAAGCTCATACTACCTATGGAAGATTGGGAGTTAAAGTTTGGATATTTAAAGGAGAAGTTTTTGGAAAACGTGATGTTACTTTGCTAAATGTAGCCCAACCTGTAAAACAGGCTGGTCAAAATTTTGAAGGTAGACGTCAACGCAGAAGAAAATAAATTATTGAGAACAGTTAAAATTTTGGAATATGTTACAGCCCAAAAAGACAAAATATAGAAAGCAGCAAAAAGGGAAAATGAAAGGCAACGTAACCCGCGGAGCGGAACTCGCCTTTGGTTCATTCGGAATTAAATCTCTTGAAGAGGACTGGCTTACAGGTCGTCAGATAGAAGCTGCACGTCAAGCAGTTACACGTTATATGAAACGTGAAGGACAAATTTGGATTAGAGTTTTCCCTGATAAACCAATTACCAAAAAACCCGCCGAAGTACGTATGGGTAAAGGTAAAGGAGCTCCTGAGTTATTCGTAGCCCGCTGCAAACCAGGAAAAATTATTTTTGAAGCAGAAGGAGTTCCATTGGCAGTGGCAAAAGAAGCCTTAAGATTGGCAGCCCAAAAACTACCAATTTTGACAAGATTTATTGTAAGAAGAGATTATCAGGAATAGAATATTCCACAAACAAATAATAATATAAGTGATGAAACAAGAGGTAATAAAAGAACTTTCGACAGATGAATTGATGGAAAGACTTGATACTGAAAAAATCCAACTGTCAAAGTTGAAATTGCATCATGCAGTATCACCTATCGAGAATCCACAGAATATCAGTAGCTCTCGTAAAGGCATAGCAAGAATATTAACCGAACTTCGTAAGCGTGAGCTTACAGCGAAGAAAGAAAATAATCTGTAATAATTATGGAAAGCAGAAATTTAAGAAAAGAACGTGTGGGCGTGGTTACTAGCAATAAAATGGATAAAACCGTTACAGTTAGCATCGAACGTAAATTAAAACACCCCATCTATGGAAAATTCGTTAAAAGGTCGAAAAAGTATTTCGCTCACGACGAAAGAAATGAGTGTGGCATTGGCGACAAAGTGAAAATAATGGAAACACGCCCACTTAGTAAAAATAAGAATTGGAGATTAGTTGAAATAATAGAGAAAGCTAAATAGTATGTTACAACAAGAATCCAGAGCATTAGTTGCCGATAATAGCGGCGCAAAAGAAGTACTTGTCATCCGTGTGTTGGGAGGTACCAAAAAGAGATATGCTCGTATCGGTGACCAAGTAGTGGTTGCTATAAAAAGTGCCATCCCATCAGGCAACGTTAAAAAAGGGACTGTTTCTAAAGCTGTAGTGGTGCGCACTAAGAAAGAAATACGTCGCGCCGATGGCTCCTATATCCGTTTCGATGACAATGCAGTGGTGCTGCTTGGAACTAACGGTGAATTGAAGGGTACACGTATTTTTGGGCCAGTAGCCCGTGAATTACGCGATAAGAAATTTATGAAGATCGTGTCGTTAGCACCTGAAGTGTTATAAACCATTAATTTAAGGAATTGTTATGCAACCGAAAATGAAATTAAAGAAAGGAGATACTGTAAAAGTAATTGCTGGAGCCAATAAAGGTAAAGAAGGCAAAATACTTGAGATGTTTCCAGCCAAAAGCCGAGTGCTTGTGGAAGGCGTAAATATTATATCCAAACACGCCAAACCAAGCAATGAAAATCCACAAGGTGGTATCGTTAAAAAAGAGGCAGCTATTCACCTTTCAAATGTAATGTTAGTAGATAATAAAGGTAATGTTACTCGCGTTGGCCGTCGTGTCGAAGGTGACAAAATTGTACGTTACTCTAAAAAATCAAAGGAGGTAATTAAATAATGTACACACCAAGATTAAAAGATAAGTATAAAGACGAAATAGTTTCATCACTGATGAAGCAATTTAGCTATAACTCAGTAATGCAAGTGCCAAAAATTGTAAAAATTACTCTTAACCAAGGAGTAGGAGCAGCAATCACTGATAAAAAAATATTAGATAGCTCCATCGAAGAAATGAGTAATATAGCTGGTCAAAGAGCCGTTAAAACCATTTCTAAAAAAGATATTTCGAACTTTAAACTTCGTAAAGGAATGGCTATTGGCGCCAAAGTTACTTTACGTCGTGATAGAATGTATGAATTTCTTGATAGACTGATCTCTGTATCCATTCCTCGAGTTAGAGACTTTAGAGGTATTAACAACAAAGGATTTGATGGAAAAGGAAACTACTCTTTTGGAATTGCTGAGCAGCTAATATTCCCTGAAATAAATATTGATCAGGTGAATCGAATCCAAGGAATGAATATTACAATAGTTACAACGGCAAAAACTGATGCAGAAGCATTTGCTCTGCTTAAAGAATTTGGAATACCATTTAAAAATTAATACCGATGGCAAAAGAATCAATGAAGGCGCGTGAGCGTAAAAGACGTAAAATGGTTGATAAATACTCAGCTAAAAGGGCTATTATGAAAGCCGCTGGAGATAGCGAAGGATTGCAAAAATTACCTCGCGATAGTGCTGCAGTAAGATTGCATAATCGCTGTCAAATTAGTGGAAGACCTAAAGGTTATATGCGCCAGTTTGGTATTTCACGTATTAATTTTAGAGAAATGGCTCTCAATGGTTTAATACCCGGGGTTAAAAAAGCAAGTTGGTAAAATATTAAAATATAATAAAGATGGTAACAGATCAAATAGGAGATTACTTGACAAGAATTAGAAACGCCGTGAATGCAAATCATCGCGTTGTCGAAGTACCCTCATCAAACCTTAAAAAAGAGATGACTAAAATACTCTTTGAAAAAGGATATATTCTTAGCTATAAATTTATAGATACCGAAAACGGTGTTAATAATACTATCAAAATTGCTTTAAAATATCATCCAATTACAAAGCTCTCTGCAATCAATACCCTTACCAGAATTTCTAAACCTGGTTTACGTAAATATGTGGATTCAAAAGAATTACCCCGAGTATTAAATGGTTTAGGAATAGCAATTATTTCAACCTCACATGGTGTTATTACCGACAAAGAAGCAAAGAAGCTAAAAGTTGGTGGTGAGGTTTTGTGTTATGTAAGTTAATAATGTTAAAGATAATTATACTATGTCAAGAATAGGAAAATTACCAATAGATATTCCCGCAGGCGTGGAAATCAAACTCACCGATGGCAACATAAATGTTAGAGGTACTTTAGGAACATTGTCCCAAAGTTTTGATGATAGCGTGAACGTGAAGATTGAAGGTAAACAAATAATAGTTGAACGAAACAGCGAAAGCAACGACCACCGTGCAAAACATGGTTTATACCGCTCACTTATACACAATATGGTTTTAGGTGTAAGCACAGGTTTTAAAACCGTTCAAGAACTCGTTGGAGTTGGATATCGTGCTTCTAATACTGGTCAGTTACTCGATCTTTCCTTAGGATATTCTCACCACATTTATTTTCTCATACCTGATGAAGTAAAGGTAGAGACTGAAAATGCAAAAGGTAAAAATCCTTTAATAATACTTACCTCTGCCGATAAACAACTTATCGGACAAGTGGCTGCAAAAATTCGCTCTTTAAGAAAACCTGAACCTTACAAAGGTAAAGGTGTTAAATTCCAAGGCGAGGTACTCAGAAGAAAAGCAGGTAAAACTGCCTCAAAATAATAATATAAATTAAAAGCACGATGAAGAATAAAAAAGAATTTCAAAGATCGAGGGCTAAGCGCCGTGTGCGTGCAAAAATCTCTGGTAACGGGGAACGCCCTAGATTGAGTGTTTTTAGAAGTAATAAACAAATTTATGCTCAGATTATTGATGATTCTACTGGTACTACATTAGTGTCATCCTCATCACGTATTGATAGCATCGCTTCTAAAAATTCCACAAAATTAGAAACAGCTAAAATGGTTGGCAATCTTTTAGCCGAAAGAGCAAAAGAAGCGGAAATTGAAACAGTTGTTTTCGATAGAAATGGTTATGTATATCATGGTAGAATAAAAGCATTGGCCGATGGAGCCCGTGAAGGAGGACTTAAATTTTAAGCAATATGGCAAATAATACAATCAAAAGAGTAAAACCAAGTGAGGTCGAATATAAAGACCGCCTTGTAAGCATACAAAGGGTAACCAAAGTTACTAAAGGTGGACGCACATTCAGCTTCTCAGCAATTGTTGTCGTTGGAAACGAAAATGGTGTAGTAGGCTATGGTTTAGGTAAAGCCAAAGAGGTTACAGCTGCTATTCAAAAAGGCGTCGACGATGCAAAGAAAAATCTTATCAAAGTTCCTATAATGAAAAGCACTTTGCCTCACGAACAGTATGGAAAATATAGCGGCGCATACGTCTTTATTAAACCCGCAGCTCCTGGAACTGGCGTTATAGCTGGCGGTGCAATGCGTGCTGTCCTTGAAAGCGTTGGTATTAGAGATGTGTTAGCTAAATCAAAAGGCTCTTCTAACCCACATAGTGTTGTTAAAGCAACTTTTGATGCTCTAATCAAACTACGCGACCCTAAAGAGATTGCTGATCAAAGAGGCATAAGTATTACTAAAGTATTTAACGGTTAATTTTAAAGAGAGGAAATTAGATGAAAAGACTTAGAATAAAACAAGTTAAAAGTGGCATAGGCCGCCCAAAACGTCAAAAACGAACTCTTAAGGCCTTGGGCTTAAAGAAAATGAACCGAAGCAGAGAAATCGATGCTTCCCCTCAAGTACTTGGTATGATAGACAATATTAAGCACTTGTTAAGTGTAGAAGAAATTTAATTATAAATATTTAATAAGATATAACGATGGATTTAAGCAATCTAAAACCAGCTGAAGGCTCGGTAAAAAATCGTAAGCGAATAGGTAGAGGACAAGGATCTGGACATGGTGGAACTTCCACCCGTGGTCATAAAGGTGCTAAATCTCGCTCAGGTTACAAATCAAAAAGTGGTTTTGAAGGCGGTCAAATGCCTATCTATCGACGCTTGCCAAAATTTGGTTTCAAAAATCCTAACCGCACCGAGTACAGAGGCATCAACTTGGATACAATTCAACATCTGGCCGAAAGCAAAAATATTGATACTATCACCGTTGAAATATTAATTGAAAACAGATTGGTAAACAAAAGTGACCTTATTAAAGTAATGGGTCGCGGTGAATTGAAATCTAAATTAGAAATTAATGCCCACGCTTATACATCTACTGCTCTAAAAGCAATAGAAGCTGTAGGTGGCGTTGCAAACATTATTTAACAATGAAGAAATTTATTGAAACATTAAAAAATATTTGGAATATTGAGGATCTACGCAAAAGGATACTCTTAACTCTTGGGCTGATATTAATTTACCGCCTTGGTGCTTATGTGGTATTACCTGGAATAGACCCTCGTGGACTTGCTGCCCTTCAGCAACAAAGTTCTGGTGGTCTGCTTGGACTTATAAATATGTTCTCAGGAGGTGCCTTTGCCAATGCTTCAATATTTGCTTTAGGAATTATGCCTTACATTACTGCTTCTATAGTTATTCAGTTGCTTGGTATGGCTGTTCCTTACTTTCAAAAATTGCAAAAAGATGGCGAAAGCGGAAGGAAGAAAATCAATCAGATTACTCGATTACTTACTGTAATTATTGTTGCTTTCCAATCTCCAGCATATATTAGCAATATGCTACGAACTCTTGGACCAAGCTATCGCAACAATGCTGGTGAAGCTCTTAGAACAATTCCTTTGCATGATTTTAGCCCAGTATTTTTCTTCGTTCTTTCTATTACTATTCTTATTGCTGGCACCATGTTTATAATGTGGTTAGGCGAAAAAATAACTGATAAAGGCGTTGGAAACGGAATATCTCTTATAATTATGGTTGGAATCATTGCACGATTACCAATGGCAATAGCTGCCGAATTTTCCTCTAAAGTTGTTGAGCAAACTGGTGGATTGGTGATGTTCTTATTTGAGATGGTATTTCTTGTAGCAGTCATCCTACTTACAATATTACTTGTTCAAGGAACAAGACGTATTCCTGTTCAATTTGCAAAAAGAATTGTAGGAAATAAGCAATATGGTGGTGTTAGACAATATGTTCCATTAAAAGTGAATGCTGCTGGTGTAATGCCAATAATTTTTGCTCAAGCAATTATGATGCTTCCAATTTCTTTCGTAGGATATGCCTCCGATAATAGCACACTATCTGCAGTAGCACGTGCCCTTACAGATTTCAATGGGTTTTGGTACAATTTCATTTTCTTTCTAATGATTATTGCCTTTACCTATTTCTATACTGCAATCACAATAAATCCAAATCAAATTTCAGAAGATTTGAAAAAGAATGGCGGTTTTATTCCTGGAGTTAAACCAGGAAAAAGAACAGCAGAATTTATCGATTCAGTATTATCTCGAATCACATTGCCAGGTTCAATATTCTTGGGCTTTGTTTCTATAATGCCAGCATTTGTTAGTCTTATTGGTGTAAACCAACAATTTGCCCATTTCTTTGGTGGCACATCATTGCTGATTCTTGTAGGTGTTGTTTTGGATACCCTACAACAAATAGAAAGTCATTTGTTAATGCGTCATTACGATGGATTGACTAAATCAGGTAGAATTAAAGGTAGATCATCAAATATGTTTCAATCCAGCGGATTGCACCAGTAATATTATGATAATTAAATCTACAGAAGAAATAGAATTATTAAGACAAAGTTCTTTGCTTGTTGGAAAAACTCTTGCTGAGGTTGCAAAAATCCTAAAGCCCGGCGTTAAAACCATCGCTCTCGATGCTGTTGCTGAAACATTTATCAGAGATAATGGCGCTGTACCAGGTTTTAAGGGATATGGTAATTTCCCAGCCACGCTTTGCATTTCTATCAACGAACAAATTGTTCACGGTATTCCTGGTGATAGAGAAGTTAAAGATGGTGATTTGGTTTCCATTGATTGTGGTACATATATGAATGGATACTATGGTGATTATGCCTATACTTTTGCTGTTGGTGATGTTTCAGATGATGTATTAAAACTTCACGATGTAACAAAAGAATCGCTTTATCTTGGAGCAAAAATGGCTATCATGGGAAATCGTGTTGGTGATATCGGATTTGCAATTCAATCCTATGTAGAGTCATTTGGTTATTCAGTAGTTCGCGATCTTGTCGGTCATGGCATAGGAAGAAATCTTCATGAAGGACCAGAGATTTATAATTATGGCAGAAGAGGAACAGGGAAGAAACTTCCTGAGAATCTTGTAATTTGCATAGAACCTATGATAAACCTTGGTGTAAAGGAAGTGGTGATGGAAGATGATGGATGGACAATTTTAACTAAAGACAACAAATATTCTGCACACTTTGAACATACAGTTGTTGTTAAAGCTGGAAAGCCCGAGTTTTTGTCAACTTATGAATTTATTGATGAAGTTATAACTATGAACACAAATATAAGGTAGAATGGCCAAACAAGGATCTATAGAGCAAGACGGCATTGTTACTGAATCATTGGGAAATGCAATGTTTCGGGTGAAACTCGAGAGTGGACATGTTGTAACTGCACACATATCTGGTAAAATGAGAATGAATTATATAAAAATTCTTCCAGGCGACCGAGTAAAATTGGAGATTTCACCTTATGACCTTACTAAAGGCCGTATTAGTTTTAGATACAAATAGTAAAGAACAATTAAATATTTTTGAAATATGAAAATTAGAGCTTCCATAAAGAAGAGATCAGAAGACGATAAAATCGTTAGACGTAAAGGACGTATTTATGTGATTAATAAAAAGAATCCTAAGCATAAACAACGTCAAGGATAAAATAAAGAAATTGGATATAATAACTAAATATTAAAGAGATATATGGCTAGAATAGCGGGTGTAGATATCCCAAATAATAAAAGAGGCGAAATTGCATTGACATACATTTATGGCATTGGTCGCAATAAATCAAAAGCAATTTTGGAATTCGTTGGCGTAGATGTCAATAGAAAAGTTTCCGAATGGACAGACGACGAACAAAAGAGCGTCCGCGAATATATTACCGCCAATATAAAAGTTGAAGGTGAATTGCGTTCTGATGTTCAGATGAATATAAAACGTCTGATGGATATTGGTTCATACCGAGGAATACGCCATAGAAATGGTTTACCATTGCGCGGTCAAAGAACCAAAAACAATGCACGAACACGTAAAGGGAAAAAGAAAACTGTTGCAAATAAAAAGAAAGCAGTTAAATAAGACTCTTTGAGATAAATAGAAAATTAAATTTATTTGAAATAGATTGTCGATATGGCTAAAAATGTAAAAAGAGGAAAAGTAACGAAAAAAAGAGTTGTTAAAGTAGAAGCAACAGGTCAAGCATTTGTTAATGCTACTTTTAACAATATTATTATCTCGTTAGCAAATAATGCTGGTCAGGTCATCTCATGGTCCTCTGCCGGTAAAATGGGATTTAAAGGCTCCAAGAAAAACACACCTTATGCTGGCCAAATGGCAGCTGAAGATTGTTCTAAAATGGCCTTTGACTTGGGTTTACGAAAAGTAAAAGTTTTCGTAAAAGGACCAGGTGCAGGACGCGAATCAGCAATTCGCTCGATTAACAACTCTGGTTTAGAAGTAACAGAAATTAAAGACGTTACTCCAATGCCTCATAATGGTTGTCGTCCTCCAAAACGTAGAAGAGTTTAATAATAATTAATAAAGGGAAAATAATTTAGATTATGGCTAGATATATAGGTCCAAAGACAAAAATTGCACGTAAATTCAACGACCCAATTTACGGTCCGGATAAAAGTTACGAAAAGAAAAAATATCCTCCCGGACAACATGGCAATTCACGTCGTCGCAAAAAATTGAGCGAGTATGGTACTCAGCTTCAGGAGAAACAAAAAGCTAAATATACCTATGGCATTCTTGAACGCCAATTTAGAAATTTATTTAGCGCTGCAAGCAGCAAAAGTGGTATCACAGGCGAAATTTTGCTTCAATATTGCGAAGCTCGTTTAGATAACGTAGTTTACCGTTTGGGAATTGCACCTTCACGCGCAGCTGCTCGTCAATTGGTTTCTCACCGCCACATAACCGTAAATGGTGATGTTATGAACATTCCAAGTTGCCAACTAAATATAGGCGACAAGGTAAGTGTTCGCGAAAGATCCAAATCACTCGAAGCAATTACAGAATCTCTCTCAGGGCGTGCCAATGCTTTTGCTTGGCTCGAATGGGACAGTGAAAAAATGCAAGGAGTATTTAATGCATATCCTGATCGTCAGGATATTCCAGAAAAGATTAACGAGCAATTAATTGTTGAGCTCTATTCTAAGTAGTAAATTTGTATAATCATTAAAACCGAAATAGATGTCTATTATAGCATTTCAAAAGCCGGATAAAGTGGTGATGATCGAAGCCGATGATTTCAAAGGGATATTCGAATTCCGTCCCCTTGAACCAGGTTATGGTATTACCGTTGGTAATTCACTCCGAAGAATTCTCTTGAATTCTCTTGAAGGTTTTGCTGTTACCAGCATCCGAATAGAGGGTGTTGAGCAAGAATTCTCATCAATTCCTGGTGTCATCGAAGATGTCACTGATATTGTTCTGAATATGAAACAAGTAAGGCTTAAACGCCAAATTGATTCCTATGAAACAGAAAAAATCCTCGTAACAATTAACAATCAGGAAAGCTTTAAAGCTGGAGATATTAATAAATTTCTCTCAGGCTTCCAAGTATTAAACCCCGAATTGGTTATTTGTACTATGGATACCTCTGTTAATTTATCTATAGAAATAAATATTGAAAAGGGTAGAGGCTACGTACCTGCTGAAGAGAATAAGATACTTAATGCACCTCTTGGTACAATATTTATCGACTCAATTTATACACCTATTAAAAATGTGAAGTTTTCAATAGAAAATTATAGAGTGGAAAGAAAAACCGACTACGAAAAACTTATCTTAGATATTGATACAGACGGTTCAATCCACCCAAAAGACGCTTTGAAAGAGGCAGCTAAAATTCTTATTCATCACTTTATGCTATTTTCCGATGAGAAAATAACTTTAGATGAAGAAGATAAAGGCGTTTCAGAAGAATTTGACGAAAGCATGTTGCATACTCGTCAACTCCTGAAAACTAAACTTGTAGATCTCGATTTATCTGTACGCGCTCTCAATTGCCTTAAAGCAGCTGAAGTGGATACTCTTGGCGAATTGGTATCTTTCAATAAAAACGATTTGTTGAAATTCCGTAATTTCGGCAAAAAATCGTTGACGGAATTAGAAGAATTAGTGAAATCAAAGAATTTGAATTTTGGCATGAATACAGCAATTTACAAATTGGATAAGGAATAAGCATTATGAGACATAAGAATAGTATAAATCATTTAGGGAGAACAACAGCTCACCGCAAAGCAATGTTGAAAAACATGGCTACATCTTTAATTATTCATAAAAGAATAAAAACAACATTGGCCAAAGCTAAAGAGCTTAAAATGTTTGTTGAGCCAATAATTACACGCTCAAAAGAAGATACTACGCACTCTAGAAGAATGGTATTTAGCAGACTTCAAAGCAAAGACGCAGTAAATGAATTGTTTAGAGAAATATCTGTAAAAGTTGCCAGCAGACCTGGTGGATATACAAGAATTCTTAAAACAGGTAATCGTTTGGGAGATAATGCTGAAATGTGTATAATCGAGTTGGTTGATTATAACGAATTGATGCTTGAAAATAAAGAAGGCAAAAAGGTTAAAACCACCCGTCGTCGTCGTGGCTCTAAGTCCGAAACTTCTGAAATATCTAAAGCAAAAATAGCTAAAAATGAGGATGTTGTAGTTGACGCCCAGATAGTTGAAGAAGTTAAGGAGACCCCAAAAAGTGCTAAACCAGAAGCAGAAACTCCTGCCGAACAAGATAAAACTGAATAGGAATTTGGTTTTAGATAATATTTTAAAAGGATGATGAATTTACTTTCATTATCCTTTTTTATTGTACTTTTATCAATTGATTTTTCAAAGTAAATTATGACTTATTGTTCAATTTTTTATATTAAATAAATCTATAAATCAATATATTATGACAGCAATCGCAAATATTCATGCCCGGCAAATCTTGGATTCAAGGGGCAATCCTACAGTAGAAGTTGATGTAATGACCGAAAGTGGTATTGTCGGCAGAGCCTCAGTTCCATCTGGAGCCTCTACAGGTATTCACGAGGCAATAGAGCTTAGAGATAACGACAAAGGCACTTATTTAGGTAAAGGCGTGCTTAAAGCAGTTAATAACGTCAATACAGTTTTGAACGAAGAGCTCAAAGGCTTATATGTTACCGAGCAAAAAGAAATAGACAAAATGATGATTGCTATAGATGGAAGCAGTAACAAAGGCAACCTTGGTGCAAATGCAATTCTTGGAGTATCTATGGCAATAGCTCGCGCTGCTGCCCAATCTACCAATCAAGTTCTTTACAGATACATTGGTGGTGTAGGAGCAAACACTCTTCCAATTCCAATGATGAACATCCTTAATGGTGGTTCACATGCCGATAACTCTATCGACTTTCAGGAATTTATGATTATGCCAGTTGGAGCACCAACATTTACTGAAGCTCTTAGAATGGGAGCCGAGGTTTTCCATAATTTAAAAGCCGTTCTCAAAAATGCTGGATATTCTACAAATGTAGGCGACGAAGGCGGCTTCGCTCCAAATCTAAAATCTAATGAAGAAGCTATTCAGGTGATTATTAAAGCAATAGAAAATGCGGGCTACAAACCTGGAATAGATGTTTACCTAGCCCTCGACCCAGCAGCTTCTGAATTTTATATACCTGAGGAAAATATGTATCATCTTAAATGGAGCACTGGCGACAAACTTACCCCTTCACAAATGGTTGATTTTTGGGCAGATTGGGTGAAAAGATATCCCATTATTTCTATCGAAGATGGTATGGCAGAGGACGATTGGACTGGCTGGAAAATTATGAATAATAATATGGGAGATAAAGTGCAACTCATTGGTGACGATTTATTTGTAACTAATACCAAAAGATTGCAAGAAGGAATTGATAAAAATGTGGCTAACTCAATACTTATCAAATTGAACCAAATTGGTACCCTGACAGAAACACTAGATTGTATTGAAATGGCTCATCGTCATCAGATGACTTCTGTAATTAGCCATCGCTCTGGTGAAACAGAAGATGTTTTTATTGCTCATTTGGCAGTTGCTAAAAATACTGGACTGATAAAAACTGGTTCGGCAAGTAGAATCGATAGATTAGCAAAATATAATGAACTAATGAGAATAGAAGAAGCTCTCGGAAGCGATGCATATTACTTAGGGAAAGATTTTAAATTCATCAAATAATAATAAAATTATGAAAGTTATAAATATTTTAGCAATCGTTATTTTTAGCGTAATTATTTCATCTTGTGGTAATAACGATAAAATGAAACCGGCAGACGCCATATTTACTGGAAAAATTGTTGGAGCCGAAAACCAAAAACTTTTTATCAGAAAGGAAACGGTGAATCAAATAAATCTCGACACCATTGATGTTAAAGCAGATGGTACTTTTACATATTCCTCCTTTCTCGAAAACCCAAGCTATTTTACTTTTTTTGTAGGTAGAAATCAAGTTTTACTTTATCTTAAACCTGGCGATAGCTTGAATTTTGATGCTACAGCAGAAATAGTATCTGATGGAAAATTTTCTGGCAGTTCTGTAGTTTATAATGATTATCTGGCAAGATATACAAAATCTCAAATGCAATTTTCGGATATAATGGAAGGTATTTTTACTCAATCAGAAACCGTGGCTGTTAGGTCCATCGATTCTTTGCGAAACTCCCAAAATAACTTATTATCAGAGCTTGAAAAGAATATGGAAAAAGTTGATAAAGGATTTGTTGCCATGGAGAAAAGTAGAATTCAATATTTCTGGGGATTATCGCATATAATGTATCCTTTGTATTTTGCCTATTACAATAAAGTTGATAATTTCAAACCATCTGCTCAGTATGAAAATTTCCTTGGAGAGTTGAATCTGAATGATAGCAGTTTGGTAATTTTGCCAGAATATCGCCAGTTTATTTCAAATTTAGTGAATGCAAAAGTTGATAGATACTATAAAGACTCAACAATCTCAGCACAATACCCATCCTTTGTTACTTATCAGCTAAAGAAAGTTGATGAGTTGTTCACAGATAAAACGGTTAAAAGCTATGCTTCCTATCGCGTGATGAAAGATAATGTGCTTTATGATGGCGTAAAAGATTACGACATAGTATGGCCAGTATTCGAAAAAGTATGCACCGACATAGATTTAATAAAAGATGTAGAAAAGCAACTTGCTGAATGGGAACACCTTAAGACAGGAAATCCTGCCAAAGATTTTGCTGGTGTCAACTTAAAAGGCGATTCAATTCATCTTAGCGATTTTAAGGGTAAATATGTTTATGTAGATGTTTGGGCTACTTGGTGCAACCCTTGTTTAGGAGAAATTCCAAGCTTGATGCAAATTGAAGAACGCATGAAAAAAAATAATATCGTTTTTATCAGCGCATCAGTGGATCGCGATAAAATGGCTTGGCAAAAAATGTTGAAAGAGAGAAAATTAGCTGGTCAACAAATTTATGTTGGACAAAGCGATTTATTGTCAGGATTTTATAAAATATCTGGCATTCCTCGATTTATGCTTTTCGACAAAGAAGGCAAAATATTGGAAGTCAGCGCCGATCGTCCAACATCTGGTGTGGATAAAAAACTTTTAAAGCTTGCTGGAATATAATCTGATAATTCATGATTTACTTAAAACCTCGATAAATTATATCGGGGTTTTCTTTTTAATAATATTAGCTATACATTTTGTAAATCAAAATGCATTTGCCTGTAAATAATAAATTACCTTTGTGATAATGAAAATGACAGAGGAGTTTATTTATTATTTATGGAAAATGAATCTTCTTTATGGAGAGTTATTTTCCACAGATGGTCAGCCAATTTCAATTATTAATTCTGGAATTCGCAATGAAGATTCGGGTCCCGATTTTTTTAATGCAAGACTAAAGATTGGAGATACTGAATGGGCTGGAAATGTTGAAATGCACACTACTGCTTCTGATTGGCTGCGACATGGTCATAATGATGACAGAGCTTACGATAGTGTAATATTGCATGTGGTTTATGAGTGCGATACGGAAATTACAAACAAAAATTCTGAACTTATTCCTTGCCTTGTAATAAAAGGTCATTACGATGAGTCTTTGTATTTTAAGTATAGAAACCTTGTCTCCGGACGCGATTGGATAGCTTGTGCAAGTAATATTGCGCAAGTTGGTGATATTCATATTTTCAATTTTTTGGATCGAATTCTGATTGACAGGCTGGAAAGAAAAACAGCTGCTTTCGAAAAAATATTGGAAGAAACCAATGGCAATTGGGAAGATACTTTTTATATTACATTAGCAAGAAACTTTGGCTTTAACACTAATTCTCAGCCATTTGAGATGCTTGCACGTGCATTACCATTGGCTATTTTGACCAAACATAAAGAAGACGTTTTTCAGATGGAAGCACTTTTGTTCGGTCAAGCTGGATTGCTTAACGACAGATTAGATGACGATTATTCAAAAAAACTTGTGAAAGAATATTCTTTTCTACGGAAAAAATATGGTTTGGAGAATGTGAAAGCTTACGCATGGAAATTTATGAGAATGCGACCAGTGAACTTTCCAACAATTCGTATTTCGCAGTTTGCTCAACTTATTCATAAGTCTAATCATCTGCTTTCCAAAATATTGGAAATAGATAAACTTGAAAATCTTAAATCATATTTCGAAGTTGAAGTTTCAGAATATTGGTTGACTCATTTTACCTTTGGCCCAAAATCGAAATCGCGCAGCAAGTCTTTAGGAGAAGATTCATTCAATCTAATTTTAATTAATACCATCGTTCCATTTTTGTTTGTTTATGGTAAGCATCATGATAATCAATTTTTTATCGACAGAGCGATATTATTTTTGCAGCAGACGAGAGCTGAGTCTAACGGAATAGTTCGGCGGTGGGCTGCTACAGGAGTAAAAGCTACAAATGCATCCAATAGCCAAGCGTTGCTAAGTTTGAAAAATGATTATTGCGACAATATTCTCTGCCTGAATTGTGCAATTGGCAACAGTATTTTAAGGAGCTAACCCCCCAAAAAGTTATTTGCTTTTTGGTTCAAGAATCACAGTTTTTACCTTATCAGACTTTTCAAATTCCATAATTTGTCTTCTATACTTGCCATCAACAAACATTTGGGCTTGGTCGGAATAATGTGAACTAAAAACATTGCCAGATTGTCCTGTGGGAAGAATCCCTAAAGCATTGTTTGGTTTTTCAAAATCGACAAGTGTACGTAAGGCTGGCCCATTTATTATATCATATTGGCCATCTTTATTGTACTTAATTCCCTCTTTATCAATAACTTCATTACTTCCAGATTTTTCAAATGGACCTACATTGAAAATTTTGTCGAATGGTTTTTTCCGGCCTATTGGGTGCACATGAGTCAACTGATGATATTTTCCCCAGTGGAGATCATCTTTTAATTTTCCATTTTCACCTTTGAGACTCACGGCAGTTTTATTCATTGCTGAAATCAAAATATCATTTCTTGTCTCTCTAATTTTAGTATTTACATTGTCCCACCACACTGATTTTTCATTAAATGCAAGCTGCTCAATGGAGCTACGAACCAAATAACTGCTCGACAATTGATCGAAAGTTTCTTCGCCAATTTCATCTTCCATGGCATCACTTAGCATAAAATAAATAAATTGCGAAAAAACTGTGGCACCACTACTTTTTATGTCGTAATCACCGTTCCAATTTTTCAAAATTTCCATTACTTGTTTTAGTTCAGGATTAGATTTTTCATTTATTGAAACTTCATTTAAAAGTAATTTTACAATGCGTAAATCTCTATCAGAGTGAACATCAAGTTGTACTTTCTGAAGAGATTCAGTTGTCCATTTATTCTGTTGTAAAAGCAAATCTTCAATGCGTTTAGCTCTCAATCCAGGTGCGTAATAACCAGAATAAGTTATTCCATCAACGGCATGAGGTGGGTTGTTTGCAGTAATAATATATCCGCATTTTGGGTTTATGCTTTTTGGATTTTTGCTAAAAGGGTAGAATCCAATAATATCATTCTCTTCTTTCGAACCGTCAATAATAAGCATAGGATTTACATGAGCAGGTCTATTTACTAATTTGCCAGTTGCCCACCAAGCAATATTGCCTTTTGCGTCGGCATACATTACATTTAAACCCACAATATCAATAAGTTCCATGGTTTTTGCAAAGTCGTCAATTCCTTTAGAATTATTCATTTTGTAAAGAGCAGATAAAGTTGTATTATCGAGCTTAGTTGCAGCCCACCACAGTGAAATTGCCTTGTCGTTGAATCTACTTTTGATTGGAGAATATGCCTCGTTTAGAACTGTACCATGTTTTGATGATTTCAATTTGTAAGCAATATCATAGCTCCCTTTTACCTTTATAAAATATGTTTTTTCGGTGAAATTAACCCATTTTGAATTGTTCCAATATTGGTTTGGATTTTCGGGATTTATTTTTTCTGCATATAAATCCATATTATCAAATGGGAAAATTGTTAATCCCCAGCCATAATTAAAGTTATGACCTTCAATAGGATAAGGAACTCCAGCAAGATAATAACCGTAGAATTTATGGCCAGGAAATTCCATATAAGTTTCATACCAAACTGCTGGTTGTGAGTATTTTATATGAGTATCATTAGCAAGTATGGGTTTTCCAGATTTTGTAAGATTTCCGCTTAGCACCCAAGAATTTGAGCCAGTCCATTGTGGCATGGGCATTTTATCATCGGCATCATTTTTAGCCATCCAAATTTCATGTAGATATTTATTGCTGATGCTGTCAGCTTTAAAGAGTTTTGAAATAGACAAAGAGTCGATGCCAAAATCTTCAAGATATTTTCCTCCAAATTTTTGATATATTTCTGTAGTAAAAGGATCTTGATTTATTCCAGAAGTAAATCCGAAAGACATATATTCTATAATAGCAAAAATATCAGCTGGTGTAAATTTTTCGGGCTTAAAACCCAGCATTTTAAATTCTACTGGTAGAGTTCCTTCTTCAATAAATTGGTTTATACCTTGTAAATATGCTAAGGATGAATTTTGAAACTCTTCTGTTTTTGAGCCAAAATATCTGGATTCACATTCCTTTGCTTTATCGCCAAGCCCCAAGCTAATCATTGATTTATCTACATCTATAAGGTCTTTTCCGAGTATGTCGCTAAGTCGACCATAAGTTACTCGCCTAATCATTTCCATTTGAAAAAGACGGTCTTGTGCATGAACCCAGCCTAATGCAATATATGCATCATGTTCATTTTTAGCGTAAATGTGAGGAGTTCCATACTTATCATATTTTACTTCAACTTTTTCGAGAAGTCCAGCAATCTTATTTTTTCCCGAATATTTTGGGGCTGTTGATTTTAAATATAGAAATATAATAGCCGTGATAACTGCAAGTATTAATATGATACTCAGAGTAATTCTTTTGAACCATTTCATATTTATGCATTTTGTGATTTTTAGTTTTGTAAAATTAACTATAAATCAAATACACAGCTAAATGAAATTTATTTAATTATATTCAATAAATACTCGCCGTATCCGCTGCTGAGTAGAGGTTCAGCAATAAGCTTAAGTTGCTCATCATCAATAAATTTCTGGTTATAAGCTACTTCTTCAATACATCCGACTTTCAGTCCTTGACGTTGTTCGAGCACTTGCACAAACTGGCTTGCTTGTATAAGAGAATTAAAAGTGCCTGTATCAAGCCAGGCAGTTCCACGAGTAAGTATGCCAACTTTTAGCAAACCTCTCCTGAGATATTCTTTGTTTACATCAGTAATTTCGTATTCACCGCGAGCACTTGGAGTTAGATTTTTGGCTATTTCTACTACAGAATTGTCGTAAAAATATAAGCCAGGAACAGCATAATTTGACTTTGGGAATCTTGGTTTTTCTTCAATCGAAATAGCTTTATTATTTTCATCAAATTCTACAACGCCGTATCGTTCGGGGTCTGTTACATGATATGCAAATACAACTCCACCTTCTGGGTCATTATTTTGAACAAGTAAATTTTGCAATCCAGCAGCGTAAAAAATATTATCACCAAGGATTAAGGCAACTTTATCATTTCCAATAAATTCTTCGCCAAGTACAAAAGCTTGAGCAAGTCCATTTGGAATAAGTTGTTCGATAAACTCAAATCTACAACCCAAATGTGAGCCATCACCCAAAATCTTTTTGAAATGTGGTAGGTCGAAAGGAGTAGAAATAATTAAAATTTCGCGAATACCAGCCATCATCAAAACTGATAAAGGATAGTAAATCATGGGCTTATCGTAAATTGGCATTAATTGTTTTGAAACTGCAAGAGTAAGTGGTCGTAGTCGAGTACCGGAACCTCCGGCTAATATAATTCCTTTCATCCTTGTTTAATATTTGTAATTAGGTTTCAAAAGTATGTTTTAAATAATCTTAATGTCAAGAAGTTTTTGTTTTATTTTCAGTTTCTAATAATTCTATATCAATATCTTCGTCATCATCAAAAATCTCCAAAAATGGCTCATTAGCTTTTTTCATTGATAGTCTTTTTTCGAGAGTTAGGAGCATCGAAGGCAATAAGATTAGGTTCGATATCATTGCTATTAATAAAGTGAAGGATATTAATTCTCCGAGGGATTGTGTGCCTCCGAAAGTAGAAAACATAAAAACTGAAAAGCCCAAAAACAGAATAATTGAACTATAAATCATTGATTGAGTGGTTTCTTCCAAGGCATACATCACCGAATATTTAATATCCCAATTTGAATATTTAAGTGCTATTCGATAGCGCGAAAGAAAATGTATGGTGTTGTCAACCGAAATTCCAAGTGCAATACTGAAAATAATAATTGTTGATGGCTTTATATTTATATTCAAGAAACCCATCAAAGCTGCTGTCATTATTAGTGGAAGCAGGTTAGGCAATATAGATATAACTGTCATTTTGAAAGACCTAAAAAGTGTGGCCATCAGAAGCGCGATAATGAAAATAGCCAGCAAGAGACTGTACATCAAATTATTGACTAAATAACTTGTGCCTTTTAGGAAAACCACAGAAGTACCAGTAAGAACTACTTTGTATCTATTTGGATCAAAAATTGAGTTAATTTTTGGTGTTAATTTATCTAATAAGCCTTCAATTTCGTGTGTGCCAATATTTTTCAATTGCACAGTTACTCTTGTATACTGCATATTACTATCTACAAAGTTTTTAAGCAAAGAGGCGTTTCCACTACTTTCTTTGGGTAGATAATTCATTATGAATGCTACCTCGCTGGAATTTGGCAGGCTATATTTGGATGAATCTCCATTAAAGTATGCTTGCTTAGAAATTTTTACCAAGTCAGCCACTGAAAGCGATTTTGAAAATTCTTTGTGGTTTGCAAGAGTATCTTGCAGTTTGCTAATCCTTTTTAGGGTTGCTAATTGCAGAACTCCTTTTTTATTTTTGGTATCAATTTGAATTTCAAATGGTAGAACGCCTTTAAATTCCTTTTCAAAAAATTCTAAATCCGAATTTATTTTATTATCTTTAGGGATGTCATCAACGACATTGCCAGTGGTTTTTAATATTGCCATGCCCCAAAAACCAACTACAACTATTGCAATTGTAAGAATATAAATGACAGGTCTATAGTTAGTTGTAATTCGTTTTAAATAATCTATGATAAAGCTAAGACTTTTTCTATTCAAATATTTAAGATGTCTAAATTTAGGTTTTGGGAGTAAGCTAAAAAATATTGGTACAAGAAAAAGAGATAATAAAAATACCATCACAATGGATATTGCTGTAATAATTCCGAACTCTACAAGCATGTGATTTCTTGTGATAATGAATGATGCAAAACCTACAGCAGTGGTCAAATTTGTAAGTATCATTGGAGTTCCAACAGTTTGAATCATTCTGGAAAGAGATTTTATTTTGTTGGAATGAACCTTAAATTCTAGGAGATATTTATTTAGCAGGAAGATATTATTTTCAACAGCAATAATTGTAATTAGGGGAGGAAGAATGCCAGTTAAAATAGTAATATCATAGCCGAGAATAACTAATAATCCTACGGCCCAAATGACAGATATACTTACTACAATCATTGGAAAGATAACGGCTTTTGCAGACTGAAAAAATACAAAAAGCATGATAGAAGCTATCAAAAGAGTAAGAAGTGAAAACATTACAACTTCTTGCTTAATAATCTTCGACATGGCTATTCTTATATATGGAAGACCTGAATAATAGACTTTTATATTGGATTTGGCACTAAAAGAATCAACTTTGGCGATAATATTATTCAGAAGTAAAAACCTAGAATTGGAATCTATATAATTTTTATCGAGTGTGATGGCTAAGATTGTAGCGTTTGAGTCATTAAATAAAATTCCTTGATAAAAAGGATTGCTTTTTATAATCTTTAAAAGTGAGTCAAGTTCATACTGAGTATTTGGCTTTTTCTTGAATACCGAAGAGATTTGAAATTTTCTAAGGCTATCGTTTTTTAGTAATTGAAAAGATTTTGCAAAAGAAAGAGTCCCTTGAACTCCTTGAATATTTTTTAAGTTGTAAGTGAGGTCATACCAAAGGTTGAAATATTTTAACTCATTCAGCTTACGGTCTTTAACGCCTACAAACATTACGCTGCCATCTTGCCCAAAGCGATTTTTGAAATCAAGATAGTTTATATAAACTGAGTCGGTTTCGGGCAGCATTTGTGCCATTTCATAACTCATTTTCACTTGTGAGGCTTTATATCCAAAGAATAAGGTTATCAAAAATATTATTGATAAATTAGTCCACCGATAGCGTAATATAATTCTAACTATGTATCTCCACATAAAGTTGCAATTTTCTGATTCCCAAAAAGTTCGCAAAGGTAATAAAAAAGCAAAGATTTACCATAATATTCAAAGTTTTGGTTTTAAAGTCAATGTGTTGATTTATAAATAATAACAACTTTGTTTAAGCTTCTGAATATTTAATTGAATCTTTTTTTGTTATAAGGAAAAGACCTAAGAAAGTCAACAGTCCATTTATTAATAGCAATTCAAAGCCAAACTTATATCCATTAAAAAGCTGCTGAGAATAAATACTTAGTAAGTAAGAAATGATTGGTGCTGCAATCACAACAGGAATTACATAATTATCTTTAATATTATATTTGGTCATGACGCCAAATGCAAAAAGTCCAAGCAATGGACCATAAGTGTAGCCAGCAGCTGTAAAAAGTTCGTTAATAACGGAATCTCTATTGATAAGTTTAAAAACCATAATTACTAAAAATAGCAGAAATGAAACAGAAAGATGTACAATTTTGCGAATTCTAATCTGTTGCTTTACAGTGTATTTATCTTTCTTTTCAATATTTAAAATATCTAATGAAAAGGAAGTCGTTAGAGCAGCTAAAGCACTATCTGAGGAGGCAAATGTTGCTGCAATTATTCCAAGAATAAAGGTAATACCTGCAATTGCTCCGAGATGTTGAAGTGCAATGGTTGGAAATAAGTCATCGGGTTTTGAAGGAATTGTTATGCCATTATGGGCAGCAAAAATATATAAAGTTGCACCAAGAAAAAGAAACATAATATTTATTGGAACGAGTGTAAAACTCAACCAAAACATATTCTTTTTAGCCTCTTTTATATTTCTACAGCTAAGATTTTTTTGCATCATATCTTGGTCCATACCAGTCATTACTATGCTTATAAGGGCACCAGAAATAAATTGCTTTACAAAGTATCTTGGACTTTGCCAGTCGGTATCAATAAAATCGGAATAAGATGAATGCGTGATTGTTGTAAATAGGCTTGTGAATCCTATATTCATTTGCTGACTTATAAAAATCATGCTTAGAATTACTGCTGCCAGCATAAAAGTTGTCTGAAATGTATCAGTCCACACTATTGTCTTTATTCCACCTTTAAAAGTGTAAAGCAATATAAGCCCAATAAAAAGTAAAACAGTTATTCCATAAGGTACATTCCATTTATCAAAAACAAATGTTTGCAGCACATTTATCACTAAAAACATTCTAAACGATGCTCCAATAACTCGTGAAAGCAGGAAATATGAAGCTCCACTTTTGTAAGAATAATAACCAAATCTATCTCTGAGATAAGTGTAAATTGAAGTCAATTTGAGCCTATAATATAAGGGAAGTAAAACATTTATGATAATTAAATATCCTAAAAGATAGCCAAAAACAAGCATTAGGTATGAAAAATTTTGGTTGCCAACAGCTCCAGGAACGGAGATAAAAGTAACTCCTGAAAGTGAAGCCCCAATCATTCCATAAGCTACAACATACCATGGCGAAACATGATTGCCAGTAAAAAAGCTTTCATTATTTGCCTTTCGACTGGTAAAATAACTTATTATGAAAAGAAAAGATGTGTAAATTAATAAGGTTGTAAAGATAAGTTCTGGGCTCATAAAGTTAAAGTTTGCTTATGCTTTACAAATGAACATAATTTTTTAAAATGATTTTGTAAAAACTTAGATTGTTAATGATATTTTTGCGGATGAAACAATTATAAGAATTGTCTCCTTTTTTTATTCAGTATAATAATTATTTTCTTTATTTTATGAATCAATTTTCTTCAAGACATTTGGATAGGGCAGTAGGTGAGTTGGCTAAACTTCCAGGTATTGGCAAAAAAACAGCTTTGAGATTAGCACTGCACCTTTTGCGGCAG
This sequence comes from Bacteroidetes bacterium CG2_30_33_31, assembly GCA_001872625.1. GTDB lineage: Bacteria > Bacteroidota > Bacteroidia > Bacteroidales > UBA1556 > UBA6267. The sequence goes on from MNXP01000059.1 coordinate 45,886, forward strand.
CAAGAGTTTGAAGTAGAATCTTTGAGTAGTTCACTTCTGAAAATGCATCAAGAAATAAAATTTTGTAAAAGATGTCACAACATTTCCGATGGAGAAATTTGCAGTATATGCTCTAATTCAAAACGAAATAACGGGCAGTTGTGCATAGTGGAAGGAATAAATGACGTGATTGCAATTGAAAAAACTGATGAATATTTTGGATTATTTCATGTTTTAGGTGGTGTAATTTCGCCAATGGATGGTGTAGGCCCACAAGATATCTACATCAACACTCTGGAAGATAGAATTATAAAAGAAAATATTTCTGAAATTATTATGGCGCTTCCAACTACTATTGAAGGCGATACCACTATATTTTATTTGGCTAAAAAGTTAGCTCCTTACAATATTAAAATTACCGCTATTGCACGTGGTGTGGGCGTGGGAGACGAGCTGGAATATATTGACGAAGTTACTCTTGGACGTTCGATTGTAAATCGTCTGCCTTATAATTCAAACGCCAAAATTAAATAAAACTTCATTTATAAAAATCCATGTTTTATTTTCAGTTCATAAGCTGTATTTCATAGATATTCCAAACGTTAATACTTGAATATATGGCAACTCAATCTTACTTCTAACAATTTTTAAGTGCAATAAAAAATCTTATAAAATTAAATTTATCCTCTTGCTTTTAATACAATTATTATCATATTTTTACAAGCTTTAAACCAAAGAAGAAAATGGATAATATTAAAAATCTCGATAAAAACATTTTAAGTAAAGATGATTTGTTAGAAATATTTTCCTCCGTATGGGAAAATTCCCCCGATGCGCTTTTACTGCTCGATTCTGATGGAGGCATAATAAAATTCAACTTAGCCTTTGCCGATATGTTTAGAATTAACCCCGAAATAGAATATAAAAATAAATTTGTTTATGACTTGCTGGTTAATGAGTACAAAAAGAAAGCAATTTTAGATTTTTTATATGCCGCAACAAATGGAGAGATTAAAAATTGTGAATATCAGGTAATTAGACATGACAATTCAATTTTTCCAATAAATATATCCTTCCGAAGGGTCAATTTTAAAAATCACCAAGGCGATTATTTTATACTTATAGGTAGAGATATTACAAAAAACAAAATTGATGAACGAGCCTTAAGAAATGCAAAAGATAAAGCTGAAATTGCTGATAAATTAAAAACTTCTTTCTTGGCAAATATGAGCCATGAAATAAGAACTCCAATTAATGCTGTCATCGGATTTGCAGATCTGCTCAACGATTCTGATTTGCTTGATGAAGAACGAAAGGAATATATAAATACCATTCAAGTCAATGGCGAACTTCTGCTGAACCTAATAAATGATATTATTGATATTGCAAAAATTGAGTCGGGTCAATTAAAAATTTCTAAAAACGAGTTTTCTATTAAGCAATTGTTTGATGAGATATATCTTTCGGCGCGCAATGCTTTATCTATGTTAGAAAAACCACAAATTATACTTGAATATAAAATCGAAGATTCTCTTGAGGATGTATTTTTAGTTACCGACCAATATAGGCTAATGCAGATTATCAATAATCTGTTAAACAATGCAATAAAATTTACCGATAAAGGAAGGATAGATTTTGGCGTAGGAATTAATAAAAACGACAAAATCGAATTTTATGTAAAAGATACTGGCATTGGAATTTCAGAGAAAGATGTTGATATTATTTTTGATAGGTTTGGTCAGGTTGAAGAAGCCTTAGTAAGAAATGTTGGTGGAACCGGCTTGGGACTAAGCATTACCAAAAGTCTTGTCGAAATTTTAGGTGGGAGAATTAAAGTTAAAAGTACTGTTGAAGAAGGCTCTACCTTTATTTTTACTATTGATGCCGAAAGAAAAAGCGGGCAATTGAATCCTTCTATTCAAAAGATAGTGAATTTAAAAGGTAAGAAAATATTAATTGTGGAAGACACTGAGTCAAACTATCGATTGCTGAATATTTTACTTTCAAAATATGGCGCCGAGACAATTTGGGCTTTGACAGGCAAGCAAGGTGTATCGATTTGCAGAAATAGCAACGATTTAGATTTGGTTTTGATGGATATAAATTTACCAGATATTGATGGTTATGAGGCTACTTCACAAATAAAATCATTTAAACCTAATCTTCCGATAGTCGCCCAAACAGCTTATGCAATGGCTGGTGAAAGGGAAAAAAGTTTAGAGTTTGGTTGCGATGATTATATCTCTAAACCCATAAATCCCGAAAAACTTTTTTCAATAATTATTAAATTAACTGTTTGATAATCTGCGATAAATAAAAAAATCCTTATTCAACGAATAAGGATTTTTTTATGACTTTTGAAAAAAAACAATTTATTTTTTGTCTTTTTTAGAATTTATTTCAGCGTCCTTTTCTTCAGGAGCGCCAATTTTATTTCTCATTTTTGTGTCGGATTTTATATTTTCAAATTTATAATAATCCATAATTCCAAGGTTTCCTGATCTAAAGGAATCGGCAACAGCTAAAGGAATTTCAGCTTCAGCCAAAATTACTTTTGCGCGTGCTTCTTGCGCTTTGGCCTTCATTTCTTGCTCCAAAGCCACAGCCATAGCTCTTCTTTCCTCCGCTTTTGCTTGGGCTATATTTTTGTCGGCATCCGCTTGATCCATTTGCAAAATAGCTCCAATATTTTTTCCAATGTCTATATCTGCAATATCAATGGATAGAATTTCAAATGCTGTTCCCGAATCCAAACCTTTAGATAATACAGTTTTAGAAATTACATCAGGGTTCTCAAGCACTAATTTATGATTTTTAGCTGAACCTATTGCAGAAACAACGCCTTCTCCAATACGTGCCAACACGGTTTCTTCGCCAGCACCTCCAACTAATTGCTTAATATTAGCACGTACCGTAACTCGTGCCTTACAAATAAGCTGAATTCCATCCATTGCCACAGCAGTAATTGGTGGTGTATTTATAACCTTCGGATTTACTGACATTTGAACTGCTTCTAAAACATTTCTGCCAGCTAAATCAATGGCTGTAGCCACTTTAAATGATAAATCCATATTCGCTTTATCGGCAGAAATGAGCGCATTAACTACTAATCTCACATTTCCTCCAGCCAAATAATGAGCCTCAAGTTCATCTCTATTTAACGATAATCCAGCTTTATGCGATGTAATCAAACTACTGACAATAGATGAAGGAGGTACTTTCCTAAACCTCATAACTATCAATTGCAATAAATTTACTTTTACTCCTGAGACTAAAGCTTGAAACCATAATCCTACAGGAATTAAATAGAAAAGTAGAATAATTAAAATTAAGGCAATAATGCCTATCACAACTATTCCGAGACCGTTTTGTCCAACGTCAATTTGATTGTTTAATAAGATGTTTAACATAATTTTAAATTTTTGATTTGATATAAATTTTGCTGCCTTCTATTTTATGAACATAAATCTCAGTATTCTGGTCAAGAAAACCAGATAAAGAAATTACCTCCAAATAATTTTCGTTAAAACTTGCTTTGCCCATTGGGTTTAAACGAGTTACGGCTCTGCCTTCATCGCCTACTTTTATAGGAATGTCGGAGTTGAAATTGAATTTTTCATTATTGCGGGTTTCCAGAGTTATTTTTTTCCAAGTTTTGGCTCTAATTGCAGTGTAAATCAATAGTGCTGTAAGCAAGATAGTAACTGAGAGAATAATATTTCCATTTGTAGTGCCGCCCTGATCGTAGCCGTAATATATACCATAAAGTATTACCAGTATTCCAAGTACACCTAATACTCCACCTGGTACAAATAATATTTCTGCAAGCGTAAATATTAAACCTAAAATCACAATGCTAAAAGCGATAATCCAAAACATAAGTTTAGCTAATTAATGTGGGGTAAAAGTAATAAAATATAAAAGCTAAACAATATATCTTTTCAAAAATAATGAGATTTTGCAGTGGGTGCTGCAAAATCTCAAATTATTAGTTTATTGTTTTATAAATTTCTTGGTGATAATTTGATTATTGTTTATAATTCTGATGTTATAAATTCCTGCTTTTAATTGGCTTATATTTATCAGATTTTGAGAAATCTTTTCAAAAGGCATCAACTTACCACTTATATCGAATACTGAAATATCTGCATCCGATGAAATACCCTCAAGATTCAAATTATCACTCGATGGATTGGGAAATATTTCCATTTTATTTTCTGAAATTTCATTTAAGCCATTTGCGGTTTCAAAGGTAATATGAATTGCTTGCGTAAATGTGTTATTTGATTCATTCCAATCGTATGAGGTTAGTGAGGTTGTCTTTCCATTAGCATCTGAAGTGAAAAAATATTTTTGCTTAACAAATTCGTTTCCATTAGCATCCATATTTGTACCTATCAAACTATCAAGCTTAGTAGTGTAATAATACTGAATATAACCAATATAATCAATTGTTGAAGTTGATAAATTTAGTCTATAATTCAATCATTTAAACCTTTTACCAGAAGAATAGGATATTAGCATCCTTTCGCTTACGGCCCAAGTATTATTTGTTGTCCAGTAATATGTTATTGCAGAATCGCAAGTGCTCCCACTATAGTACAACACATATCTTGCTTGATTTACCCAGCCTGCAGCCGTTGTATCTTGAATAATGAAAGCTGTGTCTTTAATGCCATCGCTATACCATGTTTCTTTTATATAGCCATGATAGTTTGCATCCGTAGGAGCTTTTTCGTAAGTGTTTGCACTATAAACATTTCCTGTGCGGCTTCCAATAACTTTGTAAGTATTCGCATTGGTGCCAAGAGGTGGAGGTGAAACTGTTTGCATGCTTGTAATATAACCTGCGGCGTCTTTCACCATAGTAATCTGATAAATTGTATATCCTGAAGCTGACCAAATTTGCTGATTATGTGGACATGCATCGTACGTCCATGTTAAAGAGAAGTCGGACATAGGATTAAACTGCGCCTTTACTGCAATGCTTAAGATTGCAAATGTGAAAATTAGTAAAAAATTTTTCATAAAATTTATTTTTAGTTGGTTAATAAATAGACTGTTAGTAATATTATCACAAAGATAGTTAATAATTTTCTGATTGCTATCAGTAGGAATACGGAATTAATATAAGCAGTATTAAGTAGTATTTTAACGAGATATAAACTACGTAGAATTATATAAAAACTATATTTGCATCATTAAATTAATTTCTATGCGAGGGAGTAATTATGGTTCTATTTTAAAATTTGCACGTATCAGATACGCAATTATTTTTATGGTTATCATCATAATAAGCGGCACTTTTGGCTTTATGATAATTGAAAAGGCAAGTTTTATTAATTCAATATTCATGACCATCATCACCATTTCTACGGTTGGTTATTATGATGTAATAACTTTGGATATTTATGGAAAAATATTTACAATATTCTTAATATTAGTTAGTTGGATTACATTTGCTTACGCTGTTTCAGTTATCACTTCACATTTTGTTGAAGGCGAATTGAGCATTTTTATGGCCTCCTATAGAAATAAATCAAAATTAAAAAAAATGAAAAATCATGTAATTGTGGTTGGTTACGGAAGGAATGGAAAAAATGCCATAGAATTCCTTGTCGCTCACAAAACTCCTTTTGTGGTTATTGAAAAAAGCCATGAACTTATCATAGAAAATGTTTCAAAAGAGATCCACTTTTTGGAAGGTGATGCCACGGAGGATAATATTCTGCTGGAAGCTCACATAGAGAAAGCCAGCGCTCTGATAACTACTTTGCCCTTTGATGCCGATAATTTATTTATCACTATTTCTGCAAAAGGTTTAAATCCAAATATTAACATTGTGGCGCGCTCATCGGGCGACATCACTTCACGAAAACTTGTAAAAGCTGGAGCAAGTAAAGCTGTGATGCCCGAATCTGTCGGTGGTCAGCGAATGGCTATGCTTGTAAATCAGCCAGATGTGGTAAATTTTTTCGATAAAATATCTAATATTAGTGAAGCGGAAGCCAACTTAGTGGAAATTGTTTGCGACAATTTGCCCGAAGAACTTATCAATCATACTATTTATGATTTGGGAATAAGAAATAATACCGGCGCAAATATTATTGGCTATAAAACGCCTGATGGCGAATATGTTATAAATCCTTCTCCCGACACAAAAATGATTGCAAATGCCAAACTTTTTGTTTTGGGCACTCCCTTGCAAATTAGTAAAATGAAAAAATTGTTGAATTTTGATTAAATATATGATTGACAAAGAAACTCTGTTTTCGTCAAAGTTTATGATGCTCCGCGATAATTAATTTTTCTATTTTAGTCAAACATTTGCATGGCTGGTCAGGAAAAATTAGATAATTTTGTCCTCAATTTCTTAAAGATATTCAAATGAGTTTTTACTACCCTAATTTTCTTTGGGCACTTACTTTAATTGCAATTCCTATAATAATTCATTTGTTTAATTTCAAAAGATTTCAAAAGGTTTATTTTTCTGACATTCGCTTTTTGAAAAGTCTGAGTCAACAAACAAAAAAACATTCACAACTTCGTCATTTGCTTGTACTTGCTTCTCGAATATTATTTATTATTTGCCTTGTTTTTGCTTTTGCAAAGCCGTATTCGAAGGCCAAATTTTCCAACATTCAAAAAGCTGCCCCAAAAAAGATAGTGGTTTATCTTGATAATTCTTTTTCGATGCAGCAGAAAGGTAGCCGTGGTGAACTCTTGGAAGAAGGCCGTTCAATAGCTAAAGAAATTTCACAAGCGTATTCGCCTACAGATAAGTACTTGTTCTGCTCCAACAACTTAGCTAATATTGATGGAGATTTTTATAGCCGCGATGATTTCGCCTTAGACTTGAGGCAATGCGATTATCAGCCATTCTCGCCTGCACTTTCGGAAATTGTAAATAGCCTGGCGTATTCGGCGGTGAGCAAAAGTTCTCTTCCAACCGATATTTTTATCATAAGCGATTTTCAGAAATCTAATTCGGATTTTCAAAATTTTAAAATTGATTCTAACGTAAATATATGGCTGGTACCTTTGAAGTCTGCCGGTTCAAATAATGTTTTTGTTGATTCATGCTGGTTCGATGACCCTATATTAATGCAAGGTAAAATCGCCAAACTTCACTTCTCAATCTCCAAAAATTTCGATGAAACTGTTGATAATATGGCCATTAAACTTTTTGTAAATGGAAAACAAAAAGCCCTAAGCTCACTTAATCTCACAAAAAATACTCAGATAAATGATTTCTCTTTTATTCCTGACACAGCCTCAAACCAATTTTGCAGAATAGAAATTTCTGATTATCCGATTATTTTCGACGACATTTTCTATTTTTCGTATTCCATTAGAAAGCAATTTCATGTGATTTCGTTGAATGGCGATATAAAACCAAATTTTATTCAAAAGTTTTATGCCTCAGATTCTTCTATCGCGCTGCTAAATTTTGATGAAGACCAGATCAACTTTTCTGAGTTTTCAAAAGCACATTTAATAATCCTAAATTCATTGAAAAATTATAGCAGCGGGCTGATCTTAGAACTAAAAAAATATCTCGAAAAAGGTGGAAATCTTTGCCTTATTCCTTCTGCTATTACAAAATTGGAAAGTCTGAATAAATTTAATGAAACATTTGGAATTCAAAGAGTTAATAGTGTAGATACAACAAAAATATTTCTTCGAGATATAGATATCCAGAATGTTTTATTCGATAATGTTTTTGATGCAAAGAATAATAAATTACCGCAGAATATTGATATGCCATATTTTAAATTTAGGCTAAATATTAATAGAGCTGTAGTTTCAAATTACACCAATATTCTCACACTTTCAGGAGGATTGCCTTTGCTTAGCACTCAAAAAATTGGTAAAGGAAATTTATATTATTTTATGGCTGCGCTTGATGGAAAGAACTCAAATCTTGGTCGTCATGCCTTATTTATTCCTTTGTTTTATAATATGATTATAGCAAATGAAAAAAAATCAAAATTGTACTATAATATTGATGATGAACAAATTATGGTAAATAATAGTACTCAATTTAATGAATCCACATTTAAAATAAAAGAGTTTAGTTCCAATTATGAGTTCATCCCTTATACAAAAATGAATGATGGTGAAACGCAAATATTTACTCGAGGATTAATAAAAAATTCAGGGAATTATATTCTAAAAACTAATTCTCAAGAAATTTATCCACTGTCATTCAATTATTCAAAATCAGAATCATATTTTGAGAGTTTGAGCAAATCGGAGCTAAAAGATTTGATTGAAAAATTTTCTATAAAAAACGCTGTAATTATTGAAAATCAAGGTGTAAGCATTGGTGGTTTTATACAAGGCGAACATCAGGATTCTGTATTGTGGAAATTATTTATTGCCTTGGCAATTTTGTTTTTATTAATTGAAGTATTTTTGCTTCGCTTTTTTAGATAAAGTGAATTATGAACGAGGAGACAGAAGATAATTTGGAAGAAATGGTATCAGAAAATCTTAATGGTGATGTAAATGGAATTGATAGTACTTCGCGTATTATTGGCCTTTCAGGTTTATATAAAGATTGGTTTTTGGACTATGCTTCTTATGTAATTCTCGAGCGAGCAGTACCAAATTTGCGCGATGGTTTGAAACCTGTTCAGCGTCGTATCATGCATTCTATGAAGGAGATGGACGATGGGCGCTATAATAAAGTTGCCAATATTATTGGAAATACCATGAAATATCATCCTCACGGTGATGCCTCAATTGGTGAAGCTTTGGTTCAGCTTGGTCAAAAAGATTTGCTTATAGATATGCAAGGAAACTGGGGAAATCCTGTTACCGGTGATTCTGCTGCAGCTCCACGTTATATAGAGGCTCGTTTAAGTAAATTTGCTATTGATGTTGTTTTTAATGCTAAAACTACCAACTGGCTTTTGTCGTACGACGGAAGAAATAAAGAGCCTGAAACATTGCCAATAAAATTTCCATTATTGCTCGCACAAGGTGTTGAAGGAATTGCAGTTGGCTTGGCATCAAAAATTCTCCCACACAATTTTATTGAGCTTATCGACGCATCAATCAGTTATTTAAAAGGTAATAGTTTCGAACTTTATCCCGATTTTATTACAGGTGGAATGGCTGACGTGAGTAAATATAACAATGGTTTAAGAGGCGGACGAGTTCGCGTAAGAGCTAAAATATCTAAAATTGATAAAAAAATTCTAATAATTACGGAAATTCCTTTTGGTACTACTACCGGCTCTGTAATCGACTCAATTATTCAGGCAAATGATAAAGGGAAGATTAAGATTAAGAAAATTGAAGATAATACCGCTGAAAATGTTGAGATAAAGATAGTACTTGGACAAGGAGTTTCTCCAGATCAAACTATCGACGCTCTTTATGCCTTCACAATTTGTGAGTCATCAGTTTCGCCTAACTCCTGCGTTATTGATGAAAATAAACCACATTTCTTGGGCGTCAAGAAATTACTAAAAATTAGCACCGACCATACTGTGGCTTTGCTGAAATTAGAACTCGAAATCCGCCGAGAAGAATTACTTGAATCTTGGCATTTTGCTAATCTTGAAAAGATATTTATTAAAGAAAGAATCTATCGCGAAATTGAAGAAGCAGAAAGCTGGGACGAAGCTCTTGAATTGATTGATAAAGGATTAAATCCTTATAAACATTTGTTTAAAAGAGAGATAACTCGCGACGACATAAGCAAACTTACTGAAATAAAAATTAAAAGAATTTCAAAATATAACGAATTTAAGGCCGACGAACATATAAAAGAAATTGAAGACGAATTAAAAGATGTGGATTTTCATTTAGAACATCTTGTCGATTTTGCCATAGATTATTTCAAAGAGATTAAAAAGAAATATGGCCCTGGCCGTGAAAGAAAGACTGAACTAAGAAATTTTGAAAATATTGATGCCGCCTCGGTTGCCGTTTCAAATGAAAGACTTTATATCAATAGAGAAGAAGGCTTTATTGGAACTGGCTTGAAAAAAGATGAATTTCTTTTTGAATGTTCTGATATCGATGATATTATAGCTTTTAGAGATAATGGTACTTTTGTGGTTACCAAACTCGCTGACAAGATTTTTATCGGCAAAGGAATTATTCACGTTGGAGTTTTTAATAAAAATGAAGACAGAACAATCTACAACATTATTTACCGCGATGGTAAAGTTGGGTCGAGTTTTGCTAAGCGATTTTCAGTTACCTCTATCACACGCGATAAAATTTATCATATCACAAAAGGCAAACCCGAATCATTTATCCACTATTTCTCTGCAAATCCTAACGGTGAGGCCGAAATTGTGAAGGTGAAACTTAAGCAAAGAGCAAAAGTCAGAAAACTTATTTTTGATTTTGATTTTAGCGAATTGGCAATTAAAGGGCGCAGTGCTGGCGGAAATACTCTGACTAAATATCTTGTACATCAAATATCTTTAAAAGAAGATGGAGTTTCTACCCTTGGCGCTCGCGAAATTTGGTTCGACGATAGCGTTCATCGTCTAAATGTGGATCAAAGAGGAATAAAACTTGGCAAGTTTCACGCTGAAGATAAGATACTTACAATAATGGCTAACGGAGATTGCTTGCTTAACTCTTTTGATTTAAGTACCCACTTCGACGAAAATATGATCCATATCCTAAAATATAATCCTGACGATATTTGGACTTTGGTGTACTTCGAAGGTGTCTCTGAATATTACTATCTGAAAAGATTTTTAATTGAAAAAACTGATAAAAAAGTGTCTCTGCTTTCAGACCATCCTAAATCGAGATTTATAAATATTTCGCGTGCAGAAAATATTAAAGTGGAACTAATATTTGATAAAACCGACAAACAGAAACCTATTAATCCTGAGATTTTAGATGTAGAAGAATTTATTGATGTAAAAGGTTTTAAAGCTAAAGGCAAAAGACTATCTGCCAATAAGATTAAAAAAATTAATATTATCGAACCTGAAATTGATTTGGAAGAGGATGAAACTTTTGAGGAAGAAATACAAAATATCTCTGAAGTAAATGAATCTGATTCTATCGAAAACTTCAGCGTCTCGAATACTGATAATTATGATGATACTGAAATTGAAGTAAAGGCACAAAATGAACTTATTGATAATCAGTATGAAGGCGAACATATTGTTGAAAGAGATATTGAAATTGCTGAACCAAAGATAATTGCTAAAAATGAATTCCCAATTATTAAACCTGAAATTGACAAGGAAAAAGTAGTTGAAAAAACTACAAACAAAACCAACATAGCTTTAGAACCTGAAGAGACTACCGATTTATCGAATTTTGTAAAAAGCGAAATATTTGAAGCCGAGAAAAAACTAAAATCAAAAACTGAGAAAAAAACTAAGTCAAAGCCAGAATTAAAATCTGAGCTTGTTGGTAATAAAAAAATTGCCGCCGCACTTAATCCAAAAAAACCTGCATCATCAGTAAAAAAGAAAGCGGATATAGTAAAAACAGATCCAAAAAAGGTTAGTCTTAATAGTGATGAACCACTGCAAATGGAGCTTGATTTCTAAGTGATTATTTTTGCCATAAAATTCGATGTCCCATACCTAACTCAATATAATCGGCTCTTAATCCAATACTACTTTTTAAAGAAAGGTTAATGTATAACTTGTCTTTTAGATAATATTTAAGCCCAACTCTTTTGTAAAATGTTCCTTTGGCATCCATTCCTTTCCAAACATATACGCCCATTTGAGTAACAAGCGAAATATTTGCCACTGTGAATTCGTGGCCAGCGTGCAAGCCAACAAAAGTTAACTGTGAATACAAAACAGAATTATGGTTACTATATTCAGTAATTAATGAACCATCGTAGAAAATATCCAGACCCCCACCATACTTTCCAATCCAACTGTAAGAATGAAGGAAATCAGCTGATATTGTAGAGCAAAAATATACAATAGGAAATTCAACCTTTTTAACTGTTGTTTTCCCTCCAATACCAATCCACATTGAAAGCTCGTTATATGGTTTAAAATCAGGATATTCAATGGTATTTTTTGTTTTCCGTTTGAAGGAATTATTTTTTTCAGCAAATTGAAAATTATATCGCATTCCAAGATTTCCACCAACAAGATTTAATCCTTTGTTTGGTGCTTTTATATTGCCGTTTGAAAAATGAGTCAAATCTGTAGAGGCAAGTACATCAATCCTTTCATTTAATCTCGCTGATGCCCATAAACCTAAATTGAAATATACATTTATAGCGGTACTTATGGCGTCATTTTTTGGATTTGTATGAATATTGAACTTATTAAAATTAAAAGTAACGCCAGTGCTTAACTCTGCTCCATATTTTAAAAAGTTAGTTTTATTAAAAGGAAAGGCAAAAAATCCATAGATAGCAATGGGATTTCCTAAGGTATCGCTGTGAAGATTATAATCTGTAAATCCTAATCCATAATTAGGAAACCTTAAAATTTTATCTTGTGGTGTCCTATCAAAACTATTTACTCCAAAGCGAAAATCAAAGGCTATAAATTGATGCTTAAGCGACTCATTTAAGCTATCGCTATAAACTATTGGCTTTCCTGTATGTGTTTGAATATCTATAAATGCACTCTCTCCAAGATTCGATAATAATTTATATTGAGCCTCTGAGCTATGAGCAAGAAATAATAAAAGGAAAGTGGATATTAGTTTAAAGTAGTATATTTTACGCATCTATGAAGTTTAAAGCGAGCAAAAATATAGAATTTAGGTAAATGTATTTATAAAAAATTGGTAAAATTTAGTAATTTTTTTTCCTGATTTAGATTATGGACTTCTATAAGATTGAAAATATTTGAATGAAATAGAATGCTAATTTCTTATGATTGTAAGCGAGCCACCTTTTTCGCTTTTCTCATTATCATTTATTTTCAAAAGATAAAAATATGTGCCTTCAGCGAGATTGTTTCCATCCCAATTATTTTGATAATTTGTTGATTGATAGACTGTTTTTCCATTCCTATCAACAATATAAAGTGAAGAACCTGGATAATTTTCCAAACCGCTAATCACAAATCTATCATTTTTTCCATCACCGTTTGGTGTAATTACATTAGAAAACTGAAGTATACATTCATTTACTGTAAGCTGCATTTCATCTTGTGTTTCATAGTTGCATGCTTTCACTTTCACGCGAATTTTGTAATTTCCAGCAGGCAAATGCTTTATGAATAATTTGTTGCTTTTTGAATTGCTTAAAGACCAAGTGTAGGAATAATTTTCGTTGCTCGTATTTGCATCAAGCTCGAGACTTTCGTTGGAACATATTGTTTGATCCATTCCCAAATTAGGTTCTGGTTTTTCAATAATATTTACCTTAATGGTTGATGTCTCAACTGGATTTTTTTCACCTTTATTATAAACTCTTACTGAATAAATATCAGACTTATAACACCATATTCCTAAGGTGTTTTCGCCAGTGGACCAAATAACATCGTATTTTTTTAGTATGCTTGAATTATTATCTATACTTAAAAAAATGGGGGATACAGAACATGTGTCACTTGCTAAATTTATAATTTTGATGGGATTTGATTTCTTAGCAACAATTGAACTGCTATGGCTGGTTGATTGTCCCCCATTTTGGACTTGTTGGTTGATGATTGGAAATTGAGGAGAAATCAGAAAATTATTGTTTTGAATTTCAGCAATTTCTACAACCGAATTTTGTTCTTGTTTAGCAGGTTTATGATTGTTATTCAGTATATTTAATTCTCTATTATTAAATCTTATTTCATTATTATTCTGATATTTAAGTCTCTTGCCTTTCTCCAAAACACTATCATCTTTGCTATTGCTAATTGTTTCTTTGGCTAATATACTTTTATTGTTTTTCAAGCTTTTTATAGCAGGATTTATATCTTTTTCGGTTTTAGCAAGCGACAGTGTGGAATTTTCATTTTGTGTAGTGATAAAAAGTACAGCTGTAATTAGAATAATTGATATTGAGGCTGCTACGGCAAATTTTAACCAAAGTCGACCTTCCATTGTTTTAGTGATGGCAGATGAATAAATAGTTTTTTTGAAAATTTCAGATTTCAAATTTTCGAAATAACCATCGGGAGTGGTGAAAGGTGTTCCTAACTTTTCCTTGTTAAAATCGATCTCCATAAGTTCTTTAGATTCTTCCATAAATCCTTTTGCTATTGGTTTTATTGACATTTTTTTGCATTAATAGTTTAATCTACTTTAAATTGATCTTTAATTTTTTTCTCTGCAAAATGATAACTTGATTTTACTCCTCCTTCAGTAATTCCTAATATCTCTGCAATATCTTTAAATTTTAGCTCTTCAAAATATCTCATATTAAAAATATGCCTCTGTTTTTCAGGTAGCTTTGCTATGGCTTTTTGGAGTTCAATTTGTAATTTTGAGCCGTTGATATTTGTATCAGCAGTTAATCTTGAAAGCAAATAATTTTCGGTGGATTCTCTTATTAAAACGCTATGCTTCTTGTTCTTTCTGATGAAATTTATTGATTCATTCGTAGCAATCCTATACATCCATGAGAATAATTTGGAATCGCCTCTGAATTTATAAATCTCTTTCCAAACCTTGATGAATATATCTTGAGTTACATCATTTGCATCTTCATGAGATATTAAAATGCTGCGCACGTGATTATAGATTCTAAAATGGTATTTTTCAACAATGACTTTCATTAAAAGTTCAGAATCATTGTTTTCAAAAATCATCTTTAAAATATCATCATCAGAATAATCTGTCATCAAATAAAATTTTGCATAAAAGTATAAAAAAAGCCTGCTCAAATAGGGCAGGCTTAATAAATTTTTGTTTAACCTTATTTGCTAATGATAGTAAGAGTACCTTTCATATTGGTACCTAAACCATCGGCGAGATTAAGAATCCAGTAATAAACACCATCAGCAGCATCATCACCATTCCAGTCGTTTTGATAGTTTTTCGATTCGTAGATTTTCTTTCCCCACCTGTTAAAAACCACGAGTTCGGTATTTGGGAAATTTGCCAATCCATCAATCAC
>MNXP01000006.1 GCA_001872625.1 Bacteroidetes bacterium CG2_30_33_31
AATGCACGAATATATTTTTTGTTTGCCACGAATGCACGAATATATTTTGATGGCACGAATGTAAAAGTATCTTTGTTTGCCACGAATGCACGAATATATTTTTTGTTTGCCACGAATGCACGAATATATTTTGATGGCACGAATGTAAAAGTATTTTTGTTTGCCACGAATGCATGGATAAAAATGCCATTCGTGCATTTGTGTCTTACTTTCTATATTTGTGTATATTAATCTGCATTTGTCACATAGAAATTGTGGCTCCAATACGCCTTAATATTAAATAATATGTTAGGCAAGGATTTTATCTCGACGAACAAAAACACGCAATAAAATCTAAATTAATTTCCAAGAGTTTCGTATCCATTTATCTTACCTTTTTTTACCGCAGGAATTCCTTCCGACATCCAAAGGGGCATTTGTTTTTCTTTTAGATAGTAATCGAAAAATTGCATCATCCTTATGCTAAGGTCTAATCTGTTAGGCCATTTCATCAGATTGTGGTCATCATTATTATATGAAAGCATCCAAACTTTTTTGTCAAGACGTCGGAGTGCACTAAAATATTCAATTCCCTGATACCAAGGCACTGCGCCATCTTCGTCGTTGTGCATCATCAACAGAGGAGTATTTACTTTTGGCGCGAAGAATAAGGGCGAATTTTCTATATAAAGATTGAGGCTATCCCATAGAGTATAGCCAATTCTGCTTTGCGTTTTTTCATATTGAAAAGCTCTGCTCATGCCTGAGGCCCAACGTATTCCTCCATAGGCTGAGGTCATATTCGTTACAGCTGCTCCAGCTTCAGCA
The DNA here is from genome assembly GCA_001872625.1 of Bacteroidetes bacterium CG2_30_33_31. Lineage (GTDB taxonomy): Bacteria > Bacteroidota > Bacteroidia > Bacteroidales > UBA1556 > UBA6267. The sequence continues at coordinate 808 of MNXP01000006.1, forward strand.
CAGGCATAAATATTTGTCATGGTTACCAACATGGCCACTTGGTAGCCTCCCCAACTTTGCCCCTGAATGCCTATATGTTTACCGTCAATCCATAAATTTTTCTTCATAAATTCTGTGCCACTGACGATGGAATTATAAGCGGATCTTGCTGGATGTCCAATTTTATAAGTTATATCTGGCACAAAAACCACATAGCCATTACTTGTATATTCTGTGAAATTTATGGTCGAATAACTTGGCTTTGGTATATAATGCTGATGTATATTGTCGCTGTATTTTTCGTAGAAATAAACTATCATAGGGTATTTCTTATTTGCATCGAAATCAGCAGGTTTATAAATTAATCCTTCGAGTTTCTCACCGTTGAAAGCTGTCCAGTGAGTAAGTTCAACAGTCCCCCATAAGTAGTCTTTTTGTTGTGGATTTGTGGTAGAAATTTTTCTTATGTTGCTAAAGTTCATTTCTGAGATATACAATTCTGGATCATATTGAAAGTTCATTTTTCTCCAAAATAAATAATTTGCATTTTCAGGTTTCTGAAGTTTAAAGTAAAAATCATCGCTCATAACAATTTTTTCTGGGTCTTGATTTTCATCTGTTTTAATTTTGTACAATCCCGCCTGTTTGTTAATTTTGTTAAAAGCACTTAGCCAATGGGAATTTTCATCATTAAAATACTTAGAGTTTTTGTCTATATTAAAAGCTCTTAGGACGAGATTGTTTTTTCTTCCGTAATGATTTGTAAGATTTACAGCTTTTGAATTTCCTGTAGGATCTATTTTCCATAAGTCAAATTTATCATATATAACTACATACTTATCAGCATTATACCATCCGGCATATCCATAAGAATTTGGCAAATCAGGCACATCGTTGGTTTCGTTGTAGAATTTTGATACCAAGTTTTTTGTCAAAGATTTATGCATTCTGGCTTTTATATCGTAGGCGTACCAAGAGCTGTCGGTATTTTTAAAATATAGCAAATAATTACCATCAGTGGAGAGCGAGGCTGTGCCAGAAAAATGACTTAGCACCATATCGCGACTTCCATCGAGAGTACTCACAACATAATAATCGGCATAATATCCATCCCAGGATTGTTCTCTTTCATAAGGCTTGTCCGAATTTCCTAATGCTACAGTGCCATTTCCATTTTGGATGGTAGAAACTGACTCCAGCAGCGGATTTTCTAACTGCACAATATTTTTAGTATTGATATGATATATAGAGAGATATGTCTTGTTCAAATCGCTTTTCAGCATAATTTTTTGCTGTGGTTGTAGAAGTCCATCTTTATAATTCCACACATCTACGCTGTATTTCTCATCACTCAAGAGACTGTCCTTCGGGTCTTGCAATGGCGTAAGAGCAATTCCAAAATACAGTTTGCTGCCATCTTTCGAGAAGAAGGGTTTTCTATTTTCCGAAGGACAATAATTTTTCTGAAATGAGGAAGTTGTTGTGTCGGCAATTAAAAAGGAAGTGTCTGTGGATGAAGATTTTCCATAATACAGATCATAGACTTTGTTGGCTTTTGCTGTGTCGGCGGCAAAGAGGAAAGCCCAATGGTCGCCATTTCTGTTGAAAGAAAAGTTTTTGGCGGTTCCTTTTTTATCAAATATCGTTTTATAAGATTTCTCCTTGGTATTGAAGATGATAATTTTAGAATTGGTGCTGCTATCTATTTTATCAACATTTATAAGCGCTATTTTCTTCCCATCAAAATTTATTTTATATTCATCAACGGTTTCAAAATTATACTTTAAGCTATCTAAGGGAAAATAAATCCAGATATTGTCGCCTTCTTGCTTTATCGCTGCTTTAGGGGCTTCGACCTTTTTTTTGCTAAAAAGCTTACAATGTTTCTTCTTTGCCGGCGCTGCTACATCTGCCTTTTTTTCTGCTAAAGAATTGTAAATAATAAAGTTAGATAAACTGTCAGCGACTTCAAAATTCTTAACTTCGGCAAGTTTTATAAGACTATCATTTTGTAGGATTAGTATTCCCAAGCTATCTTTTGGCAGTTTTTTCTTATCAACTTTTCTTAATTTCATTTGCCGCAAGCTATCATAAGGAGGAGCAATCATAAAAGCGAGAAAGGAGCCATCGGGAGAAAATTTAGCCTTTCTACCTCTTGATACTGAGTCAAGTTTTCCGTTTTCGGTATCATAAATATATAAGAATCCGTCGCCTTTGGCAGGAGATATTTCATAAGAAATCCATTTTCCATCGATAGTAGATTGTGGATTAGAAAGAGTTTTCCATTCGTTGTAAACATTAGGTGAAATAGTCTTTAATGAAGAAAGATTTGATTGTGAAAAAGCGATGAGCTTGTAGAAAACCAAGAAGCTTATAAGAATAAATATTTTCATAAATTTGTTTTTTTAAGGCAAGAATATCTTTATAATAAATTTTCTATAATATTGTCTTCCACAATATTAGGGATGGTAATTTTCAGTTTAGGATTAGTTTCCATAGCTCTTTTTGCCGAGAAGATTGCACCATCATTGCGAGCCCACGAACGGCGCGAGATTCCATTATTGACATCCCAGAAAAGCATATTTTTAAGTTTGCTGTGGGCATCTTTGCTGCCATCGAGCAACATTCCAAAACCGCCATTTATCACTTCACCCCAGCCAACACCGCCGCCATTATGAATGCTAACCCAAGTGGCACCACGGAAACTGTCGCCAATAACGTTTTGTATAGCCATATCGGCTGTAAAACTTGAGCCATCGTAAATGTTTGAAGTCTCACGAAATGGCGAATCGGTGCCAGACACATCGTGGTGGTCGCGACCAATAACAATAGGGGCGGAGAGGCTTCCATTTTTTACTGCCTCATTAAATGCTTCAGCAATTTTTATTCTACCTTCGGCATCAGCGTATAGAATGCGGGCTTGCGAGCCTACAACGAGATTATTTTGCTTGGCTTCTTTTATCCATTTCACATTATCTTGCATCTGCTGTGATATTTCAATGGGAGATGTTTCAGCTATTTTCTCCAAAACTTCTACAGCTATTTTATCAGTAATTTCTAAATCGTGAGCTTTGGAAGATGTGCATACCCAGCGGAAAGGACCAAAGCCATAATCGAAACACATAGGCCCCATAATATCTTGAACATAAGAAGGATATCTAAATTTGCCCTTTGCATCAAGAATATCGGCACCTGCTCGACTCGATTCCAAAAGAAATGCATTTCCATAGTCGAAAAAATACATTCCTTTGGCGGTGAGCTTATTTATTGCTGCCACATGACGCCTCAAAGTTTTTTGAACTTCTTCTTTGAATTGTTCAGGATTCTTAGCCATCATAATTTTTGATTCTTCGAAAGAAAAACCGACAGGATAATAGCCACCAGCCCAAGGATTATGCAATGATGTTTGGTCGGAGCCAAGTTCCACAGGAATATTTTCCTCGGCGAGCCGTTCCCATAAGTCAACAATATTACCTACAAAAGCTAATGAGACAACTTCCTTCTTAGCTTTAGCACTTTTTATTCTATCTATAAGTAAATCAATATTCTCATGAAGCTCATCAACCCAACTTTGGCTATGGCGCTTAATGGCTGCATCTTTATTTACTTCGGCTATCACCGAGATACATCCGGCAATATTTCCTGCTTTAGGCTGAGCTCCTGACATCCCTCCAAGTCCTGCACTTACAAAGAGTTTGCCTGCCAAGCTTTCATAGTGTTTGGCTATCTTCCTGCCAGCATTAAGAAGTGTGATAGTGGTGCCATGAACAATTCCTTGCGGGCCAATATACATAAATGAACCGGCAGTCATCTGACCATATTGTGATACTCCAAGAGCATTAAATCTCTCCCAATCATCGGGTTTTGAATAGTTTGGAATTACCATGCCATTTGTAATTACTACTCTTGGGGCATCTTTATGAGAAGGGAAAAGTCCCATGGGATGACCAGAATACATCGAAAGAGTTTGTTCATCAGTCATTTCAGCTAAATATTTCATCGTCACGCGATATTGAGCCCAGTTCTGAAATGCTGCACCATTGCCTCCATAAGTGATAAGTTCGTGTGGATGTTGGGCTACCGCGGGATTTAAATTGTTGCTAATCATCAACATAATGGCAGCAGCTTGCAAAGATTTATGTGGAAATTCATCTATGCTTCGCTCATACATTTTGTATGTTGGACGAAAACGATACATATAAATTCTTCCATAATCTTGTAATTCTTTGGCAAACTCTTGAGCAAGTATTTTGTGATGTTTTGCCGGAAAATACCTGAGTGCATTCTTTAATGCTAAGATTTTTTCTTCTTTGGAAAGTATATCTTTCCTTTTAGGAGCATGATTTATACTAAAATCGTATTGGGCTTTTGGAGGTAATTCGTTGGGAATTCCTTGTAAAATATTTTTTTTAAAATCTTCTTTGGTCATTTTATACTTATTAAGTCTATAAAAACGGCCTCAAAAGTAATAAAAATTGGATAAGTTACAAGGAAAGAATTGCCACGAATGCTGAAATGAATTGCCACGAATGCACGAATAATTTTGATGCCGCGAATGCTGAAAGGAATTGCCACGAATGCAGAAAGGAATTGCCACGAATGCACGAATAATTTTGATGCCGCGAATGCTGAAAGGAATTGCCACGAATGCAGAAAGGAATTG
>MNXP01000061.1 GCA_001872625.1 Bacteroidetes bacterium CG2_30_33_31
GAGGCTTGGGTTTTTAAGGCCTAAAAGGCCCGTTTTTGATGGAAATATTTACTAATAAGATAGTTAAAGATATTGAAACATCTAAATCTCAAGGTCTGAAGGCTAAAATTCAATCTGTATTTCTCAGCACTCCCTCCAAATTAATAAGCAAACCACTCGTAAAGTACATAGAAGATTTTTCAAACGGCAGCGCATGAAGCGGATGTAGTTCAACATGTACTCCTCACTGGGTGCTGCGCACCGCTCAGAGTCCTATTTATTATCGCTTCGGTGTTCTTTTCCGTCCGTTTGTTTGTCGGTCGTTTTGGTCGTGCGGTTGGACAGACACACTCTTTGCCAAGTTTTGGTTTGCGTGTCGGCTGGTGCGACTTGGCAATGTGTGTGGCTGTGAAGCGTTGGTATTTTCATTTTATGATTCTTTTTCTTTCGTTTCAAGTTTATAATTACCAAGTCTTAATAATGCAACAATTAGTAAAAGCATAACGGCAGAAGTATAATTACTTGTTTTATAAAAACTGTGAGCAATATTGTTTCTCAAATTCATACCTTGAGAAGTAAATAAAAATTTGAAGTATGCAATATCGTCTTTTGGAATCATTGTTTTTAATTTTTCATTATCCAATAATTTGTCAATATTAATCCGTTCTTCTGTTCCGTTTTTGCCAATTTCTATTGTTGGAGCACCAATCATTCTTGAAAGTTCACGTAGTAAACCTTCAAACTTTAACACAAAACTGTCAATTGCCAAAATATATCCTTGTGAGTTATGTTTACTTGTTTTTATGTCAATTTCCGTTTGTATAAAGAAACTTTGTAAAGCTGGTGAAAGGAGTTCAATCCAATCAAAACCTTGAGTTTCGTTGTTTGTATCTAAATAAGTAAAATCTTGTCCGTACCAAGAATTATTTTTTAAATAATCAATTAAACTTTCAAAGGATATTTTACCGTTTTTAATTCCTTTAGAAAATACTAGCCAAATATGTTGAACGGAGAAATTGCTAATATGAAGATGGTAAGGATTTATCCCACTAGTTTTTTTCTTACTTATGTTTTTATTTATATCAAACGCCATAGTTGTAACCAAATCAAGAAAAGGCGTACTAACTTCTTCGTTAATTTTATCGGCTTTTGGAAATAAATCTTCTAAAATTAAATACTCATAAATAACCTTATAATCATACTTTTCGACAATTTCGCTTGTTTTTGCTTTGATAAAGTCCCACCATTGATTTAGAATGGTATTAAAATGCTCATCTTCAATCTCAAAAGAAACTTTTTTAAGGTCAATAGTCTTTTTCGCTTGCTCTAATAAAACAGCAGTTTGCTCAATCTTTTCTTTATTATTAGCCTTTTTATATTCTTCTAAAGCGTTTGTATAATAATGATGAGCAATAAAACCTTTGTTTTTTTCATTTTCAAGTTGAGATATATGATAGTCACCTAACTTTTCGTGAAATTCGCTTGGTGAAGAATTAAGTTTTTGACTAAGAATCACGAGTAATTTTAAATAACTTTCTAAAACCCTATCGTCTAAGTTGGAAATTTTGTTTTTTGAGTAATCGAAGAATTTTTGTGTAATTGAAGAATCTATTTTTTTACCATTCTCAATGATAAAATCCATCAATGTATATTTTGTAAAATCGTTTAGTTTATCACTTTCCAAAAGCGAAACCAAATAACTTATAATTTCATCTTTTTTATGGTTTACAGTTTGGCTAAGGATAAAAAGATTTTTGAAGTACTTGCCAAATGAAAAACATTGCAAATTATCTTCAACTGAAAACGAAGAATTTTTTAAAAGCAATAAATAACTTTCAATTGCTTCTTTGGCAAAATCAATGTGTTTCTGTGGGCTTAACCAAAGTAGATGATTGTACTTTGCTTTGTATTTTGGGTTTTGTACTTTATTTGCCCGTGTTTTGATGTAATCGAAATTATCATCAAATAGTTCTAATGTTGGGTAAGCATTTGCACCACTTTGGAATTTTGGAATATGTTTACCTTCTTCAATGGAAAAGTCAGCAAAAAATAATTCATACGAACATAACTTTTTCGTGTTTTCATCTTCAATCTTATCTCGTAAAGCCGTTATGTATTTGTACGTGTTTAAATCCAAATACTGGAAATTGGTATCATTTTCAAGGTATTCGTAATATTCATCTAAATTCTGAAAATCCATTTGTTGTAGTGTTTAGATGATTTCAATTTGCGATTCTAAAAACAATTAATTTAGCATCTAATAAATTTGCTGGATTATTCGGGTCTTTGACTTGAACATCAGAAATACTTAAATTCAGATTTCCCAAATTTTCAATTCTGTTTTTGCTCTCTGTCGGGAACGAGTTGTATTTGTTGGTCGGTATAACTGCAACAAGTTCAAAAGTGTCTCCTGTTGTATGCAAATAATTAAAAACTCTTCTTGGATTCTGAATTTGCCACATTCCACGAATTCTCAAATTCGTTATTCCAAGAGGATCAACTCTGTTTACTCTGCCTAATTCGTTTGTTTCTGCAAGTTCAACATTTGGAATTTCGTTTATACCAACTGTGATTTTTTGTTTGATTACTTGGTAAGTTTCGTGCTTTGCCGCATAAATGTTACCATAAACCATCCAAAGTGATTTTATAGAATCGTCTGTTGTATGACCAACACAATAAATCAAGTCTTTTTCAGTCCAACTCTCACAAGTTCTACATTCTTGTGTTATCATATTACTGATGGACTGAATATTTGATTTTGGATAAGAACTGTTTAAAGCCAAGTCGCTATTTGCACTTTGTGTTTTCTTTACTTCTATTGCATCACCATCACGAATCATTATGTCAGGTGGATGATTTTGATTTCCAAGCCAAGAAAATACTTGGTTAAATCTTGTGTTTTTAACTTGTTCGTCCTGTTCTTGTATCGTGTTTGCAAAAGCATCTTTCACAAACATTTCCAATGCTTCACCAACATTGTTGGCTCTATTTCTTCCTGTGTAATGATTACGAATTGCAACAACTGGATTATTTGCAATATTTACAATCGCTTCTAAAATATTTGTCATACTGCTATGGCTTCTTGTTTTTCAATTTTTAATTCTTTGGTTGATGTGTGCTGTTTTAGTTGTTGCAGAATTGTCTCGGCAAGATATTTAGCAAGGTTTACAGGAACAGCATTGCCAATCATTTTATATCCAGCTGGAACACTTGTGTAATGGAAAATAAAATCATCTGGAAAAGTTTGGATTCTCGCACATTCTCTAACACTCAAACGTCTGTATAAATGCTCCTTACCTGGAACAAAAACTCTTATGTTTTGCTCAATAAATTTCATTTTTGGTGCTTGTGGATGTATAGGAGCGTGTCTGCCACCTGCTTGAATTGTAAATGATTGTTCATCCCAACTTCTAACCCTATTTCTTGACATAAAAATTGAAGAGAAATCACCAATCATATATTCGTGATTTGGTAAAGCACATTTTTCTCCGTTTGTTTTATTGTATGTAAGTGCTGGTAAAACATTGTCCTTTAAATCATAAATGGTTTCTTGAAGAGTTAATTTAGCGAAGTTTGGTTTTTGAAATTGGTACTTAAATCCTAAATCTTTTCGAATACCAACAAAAATCACACGCTTTCTGTCTTGAGGAACATTGTAATCACAAGCGTTGACCATTTCAAAAGAGAGTTCGTACCCAACTCCGGCACTTCTAAATAGTTCTTTAATTCCTTCTAGTGCTTCTGAATGTCTACCCAAAAGCATTCCACTAACATTTTCAGCAAGAAAAAATTTAGGTTGTTTTGCTTCTAGAATTCTTATGAAATCATAAAAAAGTTGCCCTCTTTTATCTGCAATTCCCTTCATTGCACCCGCTTCACTCCAACTTTGACAAGGTGGACCACCAATTATTCCATCACATTCGGGAACATCTTCAGCAGGAATATTTACTAAACTTCTTCTGTCAAGAATTGTGTGCGGATGATTTTTCTCGTATGTTTCCCAAATTTCCTTATCATATTCATTTGCCCAAATAACATTAAATCCTGCTTTTTGGAAACCTAGGTCAAGTCCACCTGCACCTGCGAAAAAAGATACTATGTTCATATTGTTGTAAGATTTTTTGATTTTAAATATTCAACTTTTTGTTCTGCTAAAATCAGCGTTTCGCTGTCACAATTATTTTCGTAAATTTTCTTTGCAATGATGTCGCTGAAAAATTCCGTCCGAAGTTGTGCTAAGTCAAGATTGAAAACATTTGCCAAAAGTTCGAGTCGTTTTTCGTCAAACTCTCTTTTGTTGTTTTCAATTTTACTAAGATTAGCAGAGTCTAAGTCAAGTTTGGCAGCGAGTTGAGTTAGTGTCAATTCGTTTTCTGTCCGAAGTCGTTTTATATATTCTCCAAATATTTCCTTCATTTGACTTGTCATTTTTTGACAAAAATACAATAGTTTTTTAAATGTCGTTTATTTCTTAGCAGTTTTTTGTCGAGCGTTGGAAAAAAATGGCTCTTTTGGTTTTTTGAGCGTTGGCTTGTGTGTTGGAAAAACCAAATGTGCCATTTGTGCGGTTGGCTTTTTCACACTGAGCGATAACGAATGTATATCCACCATATGGCGGTTATTTCGTATTTAGTTTGAGGTTTGTAAATTTAGTTAATTCTCTGTATTTTAATACTATATCCGTTTTTAAATGCTCCCTTCGGCTTTGCTCAGGGCAGCTGTTGTCGGTTTTATCCATTTTTTTGGTTTTAAGCAAATTTGTAATTATTTACGAGACAAACAAAACAATATATTTTGAAAGTCCAAATTTATAAAAATAATTAATGTAGATGTTTTATAATAAAATATTTTTAAATATTCTTTAAATGCTGTTTATTTCAAGCTCGAAAAAAGAGTAGGCTTTAGCTTTTTTAAATTCGGTTTTGAGTTTTGCTAAGTGAAACTCATCTTGGCGAGCATTTATCTTCTCTATATTGAGGTAGAATGTAGATACTATTATCAAAAATAAGCAGAAGGTCTTTAAACTTTAAAAATTATTGCTAAATTCACAAGATGACATACAAACCCTTATTACATATTAAAATAAATTATTGTTTTATAGTATCAAGAGCCTCCGGATTATGTTTGTGCTTAAAGAATATAGCAAAAAGAATTGCAATTATTAAAGCATAAATAGAGAAAGTCAGCCATATTGAATGCCAATCTTTTAAACCATTGGTTGTGAAATAGCCATCGATAAGCAAACCGCTAATTTTGCTTCCTAAATAGGCTCCAACGCCATTGGTCATCATCATAAATAATCCTTGAGCACTTGAGCGAATTCCAGAATCGGTGGTGGTTTCTACAAACAATGAACCTGAGATGTTGAAAAAATCGAATGCCATACCATAAAATATACACGACAAAATTATCATCCAAAGTCCGTCAGAAGGATTTCCATAAGCAAATAGTCCAAAGCGCAAAACCCATGCTATCATTGAAATTAGCATGACTTTTTTAATGCCAAAATGTTTCAGAAAAAATGGAATTAAGAGTATAAATAATGTTTCCGAAATTTGAGATATGGACATAATAATTGTGGAGTATTTTACAACGAAAGAATCTGCATATTGGGGTACGTTTCTAAAATCATCAAGAAAAGAATCTCCATACATATTGGTAAGTTGCAAAGCTGCTCCTAAAAACATAGCAAAAATGAAAAAGACTGCCATTTTATAGTTTGCAAAAAGTTTAAATGCTTTTAAACCAAATATTTCAATAAAGCCTGCATTTTTTGATATTGATTTTTGTGGTGGACATTTTGGCAAAGTGAAAGAGTAAATACCGAGTGCAATTGCCATAGCTGAGGCAATGAGAAATTGATTTGCATTAGCTTTACTTCCGCTCAGATTAGTAATCCACATCGCCACAATAAAACCAATTGTTCCCCAAACTCTTATTGGCGGAAATGTTTTCACCACATCATAATTATTGTTTTTCAATATTGTAAATGCAATGGAATTTGATAATGATATTGTGGGCATATAAAAAATCATGGCACTTAAAATCACATAATATAAGGTGTCAGGGTCGTTGACATAAGGAACATAAAGCAATACTAAACCATACAAAATATGCAAAATTCCATATAATTTTTCGGCGTTCATCCATTTGTCGGCGATAATTCCAACCAAAGGGGGCATAAATATAGATGATATTGCAAGAGTTGAAAATATTGCTCCAAACTGTGCTCCAGACCAACCTTTTGCATGAAAGCAATAAGTGCCAATAGTAATAAGCCATGCTCCCCAAACAAAAAATTGGAGAAAGCTCATAATTGTTATTCTTCCTTTAAGTCCCATAATCTTCTTATTTGTTATTACTTGGCGAATTTATATTTTTTTGAATCATTTAAATTTATACTTGCTAATCAGACTAATACATTTATTTTAGCATAAAATAAAAAGGCGTAGAATTTATTCTACGCCTTGAAATTATTATTTAAATCTTTATCTTTTTTTCTAATTCATCTACATACACTCTAAATTCTTTGTCGGTATCAATGAGGTTATTCACGGTTCGGCAGGCATGTAAAACCGTTGCATGATCTTTATTTCCGCAGTGAATTCCTATAGTTGCTAAAGATGATTTTGTATATTTTTTAGAAAAATACATGGCTATCTGACGAGCTTGGACAATTTCTCTTTTTCTTGTTTTTGAGTTAATCATATCCACAGGGATATTAAAATAATCGCTCACCACTTTTTGAATATAGTCAATTGATATTTCTCGAGATGTATTTTTTACAAATTTATCTATCATCTGACGTGCTAAATCCAAGGTGATAGGTTTTTTGTTAAGGCTGGCTTGAGCGAGTATTGAAATGAGTGCACCTTCTAATTCTCTAATATTTGTGGTGATGCTGTAGGCCAAATATTCTACAACTTCATCAGGCATTTCCAAACCGTCCTTATAAAGTTTTGAGCGCAGTATCGCAATTCGAGTTTCTAAATCTGGAGTCTGCAAATCTGCCGCTAATCCCCATTTGAAACGTGATAAAAGTCTTGGTTTTATTCCTTCTAATTCCACAGGAGCCTTGTCAGATGTAATAACAAGCTGTTTACCATGCTGATGCAAATGGTTGAATATATGAAAAAATATATCTTGAGTTTTTTCTTTGTTTGCAAGGTCATGAATATCGTCCATTAACAAAACATCAATCATTTGGTAGAAATGAATAAAATCATTTTGGCTATTGTTTTTTACCGAATCAATGAACTGATTTATAAATTGCTCAGCTCTAACATAAAGCACGGTTTTTTCAGGGAAGTTGTTTTTAACTTCTATTCCTATAGCTTGAAGTAGATGCGACTTGCCTAATCCATTGTTGCTATAAACAAAGAATGGATTAAAAGAAGTGCGACCAGGGTTTTGTCCAACAGCAAATCCAGCAGAACGAGCTAATCTGTTGCAATCTCCTTCAATAAAATTATCGAAAGACTTTGCCTCATTGAGTTGAGAATTTACTTTGATTTTCTTAAGCCCTGGAATTATAAACGGATTAGGAATGCCATTCGACTTTCCTTGGTTAATTTCAATAGGCATATTTGTAGGGTAATTCTTGAGTGACTTCTTGTTTGTAGTTGGTAAGTTAACTGTATAGGCTTCTTGTGTGCTAAAATTTCTTTCCATTACAATCCTATATTCGAGCTTGCCACTAACACCAAGTTCTTTTCGTATTGTTTTCTTTAGCAGATCAATATAATGTTCTTCAATCCATTCATAGAAAAATTGACTTGGTACCTGTATAGTTAATACAGAATTTTTTATTTGAACTGGAATGATAGGCTCAAACCAGGTTTTGAATGCTTGAAAAGTAATATTATCCCTTATTACTTCCAGACAGTTTTTCCAGACAGTTTCATGAATGTTAGGCATCGTAAATGTATATTCTCGTTGTTAGTTATATGTAAAAAAAATCCCCTTGTTCCTTTGCTTCAATAATTTAAGCTTGCTCGAGCTAAAAATACCATAAACCAAAAATATTTGGTTGTTAGGTGCTGCAAATATCAACAATAAAAAGTTTAAAAAAAACATTTTTTACACTTGACTATTAATAATTTTGGGTGTATATGAATTGCTAACTATTTGCATATATTTTTTAGAGAAAATTATATCGGTTTTTCCGAGATTAATACCTCCCCAACCTGTTTGTGATATTACTACTTCTCTATTGTTTTGATTTGTAACAATTTCGGCTTTTTCTAAGAAAGTATGGGTATGCCCTCCAATAATTATATCGGTATTTGAGGTTGCTTTTGCCAATTTTATATCGCTCACTTTATCTGTTTCATATTCAAAACCTAAATGTGAAATGGCGATAATAATATTACAACCTTTTTCCTTTAGCAGTTTTTCATAGCTCAAAGCCGTTTCTATGGGGTCTAGGTAAATTGATTTGCCATAGTTTTTTTCAAAAACAAGACCTTTTAATTCTATTCCTAAGCCATAGACGCCAATCTTAATTCCAGATTTTTCAAAAATTTTATAATCAATAGTTTTTCCAGACATCGGGGTCCTGGAGAAATCATAATTGGAGCAAATAAATGGGAATCCAGCCTTAGAAATTTGTGAGCTAAGATTATCCAAACCGTTGTCAAATTCATGATTGCCAATTGTAGCAGCATCATAGCCCATTTCTGTCATAAGTTTTATTTCCAAGGCTCCGTGATATTCATTATAATAAGGTGTTCCTTGAAAAATGTCGCCTGCGTCTAAAAGTATTACTTCATTGCCAAGATTTCTAATTTTTTTAATAAGTGCAGCCCTTTTGGCCATTCCACCCATTCCTGGATTGTGTTTATCTGTCGATGGAAATGGCTCTATTCGGCTATGCATGTCGTTGGTACTCAATATTGTAATAGTAATATTTTTTGATTTATCTTCTGCAAAAAGATTTAAAGGAAGGCTTCCCAAACCTAAGACTATTCCAGTGCTACCAGCAATTTTAATAAATTTTCTTCGGTTAATCATTATCGTAATAATTTGATTCGTTTTTCATTGGAAGCAATTATTTTTCTCCCTTTTGAACTTTCTTTTTTAATATAATTTATCATCGCATCTCTAAGTAAAAGTCCTGTGTCAAAGCTTGCGAGAGGATTCTGCAAAAAGTTCATTTTATCACCACCACTTGCTAAATAGTCGGATGTTAATACAAAATATGATTTTGATTTGTCAAAATCTTTCCCATTAATTTTTGCATTTCTGTATTTATTTTTTGCTACTTCAATTGTACAGCCTGCAATTGGCTGTCCTCCAGTAAATGCAATATATTTGAATATTGAATCAACTTTCTCCCCTGAAAGTTTTAGAATCACAAGTTCATTATCAAATGGCATCATCTGATAAACATCAGCAAGAGTTATCTTCCCATTGGGCAAAGAATAGCGCAATCCACCATAGTTGAGCAAACAAAAATCGGGTGTATGATTGGTATTTTTTGTTGCCAATTTGGCTTCCTCCATTAGCATATCAGCAGAAAGATTATTCAAAAGTCCATTAGGTTGTTGTTTGAAAATCTCGCTATCAGTATAGCCAATTTGCACCGTCATGCTTGAATCTAAATGCGATTTATATGGAGCAATTTCTTTATACATATTGCTATCAATATTTGCTATGCTTGAAGAATTTACTGGAATATATTCGGTTTTAGTTGAAAAAGAAATATCTGAATTATTTAAATCATTATTGCAAGAGTTAATAAATATTGTTGATAATGAAATAGTAATCAGAAGCTTGACAAAAGATGCTTCTCTGATAATTTTGTTTGCAATCATGAATTGAGTTATTAAAAAAATAAAATTGTGGTATATAAGCCTTGCAAGGCAAAAATACTAATTTTGCTGTATTCAAAATAATTATTTTTATAATGATTGTCAGCGAAATTAAATTAAGAGTAAGATATGGAGAAACAGACCAAATGGGCTTTGTTTATTACGGAAATTATCCTGAATATTATGAAGTAGGTCGTACTGAAGCATTAAGAACTTTAGGAACTTCATACAAGGAATTGGAAGATAATGGAATTTTTATGCCAGTAATTAATATGAGCATAAAATACATTAAACCAGGAAAGTACGATGATTTATTGACAATAAAAACCATTATAAATGAGTTGCCTCGAACTCGAATGAATTTCATATATGAGATTTATAATCAGCAAAATGAAATGATAAATCGAGGAGAGACTACTTTGATATTTTTGTCAAAAGAAAAAAATAAACCTATTATTTGTCCCGAATGGCTAAATAAAATTTTTAAAAAATCGTTTCAAGAAATATAAATCTATCTACTCATTCGACTTATTAAAAGCACGAACAAACACATCTAATATTTTGTAAATAATTAGTTTTCAATATTATATTAAATTATACTTATTCGGATGTAGATTAAGAAATAGAGTATGCCAATAATTAAATTAAAGATGTAAATGAACCTTTAATATTAGATGGTGAACATTAAATATTTAATATTAATTTGCTTAATTAGAGCTCATTCGCTAACTGAGGAGCGTTTCAAGACTATAAAAATTCCAATTAATTCAGATTAGGCTATCTTTCATTTTAAACTAATAAAGTGAGTTGCCGCGAATGATGAAAAATTTGAGAGAGGTAGTTTATAAAATTATCAAAATTAGGAAAAGTAAAAGAAATGGCATTGTAATTAATATTGCCAAATTTATTAAGCATCCTTTTGAGGTTTTATTATAAACTTTGTTGTACAAAAACTTTTTCGGGTTTGATACCCAGCCATAACCATTAGGCATTTTCAATCCCATATTTTGTCTAAGCACACGACTTACCGACGTGCGAGCCGAAATGCGCTTGGTGATAGATGGAATACGAAAACCAATTTTCATACTTATTTAATTTAAAATCAATTTTGCTAAAGTAGTTTGAAATTCATAATGTTTAATTTATAGTTCACTTTTTTTAATTTTTCTTTTATGATAAAATCCCATTAAAAAGCTTTACTAATTATTAATACTTTAGCAAATCTAAATTAACATTAAAAATCATTAGGAAATCTTTATGAAAAAATTTACTGTCTTACTTCTAATTACCACTATTTCAGTGGTTATAATGTCATTAAAACCAGAAAAGGAATATACAATCTCGCCAAGTGATTTTGGTGTCAAATACCGAGATGTGAGTTTTGCTACCAAAGATGGGGTGAATCTTAAGGGATGGTATTTTAGCGCAGAAAAAACTTCTGGAACTGTTGTGGTTCTCAGCAATGATGGAGAAGGCAATATGTCTACGATGATAGAAATGGCATCATATTTTACCTCAGCAGGTTTCAATGTGCTTACTTATGATTATCGAGGTTTTGGTGGCAGCGACGATTTCAAAATCAATAATAATTTTTTGATTTATCCTCAATTTGCCAGCGATCTCGATGCTGCAATTGACTTTGCACATAAAACTTATGGCATCAGCAGAGTTTACTTATATGGAAAAGGAATTGGAGCTTCTTTATCGATATGTGCCTGTAGCGCACGTCGCGATGTTCAAAAAGCTATAGCCGATTCACTATATTCCGATTTGAATTCTTACCAAAAAGCTGTTAAAACAGTTAAAAATGAAGATGTTATGATTCCTTTGGCTTATGATAAAATGTTGCTTGAGCCTAAATATGCTCTTGCTGGAAAATATGCCAATACCAGTAAATATTTGCTTATTAATGGCGATGATGATTTGCTATTTACATCAAAAGAAATGAAAAATTTGGCTAAAATTAATAATGATAATGTAGAGATACAATCAATAAAAAAGGCAGATTATACCAATACTTTTTCAAAGGATAAAGCAGCATATTTTGAAATAATAAAGGCATTTATAAATTAATTCTCAACCATGAAAGGCTTTTTTGGAAGCGTATTAATCTTGCCTATAATGCTATTTTATAGTAATTTGCATTCGCAAATATTGCCTGCTGATACAGTTTTTCATCAAAAGCGTTTTGCTGTGGTTGCTTCTGTAGAAGGTGTTTTAT
This sequence comes from Bacteroidetes bacterium CG2_30_33_31, assembly GCA_001872625.1. Lineage (GTDB taxonomy): Bacteria > Bacteroidota > Bacteroidia > Bacteroidales > UBA1556 > UBA6267. The sequence goes on from MNXP01000061.1 coordinate 12,013, forward strand.
ACACAGGCTCGTTAGCGTGGTTATATTCTAATTGGTACAATAAATTTACGAAATCAAGTTTTCATACTTTCAATGATAACACAGAATGGCTTCAAATGGATAAAGCTGGTCATAGCTTTACTTCCTACACTTTTGGTAGAGCTGCTTATGATTTGATGCGATATATAGGCGTAAAAGAAAATAAAGCACTAATTTTTGGTGGAGGTTTGGGATTAATTTATCTGTCAACAGTTGAAATTTTTGATGGTGTTTCGAGTAGCTGGGGATTTTCTTTTGGCGATATGGCTGCAAATACTTTTGGTACAGCTCTTTTTGTGAGTCAACAGATGGTTTGGAAAGAACAAAGGCTACTGATAAAATATAGTTTTCATTCCACTTCTTTCCCTCAATATCGTCCTAATACTCTTGGCTCTACCACATTAGAAAATATTTTGAAAGATTATAATGGTCAAACTTATTGGCTTTCGGCCAATATATCTAACTTTTTGCCAGAGTCTTTTACTTTTCCTAAGTGGCTCAATTTGGCTGTGGGCTATGGCGTAGATGGTTTACTTGGTGGTTATGCGAATCCACAAAATTCTCAAACACCAATTTTTGACCGTTCTCGCCAATATTATCTTGCATTGGATGTAGATTTAACAAAGATAAAAACTGATAATCAGTTTCTTAAGTTTCTTTTCAATACTTTTAGTTTTTTAAAAATACCACTTCCTGCAGTTCAATTTGGAACTAAAGGCACGGCATTTTATCCTATATATTTCTAAAATAATAATATAAATATTATGAAATTTCAAATTGGTGATAGAGTAAAATTTCTTAACGAAAAGGGTGGGGGTGTGGTGTCCGAAATTCTTGGAATAAATCTCGTAAATGTTACAACTACTGATGGTTTCGAAATTCCTTACTCGGCAAAAGATTTGATTTCTGTGGAAGAAAATAGCGCTACCACAAGAATGTTCAATACCGACGTGGCTGATACCAAAAATATAAAGATTGAGAAGCCCAAAACATTTCTCGATAATTCTTCCTTTGCGTCAGATTCCTTAATTCTTTATCCCTCGCAAAAAAAATCTGAGAATTATGCTGCTTATTTAGCCTTTGTTCCTCACGATCAAGCTTGGCTGATTTCAGGCGATATGAGTATTTATTTGATTAATGTTTCCGAATTTTCGTTGTATGTGGTTGTATATCAAAAAAATGAAAATGATTTTAAGAAAATTATTTCTACTGAAATAAAGCCTTTTAGTAGATATTTAATTGCAGAAATGCGCCGCGATGACTTGAATTTTTGGGAAAATACACTTATTCAAACCTTGATAATACACAATTCTTCGACTCAAATTTATGCTCCAATCGACACTGAATTGGAAGTCAGAGGTAGTAAATTTTACAAAGATACAGCATATCAAAATGTTGACTATATGAAGGAAAAATCTGTCATATTTCGTCTGTTCAATTTTAGGGATTTGGCAATAATTCACCAACTTAAAGAAAAAACTAAAAAAGTAAATGAAATAATCGCCACTGTAGTGAAGCAATCAGAACGCAATGATGAAATATTGAAATACAAAACCACTGATAATATGGCAGTTGTAGATATGCATATTTGGGAACTTGTCGATGACCTTTCTTCAATGACTGACCATGAAATGCTCTTAACGCAGATAGATTATTTTAATAAATGCTTGCTTTCGGCTATTGAACATCACTTTCTAAAAGTTGTGTTTATCCATGGTGTTGGCAAGGGTAGATTGAAAGAAGAAATAAAGGAAATTCTTGATGAAAAGGAGATTCAATATCGCCCTGCATCAATGCGCGATTATGGAGTAGGAGCTACAGAAGTTTCGATTCCTCAGAATTATAATAAAACATCTGCAAAATTTTAAAATTTCATTTTCTATTAGCATAATTCGACGTTTTTACAACAAAATAAAAAGAAAATAATAGCAAATCTCGATGTTTATCTCACTATAAATCTACTTTAAGTCATTATTATTGTTAGTATTATATATAGATTTATAGATATGATATTTATTATTTTTCAAATTTGACATTTTAAATTATTTCAAAGTAACTTCGCAACTAAATTAATTATTATATTTATGTATTAAATTTTCTTTATGAAAAAAACCAACAAATTAAAAGTATTTTTTTTGCTCTTCGGTTTATTATTCACTATTTCAATTAGCAATTTAAAAGCACAAACCGCAGGAACAATGACCTTTACCTTCACACAAACTGCTGTGAATGCGCAAGCTACAAAAAATGTTATGGCAATCTGGATTGAAGATGCCAATGGTACTTTTGTAAAAACCAGAGCACGTTTTTGGTCCGCAGGAACTAACGACCATTTGCCAAGCTGGGTAACAAAATCTGGTCAAAATACAGCACCAGACGCAATTACTGGCGCTACTTTAACATCTTCTACAACAATGAAAGCTTTCGGCACCAAAACTATTACTTGGGACGGGAAAAATGCTGCTGGAACACTTATGCCCGATGGCAATTATAAAGTTATAGTCGAAAGTTCTTGGTGTAAACCAGAACCAGCAAATGGATCTCATAAATTCTTGAGTACTTTCACCTTTGCCAAAGGTACTACAGCTTCTACAGTTACACCAACAGATGCTAACCTCACATCCATTTCAGTGGCTTGGGCTCCAAGTTCAGTCTCAATTGACAAAACTTTTGTAAACATTGATTTAGATGTATTTCCAAATCCAACAACCGGTATGGTTAATCTTAATTTCAAAAAAGCTATTGTTTTAGATAAAATTAATGTATATTCTATTGCAGGCAAATTGGTTTATTCTGAGCAAGTTAAACAATCAATTAGCAGCCAAAAGAGTTTTGACTTATCAAACTTAACTGATGGCATTTATTTGATGGAAGTTATTTCAACTGATAAAACATCAACTATTAAAAAGATTGTCATAAACAGATAAATGAAAAACATTTTTTATGGCATAAATGCTCTCAGTCTTTACTGCGAGCATTTTTTTTATCTATAAATAGTCATAAAATGCTATATTAAAAGAATTACTTTTGCCCATTGAAAACGGATTGTGTTTGTCGCTGTTGTACCTTCGGGTGCGAGAGAGGAAAGTCGGGACATCATAGAGCGCCATACTTCCTAACGGGAAGGGGGCAAAAGGCGTAAAGTCTTTGTTCACAGCAAGTGCCACAGAAAATAACCGTCCTGCTTTTGCAGGATAAGGGTGAAAATGTGAGGTAAGAGCTCACACCAACGTATGGCAACATGCGCTGGGGGTAAACCTTATGGGATGAGAGACTAAATATACTGGATATACTTTCGAGTAAGTGAGTTGCTCGCTCAAATGCCAGGGGGTTAGTCGATAGAACCTGCGGGTGACTTCAGGTATAGATAAATGACAGACTAAGTTCAGCAATGAACCCAAACAGAATCCCGCTTATGCAATCCGTTTTTTTATTTCCTATCTCCATTTGCAAGCATCTTTAAATTAATAATCCTTATAAAAACTTCGCTCTTAGATACCTTAAGTAAATAAATTTTTCTGCTCTAAAGATAAAGCTTAGGTAAAAAAATACTCCAAATTTACAATTGGAATATCATATTATTTTAATTTTTTTTATAATTTTAAATACATTTGTAAATTGACTGATAAATATTATCGCAATAAATTATAAACCAGTATTTTAAATTAATTTATAGAAAGTTATCATTTAAAAAATTTTAATTCTATTGATTTTAATTACATTTTCTGTAAATAGCTCTATATTAGGAATTAAAATAAAAATATTAATAAAGTAATTAAAATTTACATTTGTAAAAATATATTTAATTTACAAATGTAATGATTAATAATTTTATACATTTGTAAAATTATATACATCATTATTATGCTAAATAGAATTAAGAAATTGATTGAAGATAGTGATCTTTCTAACGGCGATTTTGCTGCAAAGATAGACATTCAGGCGTCTTCCCTTTCTCATGTTTTGTCGGGCAGAAATAAACCAAGTTTGGATTTTGTGATGAAAGTTTTAAATGCTTTTCCAGAGGTGGATGCCGATTGGCTTCTGTTTGGTAAAAATGCAGAAACACAGAAAATAGTGTCGCCAGTAGTTTCTAATGAAAGTTCGATGACTAAGGAGGAAGAGCAAGTTAATTATGGAGCAGTGGAAAAAGTAAAGCCCGATATTCAGGCTGTTAAATCATCCTTGGGATTGACTAACAAATCGAATATCGAGCGTATAGTATTTTTCTTTTCTGACGGCAGTTTTAAAGAATATCTGCCTTAAATTTCAATTGATTTGAATAAGTTTTTGGAAATTTAAATAAATCTCAAAATTCATCTAACCAAAAATTTCTCTGTCGCTGAAGAAGAAATTAGTTTCAATAGCAGCATTTTCATCGCTGTCGCTACCATGGATTGCATTTTCGCCAATGTTAGTACCATAGAGTTTGCGAATTGTTCCCTCTGCGGCTTCTGCTGGGTTGGTGCTGCCGATAAAATTTCTGTATGCTTCTACAGCATTTTCTTTTTCTACAACCATTGCTATGATTGGTCCAGAAGACATAAAGCTTGTTAATTCATCAAAAAATGGACGACCTTTGTGAATTGCATAGAAAGCTTCAGCTTCTTCTTTGCTAAGTTTGGTCATTTTTGCTGCCACAATTTTAAATCCTCCTTCGGCTATTTTGTTCATTATTGCCGCCATATAACCCTTGCGCATTGCTGTGGGTTTCACCATTGTATAAGTTCTCTTGCCTGCCATAAAATGCATTTTATTGTTAATATTTTAAGGCGGCAAATATAGTCTAATTGGCTATCTGTCTGCATCAAATTGTAAAATATTTAGTGTTAAAAGAAGATAATATTAGAAAACTTCTTTAGCGATTTTCATAATATTATCCGATTTACCCATGGTGTAGAAGTGAATTACTGGAGCGCCAGATTTCTTTAATTCTTTGGCTTGCGCTATGGCCCATTCAATTCCCAATTGTCGAACTGAAATGTTATCTTTGCATTTAATAGCTTCATTTACAAGAGCTTCTGGCATATCTATATGAAATGTTTGAGGTAAATTCATCAACTGATTTATGCTTACTAAAGGTTTTAAGCCTGGAATTATTGGAACTTTAATGCCCACTTCTCTGCAATCATTTACAAAATCGAAATATTTTTTATTATCAAAAAACATTTGGGTAACTATGTATTCAGCACCTGCATCTACTTTCTGTTTTAAATATTTTATATCCAGCTGCTTATTTGGTGCTTCTGAATGTTTTTCTGGATAGCCAGCCACTCCAATACAAAAGTCGGTTGAGTGAGTATTCTGAAGTTCTTTTTCGAGGTAAATAGCATTGTTTAAGTTGTTTACCTGCTTCACTAATCCTAATGCATTTTTATGTCCATCGGGTTCAGGTTTAAAATATTTTACGGTAGATGGAGGATCCCCTCTTAAAAGCATGATATTATTTATTCCTAAAAAATGCAGGTCTATGAGAGCATTTTCGGTCTCTTCTTGCGAAAATCCACCACAGATAAGATGTGGCACAACATCTATACCCGTTTTGAAGAGTACTGCTGCAGAAATACCAACTGTGCCTGGTCTTTTGCGAACGGTACGTTTTTCGATGTTTCCATTGGGCAAATCTCTATATTCAACTTCCTGTTGATGATAGGTTACATCAATAAATGCAGGTTCAAATTCGAGCAAATCTTGTATGTTTTGTAGTATTTGTTCAAAATGTTCACCCTTCAATGGGGGCAATATTTCAAACGAAAATAGTGTTCCTTTTGATTGTCTTATATGATCTATTACTTTCATATTTACTCTATTATGTTTTGTGAAATAAATTTTTTAATTATGGAAATATCCTGTTTTTTGCGTTTTGCAAATTCTTCTAATTGGTCAGAATCAATTTTTTCCACATTAAAATATTTTGATTGTGGGTTAGCAAAATAGTAGCCACTTACGGCAGCTGTTGGATACATGGCAAAGTTCTCCGTCAACAAGATTTCAGTATTTTCTGTGGCCTTTAAAATATCGAATATTTTGGCTTTTTCTGAATGGTCGGGACAGGCGGGATAGCCTGCTGCAGGCCGAATTCCTCGGTATCTCTCTTTTAAAAAATCTTCGTGGTCAATGGTTTCATTGGGTGCGAACCCCCAATATTCTGTCCTTAATTTATAATGTAAAAGTTCTGCAAATGCTTCTGCTAAGCGGTCGGCCAAAAGTTTTATCATGATTGCGCTGTAATCGTCGTTAGCATTTTCAAATTCTTTTACATATTTTTCAATGCCAATTCCGGTAGTTGCTGCAAAAAATCCTATATAATCTAATGTATTAGATGATTTTGGCGCAATAAAATCTGAAAGACAAAGATTAAAATCTTTGTTAGCTTGCTGGTTTCTTAGAAATTCTAAGTTAACAATTCCAGCATTGGTTTTTACCTCAACAGTTTCTCCTTCGCTGTTGGCCTCAAATATTCCAATTACGGCCTTTGCCTGAAGCCAATGTTTCTCCACTATTTTGTCAAGCATTTTCTGCCCATCTTCAAAGAGTTTGCGAGCTTCTATACCTTTTTCTGGATGTTCAAAAATATCGGGATATCTACCAGGTATTCTCCACGCGTGAAAAAAGAAGCTCCAGTCGATAAATGGAATTATTTCTTTTAAATCGAAATTAGTTAAAATATTTAATCCCAATTTATTAGGCTTTGTTATTTTGGCATCAAATCTATTCCATTTAAAGGATTTTTCTTTGGCTTTTTCAAAAGAGATATATTCTTTTTTGATATTTTTAGCGGCTATTTTTTGCCTTAAAATGTTGTATCTATCTTTAATTTCTTGATGAAATTTATACTTTAAATCATCCGAAATTAATTTTGCAGCTACATTTACGCTCAGTGAAGCATCCTTTACATGCACTACTGCTGAATCATAGCTTGGAGATATTTTTACAGCAGTATGTATTTCCGATGTTGTGGCACCTCCGATTAGAATAGGAATATTCATTCCTCTTCTTTTCATTTCGGCAGCTACATTTGCCATTTCTTCCAACGATGGAGTTATCAATCCGCTAAGTCCCACAATATCAACTTTTTCATCGATAGCTGTTTGAATTATTTTTTCGGTAGGCACCATTACGCCGAGGTCGATAACTTCAAAATTATTGCATGCTAAAACTACTCCCACAATATTTTTCCCAATATCATGAACATCGCCTTTCACCGTTGCCAATAATATTTTTCCTGCAGAGGTTTTTTCGCCATTATTTTCCGCTTCAATGTAGGGCATAAGGATTGCCACAGCTGTTTTCATCACTCTTGCACTCTTCACAACTTGCGGAAGGAACATTTTGCCGCTACCAAATAATTCGCCGACAATATTCATCCCATTCATTAATGGTTTTTCTATTATTGAAAGTGCAGAAGGATAAGCTTTTAGAGCTTCATTTATATCTTCCTCAATAAATGAGGTAAGTCCTTTTACTAATGAATGGGAGAGTCTCTCCTCTATATTTTTATTTCTCCATTCTTCTTCTTTTACTAATTCTACTTGACCATTACTTTTATGATTTGAAGCATAGTCAATTAGTTTTTCTGTGGCTTGAGAATTTCTATTAAGTATCACGTCTTCAACGAGTAAAAGAAGGTCTTTTGGAATATCATCATAAATTTGCAGCATTGCTGGATTCACTATTCCCATATCCATACCTGCTTTAATGGCGTGATATAGAAAAGCGGAATGCATTGCCTCACGAACGGTGTCATGACCTCTAAAAGCAAAAGAAAGATTGCTTACACCGCCACTGACTTTGGAATAAGGAAGATTCTTTTTTATCCATTTGGTAGCCTCAATAAAATCGACTGCATAATTGTTATGTTCCTCAATGCCAGTACCTATGGTTAATATATTTGGGTCAAAAATAATATTTTCTGCAGGGAAATGTATTTTTAAAGTAAGCAAGTCATAAGCTCTCTTGCAAATTTTTATTTTCTCGTCGAGCGAGGATGCTTGACCTTTTTCATCAAAAGCCATTACAACCACTGCAGCACCATAGCGTTTTATTTTTTTTGCATGTTCTAAAAATATTGTTTCACCTTCTTTTAAGCTTATTGAGTTGACGATTGTTTTGCCTTGTATTCTTTTCAAACCCTCCTCCAAAACATCCCATTTGGAGCTGTCGAGCATTATAGGAACTTTTGCAATATCTGGTTCTGACATAACAAGATTTACAAATTTAGCCATTTCTTCTTTGGCATCCAGCATGGCATCATCCATGCAAATATCTATTATCTGTGCACCGCCATCCACTTGATTTCTAGCGATTTCAAGAGCTTCTTCGTATTTTTTATCCCTTATAAGTCGTGCAAATTTTCGCGAACCACTTACATTTGTTCTCTCGCCAATATTTACGAAATTTGATTCTTTTGTAATTTTTACTGGTTCTAATCCGCTTAGCATAGTTATATGCTGATTTATTGGTGGAATTCTGACGGCAGAATTTTTCGATTTTTCGGCAAATTCATGAATATGCTCAGGAGTAGTTCCGCAGCAACCACCGACAATATTTACAAATTTATTGTCAATAAAATCTACGATATGATGACCCATTGAGTGCGGCGTCTCATCATATTCTCCAAACTGATTTGGCAAACCAGCATTAGGATAAGCGCTTACAAAGAAGGAGGAATTTTTAGACATCTCCTCGAGATATGGTCTCATTTCTTTTGCTCCCAGAGCACAGTTTAGCCCAATGCTTAAAACTTCTATGTGAGATAATGAAGTAAGAAAAGCATTTATTGTTTGTCCAGAAAGTGTTCTGCCACTGGAATCGGTAATGGTACCAGAAATCATAATGGGAACTTTTTCTCCGATATCATCCATAAAAGTTTCAATGGCAAAAAGAGCAGCTTTTGCGTTTAAAGTATCAAAAATTGTTTCCACAAGAAAAATATCTACGCCGCCATCCCAAAGACCTTTTGCTTGCTCATAATAAGCTTCTTTCAAGTCGTCGTAACTTACGGCTCTAAAACCTGGGTCACTAACTTTAGGTGACATGGAAGCCGTTTTATTAGTAGGACCAATAGCGCCAGCAACAAAGCGTGGTTTTGATGTGTTTTTGGCAGTAAATTTTTTTGCTGCTTTTACAGCAATCTTTGCTGCCTCCAAATTTATTTCGTAAGCCAAATTCTCCATGCCATAGTCGGATAAGCTGATTTTCTGAGAGTTAAAAGTGTTTGTCTCTATAATATCTGCACCAGCTTCAAGGTATTCTTCATGGATTTTTTCAATTAATTCTGGTTTGGTAAGGCTCAAAAGGTCATTATTGCCTTTTAAAAGTTGTTTCCAGTCTTTGAAACGCTCACCTCTATAATCTTTTTCTTCTAACTTCTCCTTTTGAATCATGGTTCCCATGGCTCCATCGAGTATCATTATTCTCTGTGATAATATGCTTTTTAATATTTGTATTTTGTTCATAATGTATTTTTTCTTAAAATTTTATTTTTGAGCACAATGCTTTCATGCAGTTAATAAATTGCAATTTATCTAAACCAACTAAAATAAAATTTATCATTATTAAAATTAATCAATTTATAATCATCACTTATACAGTGATTTAGGTATTGGCACCTTTTCCTTCTAATAAGGAAGGTTGTCAGAGTTTCATAGAGCCTAATCTCTCCACTCTTCTTTATAAATCAAAAATTCCTTAGAAAGGGATATTTGAATTCTGATGGCAAAGGTATAATTATTTTTTCATTGAAAATGATATAATTATCATGAATTATTGCATCATATTTTTGTTTTGAATAAGATTGCAAATCTTACAATCCAAGGCAAGTCAATTCCTTTTAAATTATTCTATGGGAATAATTTAAAAGGAATTGAATAAAATATTTACTTTTTGAATGACGAATATTTTATCTTTGACAGATGATTTTAAGTAAAATGGATAAGGAGTTAAGGCGAATTTTAACGAGCTTAAAATGGCCATTGATATTTTTGGCAGTAATGTGGTTAGTTTTTGTTTTGCAGAATATTTTCAATTTAGATTTAGCATTTTTAGGAGTTCATCCATTGCATGCGGATGGTTTATTGGGAATTATTACTGGCGTTTTTATTCATGGCAATCTGGGTCATATTTTTAGCAATTCCTTTCCATTTTTAATTCTTGGCTGGGCGTTATTTTATTTTTATCAAGAGTTTGCATTCAAGAGTTTGATAATGATGTGGTTAACTACTGGAATTTGGGTTTGGTTTTTTGCAAGGACAAATTATCATATTGGTGCTTCGGGTTTAATTTACGCTATGGCTTCTTTTCATATTGTCAGCGCTTTAATACGTAAAGTTTTTGGTTTAATGGCTTTTGCAATGCTGGTGATTTTTCTCTATGGAAGCATGGTTTGGGGCTTTTTCCCTGAGCTTTTTCCAAAAGAAAATATTTCTTGGGAGTCTCATATCATGGGTGCAATTGCTGGGATAGTTTTTGCATTTTATTTCAGAAAACAAGGAGTTCAGAAACCTTCTTTGGAGGACGAATTTGACGACGAATTTGATGAAAACGATGATGAGGATTTATCTCCTTATCATACTCATATAAAATATTATTATACTGATAATAAAGACAATACAATAGATGATTAATTTTATAACTTATCAGAAATAAAATCTCTTTTAAGAGTATTTTTCTGAGCTATAAAGCTGACTTACATCTGACAATATTTAAATTAATCTTGAACAGTTTTAACATCTAAAGCATCGCGCAGCCCATTTCCAACAATCATAAAAGTAAGTACCATTAGCATAATTGCTAATCCTGGAATTATTGCCAAATATGCATAATCGAGAATTATATATCCATAATGTTCTTTAATCATGGTGCCCCATGATGGCACTGGAGGTTGAACGCCAATACCAAGGAAACTTAATCCAGCTTCTATAAGAATTGCTGAGGCGAAATTTGCAGCCGAGATAACAATTACGGGGCTTAGAATATTTGGCAAAACATGACGGAATAGTATCCTAAAATTTGAGTATCCAAATGCAATTCCAGCTTCAACAAATTCTTTATTTCTTATACTCATCACTTGCCCTCGCACAACTCGTGCAACTTCTACCCACATTGTAAGTCCCACAGCTATAAATACTTGCCAGAAACCTTTGCCCAAAGCCATAGTGATAGCAATTACAAGCAGCAAGGTTGGTATGCTCCACACAACATTTATAAACCAAATAATTAATTCGTCAATTTTACCACCCAGATAGCCAGATATTAATCCTAAGCTTATTCCAATTATAAGTGAAATGAACACAGCAATAAATCCCACCGAAAGGCTTACTCGGCTTCCAATAATTAATTGGCTTAATAAATCGCGCCCAAAGCGGTCGGTTCCTAATAAATAGGTTCGAACTTCTATATTTTTTGTCCTTACCAAATTTTGAAGTTCTGCCAAATCAATATTTTGCTCTTTGCCACTTATTTCTTTAAAAATTACAGTTTTATTTTTTAAAATTATTGTTCGTGGCTGAATGGAAAAAGCAATATCTGTGAGTTCATAATTTATTTTTTCACCATTATTCGGAGTCATTCCAGTGAAAAGTTCTGCTTCTAAAAATTGACCATTTATCTTGTAGGAAAATATTGGAATATCCTCATAATCATTTGTTTTACCATAAATCATAGTCAATAAAATTGATGATTTTTTTTCTGGTTGATTAGATTTAAGATTTAATATCTTAACTTTAAAACCTGGTTTTTTTGTCGATAATTCCAAATTTTGATTATTTGCAAATGGAGTTTTATCGGGAGTGAGAAGGTATCCGAGAACAGCAATAATTACAAAAATGCAAATATAAATTAGTGCAAACATGGAAAGCTTATTTCTCTTAAACCTTTGGAGAGCAAGCCCTGATAGGGATGTGGAGTTTTGATAAAATTTTGCCTTTCTAAATTTCATTATTATTTTTTTCCCTTTCTAATAATCCTATCAAAATATTTGATGCTAAAACCTGAGCTGATTTCAAAATCATTGCATAATTAAGGTCAAATCCATTGTCATAATAAGGGTCAGGAATGGAAATATTTTTTTTAGGCTCATAAATATTCATAAATAAATCAACCTTTTTTTTCTGAGATTCGGAGGCTTTATTTATGATAAAATCATAATTGCTTTTGTCCATGGCGAAAATAAAATCGAAATTTTCAAGGTCATAAGGAGTAATCTTTCTTGCTCTTAAATTTGAAATATTTATATTGTGTTTTGCCAATTCTTGTTGAGCTCTTCTGTCTGGCGATTCTCCTTGGTGCATTGAAATAGTGCCAGCAGAATCAATGATTGCTGAAATATTATTCTTCCTAAATACTTCTCTAACAATACCTTCAGCCATCGGCGACCTGCAAATATTTCCCATACAAACGAAGAGATATTTCTTCATAATATTGATGAATTTTTAGACTTCTAAAGTAATTTAAAATCTGATAAACAAAAATGGAATTTACTATTCAGAAATATCGATTCTTGGAAATTTCCCTATCGATTTTTTATAAAACTCAGTTTATAATAAATAACAGCCATACATAGTAATATGATGATTTTATGTAGTTTTGTAGCCTAAATTTTAATACCAAATGAGTACAATTATAGAATCATTAAAATGGAGATACGCTACCAAAATATTTGATATAAATAGAAAACTTACAGATAATCAGGTTAATACACTCAAACATTCAATAAGTTTAACGGCTTCTTCTTTAGGACTTCAACCTTATAAAATTATTGTGGTGAGTGATCACAAAATCAAAAAATCTCTTTTTCCACACTCTTATAATCAACTGCAGATCACTACAGCATCTCACTTATTTGTGTTTTGTGCAATTGAAAAAATTGATGATTCCTACACCCAAGAATTTATCAAACTTATGTCTAAAATTCAGAATAAATCCATGGAGGATTTACACGGATATAAATCCATGATTAATAATTTTATCAATAATTCTGACGATGGCGCGAAGCTCTTATGGGCATCCAAACAGACATATATTGCAATCGGCAACTTATTGACAACTTGTGCCTTGGAGGAAATTGATGCTTGTCCGATGGAAGGCTTTGATGCCGAAAAATATAGCGAAATTCTCTCCTTAAAAGAAAAAGGTTTGAAAGTTTTAGCCTTAGTTGCAACTGGCTTTCGTAGTAAAGATGATAAATATGGAATTATGCCAAAAGTTAGAAAAGTTTACTCCGATTTATTTGTAGAGATGTAATACTAATTGTCGAATTTACATTAGCATAAAAAAGTTATTTTTGCCGACTATCGAAAATTATCCTTTTACATGAAGAAATTATTTGTTGAAACCTACGGATGTCAAATGAATGTTGCTGACAGTGAAGTGGTTGCATCTATTATGATAAATGCTGGTTATGAACTTACACAGCAAGCAGCTGAAGCCGATGTTATTTTTGTAAACACCTGTTCCATAAGAGATAACGCTGAAAAAAGAGTAAGAAATCGCATTCAAGAATTCAAAGCATTAAAAAGGATAAACCCTCAGTTGAAAGTTGGAATACTTGGTTGTATGGCCGAGAGATTAAAGAATCAACTTCTTGAGGAAGAGATTTTTGTAGATTTAATCGCCGGTCCTGATGCTTATCGTAACTTGCCTGAGATGATTAATCAACTCCAAGATGGCCGACAAATGGCGAACGTAGTTCTCTCTCTCGAAGAAACTTATGACGATATTTCTCCTGTCAGACTTGATAAAAATGGTGTTTCAGCATTTATTTCTATCATGCGTGGTTGCGACAATTATTGTGCTTATTGTGTTGTTCCATTCACTCGAGGACACGAACGCAGCCGCAATCCTCAGACTATTGTGGCAGAAGCGATGGATTTAATTTCAAAAGGTTATAAAGAGGTTACTCTGCTTGGTCAGAATGTTAATTCCTACCACTGGAGTGATAGTTCTGAGAAAATTAATTTCTCAGAATTATTAAAAAAAGTTGCAGCTATAAATCCAAATTTGAGGGTTAGATTTTCTACTTCACATCCAAAAGATATTTCTGATGAGCTGATAGAAACAATTGCTGAAACTCCAAATATTTGTAATTCAATTCATCTGCCAGTGCAATCTGGTAATAATGAAGTACTTAAAAGAATGAAAAGATTCTATACTCGTGAATGGTATCTTGATAGAATAGCTTTGATTAAAAAATTAATTCCTGATTGCGGACTTTCGACAGATATTATTGCTGGATTTTGTGGTGAAACTGAAGAAGAGCATCAGGATACAGTTTCCTTAATGAAGGAAGTTGGTTACGATTATGCCTTTATGTTTATGTATTCAGAAAGGCCTGATACTTTGGCTGCTAAAAAACTCGATGATGATGTGGAAGTAAAAGTGAAAAATCGCAGATTGCAGGAAATAATAGAAGTTCAGCAGGCAAGTTCATTGGCAAATAATAAGAAAGATTTAGGAAAGATATTTTCTGTGTTGGTAGAAGCTGTTTCCAAACGTTCTAAGAGTCAATTTTCTGGAAGAACCGACCAAAATAAAGTTATGGTTTTTGAAACAAATGATGCCAAAATTGGTGATTATGTGAGAGTTAGGGCATTAAGTTGCACTGCTGCCACTATGATTGGCGAAATTGTGGAATAGAATATTAAGACAATGAAATGCTGGAAATTCAACGATATTGTATATATTTTACAAATTTTATTTTTTCATCAGCGGTGATTCTTTCAATTTAAAAGCCATTAATAAACTGAAAACCATAAGAATAAGCAATGCAACGAGTGGAATGGTCATTGAGCCAGTTTGTGAAGATTTAAGACTATCCATTGCAAAAATAAATGCAATACCCGAAATTTGACCAGCAAGAATTAGCATGCCGTTGGAAGTTCCTTCCGAAGCTGGATAAGTTATCTCAGCACCATATTGAAATCCAATAGGACCTGCACTTAGTAAGAAAAATCCCAAAATAAATCCTGAAGTTAAAAGTAACCAATAACTATTAGCAAAAGTCAATCCAACAAGACCAATTATTGCCCCAACAAGAGCAATTGTAATGAAGGGTTTTCTTTTTTTATAATGATCAGATAATAATGGCATTATCAGAGCTCCTAAAATTCCACTCAAAATCAGCATTCCTCCTGTGATGCCGGCCTGTGTAGTGCTAAAACCTCTTGGTCGTAAAATATCTTCAATCCAAGTTGCTACGCCATTGAAAACTCCCAAACCTATAAAAAATATAGCCATCAGCCAAATAAAATCCTTATTTTTTAAAGTGTCTTTGAGTCCATCTAATACTAACGAACGCTCTTCTTGATCTGGACGGCATGGAGCTGTTGGTGGATGTTCCTTGGATAATAGCACAAAAATTATGGCTGAAACTATCGCTATAATGCCATAAATATTTAGCATCCCTTGAATACCTTGAGATTTAGCAATAATTGGTGTCATCAGCATTGAGAATAGAATGCCTAAATACATTGCTAAGGTACCAAGTCCCGTGGCTGAGGCTCTTTCTTCGATGGGAAACCAACGGGCAGCAAGCTTTGTGATTGCATTTAGAATAAATGGCTGACCTACGGCAATTCCTATTTGTGAGAAAAGCACTAATTCAAAATTGTTGCTTACTAAGCCGCGAGATAGACCAAAAATGCCTGTTAATAAAGCTCCAATTCCTACTCCGATGCGAATTCCATAAGTGTCGATAATCCAAGAAGCTGGAAATGAAACTACAATATAAACTATCATAAAACACATGGACAAAATGCCAATGTGCAAATCGGAAACGCCGTAATATATAGTGGAATCAACTGTGATAGGAGCAAAAGTTATCCATAGCATCTGGTTGACGGCTACAATTAGCATATATACAATTAGAATAATCCATCGGTATTTATATACCTTAAATTTTGCTGTTTCCATAAGTATTTTCTTTTAAAAATAATGTCTTTTAAATTAAATCAGGAAAGTGAAATTTGAGCTGAAAAAATTAAATTCTGTTTTTCAAAAGTAAAAAAATTAATTGCAGATAAAAATTAAAAATTCTCATCAAATTTTGAATCAATCAATTGGATGATTTTTTCATGGTCGTAAGGTGAAAACCATTGAAAGTCAAGGTCTTTCTTAAACCAAGTAATTTGCCTTTTGGCATATCTACGTGTATTAGTTTTTATATCTTCTATTGCTCTCGACAGACTTATATTGGAATCGAAAAATGAAAATAATTCTTTATAACCTACAGTATTTAAAGAATTTAGATTTCTATATTGATAATATTCTTTAGCTTCAGCGAGCAAACCATTTTCCATCATGCTATCAACTCTCGAATTTATTCTTTCGAAAAGTTCAGCTCTTTCTAAGTTCAGAGCGATTTTTAATATTTTAAAAGGACGTTGCTTTTTTGTTGATTTGCGCTGTTGGCTGTAAGTTTTGCCCGTAGCTTTTATCACTTCTAAAGCTCTAAGCAATCTCTTTGGGTTTTTTTTATCTACTTGTTGAAAGTATGTAGGATCAAAATGTTCAACTTCATCTTGAAGCCATTTCAGACCTTTTTTTTCAAATTCAGTATTTAGATTTTGTCTTAAAATTTCATCAGCATCGGGCAAGTCATCTATGCTATGGCAAAGTGCGTTAATATATAATCCCGAACCACCTACAATGAACACAACTTTATGATTTTCAAAAAGTTTCAAACTAAGTTCCAAAGCATCTTTTTCAAATTTTGCCACATTATAATATTCATCTAAATTGAGATTGGCAATAAAATGGTGAGAGATGGCAGATAATTCAGCTGCGGTAGGAGAGGCAGTGCCAATTTTTGGCCCTTTGTAGAATTGCCTTGAGTCAGCCGAAATAATTTCTGTTTTATAATGCTGGGCGAGTTTAATTGCTGTTGAGGTTTTTCCAACTCCCGTTGGACCAGCAATTATTACCATTAGTTTATTTTCGACGCTTTGGGTCATTCTAAAAATCTATTTTTAATCCATCATAAGCAATGAAAACATTTGGTGGCAATTCCTTAGAAACATCGGCATGCTTGCCCATAAGATGGCTTATATGAGTTAGATACGCTTTCTCAGGATGTATAAATTCAATAAACTCCAAAGCCTCTTCAAGATTGAAATGTGAGATATGTTTTTTCTTTCTTAGAGCATTGATAATTAGTATTTTACTACCTTTAATGAGCTCTCTTGATTTGGGAGGAATATAATTAGCGTCTGTAATGTAAGTGAGGTCTTTTATGCGAAATGCCTTCACGTTTAGGTTAAGATGCCCTACATTTATTGGGATGATTTCAATATCTTGAAAGTTAATTTTTTCGTCGGTAATAAGCTTTAAATCAAAATCGGGAACCCCTGGATATTTGTCGTCGGAGAAAGCATAAAAAAATTCCTTTTTTATTGAATTTGCTGAATTTTCATCGGCAAAAACTGTCATAGGCTTTCTTTGAATGAAATTGAAAGCTCTAATATCGTCTAAGCCACCAACATGGTCTTTGTGGCTATGAGTTATAAAAATGGCATCAAGTTTTTTTACTTTTTCTCTTAACATTTGCTGCCTAAAATCTGGGCCGGCATCAATGGTAAAATTTGTACTTCCGTTTTCAATAAGTACTGAAGCTCTGAGTCGATTGTCATAATTATCATTAGAGCTACAAATTGCACAGCTGCAAGCTATTACAGGTACTCCTTGTGATGTTCCAGTGCCTAAAAAAGTAAGTATCATAAAAATTAAATTCGACAGCCAAAATTACATTTTTTCTTGGATTTTGCTTTGTCGATATTTTTATGATTAATTGTTTTTTTTGAATTATAAATAATTGAAAAATAGGTAGCATATTAAGATTAAAAACCAAAATAGAATTACTAAAATTATATCTTTGCGGCAATGAATATTTTATTGATAAATCATTATGCAGGCAGCCCAAAAATGGGAATGGAATATCGCCCATATTATTTAGCCAAAGAATGGTTAAAAATGGGTCACAATGTCTGCATTATATCAGCTTCTTATGCTCATATTCGAAGCAATCAACCTCTTGTAAATGAGGATTTTCAAACTGAAAACATTGATGGAATTAAATACATTTGGATTAAAACGCCTACATATTTTGGTAATGGAGTAGCAAGAGTAAAAAATATATTTGTCTTTAGCAATAAGCTTAAAAGAAATGCCAAAAAAATTGCTTCAGAGCTGAAACCGAATTTGGTTATTGCCTCCTCAACTTATCCTTTGGATAATTATGGAGCTAATAAAATTGCTAAGTTGGCGCGAGCTAAATACTATTACGAAGTTCATGATTTGTGGCCACTATCTCCGATGGAACTTGGAGGATTATCGAAATGGCATCCTTTTATTTTGTGTATGCAAATTGCTGAAAATTACGCTTATAGGAATGTTGATATGGTTATTTCGCTACTTCCAAAAACTAAAGAATATATGGTGAGCCATGGATTAAATGAAGATAAATGGCGGTATATTCCAAATGGTTTCCAAATTGAAGATTGGGAAAATGTGGAGATTCTTCCCGAAAATATTTCTAAAAAACTTCATGAAATAAGGATTTCATTTTCAAGAATCATAGCCTACACTGGAAGTTTGGGACTTGCTAATGCATTGAAAACATTTGTAGAAGCGGCAAAAAAAATGTCGAATTCGGGTGTAGCTTTTGTGCTTGTTGGATCAGGTCCTGAGAAAGTAAATTTGATGAAATTTGCCCAAAAAATCTCTGCTGAAAATGTTTTTTTTATTGATTCCATTCCTAAAAAATTCATGCCATCATTATTAAGCGAATTTGATTTTCTATACATTGGTTTGCAGAGACAATCTCTTTTTAGATTTGGAATAAGTCCTAATAAATTAATAGATTATATGATGGCAGCGAAACCAATAATTCAGGCAATTGATGCTGGCAATAATATGGTTGAAGAAGCGAATTGTGGTATCTCTGTTCAGCCAGAAAATGATGATGCTGTGATGGAGGCAATAGAAAAATTGCTAAAACTTTCGGCAGAAGAGTTAGCAATTTTGGGGGCAAATGGAAGACAATTTGCCCTAATAAATCATGATTACAGAATATTAGCAGAGAAATTTTTAGAGTAAAATTTATTACACATTTGCTAAGAGAGAGCCGAGTTTTTCAAATTTCGATTGATAGTCGCTAATGGCTCGGCGGATAATTTCCTGAGCATCTTCCTTGTCAAAAATTCCTGTAATTTCTACGTCTTTTTCATTGCCAGGCAAATCTTTATAAGTCAAAAAATAATGCTTTAATCTGTTTACAACTAATTCTGGCAATTCAGAAATATCGTTATAATTTGAATAGATAGCATCATCTTTCATAACAGCAACAATCTTGTCGTCAGACTCATTTCCATCGAGCATTCTGAAACCGCCAATAGGTTTTGCGCGAACAAGAATATCGCCATGGGAGATATTTTTTTCGGTAAGAATGCAAATATCTACTGGATCGCCATCACCCTTAATATTCTTCTTTTCAGATCTTTCCATACAAAATTCGGCAACTTTATCGCCACTATATGTTTGAGGAATAAAGCCATAAAGTGCAGGAATTACGTTGGAATATTTTTGTGGTCGGTCGATAATTAAATATCCAGATTCTTTATCGACTTCATACTTAACTGTGTCAGTTGGAACCATTTCCACATAACAGGTAACGATTGCCGGAGCCATTGGTCCTATATCAACTCCATGCCAAGGATGTGATTTATAGCGCAATCCCATCAATCTGCCTATAGGATCCATAAGTCTATTAGTAGCCATATAATATGTTTTAAAAATTTGTACAAATTACGTCCAAAATTGAGAACAATTCAAACTGTTTTTTATTTTGATTGCAAAATAATTGACGTTTGAATTAAATAGCTGTTTTTCCCTAATTTCTTTTCTGCGCGGAAAAACAAAGTGATATTATTTTTATAAATAATTATTTTACTGAAGCATATAAATTAATCTTATAACTGTTGAAGTAAAAAAAATGCGAAGAAATATTTTTCTTCGCATTTTTTGATAAATGAATTTATAAATTATTGAACCGCAATCTTCAATGTTTGAACTGATTTGTCAGCAGTTAATTTTATGAAATACAAGCCTTTTGCTACTACAGAGAGATTTAATCTTTCTGTAAAATATCCATTGCTATTTTTCATTTTTCCTGCTAAAATAATTTTGCCATTGATATCTGAAATCTCATAATTTAACCTTTTTACATCTGTCTTAGATGAATAGATATTAAGGATTCCATCGGTAGGATTTGGAAATGCAGATATAGTAAATGCTTCGCCATTTCCTTCGAGAATTCCAGTGCAATCATTAAAAGATATTACAATTGTGTCTCTGTTAAAGCAGCCAATATTATCAGTAACTTTTACTGAAATATTTTTAGAACCAAGACCAACTCCAGAGCTATCAACTGAAATGTATGGTGTATTGTCGCCAGTGGACCATAAATAAGAGGTGAATATTCCAGGCGAAACTAAAATACTATTTCCTCCACAGATAGTTGTGTCTTTGCCTAAATGAGGTTTAGGATTATTTACAGTAACCAAAATTGTATCGAGGTTCGCGCAATTAGATTGTGTAGAAACAACAAAGTATTGAGTTGATATTAATGGATTTACCATGATGGAGTTAGTAGAAGCACCAGTGCTCCATTGATATGAAGTTCCGCCAGAAATATGAAGCGTTGCAATTCCACCCTTACAAATAATAGTGTCGTTGGAAGCTATCGTATTTGGCCCACCCAAAACTGTAATATTAACGGTATCCTTAGATGAGCAGCCGTTTGCTATATTAGTAGAAGTAAGTATGTAAGTAATTCCATAATTTGGCGATGAAACAGGATTTGATATATTTGGATTATTTAACCCTAATGCAGGATACCATAAATATCCAATACCATTAAATGGTTGCTGCCCTAATTGAATTCCACCGTTTTGGCATGGCAGAGTTGTATCGATGCCTGCAAAAGCCGTTGGCGCAGATTTTATTTGAACATAAACTGTATCGGTATTGCTACAACCATTAGAAGCAGTTAAAGAATAAGTTATCATATTTGTTCCTAATAATGCATTCGCTGGATTAAAAATATTTCCATTAATTCCACTGCCAGAAAGAGTTCCTCCTGATGGGTTAGCAACAATACTGACTGAAGGTTCGTTCGAACAATATGAAGTTGCGAGATTATTGATATTAGCATTTGGAACTGTTTTCACAGTTATGATAATATTTGAAGTTGAGTTAAGAGTTCCATCAGAAATGGCACAAGTATAAGTTGTTGTAGCAGTAGGAGCAACGTTAATTGATGAAGAAGTTGAAGTAAATCCAACGGGATTGCTGCTCCATGAATAATTATATGTCCCATTTCCACCAGAGCCACTGGCAACAATTTGAACTGACTCTCCATTGCAAATACTTGTTTGAGATGAATTTAAAATGACTGCCAATGCTCCGCCAGTGATATGAACAGTAGCGGTATCACTATTAAAACAAGTTGTATTATTATCAGTTACCTTCAAGGTAAATATTGTGGTAGCAGCAAGGTTTACAGTTGGTGGGTTAAGAATTGCGGCATTAGTAACTTTATTTGCCGGTGTCCATAAATAAACAAAGGAGCCAGTTCCACCGCTGATAATAGGGTTAAACTGTGTGGATGTGTTATAGTTTATTGTTTGGTCAACGCCAATATTTACTTGTTGAGTAGCAATTATGTTAACTGTTGATTGTGAGTTATTTGCGCAGCCATGATTATCTGTAAAAGTGTAAGTAATAATATTATTTCCAGTGCTGGCCAAACTTGGTTTAAATGTATTTCCTAACATTCCAGAACCAGAAAAAGTGCCTCCTAAGGGGTTTCCTACAAGATTAACAGAATTTCCATTAGAACATGAGCTTGTGGGAAGATTTGAGAAGGAAACTGAAGGAAGTGCATAAACTGTAACGGCAATGCTATCAATATTTGAGCAGCCCCAACTGTTTGTATAACTATAAGAAATATAATGAGTTCCGAGTCCAGCAGTCTGTGGATTGAAAGTTGAAGCTGTTACTCCAGTGCCTGATAATGTTCCTCCTGCCGGTGTTGGAGTGATATTAACTATACCAGAATTGATGCAGTAGTTTGGCTGGATATTGCCAATGGTAATAGTTGGCAAAGCGTGTATGCCTACTATCGTGCTTGCCGTATTTTTACAGCCGTACACATTTGTATATGTATAAACCACCGTATGATTTCCAGCACCTGCAAGGTTTGGATAAAATAAATTTCCCACTACTCCTGGTCCACTAAAAGTACCACCCAAGGGGAAGCCATTCATATATTCATCTCCTGAATTTATGCAATAGTCAGTATTCAAGCCCGATATTGATACATTTGATGGCAAAGCATGAACGTTAACTACCAATGTATCAGTGTAACTACAAGAATTAATATCTGTGTATGAATAATAAATATTATGATTTCCTACTGATACACTCGAAGGTGAGAAAATATTTCCGCTGACTCCAGAGCCTGAAAAAGTAGTGTTAGAAATTGAAGAAATTAAGGTGTCGTTTGGACTATTAGCGCAATAATCCGTTGAATAACCAGTAATATTTGCTTGAATATATGGCTTCACAACCGTAGTAGATGTATCAGTATTTGAACAGCCATGAATATCGGTATAAGAATAAATCACTGAATGATTTCCTGCTCCAGCAAGATATGGATTGAAGATGTTTCCACTTATGCCAAGACCAGAGTAACTGCCGCCCGAAGGAGTTCCAACGAGAGTTGATGTTAATCCTTGAGGGCAATATGTTGAGCTTAATCCAGAAAAAGAAACCGTTGGAGGATTATAAACTGTAATAGTTTTGTTGATATTGCCTGTGCAACCATAAGTATTTGTATAAGTATAAGTTATATTATGTGGACCCGTTGAAACATTCGCTGGATAAAATGTGCTGCCAAGTATTCCAGAACCTATAAAACCTCCACCAGATGGTGTTCCAGTCATATTTATTGGCTGTCCGTTGGTGCATGCTGTAGTAGGTAATCCAGGAATATTTACATTTGGCAAAGGATTAATTGTAAGTAAAACTGTATCACGTGCAAAACAAGAACCACCATTAGTAACTGTTACCATATAGAATCCTGATGATGAGGCAGTAATTGTCTGGGTAGTATTTCCAGTATTCCATAAATATGAAGAAAAACCCGAACCAGCATCTAATACTTTTGGTCCACAATAGGTTGTATCAGGTCCTAAATTTACAGCGTTAGGTATTTGATTTTGAACATTTAAGGTGCAAGGAAGTAGTTTTGTAGGATTTACAGGATCGTTGGACGTAAATGAGATATTTGAAGTATAAGTTCCAGTAGGTTTATTTGCACTGAGGAATTTTACATTTAACACAGCCGAGCTATTAGCGTTCAGAGTGAAATTATAAGGTGTAAAATTAACCCATGTTGCTTTTTGTGATGCTGTATATTGAAGGGCATTGGAAACAATTTTTTGTGGTTCTTCGTAATATCCTGTGTACATATTTGAATAATTGAAGCCTAAAAGTACAACTAATCCAGCTCCATAACTTCTTGTTCCGGCCACAGTATAACTGCTGTATGTTACTAAATTTGACCATCCAGAGGTAGATAAATTATAGTAAAAAAATTGCATTGCTGCATAGAATGAGGATGTTAGCCCTGTTGATAGAAAATGTGAGGTGTTGGCTGAAACCGTTGAGCCACTTGAATACCCAACATAAGAGCCAGTAAAAAATCCTGAAGATGTAAGATAATTAGCGTAATACTGACCACTATAAATTATCGTTCCACCAGCGTTTACAAAACTTTGAAGTGTGGTAGCAAAAGTGGCATAAATTGTTTGATAACTTGAATTATTGATATAAGGAATAACCACTACATCTTTGCCTTGTATAGCTGTCTGTAACTGTGAGTTTGAGGTTATATTACTTTGAGTAAGAATAAATTTTGTGAAGCTGTAACCTAAGGCTGTAGCTAAATTGCTTACTGAGGTAGAATATCCTCCATAGGTAAGCATCAGAATTTTGAGGCTATCTGATGGTGGACTTACTGATCCCGATAGAGCTACTCCGCCAGTATTTGTAATGGTAACAGGAATAGTAATTGAGTCGTTGCAGTTTACAATAGTTGCATTTAAGGGGTTAGGCGACAAAGATATTTGTGGAGAAAGTGCTGCTGAACCTGCAAAATTGAGTGTGTAGTTGGCATCATTATTAAAAACTGTGGCTGTCATAGCGTAAGAGCCAGCGGCGGCAGGTTGAAATTTGAAGGCCAATGGCATTGAATCTCCAGCGGCAATAGTGCCAGTGGTGCTCATTGGAATTAAATAACTATTGTTGGAAGTAATATTAGAAATTGATAAATTGCTACAACCATCATTATATACATAAATTGAATCTGTAATTGAAGTTCCAGTATAAACTGAACCAAATGAATGGTAGTTGCTATTGAATCTTATATCTGGCGTTCCTTGTACGTACAAAGAACAAGGAACTACAATTAAGCTTTGGCTTTGGTCATTATGTGAAAGTGTAATATTGTTAGTATGCCAACCATTTACCAATCCTGTTGCATTGAGGGTGAAGCTTAAAACTGTGGAATCGCCAGGTAAAATCGTTTGCGAAATGGCACTATTAGTAATAAAACTGCTATTTAAAGCTCCATAATTTATTGCGTTTGTTAGAACGGTATTCCCATCGGTTGTTGTATAATAATAATCAATTCCTAATAGAATTGTTTTCCCATTACCAATATGTCTTTCTGAAATTATAGGATAAGAATAAGATGCTAAAGTAGTTGCATCAGAATTATTGATAATATATTGATCGTAATAATAGGTTGAATATAAATATGAAGATGATAAATTGGCAAAAAGTGGATGACTGCTTTGGTTTATAGTTACACTATATCCTGAACCTAAATACCCGTAATAGCTGCCTGACCAAAGTCCAGTGTTCCAAATATGCGATGCATAAGAGCTCTGAGAGCCTAGGAAAATAACTGTGCCACCATTGCTAACAAAATTTTGTAATACAGGCGCAAAGGCTGTATATGCTGAGGTTGTGGCAGTATAAACATTAATTAATTTTGGTATTAATACTATCTGCTTTCCAACTAAAAGGCTGCTTAAAGTACTTGCGCTTGTGGTTGAACTCTCTGTGAATTGTGCATTTGTTACTCCTGCTAATATTACTGCTTTTGCATTTGCATAAGAATAAGAATCATAACCGACGGTGAGAGTTAGAATGTTGATTGTGTTGCCTGAACTTAAACTTGCTGGTACAGTTACTGTTAGATTGGCAGAACCAATATTATATACTTTTACTGTTCTCACTTTTGTTCCCGTACAGCTTAAAATTGAATCTGAAATTGAACTTGGTGAAACAGCTATGATTGGTTTTGCAATGGCAGTAAAATTATAATTTATTGTGTCGTTTGATGGATTTAAATCACTTAGTCCATTTGGTTGTCCTGTCCACACTTTCAGACTATGACTTCCTGCCGTAAAACTTTCGCTGCCAAGATTAATAAGACTGTCGATACCTAAAAATGAAACTGAGCCTGTCCAAT
The DNA here is from genome assembly GCA_001872625.1 of Bacteroidetes bacterium CG2_30_33_31. Lineage (GTDB taxonomy): Bacteria > Bacteroidota > Bacteroidia > Bacteroidales > UBA1556 > UBA6267. The sequence continues at coordinate 37,625 of MNXP01000061.1, forward strand.
ATGTAGAATGAGTTGTACCTCCATCAACTTTGTAATAGATATTTGCTGAATATAAAGTTGAAGTTCCTTGATTTAATATTGCAACTTTAACAGCATTATTTCCTATAGCTGCTGGATTTTGTGGTGAATTTACGGCTATAGGTTTTACATCTCTGGTCAAAATTGAATATTCATCAGCTCCAATATCTGGCAATGTTAAGCTTCTTGTCTCTCCATCAATATCATCAACAACTCCACCATAAGAGCTTCCAGCGTTATTTAGTAATTGGTTGAAAATATGTAAGTCGGTATTGGAAGCAAAATTAGGTATTACATTTTTTGAATGGATATCTAATCCTGTGTATGATTGGAAGGATGCAAGCGAGGTGTAATATGAATTTTTATAAATCAAATATGTATAGTTATTGTAGTATTCATTATAGTCGGATGCACTTATACTGCCATTATAATAGTAAGCAGCATATCCATTCTGAGCAGCAAAAATATTATTATATGAAGTTAAATAAAAGCCATAATATGAATAAAGTGGATAATTAGAATAGGTTCCATAGGCATTTAAAGTGTTGAAATACAATTTTGGATAATAAGTATTGTAGATATAAACACCATAAGCATAGCTTGTAGTTGAAGTAACGGAGACAAAATTATTAAAAACTTTTACCTGATGTGCATTGCTGTTTCCAGAATAATTTACATAATATAGTCTTATTCCATATACATAAGAATTTCCAGATAAGCTAACCTTATTTTTGCTGATTTCCAAATAGTTATTTAGATAATATAAATAAATTCCATAAACATTCTGACTAGTATTCATACTCGTAAATTCGTTGCCTCTTATGATTACTGTATCCACATAAATGCCATAAAACCCATAAGCTGTGAAGTTTGTAAAATGATTGCCTTGAACTTGAATACCATTAGAGTACGAAGATGAATTTCCAGTAATATAAATTCCATTTATATTATTTAAGAAGTTATTATTCAAAACTGAAATGTAGGAAGCATCATAAGCTTTAATTCCATCGCCAGAGTATGAGGAATTTGTACTCGTTGAATTTATTATGTTGTTTGAAATTTCAATATTCGAAACAGTAGATAAATTAATAATTTTATTATAATAAATACCTGTATTTTTTAAATTTAGATTTTTGACTTTTATATTTGAAACATTTTGAAAATCAAAGATATAATTATCAGATGTAGATTGAGAATTATATGTCAATATTACGTCTGAACTGTTGTTTGTGGCCGATTTGAAAGTAACAGTATTTGTTGCGCTTGAGCCAGGAATAGCAGTTATTATTGAATAGTTTCCTGTATAAGTGCCACTTTCAATATTGAAGACAACTGGCCCACAAATGCCATATTGATACAATGCATTAACTGCAGCATTAATTGTTGCGAAATCTGCTGAAGCACTGTTGCCTACTGAATAATTGCCACTCAATGAAGTCCTATAATTATTCTGAATTAATGTGTCGTTGTAGGCATTTCCATCTACATTGTGATTTACTGAATCCACCCAAGCAATAATTTGATACACACTATCGGCGCTAAAGGAATAATTGCCAATATTTGCTACTGAAGATGAACCTGGGCTTAAAAATCCAGACCAACTATTTGAGATAACTGTATTTCTCACTTTAACCGAAATATATGCTGAAGTTATCGACTGCGTTCCAAAGTTTTTTAAGGTGACTTTTAATGCTACAGGAGTGCCAGCACATTGGTTATTCAATCCATTAAAAGATAGTAATCCTCCATCATTAGATTGAATTGTAAATTCATCGGCTCCAATATCTGGAGTGCTCGAACTTCTTGTCTGACCATCGAAATCTGTCGTAACAAATGTTGATGGTGTTCCCAAATCATTTAATGAGCTGCTGTTTGAATGCAAATTTGTACTCGAATAATAAACTCCTGTTGATGAAACTGAATTATAATTTGAAGTGGATGCTGATTGCAGAGCCGATAGGCTGGTAATATTGTTATTATAATATGCTATATATGAACCATTTGAATAATAATTATTATAATCAATAGAGTTAAAAGTAGAATTATGGACATATAATGCATAACTCGATGATTCATTTACAATGCTATTATTCCTCAAAGTATAGGCTGACCCATAATAAAAATATGCACCATAATTTGTGGCAGAAATTGAATTTGGATTTGTGAAGTAAACACTATTATTATCAACTAAATTATATGTTCCGTTGTAGAAATAAAGCCCTACAATGGAACTTGTACTCATCGGGAATCCATATATAAAATTATTGTAAACCCTTAGAGGATTGCTTGCTGCCATTAGATTATAGTTGCAATAAATACCATAGCCGTAGTGAAGCTCAATTTTATTTCTCCTTACATCTACTTTATTACTGGAATAATTAAGATAAATCAATGTGCTATTTGTAGTTCTGCTTCCAATTATCTCATTATTTTCAATAAGAATGGAATCATTATAAGTTGAATAAATTCCATAGGAATTAAAATTAATAATTCTATTGCCTATAATTTTAGTTCCATACATTAAAGTTGAAGTTCCTAAGCCATTCATGTAAATTCCATAACTTCCATTCTGAATTGTGTTATTTATAAATCTATTTTGATTTGAATATGAATAAGATGTATTAGAAAGATAAATTGTACTAAAATATTTGCTTGTATTAGACGAATTTAAATCGCCAGTAATTTCGCAATTTTCAATTGTATTATTTGAAGAATAATCAAAAACCAAAGCATTTGCACTGGTGGTTCCTGAAACCTCTATCTTCAAATTCTTTAGATGATAAAAATTTGCCGAATCAAAATAAACTGTGCTATTTTGAAATGGTGTACCCGAAGTTCCCGTATAAGTAAGGACTACATCTTTAATTCCGCTATAACTTTCGATTGTTATATTTTTTGTTAACGATAATCCGCTTATGTTTGGCAAAACAACTTTACCGTTATATGTTCCAGGTTTCACTTTTAAAATTACACTGCTGCTCATTCCGCATATTTGAAATGCATTTAAAGCATCTTGAATACTTGGAAAATTATCTGAACTTCCACTACCAACAGTATATGAACCTGAATATTGACCACCACAAATTGTAATGGTATTTCGAATAGTATCATCAGATGGTATAGTGTCGCCTGGATTTTTTACAATAGCAATGCATTGATAAGTTCCTGGCGCGGACATATTTGCTGGCGTTGTGAATGTTAAGTTCACAGAATTTCCTGCAACCAGAGTCGCTGAAATTACTTGCGAATTATAGCTTGCACCATTGTTTATAGAATATTTTATTGTGTATCCACTTTGACTCGCACTTCCAATATTTGAAACTTTTATAGAAATTGGCATTGAACTACTTGCTGAAGTACCCGTTTGTGGATATACCCAATTTGATAAAGTTAAATTATTTGAATATGCTGGTGTGTATGAAATTTTAGTGTTTGGTCTATAATATACCAAATTTCCTGATGATGTTGGAAATGAACCGTCTTTATATCGATACTTTGCCTTTGAATTTGTTGTTGTAGTATAATACCAGTTTGGATTCCCACTGCTATAGCTCCCGTCTCTATTTTCCCAGAGCACTAATAGATTTCCCGTACCATTATAAACGAATGGCGTTTGTAGGGTTATTCCATGAAAGCCTGTTCCGTTCCAAGAAGTATTTCCACTATAAACCAAAGTTGCACCAACGCTCGTTGGAGTTATATATGCTGTGGAGTTAAAAACTGAATCTGAAACTACTGCCATATAAACATATTGGCTGTATAAAGTGTAGTTCACTGAATTACTTTGCTGAAATTGCAAACTTGTTATTGTTCCAGCACTACCAATTTCATTGTGGCTATAAAGCATTGCCGACCACCCATAATCGTAATAACCGTAAGCTGGAATTACATTTGTGCTTCCGTTGCTCGTTGATGTTCCAATGGTAACATCAATCGCTAAACTTTTGAAGTTAATAGTAAATAAAATGACTAGCAAAATTAGAGAAGCTCTAATTTTAGATAAGAAAATTGTTTTCATTTTTGTAAATTGAAATGTGTGTATTGAAGAAAATTTTTTCAAATTATATTTGTTTTTGTAATGTCTGAATTTCATGTTTTATCTTAAAATATTGCTTTTGCCAAGTCTTTTCAATGGCAACTATAACAGCCTACAAAATTAATAAAATATTCCAGAATCACTAATATAGTTAGCTGGTTTGTTAGCTTTTGCAATATTATTCATAATATAGATGTCTAAAATAGTTTAATCTTTAAAAAAATATTTGTTGAAATATTGTGTACAAAAAAATGTCAATCAATTTTAAAGACAAAATTACATCCATAAGGTTTGCTGCGTTTTCAAAAAAAAAGCTGCCCGCTTTTGGACAGCCTTTTATAAATTTATCATTTATGAAGGTTCATTATTTTACCGTCATAACTTCTTTAGATGCATTTTTTGTTTTTCCAACCTTGGCAAGTGGATTAACCCAAAAGACCTTAGTTGTGTATGAGTAAGAAGTCTTTGCACTTCCTTTTACGCCAGAGATAGTTACATGAAATTCAGTATCTTTAGTTATTCCTGTAGGAAAATTAAAGCCTTGAGGTTCCCAAGCAATTCGGGCATCTGGAGCTCCTTGTTGAGCTTCTTTGTGGATAATATTTGTTGTAATGTTTTTCCCTGTAGCGTCTGTCATGGCCACTGTAGCGGAAGTAAAATCTGCGCCATAAATTGCAAATGACCAACGAGGGAAAACTAATTCGCTAGGGATGTAGCCATTTGGTGGATAAGCAACGAATTCAATAGATTGGGAAGCGCCATTTAAATTATCACCCCACATCAAGCAATCGGTTGCGTAATTATCTGATGCTCTCCAAGTTGAGCCAGTTCCCATTGCCGAAAGCTTAGGGTAAAGTATCCATGCTCTATGACCGACTGCTAAATTATTTGCTCCTGGATCTTCAATATAACCCGTAACGGCATTCACCGAATGATTTGCCTCATTGCCAGAATAGCCTTTGCTGTAAGCAATATTTGAATGACTTGCTGCATCATAAGCTCCAGAGGTATAGCATTGTCCTCCTGCATTTGGATAATGTGTTAATGTGTTGTTGGCCATTTGATATAATGCAGCTTCTTGGCATTTTTGATTCTGTGAACTGTTTAGCGTAACATTATCTGGCAATCCAACAAGTCTTCTGAAGTAGTTCACTCTTTGAATTACTTTAGCTTGCACTGCCGCAGATTCGCTCCCTGCCAAACAGCCCGTAGTACTTCCAGTCCAAAGAGGATCGGAAACCGCTGAACCTTTGTAATTATCGATATAATCTTTCTTGGCGGCATCAACACCTACCAAAACTGGTTCTACAACTGCGGGGTCTTTTTTGCAATTTGTCAATATATAACTTGATGCCATTGCAATAATTAATAAAAATATAACTCTTTTTCTCATTGTGTGTATTAATTTATAAAATTCAAAAATATCTAAAATTACTTATTCAATTTTCTACGTTTAACTTCTGTGGTTAATAATGTCAACTCTCGACCCGATTGACCAGCAGCAGAAGTATTTTCTTCGGCTCTTCTAAGCAAATAGGGCATAACATGTTTAATTGGTCCATAAGGTAAATATTTAGCTACATTATATCCTGCTTTTCCAAGATTAAAACTTATATGATCACTCATGCCATAAAGTTGTGAAAACCAGCATCTCATATCGTCATTTTGTAAACCTTTTGCTTCCATCAAATCAGCAAAATACTGAGAGCTATATTCGTTGTGAGTACCATTAAAAATACTTATTTTATCAATGTTTTCGATGCAAAATTTTAATGCTTCATTGTAAGCATTGTCGGTAGATTCTTTGTCTTTCTGAATTGGATTTTCGTAAGAATATGCAGCAGCACGAGCTCTTTCACTTTCCATATATGCACCACGAACGAATTTTGCACCCAAATGATAATTTCCTTCAACTGCCATAAGGTAAGATTTCTTGAGGAAATCTAATTTTCGGTGGCAATACATTTGAAAAGTATTGAAAACAATGGCTTTCTCTTTATTAAAAATTGCCATTTCAGCATTTGCAACTTCATCAATTATTCCTTGATACCATGTATGCTCTGCATCAATAAGTATTGGTATATCAACATCATAAGCCAGTTGGCAAAGCTCATGAACTCTTCTTCTAAAGGCCAATTCCTCCTTCTTCTCTTGCTCATTGAGTTCTGCACCTTGCGATACTTTTTCGAGAACTATCGACCTGCCCATAGCTGTAGGTTTAAAAACACAAAAAGGAATTGCTTGATTAGTGCCAGCATTTTTAATTGCACTTACGGTTTCTTCAAAAGCTAATTGAATATCGGCTTCTTCCTCTTTTCCTTCTACCGAATAATCTAAAATGGACTTCACTTTAAATGAAGACATTTTGTCAATGGATTTATTGCTCTCTTCAATGGTTTCGCCACCGCAGAAATGATTATAAATTGTTGGTTTCACTATCCAATCTATCGGAAAATGAATTTTCAAAGCAATGTTCAACATTTTATTGCCAAACCTTACTACACTTGGATTTGCAATGGTTTTAAAAAGTATATATGCTTTTTTCAAATCGGCATTTGACTTAGGGGCAAATGCAACCTCTGTATTGGTAAAATCTACTTTCATAATATTTAATTTTTGTCCAGAAGCTTTAAAATTTGGGCGTTTTTCATTTTCAATTCATATATTTCATCAGCGGCAAAAATATGATTTATTTTTAATTTGAATAGCTATATTTGATAAATATAAGAAATCTAAATAAGATTATAATTGATTATTATTATGATTCTTACAAAGTTTCTTTAAATATATTTTCCAAAAATATATACTTAAATTCCATATCAATAGATTGAGATGCTTGCAAAAGTAATTCTATGTGTGAGATGGAACTTTATTTGGCTGCATCTTAATATATCTTGGCCATAAATGTTTTGCATATTTATTTCCTATTAATTCTTATGCAGATTAATTTTATCAAATACTGATAATTTCATAAATTTGTAGAATTATTTTAAAACAACCTTAAGTTTATAATTTTGGATGTAGCAAGAATTTTTTTTCACGATGAAATTGAAAGTTTAAAGCGTGAAATTGAAGATGCAAATTTTTCTTCTTACACTATTCTTACAGATGACAATTGTGAGAAATATTGCCAAAAAGAATTAATAAATTTATTTTCTCAGTTTGGTGATGCTCAGCTGATTGTAGTTCCTGCTGGCGATAAGAACAAAAATATCTCGAACTTAGAATTTATTTGGAATCAATTACTTAATAATGCTGACAGGCATTCTCTTTTGATAAATTTAGGTGGCGGAATGATAAGTGATTTGGGTGGTTTTGCTGCTTCCACCTTCAAACGCGGAATAAGTTTCATAAACGTTCCCACAAGTCTTTTGGCGATGGTTGATGCTTCCATTGGAGGCAAAACAGCGATAAATTTTGCCAATTTCAAAAATCAGATTGGTAGTTTTACAGATGCCTTTGCTACTTTTATAGATTTAAACTTTTTGAAAACTCTTCCAGAAAAGGAATTATTATCTGGTTTTTCGGAGATGCTGAAAGTCGCAATAATTTCAAATATTGACTTGTTTAACTTGCTTTCAGCTAATGAAGAATTTTCAAAAAAAATTACTCAAGACATTATAAAACAGGCAATTAATGCCAAGCTTTCCATTGTTAAATCCGATCCAAAAGAGCTCGGTAAAAGAAAACTCCTCAATTTTGGACATACCATTGGGCATGCTTTTGAAACCTATAGCATGCAAAATGATGCTTCACCAATATCTCATGGACAGGCTGTTGCCATAGGAATGATTTGCGAAACTCAAATTGCACTTCAACTTTCAATTATCAGCCCCCAAGAGCATTATATTTTGGTTGATGTTATCAAAAATTTCTTTCCTAAATATTCTTTCACAATCAACGCCTTGATAAGCCTTATATCAAATATGAAGACTGACAAAAAGAATGTTGCTGGTAAAATAAATTTTTCGCTCCCTCAGTCTGTCGGATGCGGTTTAATAGATATTTACCCTTCAGAAAATATAATTCAAAAGTCGATAGAATTTTACCATTCATTATGATTAGCAGCATAAGATTATTTTCCAGCAAGAATGAAATAGAGGGCTCGATAAACTTACCAGAATCAAAAAGCATTAGCAATAGAGTGTTGATTATTAAATATTTATCTGGAAGTGATTTTGAAATTGGAAGTATTTCTAAAGCTGCTGATAGCCAACTTCTAAGTGAAATTATTTATCAATTAAAATTTTTTAAAACTGATAAAATGATTTTTAATCTTAAAAATGCTGGCACCCCACTTCGATTTTTGACAGCTATTTTGGCAACAATTTCTGGTGAATTTGTTATCAATTGTGACCAAAGGATGAAAAGTCGTCCTATTGGAGATTTAGTGGAAAGTTTGCGATATCTTGGCGCTGATATTCAATATTTGGAGAATGAAATGTTTCCTCCGCTACGAATCAATGGTAAAAATTTACACTCGAAATCTATTGAAATTGATGCAACAAATAGTAGCCAATATATTTCGGCTTTGATGCTGATTGCACCTTTGTTGCCGTCAGGATTGGAAATAAATATGCTTGGAAATATTGCCTCGAAACCTTATATATCGCTCACTATTAGCCTTATGCAACAAAGTGGTATTTCTATTAAACTTCAAGAAAATAGAATAATTGTAGAGAAAGGGAACTATTCTATGCCTACAATTGATATGGAATTTGATTGGAGTTCGGCGGCATTTTTCTATGAACTTGCAGCAATTTCCAACAAAGCATCCATTCTTTTGAAAGGATTGAAAACTAATAGTTTACAGGGCGATGCCATAATTCCTACACTTTTTGAAAAGCTTGGAATTATTACAGTTTTTGAAAAAGATGGAGTGCGAATCTCAAAAGCTTCCGAAGCAAAAAAGAATATTCATTTCGATTTTTCAAGTTTTCCTGATATCGCGCTGCCATTTATTGTAAGCTGTGCTGCTCTTGGTGTTATTGGCACTTTCACCGGATTGGAATCCTTAAAAATAAAAGAATGCAATAGGGTAGAGGCCTTGAGTACTGAATTGTCGAAATTTGATTATGATTTTCGCGATACTGGTCTTGGAGAATGGGTGCTATTAAATAGTTGTGCTGTTGATATTCATAATATTAAGCCAAAAAAAATTATTTCAATTGAAACTTATGGAGATCATAGAGTGGCAATGGCTTTTGCTCCTTTGGTGCTTATTTCAAAAGAATTGAAAATCAAAAATCCAGAAGTAGTTGCTAAATCTTTTCCAAACTTTTGGAATGAATTTGGAAAAATTGTTTGTTAGATTAAAATCAATTTTTTGTAAGAGAAAGCTTTAATTCCTTGCTGTTACCTTTGTCATCTTTCACTAAAAGGCTGAAAACAAAATTTCCTTTTGGAAAATGCTCATCAATGCTAAAAACTAAACGCCTTGTTTTTGCATCATATTTACCAAGAACCCATTTCCCATCAATGCTTCCTCTGTAAGATTTTACCCCAGAAAGATTGTCACCAATAGTGAAGCTTATGTCTTTCTGCTTAGAAATATTTTTACCGTCGATAACATTTATTGCCTTTATGTAAGGTGCAATTGTGTCTATAATGATAAGAAATTTGCCAAAAGTGCGAATTCTTGTGCTTACAAATCCATCTTCATAAGCGCCACCTTGATAAAATATTATCTCGCCTCTTACAATGCTCCCAATAGCGGCATATTTATATAAATCTGGAGTTAGACTTGGCTCAGCTTTTATTTTCAAACTTATATAAGAATGAAGCGGAATGTATGGATTTCCAACCTCAATAATCTTCGAATATTTAGTCAAATTATTATCGAATTCATTCATAGTAAAATATACATCTTCATACAAGATATTAGCAGGAATATTTATAGATGCCGAGGCAATTTTGTATTTGTTTACATCGCTAAAGTGCATATTTTTAGTAGGAGTTATTTTTTTATTTGGAAGTATTTCGGCCTTGCGAACGTTTGTAATTATCTTTTTTTCATTGCCTTTAAAATCTTTGCTCGAAATTTCAAGGCTATGCGACAAATTATCCTTTATTTCAAAAACACCAGAATTTTTCACATTGCCGTACATAGATAATTTATTTCTAGGTAATACCTTCGATAGTTGATATAGATTTTTAGTTTTGTAATTTTCCTCAAAATCTATGTAGGCATTAATATATCTTTTTTCCGAAAAATCAATCTTGTTGGCATCAAATCTAAAACACTCAATGCCATCGAGTTTTATTGAATAGGAATAAATCCCATTTCTATTTTCTTGACCATCTTGTTTGTCGAATGAAGAAATTCCGAGGTAGAATTTTTCGGTAACTTTAATTGTATCTCGCTCGCTAAGTGTAATTTTATTCAGGTTGAAAGTATTTATATTTAGATTTCCATCAGTATCGCATAAATTATATATTCTCAATGCATCTATGGTTGGTTTTAAATTATCACTAACTGCGAAACCAAATAAAAAAGGATTTATCGATCTTTCTTGCGAATCGCGTATTTCAAAATGTAGATGAGGTCCACTAGAACCGCCAGTATTTCCACTGTATGCAACCAATTGTCCTGCTTCAACTTGAATTTCATTTGGCTTGGGATAATATTCAATATTGAAACTTTCCAAGCTGTATTGTCTCGATTTAGCCATAGAGTCAATTAGATTGTTAAAATGTTCAAGATGACCGTAAACAGTTGTATAACCATTTGGATGAGTGATATATAAAGCGTTTCCATAACCATTGCCTGAGATGCTAATGCGTGAAACATAGCCCGATGCTGAAGCCAAAACTCTTAAACCAGGTACGCTATTAGTTTTTATATCTAAGCCAGAATGGAAATGATTTGTGCGAAGTTCGCCAAAAGTGGCGGCCAATTTTATTGGAATTTCTAATGGGTTTTTAAAATATCCTTGCGGATATGAAATTTGTGAAAAGACTACGCCCTTTGCAAAAAAAATACTTAGAAAGACTGCGAATATAAACTTCATTTGTTGTATAAATGTGTATGTATTTACCTAATAAAATCGCCACAAAGTTGAAATTTTAATAGAAAACAGCAGAAATTTAAATCAAAACTTATTAACCTTTTATATTTGATAATTCAAAATCGGTATTGATGAAATTATATTTAATTTTGTACAAACAAATTTGAATAAACTAACATCAGATAATGAGCGATTTACAGAATATCATTGAAGCTGCATGGGAAAACCGACAGCTACTTTTAGAAGAAAAAACTCAACATGCTATAAGAAAGATAATTAGCTATCTTGATAGAGGAGAAATGCGTGTTGCTGAGCCTTTTGAAGATGTGTGGAGAGTAAATGAGTGGATAAAAAAAGCAGTAATTCTGTATTTTCCCATAGAGAAAATGGTGAAAATTGAAAATGGACCTTTTGAATATTATGATAAAATTTCGCTCAAAAAGGACTTTGATAAATTAGGTGTAAGGGTTGTACCTGACGGCATTGCACGCTATGGTTCATATCTTGCCAAAGGCGTAATATTGATGCCATCATATATAAATATTGGTGCTTATGTTGACAGCGGGACATTGGTTGATACATGGGCAACCGTTGGTTCTTGTGCCCAAATAGGTAAACACGTTCATCTAAGCGGCGGCGTAGGAATAGGCGGAGTTTTGGAACCCGTGCAAGCCGCTCCTGTAATAATAGAAGATAACTGTTTTATTGGTTCAAGAAGTATTGTAGTTGAGGGAGTTAGAATTGAAAAGGAAGCTGTACTTGGTGCCAACGTGGTAATAACAAAATCTACAAAAATTTTCGATGTGTCGGGCAGCAAAACCATAGAATATTCTGGTGTAATTCCTTCCCGTTCGGTGGTGATTCCTGGCTCATATACCAAGCATTTTCCTGCTGGCGATTTTCAGGTATCTTGTGCTTTGATAATTGGCAAGCGCAAAGAATCTACAGATTTGAAGACTTCTCTTAATGATGCTCTGCGCGAATTTGATGTGGCTGTTTAAATGAAATGGGAAGCCGCAATATCGGAATATAAAACTTATCTTAAACTGGAAAGAGGTCTTTCTGCTAATAGTTTGGAAGCATATCTGCGCGATTTAAATAATCTTCGACAATTTATAATTATGCTTGATGCTACCAATACTCCAGAAAATATTGATGTAAAAGATCTAAGAGAGTTTATAAAATGGCTCAACTCTCTTGGTATGGCAGCAACTTCACAAGCCCGTACTATTAGTGGAATTAAATCGTTTTTCAACTTTATGCTCCTTTCCAATATCATCTCTACCAACCCTTCTGATTTAATTGATGCTCCTAAAACTGGTAGAAGATTGCCCGACACATTGAACAACAGCGAAATTGAAAAAATCTTATCGGTGATTGATCTTTCCAAAGCTGAGGGTGAAAGAAACAAAGCAATTATAGAAGTGATGTATGCTTGCGGACTGAGAGTTTCAGAGCTTGTAAATCTCAAGCTTACAAATCTTTACCTCAAAGATGACTTTATAAAAGTAAGAGGAAAAGGTAACAAAGAACGGCTTGTTCCTATTGGACAAGAGGCTATTAAGCAATTAAATATTTACACTGAAAAAGTTAGAATTCACCAAAAAATTATCTCTGGTTTCGAAGATTTTGTATTTCTAAATCGTAGAGGAAAAGCCCTCACAAGAGTTATGATTTTTACAATTATAAAAAATTTGGTAAAAATGGCAGGCATCAACAAACATGTGAGCCCTCATACGTTTCGACATTCTTTTGCTACTGAACTAATAGAACGAGGAGCCGACTTAAGGGCTGTTCAAGAGATGTTAGGCCATGAATCAATATTGACAACCGAAATATATACTCACTTAAACAGTGAATTTTTACGTGATACCATAATGATGTATCATCCACGTTCAAAATAATAATTATGAAGTTTCTAATTCTATTTTTTTCTGTTTTTTTCACTTTTACAGCTTTTAGCCAGATAAGTAGAACTTACGACAGCGGTGTAGCTTTGTTTAATGATGGCGATTTTAAAGGAGCTAAAATAGTGATGACCAGAGTTATAAAACAAAGTCCATATTATTTTGAAGCCTATACATATCGCGCAAGAGCTTTTCAAGAGTTGGGAATAATTGACTCGGCAAAAATTGATTTCGCCATAGCTTTGGAAAAAAATCCCGATTATTTACCAGCAATATTTTATCGCGGAGTTTTGCATTTCGATTTAAAAGAATATCAAGATGCTATTTCTGATTTCAGTATTATTCTTGCCAAGAGGCCCACCTTTATTGAAGCAATAATATTTAGAGGACGAGCTTTCGAGGCTACGGATAAAAATGAGAATGCCATTAATGACTATACATCAGCAATAAACTTAAAATTGAATAATTACGAAGTTTATTTTCGTCGTGGTATGTTGTACGAAAAACAAAATATGGTAAAGTCAGCAATATGGGATTATGAAAAATGTCTTGAAATAAAAAAAGATTTTGCCGAAGGCTATTTGCACAGAGGTAGAATGTATCTCAATAGAGAAATGGTTAAGGAAGCACTGGCAGATTTTGATAAAGTAATTTCACTAACCGACACTATTAAAGATGTTTATGAATATCGAGGTGATTTGAATTATAAAAATGGCAATTATAAATCTGCTGCCGAAGATTATAGTATTTTAATAGAAAAATTTAGAATAAAAGATGCCGGACTTTATTACAAAAGAGCTGATGCTTATTATTTGGATAGTAATTATACTGAGGCAAATCGCGAATATGCTCGCGTGCTCGAAGTAAAACCTCGTTATGATAAAGCTGTGGTTGGTCAGGCAAAAGTATTTTTGCAGAAAGGTAAACCTTCTTCTGCCTTGCCTTTGTTGCGTAAAGCTTTGGCATTTAATCCTTCTAATGGCGAAGCGTATTTTTTGGAAGGCAAAATTTTCTTCGATTTAAAAAAATATACTGAAGCATTGGAATATTTTAATAGTGCTATTAAGTACGAACCCAGAGCCGCAGCTTTTTTTTACCGTGGCTCATGTAAGTTTGAATCTGGTGATAAATATGGTGCTTGTCTCGATTTGCAGCAAGCTCTGAAAATGGGTTACAAAGAAAATGATGTAGAAGAAGCTACAAAAAGAGTATGCAATTAATGTCTTTTTTTTGCCTTAAGTTTTTTCTTTTTTTCAATTTTAAGTTTCCGCCTCTGCTTTATGATATTTAACTTTATTCTTCTCAAAAGCCCATAACGCATCCAATATTTTCCCCAATTAACATTTTCCCAAAGTCGCTCATGAAGGAAATAAATTACCATCTTGGCAACGGCTTCAACAGCCACTGTGCCGCCAATTACGGCAGCGGCAATTTTCTGACCCGTGGTGATATAGAATATAACGAATGTAGTAATGGAAGCAATAATTCGCCAACTTATAGTCTTTGCAATAGTTCTCGCGGGACTGGCTTTATTGATAATCTGTTCCTTAGGAACTGCCACTCCGTCGATATACTCAAATTCCTTATGTGCCGAATTTTTAATAACTCTTGATTTCATAATATGAGCGAAATTAGTAATTTTTTGGAAATTTAATTGATTAAAATTTCTGTTAATGATAAATTTTTGAATTTTGTCTTTTTGAAATTCAAAATAAGAGAAAATTCTTTCTCATCATTTTTATTACCTTTAAATTAAGCAGTTGACAAAAAATTATCAAATTCGTAAAAAGTTTGTAAATTGTTGTTATTAATAATTTGGCTAATAAATTAAGTTCATTGCAATTGGATAAAATATTATTCTGCTACGTTCTGCCGTAATTCAAGGAATAATAAATCATCTGTTCAGCGAAATCTTCAGGATACAAAATCTCTATATCAACAATTTCATTATCTTTTAAAATTGGTTTCAGAAGTGGATTTATAAATCCTGAATAAGGAGCTATATTCAATTTTTTCCATCTTTCTAAAATTTCTTTATGAAGTTTTTTATCGACAATTACACCATATTTTTCGACCAATTCTTTTGCCTTGTTATAATCACCCTCCGACTTAATCCTTTGAATTTCTTTTAGTTCAATTCCAAAAATTTCTCTTAGCTTTTGATGGTCATTAATTACAAAATAAGATTTCCCATCTTTTTGTTTTCTTTCAATCACGTTTTCCGATTTGCCAAGTTCATAAGCCCATAAAGCTATTAACTGCCTATTGCGCATGTGCGATTCTTCCAAATTTTTACCCGCTTCAATTCTCACCAATTGGGTCATCAATCCACCTCTGATATACGAATTATATTCGGCAATTCCAGCTTCAATATTTTTCATCAAGCCAAGGTCTATAAGTTTTTCGTCTATGGCAAAGTAAAGCGCAACGAGGTCGGCACGAGCTTCTTCAATTGTGGAAGCATAGTTTTTTAGTGTTTCGGCAGTGTCGCCAACACCATTTGCAATTTTGCCAGAACCGTGACCAATAATCTCATGCATATCTACATGAAGATTGCTGCCGAGGCTACTCCATTCTTTCGAAAGTCTTATCTCTTCTTCGTTATAAGCAAATTCGGAAAGTGCGCCGCTGTCTTTCGACACTTCATCATAAGCGCTAATGATATTGGAAATTGTTACTGATTTGGAACCATATTTTGTCCTAATCCAGTCGGCATTTGGCAGATTAATTCCGATAGGCGTGGATGGTGAACAATCTCCTGACTCAACTACTACATTCACTGCCTTGGCACTGACGCCAGTAATTTTCTCTTTCTTAAATTTTTTGTCAGTGGTGGAATGTTGCTCAAACCATAAGGCATTGTTAGAAATTATACTTGCTCGCTTGGTGGCTTCAATATCTATGATGCTCACTGTACTTTCAAAAGTGGCTTTTCTTCCTAAGGGGTCTGCATAAACTTCTATAAATCCATTTATTACATCAATTTCTGATTTGGTGTCGCTAACCCAAAGAATGCTATATTCATCGAAATTTTTAAGATTTCCAGTTTCATAATATTCAATTAATTTTAGAAATGATTTTCTCTGTATGTCATTTTCACAATAGGGAAGAGCTTGGCTCAAATTATTGATAATCTGCTTTATATAATTTCCATAAAGCCCATCTTTTTTCCAAACTAACTCTTTAATTTCGCCATTAATTTTTACAATTTTTGAATTCATCCCCAAACTTAAAGGCTCTTCTGTAGCCTGAATTTTTGAATTGTAATAATCTTCCACTTCTTTTTGTGAAATATTTTCGTAGAAATTTACTGAAGAAGTTTTTACCAAATCTTCACCTTCTTTTTGATTTATCTTTTTGCTATCGATATCAGCATTAAAAACATTTTTTTTAAAAAAAATTATTAGCTCTTCTAAGGATTTAAAGTTCTGTAAGTCAAAATTATCTGAGGATGAATTCATTACAAATTCATCAAAATCGTCAATATTAAAACTTGGCAAGATCTTGTCATTTGAATAATGGTGATGTATGCCGTTAGAAAACCATAAGCGTTTCAGATATACCACAAATTCTTTCCAAGATTCGGTGGTTTTATTGCCATTATAAGTAAGATAAATATTTTCAAGATTTCTTCTAATTAGCAGATTATGTTTATAATTCTGATCCCAGAAAATATCTCTTCCACACAAAGCTGCTTCGTGAAGGAAAAATAATAATTTTTTCTGGCGCAAGTTTAAATCTTGGAAAACAGGCACTAAGTATCTAAGAATTTTGATATCGGCAAATTGTTCAGTCTGAAATTTGAAATTATTCATATAATATCATTTATAAAAGCATTAAAATATTTTAATAAAAAGCAAAAGGCTATTCCAATAGAATAGCCTTTGCAAAATCATTTTACATAATGGTGGTTTATTTAACTTCAAACATTTTAACAGCCAAGTCGGCAAGTCTATTTGAATAACCATTTTCGTTGTCGTACCAAGAAATAACTTTCACGAGGTCGCCACCTTGAACCATAGTTAGTTCCGAGTCAAAAATTGAAGAATAATTGCTACCAACAATATCGATGCTAACAATTGGGTCTGTTTCATATTTAAGAATTCCTTTCATAGAACCTTCGGCGGCGGCTTTCATCACTGCGTTAACTTCCTCTTTTGTAGTTTTTTTGGCCAATTTAACAGTGAGGTCAACTACTGATCCATCTGGTGTTGGCACTCTCATAGCCAAGCCGTGAAGTTTGCCAGCCAATTCGGGAATCACAAGTCCTATAGCTTTTGCTGCTCCAGTGCTTGTTGGAATAATTGAAACAGCTGCAGCACGAGCTCTGCGTAAATCTTTATGAGGTGAATCTAATATTATTTGGTCGTTGGTATATGAGTGAATGGTATTCATCAAGCCATACTCAATGCCGAAATTATCATTTAAAACTTTTGAAATAGGAGAGAGGCAATTTGTTGTACATGAAGCATTTGACACTAATTTATGCTCAGCTTTTAAAACCTCAGTATTCACGCCAAGCACTATGGTAGCATCAACATCTTCAGGTGCTGCTGAAGGCACACTGAGGGCG
The DNA here is from genome assembly GCA_001872625.1 of Bacteroidetes bacterium CG2_30_33_31. GTDB lineage: Bacteria > Bacteroidota > Bacteroidia > Bacteroidales > UBA1556 > UBA6267. Next base: position 55,166 of record MNXP01000061.1, read on the forward strand.
ACTTTTTTTGCACCTGCTTGAATATGTTTCATCATTTGCTCGCGTTTGCGGAAAATTCCTGTACACTCAATTACAACATCAACTTTCAATTTGGCCCAAGGCAAATTTGCTGGGTCACGCTCTGAATAAACTCGGATTTTTGAACCGTTGATAATCAAATAATCACCATCAACATCCACAGTGCCATTGAATCTACCATGGATTGAATCATATTTTAAGAGGTGAGCTAATGTTGTAGTATCCGTCAAATCATTGAATGCTACAACTTCTACATTTTCTTTTTGCACTAAGGCTCTGAAAGTTAGTCGCCCAATGCGACCAAAACCATTTATTGCAATTCTTGCTTTTGCCATATCTTTAAAATTTATTATTAATCAAAATTATTGAAAGGCAAAAGTATAAAAAAAATCTTAGGTTTTATTGTTGAGCTGTCAATAATTATTTGAATTTGGATAGTGTTTTTTTTAAACTTTTTTTCTCACGTTGAAAGCATTCATTCCTTTCATGCCTCTTTCAAGTTCAAAAGTTACTTTATCATTTTCAACAATTGGTTCTAAAATGCCATTGATATGAACAAAATATTTCTCTTGAGTGATGTTTTCATAAATAAATCCAAAGCCTTTTGAATGATTAAAAAAGGCAACTTTACCTTCTTTTATAGGGTTAACTTCAGCTTCTTTTTCTTTTTTTGGAACGCTGGTTTCTATATTTTCAGCAATTACCTTAATTTTTTTTGTAGGATCTGAAGGCACATCGGTAATCATACCATTTTCATCAACATAAGCCAGCATGTTTTCAAGCCCGCCACCAGGAGAATTTGTCTTGCGTTCTTCTCTCTTTACAGCTTTATCTTTTCTCTTTTTTAAGCGCTTGTCTTCCATTGCTTTCTTGTTGTATGTCTGTTGCGATTTTGCCATTATAAATTATTAAATTGTTTTAGAACCATAAAATATACTTCCAATATTTAAATTTTTACATTTAGAAAGAAAATGAAAAATTTTGTAAGTTGTTGAATAATCAATGGTTGTGTTAAGAATATTTAAAAAAAAACTGAGTGCAAATATACATTCTTTTTCGATAAATTATATATTTGATTAAAAGAAAGAGGATTGTCTTATTTTCTTGAACTTACATATTTTGAATGAAGCTCATTTAAATTGCTATTTCTGTCCGTTTCATGTATATGATTATGGTAAAAAGTAAGTTTATTGAATATTGATAGCGCCTCAGTTATTTCAGCTGAGTCTAAATTTCCAATTACAATTTCAGAAACCTTATGCATTTCAGCAAATGCTTTCATGATTTCAATGCGACCTTTTTCGGATATATTTATTCTTTTTGCGCGCTTGTCCTTTTCGTCAGCAATTTCATCTATAAACCCCCCTTTAGTAAGTCTTTTAATAATCTCACTTCCGCTTGATATTTCTATAAGATTTTTGTTGATGAGCTCATTTTTCAATAAAGTTCCATCTTTTAATAAGGTTGCTAAAAAACCAAATTCATCGATCGAATTTATAGACGTATTGGCAAATGCTTTTTTTGAATAATGCTTAGCAAAGCGATATAATCCAGTTAGCAAAGTCGAAAATTCTACCTCTTGATATTGCTTGTAATTGCTGAAATTATTGGTATTAAAACTTCCACTTGTACTTTGTTTCTCGCTATTTAATACCCTATCTTTAAGATAAATAGAAAATTCTCTGAGGTCAAAATTCCCAACTTCATTCTGATAACTCTCCAAATAATCTATGATATTTCTGAGTAAATTTAAATTATCCGACATCGTAGTAAATAATAAATATTAGTTAAATTACGTAATTGAATATAAAATATTGTATTAGTTTTGCAAAATAAATACAAATTTGTAATACTATGAAAATTAATTTACTTATAATATTATTATACTTATCAGTATTGGTAATATTTTCATGCAATTCAACAAAAGAATTAAATCATGAAATAATTTATAATGATTCAGCACATTTTGAGCTCCAAAATAATTTTCGATTCACTTTGAATAATGGCAAAGGCTTTAATCATCCTACTTATGTGCTCTGGGAGGAAGATATGTCGGGCAATTATTTACGGACTTTGTACATTACCAAAGCTTATGCGAGTGGAATATTTGGGCATCAAATGGTTGGAGATTCTGTTTGGATGATGAAACCTGGCGAGTCGCATCAGCCAGCTGCATTGCCTTATTGGAGTCATAAAAAAGGTTTGTTATCTGGTGATAATCTTATACCATCGCCTGAACATCCTTTTGTAGATGCATATTGTGGTGCCACAGCGACTAAAAACTTTCAATTTCGCAGCAATATTGAGCCTTTAGATAAAAATATAAGAATTTTATTTGAAGTAAACCAAGCTTGGGATTGGAATTATTATTGGACAAATAGCAAATATTCAGATAATTACGCTTATAAACATTCGGCTCAGCCATCAATTATCTATGCCGTTACCATAAACAATACCGACAGCATTTATTATTTAAATCCTATTGGACATGGAGATGCAAAGGGGGAAAGTGGGAAGCTTTTTACTGACTTAAGTAATATTACCAGTGCCAAAGAAATTTTTAAAAGCATAAAACTTGAAATTAAATCAAACTAAAACATTAATAAATAACAAAATGAAAAGCATTTTAATTATATTTATTTTATTAATTTTCTCACTAAATGCCATTTCTCAAAAAGGAGAAATTAGGGGTCGAGTTACCGATGGAAATAATGGCGAACCAATTGGTTTTGCTAATGTTGTAGTGTATGGAACACAGATAGGCTCCACAAGCGATTTGGATGGTAATTTTATAATTTCTGGTTTGAATCCAGGCTATTTAAAAATCAGGGTTTCATTTATTGGATACAAAAATTTTATCTCTGAAGATATCTTGGTAAGCAATAATAATATACCAAATATTGAAGTAAAGTTGCTGTCTGAAGCTCAAGAACTTGCAACTTTTGAAGTAAGAGTTGACCCTTTTGAGAAAAGAGAGGAAGCTCCAATTTCTATGCAACGTATTGGAACAAAAGAAATTGAAAGTAATCCAGGCAGCAATAGAGATATTTCGCGAGTAATACAATCGTTTCCTGGCGTTGGCTCTACACCAGCATTTCGAAATGATGTTATAATTCGTGGTGGAGGTCCAAGTGAAAATCGCTTCTTCTTAGATGATGTTGAAATTCCTGTACTCAATCACTTTTCTACCCAAGGAGCATCTGGGGGGCCTGTAGGTATTATCAATGCCGATTTTATTAGCTCTGTTGACTTTTATTCAGGTTCGTTCCCAGCAAATAAATATAATGCTTTGAGCGGTGTTTTAGATTTCAAATTAAAAGATGGAAGCAAAGTGAAGACAAATATTCAGGCTGCACTCGGTGCCAGCGAGACTTCACTTACTTTTGATGGTCCGTTGGGCAAAAAATCAACTTATATTTTTTCCGTTAGGAGAAGCTATTTGCAATTTTTGTTCTCTGCAATTGGATTGCCTTTTTTGCCAACTTTTAATGATTATCAATTTAAAATAAATAGCAATATTAACACAAAAAATCAGATTACCATTATAAGCCTTGGAGCTCTTGATAACCTTACACTTAACAATGGAATTAAAAATCCAACAGAATCTCAGCAATATATCTTAACTCAAATTCCTATAAATAATCAGTGGAATTATACCTTTGGAATTGTTTACAAACATTTTTTTAAAAATGGTTATCATACTTTTGTTTTAAGTAGAAACATGCTTGATAATCAATTTTTTAAATACCCAGATAATAATGAAAGCTTGAATAAATCCTTTGATTACCTCTCTAAAGAGGAGGAAAATAAATTTCAATATAACATTACGTTTCGAAAAAATGATATCAAATATCTTATTGGAGCAAACATGGAATTTGCCCAATATTATAATTCCACTTCGCAGCAGCTTTATCTCAACGATAGTCTGATAAATCTCAAATATTTGACATCTTTTGATATGGTCAAATATGGTATTTCTGCTCAAGCCTCAAAGCGAGTTTTGCAAAATAAATTATTGATTTCTGCAGGAATTAGAACTGATGCAAATAGCTATAACATTGAAATGACTAAGCTTTTAAGTCAATTATCACCAAGAATTTCATTTTCATATTCTTTGGCTGAAAACACTCTTTTGAATGCTGGTGTGGGGCGTTACTTTCAGCAACCGGCATACACAACTTTAGGTTTTAGAAATAATTCAGGGCTACTAACAAACCATGAAACAGCAAAATATATCGGTGCAAATCATTATAGCATTGGACTTGAACATCGCTTTTCAACGAATATAATTTTATCTGCCGAAAGTTTTTACAAAGATTATTTTCAATATCCAATCGACTTATTCACTGGTACAAGTTTAGCAAATCAAGGTGCAGATTATAGTGGGATTGCTGGAGCAACTTCCGCTGATTTTCATGGCCAAGGTAAAGCTGTGGGCATTGAAGTTTTAAATAGGATTAATTACAAAACTTTTACTCTTCTTGCATCATATACTTTTGTTAGAAGTCAGTTTACCGACATAAATAAGAAATGGATTGCCTCTTCTTGGGACAGTAAAAATCTAATCTCTATAACTGGTACAAAGGAGTTTATAAAGAATTGGAGACTTGGATTCAAATGGCGCTATGTTGGTGGTTTGCCTTATACTCCTTATGATTTGCAAACTTCTGCTAAAATCGTTGCCTGGGCAGCTCGTGGTCAGGCATATCAAGATTACTCACAGCTTAATGCTCTGCGGTTTAAAGCTTTTCATCAGTTAGATTTGAGAGTAGATAAGAATATCTTCTTCGATAAATGGGCTTTGATGGTATATGTAGATATACAAAATGCATACAATTTTCAAAATGTGAATCAAGATTATATTATTAGGGAAAAAAATGCCGACGGTACATATATGACGGCAAACAATGGAACTGAATATGTCTTAAAATCTGTTGAAAATGTTTCTGGAACCGTCTTGCCAACTTTAGGAATAATGGTTAAATTTTAGCGATTTTAACTCTTTTAAATTTGATTCCTTAAGCAATGAATTATGCAAATATGTTTAATATTATAAATTATATGTTGCAACACCTAATTTTTAGGTTAATTTTGTCAGGATTATAAAGGAGGTTTGAAATGAATGAAAGAAATGCAATTAAAATAGAAATGTTTTACACTCTGACATGTCCAAATTGCAAGATTATGAAACGTTTGATTTCAGAGGTTTTGCCAGATTTTGGCGATAAGTTTAGTTTTAAAAAAAGCTTAGCAAATTCTCCAATTGGTATGTATAAAACAATGAAACTGGGAGTGACTACTGTTCCTACACTTCTGATTGATAATAAGATAATTTTTAAAAGTGTTCCAACAAAGGAAGAATTATTAAATAAACTTAGCAGTTATTAAATCTAAAATTTAAAAGAATATGGAAGAAAAGAAAAAACTCAGATGCCCACTTGGAATTCCTGGTGGAATGTTGGCCGCTATTATAGGGCTTATAGGTGTGATAGTAAATATTGTAAACTTCAATTGGTTTGAATTAATTACTTCACTCGCATT
>MNXP01000032.1 GCA_001872625.1 Bacteroidetes bacterium CG2_30_33_31
AGTGAAAAGTGGAAAGTGGGAAGTGAATAGTGAAAAGTGAATAGTGAAAAGTGGAAAGTGGAAAGTGAATAGTGAATAGTGAAAAGTGAAAAGTGAAAAGTGAATAGTGAATAGTGAATAGTGGAAAGTGAATAGTGAATAGTGAAAAGTGAACAGTGAATAGTGAATAGTGAACAGTGGAAAGTGAAAAGTGAATAGTGAATAGTGAACAGTGAAAAGTGGAAAGTGGAAAGTGGGAAGTGAATAGTGAAAAGTGAATAGTGAAAAGTGAACAGTGAAAAGTGAATAGTGAAAAGTGAGCAGTGAAAAGTGAAAAGTGAAAAGTGAGCAGTGAAAAGTGAACAGTGAATAGTGAATAGTGAAAAGTGGAAAGTGAAAAGTGTTCGTTTTTCACTTTTAGTTTTTAGTTTTTAGTTTTTCACTTAACTTTTAGTTTTTCATTTTTCACTTTTAGTTTTTAGTTTTTCACTTAACTTTTAGTTTTTAATTTTTATGGGAAAGTCTATTTTAAAGGAGAAGAGTTATGCTTTTGCGATTGCGAAATTGATGCAGAATTTGTTTCATCAATCAAAACTTTAAAAACCAAGAACCAAAGGCAATGTGGTGAACTAAACCAGCCATGATTTTATAGAAGGGAACCATTAAGAGTTATTAATTAACTCAAAGAATAAAAAGCGAAAAAAAGAATTTAAACTTCTGTTTTTCGCTTTTTTTGCAAAATCACTCGTCATAACGAGTAATTTCGCCAGAAAGAATTTTTCGCCTCGTCATCCCTAGTGATTTTGCCAGTAAGTATTTTAGACTTTATCAAAGATTTCCCTTGGCAAAATTGTTTTGAGTAATGACCTTAATTAATTATTTTTGTCCAATGAAAACCATGTATGTTTACATTTTACATTGTGCTGATGACAGCTTTTACATTGGAGTAACTAACAACATAGAAAGGCGATTTTTAGAGCATCAGCAAGGAATACATGAAGGAAGTTATACTTCTTATAGACGTCCAGTTGAATTAGTTTATTATGAAGAATTTGATGGTCCATTGGTTGCCATTGCAAGGGAGAAGCAACTTAAAAATTGGAGCAGAGCCAAAAAGTTAGCATTGATTCAAGCCCATGAAAGGGAATTAAAAAATCTCGCCAAGAAAAAGTTTTAGCTCCCTATCCTCGATACATTTTTTGATATTCCGTTTCACTGCATATCAAAAAACACTCGTCATACCGAGTGATTTTGCCAGAAAGTATTTCAGTTATGGTTAAAATAAATATAGTGTATAAACGAAATAAATTTATATTTGCCGAAAGTTTAGTTTATAAACAATAAAATTCTATGCAGGAAGAAATCATTATTCGGGAAAAATATCTTGATAAGCTGATTCCATTTAAAGACAAACAGCTGATAAAAGTGCTTACTGGTCAACGGCGTGTTGGGAAAAGCTATGTTTTAAAGCAGCTTATGAATTATATACAAACAGTAGATATTCAGGCAAATATCATCTATATTAATAAGGAAGACCTTAACTTTTCGAGTATAAAATCCGCTGCTGATTTGAACAAATATGTCAATCAAAAGACCCTTATAGGCCGAATGAATTATGTCTGTATTGATGAAATTCAAGAGATAGAACAGTTTGAGAATGCGTTAAGAAGTTTGCTATTAAACCCGATTTACGATATATACGTTACAGGAAGCAATGCTAATTTATTGTCTGGTGAATTAGCCACATACCTCAGTGGACGCTACATTGAGTGTGAGATTCACAGTTTGTCTTATCCCGAATTTCTAAATTTTCATCGCCAAGAGAATACACAGAATTCATTAATGTTATTTTTGAAATATGGAGGGATGCCCTATTTAAAGCATCTGCAATTAACAGATGAGCAGATATTCGGCTATCTGAAAGGAATTTATAGCACCATTATTTATAGAGATATTCTTATGCGACAAGAAATTCGTAGCAATGTATTCTTAGAAAATCTTGTGGTCTTTTTGGCAGATAATATAGGTCAACTATTTTCGGCGAAAAAAATTAGTGACTATCTTAAATCGCAAAAAACAAACATAGCAACATCACAGATAATACATTATCTATCTCATCTATGCAATGCATTTCTTATTCAAAAGGTTGCTCGTTACGACATTGTTGGGAAGCGCATTTTTGAGATTGGCGATAAATTTTATTTTGAAGATTTAGGCTTGCGTAATGCCATTTATCCTTTCACAGTAACGGATATGGGGAAAATAATGGAAAATGCAGTCTATCATCATTTAATATATAATGGTTATGATGTCAAGATTGGACAAATGGGAGCTAATGAAATAGACTTTGTTGCCATGAGAAAAGGAGAATTGCGTTATTTGCAGGTAAGTTATCTTCTTCATAGTGAAGTAACTATACAAAGAGAATTTGGAAATCTCGAAAAGATAAAAGACAATTATCCCAAAATGGTTGTTTCAATGGACGACTTTTCAGGTGATACCTATAAAGGCATACAGCATATAAATTTAAAAGATTTTCTATCCACAGAATGGTGAGGAAAGTAAATAGCAAAACCCGATACTTATCGAAAGAAAAGAACCTTCGGTCATACCGAGTGATTTTGCCTGTAAGTATTTCAGACTTTATCAAAGATTTTCCATGGCAAAATTGTACCGAGGAATGACCTCGATACATTTTTTGATATTCCGTTTCACTGCATATCAAAAAACACTCGGTCTGACCTCGTTTCAAATCAAAAACACTCGTCATACCGAGTGATTTTGCCAGAAAGTATTTCAGACTTTATCAAAGATTTTCCATGGCAAAATTGTACCGAGGTGGGGCGAGTGATATCAAAATGACAAATTTGTAAATCATTCTAAAATAATACTATCTTTACCCTCAAATTATAATATTATGAAACTTCTCATAATCACATTATTTTCAATTTATAGTTTGATGAGCTTCGCTCAGACCCCATCCATCGTCTATCCTAAAAATGGGCAAGTGCTGGAGGATACCGCCATTACCTTACGTTGGGATGCCAATCCTGAAGCCACTTCCTATCAAATCACCCTTGCCACCGACAGCCTCTTTCAAAATAAAATTTTAGATTCTTCCACAACACTTTTCACTTTTTACTTTTCACTTTTCACTTCCAACACCTACTTTTGGTTCATCAAATACAACTCCCCCTCCACTTCCTTCAATTCCAGTGTTTTTAAGTTTACGGTCTTTAGCCCATTAGAGGAAGATAGCATTAAACTTTGGTTTAGAGCAGATAAAAATATTAGATTAACAAATGATGGTAAAGTGATTTCGTGGAAATCCTATTGTTCAAACGACTCGGTTTGGCAACCCATTGATTCTTTGAGACCAAATTTTAAGGATGATAGTTTTTACCCCTCTTTAGAATTTCTTAATAATAAACATCTTTTTGGTCAGATTCAATCTCAAAATATTAGAAATTACAACTCTTCATTTTTTTTAATAACTAAACCTAATACAGTTGAATATTTGATTCCTATTGCATTTAATAAACCTTTGAAGAATAGTTATACTTGCTTGGAAGTAGAAATTAGATTAAATACATATGCGATTTGGAAAGGAAACGCATCTGCCTATTCAGCCTTTCGTGGATATACTAATATAACAAACACATCTTCTTTCTCTTTTACCATTAACGAGAATGATTCTATATGGGCATTTAAAAATATAGGTTTTTTATTAAAAGGTAAAGTAAATTTTAAAACAGAAAACCTGTCACAATTAGCTATTGGAGCACGTATTGCTGCTAATGCGGCCAATACAAGAACTAATTTTTATAAGGGTATAATTACTGAATTTATTTTAATTAATAATTTTATTGCCCCAAATAGGAGAATGCTAATTGAGCAATCAATTTTGCATCGACTCACCCCCCCCCTCAACCTCGGTCCCAATATTCTCCGTCGTTATGGATTCTGTGATACGGTATTGAGTACTGAGAAGATGTACGAAAGTTACCTTTGGAGTACGGGCGATACCACAAGGAGCATAAGCGTGGGAGCCCAAGATACCGGCTGGTACTGGTGTCAGGTGCCTAATCTGTATGGGCAAATCATGCGCGATTCGGTTTATGTGTATAATTTTATTCCAAAGCAGGATATCCAAGATACCACTATATGTCTCGGAGATAGCATCACTTTGAATTCAGTTTTATCTTCTGGATATTCGTACCTATGGACTGATAAGCAAACAAGCGATACTCTTTCCACTTCATCAACCCTTAGCATGAACTTATCGAGTAATCGATTACTTGCCCTTACGGTCTTCGACACTCTCGGTTGCATTATCACCGATAGCTTTAGGATTTTTATTGATAGCTTTCCAATTCAAGCTTCTTTAGGCTCCGATATTTCTCTTTGCAAGGGCGATAAAATTGGCTTAGTTAGCGGTAATTCAGAAGCCGACAGTATCTTTTGGAATACTGGAAATGCTGATAGCCTTTTAGTTATCAACAGTGCTGGGCAGTATAGTATTAAGGCTATTAATACAAGAGGATGTGTGGCAAGGGATACTATTGTTGTAGATATTCATGGAGTAACTCCTTATGTAGCTTTTTCGACTCTGCCAGTCTGCTTAGGCGATTCTACTGTTTTTATAGATTCATCCATGTCTCTCGATAGCAGCGCTCTTTTGCATTGGGCTTGGGACTTTGGAAATGGTACAACATTCGATACCAACGCTGCCGCTGCACCGCGAATGCTCTATGATTCCTCAGGTCTCTTCACCACTAAGCTCAGCGTTTCCACTGACTCTGGATGCACAAACTACGCATATAGTCAAGTGCTTGTTCGTCCATTGCCCAAGCCTAATTTTTCGCCTCTCACAGCTTGTCAAAATCTTGATGTATCATTTCAGAATCTCACTACTCACAGCGATAGTATTTTAAGTAATAGATGGATTTTTGGACAATACGATACTGCCTATACGAGTTCAATAAATGCTACACCAATTCGACAATTTGCTATTTATGGGAACATAATTTGTGAACTTAAGGCTATGGATATATACGGCTGCTCCGATTCCATTGGCAAAAATTTCTTTGTGCGGCCTTCTCCAACTGCAAATTTTGAATATACTCCTGTATGCGATGGGACGCCAGTTTATTTTAATGATAACTCTACCACTGAAGCATTTAATCCTATACAGAAATGGGAATGGAATATTCCTTATTCTACGAACTCCCAGTTTTCACAGGCGGCGTCTCAACTGTTTCCTTCCGCTGGTTTTTATTCAGTTTCACTAAAAGTTGCTGCGCTTAATGCTTGTTGGGATACCGTAACTATTCCGATAAAAGTGCATGCCTTTCCTATGGCTAACTTTGGTGCTACAACTTTTTGTAAAGGAGCTAAGGGGATATTTATCGACTCATCGACATTAGTATTAGATACAATAAATTTTTATCAATGGTCTTCAGATGGAACGCCTTTTTCTTTGAAGAAAAATCCGTCAGTAATTTTCAATGATACCAATAGCCACAATATCAGTTTATTTGTAAAGACTTCCGCTGCTTGCGCTGATGAGATTTCAAAAAATATAAAAGTGCACAATTTGCCAAAGCCAAATTTTATTACAGATAAAGAATATGGTCTGCCGCCGCTCGAAGTTCAGTTTACCAACCTTTCAACTTCCAATACTTCTGCTATAACATCCACCTGGTTTTTTGGTGATGGAGTACAATCAAACATCTTTTCTCCAAAGCACATCTATCAAGATTCGGCGGTTTTTTATCCGCAGCTGATAGTTTCAGATTCTGTGGGCTGTTCCGATTCCATGTCAAAGGTGGTTTATGTTGTTTATGCTGCTATTGATGTGGCTGTTGTTGATGTGGTGGCTCAAATTAATGCCTCCACTATTGGCTATTCTTGTACAATTGCTAATTTTGGCAAGCAGAATATCAAGGATTTAACTTTGATAGCAAGAAATAATTCTGGTACTGAAATTTCAGAAAATTGGCATGGGAATTTACTTAGCGGAAATAGCATAAATTTTAATTTTACTTCCAGGGTGAAAATTTCTGATAACGAGCCAATAAAATATTTTTGTGTCGCAGCAAATTTAGTCGAGAGTTCACCACAAAAAGACGAAAAGATTTCCAATAATAGCATGTGCAAAGATGTAGAAAACCAATTCTGGATTGGGAATCCTTATCCCAATCCCGCAAATGATAAAGTTTTTTTGGATATAGTAATGCCTTTTGCACAGACAATTGAGCTTGCAATTACCGACATTAATGGCCGCAAAATCAAGACGCTTGCCTTTAACGGAATCAAAGGTCTAAATCAAATTTCCATGCCTGTTTTCGAATTACAACAAGGCAGTTATTCAATCTCAATTCAGAGCATGGATTTTCTTGAAGTGAGAAAATTTATCAAATAGTGCAATTCAACTTCGATAGGTAGTGCAAGGTGAATAATCTTTCGTAGCCAAGGATTTTTTTGTACAGCAATTGTTACAAGTAATAATCAATAATTTTTAGGCTGAGAGATTCTTCCTCACAGTTGCACTTCCTCACAGACAAGAATAATATTTATAATTGAAAAATTGTAGAATTACGAACAATTAAAAAAACGACTACATTTGCACGGCAATTTTACTAAATGTAAATGAAGGAACTTATCATTCGGGAAACAAGTGAACAGGCTTATGATTTTATCGCTAAGGCTGTTGATATTGAAAGTAGTGATAACCTAATAGTTTCAACCACCAATTCCTTCAATATTGATATGCAGATACTTAGCTCCTACAAATCAATTGTCAATTTAAAATTGGCAAATGATATTCGTAGAATCAATAAATTTTTTGAATCTGTAAATGCTAAGCTCCAAAATGATTCGACTTTTATTTGCTGTGTGGAGACATACATGCTTAGGAAGCGTAGAATACTCCATAAATATCCAAAGGGAATAAACTGGGCAATATATACTTTAGACTATTTAATCAGAAGAGTTAGCCCAAAAGTTTGGGGATTAAAGAAATTATATTTTCTTATTACCTCTGGACGCAGCAGAGTACTATCGAAAGCAGAAACCCTTGGAAGATTGTATTCATGTGGCTTTGTGGTTGTTGAGGAAGAATATTTTGATAATAAACTTTGGATTAGAGCAAAAAAAATTAAGGAGCCAGCTTTTGATAATAATCCTACTTACGGGCCGCTTATAAGGCTTAAACGTCTTGGGAAAAATGGTAAGACTATCAAAGTTTATAAGGCACGTACTATGCACGCTTATTCAGAATACTTACAGGAGTATATTTATCAAAACAACCATCTTCAAGAAGGGGGAAAATTTAACAATGATTTCCGAATTACTACCGCTGGGAAATTCTTAAGAAAATTTTGGCTCGATGAATTGCCAATGCTATTAAACTGGCTTAAAAGAGATTTAAAAATTGTAGGCGTAAGACCTTTGAGCAAGCAATATTTAAGCTTATATCCTAAAGATTTTAGAGAAAGACGAAAGAAATATCGACCAGGACTTGTTCCTCCTTTTTATGTTGACTTACCAAAAACTTTAGACAAAATAATAGAATCTGAGATTAAATACTTGGATAGCTATGATAAACATCCTTTTTTTACCGATTGGAAATACTTTTGGATAGCATTCTATAATATTGTTTTTAAAAAGGCTCGGTCGAATTAGTGACGGCAAAAGTTAAAAGTGTTTAAGCTAAGGTAAAATCGTTTAAAAGAATATATAATAAATTAAAATATACCATAAATCATGAAGAATAATAGTTATGGAGGTTCGATGGCTGGTAAGAAATTTTTGAAATTATCATATAATCTTGTTGTATTTTTTTCAAAAACACCAAGCACAGCTTTTATCTCCGACTCTTTCAAATCAAAATAAATCACTTATAAAAGCCCAAAGCATTACCTGATGAAAAAAGTTTTTTTATTTATATATTTAACAGCATTTGCCCTTGGAGCTACTGCTCAAACCATCCCAGTACATTTATCTGAAATAAATCTATATGATTTCATCGACGAACTGGCTAATGAGCAGCTTATAGATATTAATTCTGCGGTAAAGCCATATTCCAAAATGCAAGTTTATGAATGGCTTATTGCCTCCAAAGCCTCTAAAAATCTTAGTAAAAGGCAGCAAAATCAAATAGATTTTTATCTACACGAATATAAGATGCAATCCGATGACAGTCTTAGCCATTGTCTTAGACAGAACCTAAACCTCATCAATAAATGGAGCAAAACATCATCATTGCAACTCGACCAACTTGGTTATTATTACAAAGATAAAAATTTCACTTTTGCTTTAAAGCCAATCTGGGGAATTGATTATAGAACCAATGACAGCGGAGCCGTTCGCCATTTCTGGGGAGGTCTGGGAGCTTATGCAAATATTGGCAAACATTGGGCTTTTTATGCCTCTTTGCGCGACAATTCTATTACAGAAATCATGAGTTATCCAAGCACTTTTACTCAAGAAGATGCCGGAAATTATAAGATAGGCGAGGGGGGAAGACCTGGCGGAGATTATTCAGAGATGCGTGGAGGAATTACATATTCATGGCAATGGGGCGATTTTGGACTTATTAAAGACCATGTTTCTGTGGGCGATAACTATCACGGGGCTAACATTTTATCTGGAAGAAGTCCAAGCTATGCCATGCTTAAGCTTCATCTGAATCCAGTAAAATGGTTCGATTTTAACTATCACCATGGCTGGCTGGTAAGCGAAGATGTTGACTCCTCTCGCTCATATTGGTCAACTGCGGGAACTTATAAAGAGGTTTTTAGACCAAAATTTATTGCTACCAATCTTTTTACTTTTATTCCTTTTCGTGGCATAAATTTCTCTATTGGAAATTCAATAATTTATACCGATCTCGGCGGACCACATCCAGCATATTTTATCCCTGTTATGTTTTTTAAATCTATCGATCATACTCTTAACCATAATATTGAAAATCAAAATTCTCAGATGTTTGCTAATCTTAGTATCAGAAAAATTAAACATTTACATCTTTACAGCTCCTTGTATATCGACGAATTTAAAACAGATAGAATAACTAATGATACTCTGCATAATTTTGTAAGTATTAAATCAGGATTCAAATTGTCGAATTGGCCAGTAAAAAATCTATCTATGGTATTTGAATTTACTCGCACAACACCAATGACTTATAAGCATACCGTTGCCGGATTGACTTATGCGTCTAATAAATTTAACCTTGGACATTATCTAATAGACAATTCTCAAGAGACTTATCTTGCTTTGCAGTGGAAGCCAATAGCCAAACTTTATTTAAAAGGTGAATATTTTTATGCTAAGCATGGCGATGATTTTCAATATAATTATACTTTGGGTTATGATGTAACCTCAATTCCAGTAGTCAAAAATTTAACTTGGTCAAATCATACTTTTGGTTTATTTGCCACTTACGAAATACTAAATGATGTTTACATAAATGCCTATTTCACCAAAACAAATATACAAGGATTTGACCTTAATGGGTTTACAGCTCGCCAATATCTCGACCGTTTTACCAGTCCTTTCTATCAAGGAAATCAGAATACTTTGGGTTTTGGATTGAACATTGGCTTTTGATGAAAACAATAACCGTTTTTTATAAAGACACATTTATAAATCTCAAAAAATTCTATATCTTTGTTCACAGAAAAATTATGATATGATGAAAGCTTTTAAAGATATAAATTTCAAAGGAATGCGAGTTCTCGTTCGTGTTGATTTTAATGTTCCTCTTAACGAGAAAAAGGAAGTTACCGATGATACTCGAATTGTAGAATCATTGCCAACATTGCGCAAAATCATTAGCGATGGGGGCAAACTTATTTTGATGTCGCACTTAGGGAGGCCAAAAGGAAAAGTAAACTCAGAAATGTCATTAGAGCCTGTGGCAGAGCGTCTTGCTAAATTATTGGGCCGTGAAGTGATATTCAACCGCGAACTAATTGGCGAGCAAACCGTGAATGAAATATCTAAAATGAATAATGGCAATGTGATGCTTCTTGAGAATATTCGTTTCTATGCAGGTGAAGAAAAAGGAGATATTGACTTTGCAAAAAAACTTGCCGCCTTAGCAGATTTTTATGTGAACGATGCTTTCGGAACAGCACATCGATCTCACGCTTCTACCACTATTGTTGCAAATTATTTCCCAGATAAAAAAACTCTTGGTCTTTTGATGGAAAATGAAGTTATAAACCTTGAGAAAGTTCTAAATAGCAATGAGAGGCCATACACCGCCATTATTGGAGGAGCAAAAGTTTCTACAAAAATTGATATCATTCGCAATCTTATTGGTAAAGTTGATAATATGATTATTGGCGGAGGCATGGTATTTACTTTTGTGAAAGCTCTCGGTGGCAATATCGGCAACTCACTTTTTGAAGAAGATAAAGTTGAGGAAGCACGTTTGGCACTTATGGAGATGATTAAATGTGGTGTGAATATTATTTTACCTAACGATATTATTGCTGCCGACAAATTTGAAAATAATGCTAAGAGACAAACTCTTCCTTCAGGAGAAATTCCCGAAGGTTGGATGGGTTTAGACATCGGTCCAGAAAGCATAAAAAGAGCTACTCATATAATATTAAATTCAAAGATGATTCTTTGGAACGGTCCTATGGGAGTTTTTGAAATGGATAATTTTCAAAGAGGAACCAAATCTGTAGCCATGGCTGTTGCCTCCGCTACAAATGCTGGCGCATATTCCGCCATTGGTGGAGGCGATAGTATTGCTGCCATAAATAAATATAACCTTGCCAATATGATGTCATACATTTCTACTGGTGGTGGTGCTATGCTTGAATATATAGAAGGGAAAAAACTTCCCGGTATATTAGCTATGGAAGATTAAAAATAGTACTGAGCTAAGTTGAAGATAGTTTATTATTGAGTAAACCTTATAGCTTTATAATTTCAATTTTTAGCTTTTTTTGCGCAGCGGCGGGGTTTTTTGGTTACTTTTTTGACCTGTAGCAAAAAAGTAACGAAATGATTTAACAGCAAAAAACATGTTTGCAGATATTTATAAAGCTATCTAAATCAAGATAATGCAAACTTCAAGAAGCAAATCATCTTAAAAAATCAAGTTTAATATTCTCATGACTTATCCACTAAAGCTGCATAAAAATATATTTTGTAATTGCCGAGCAAAGACTAATCATTATATTCTGCAGCAAACCAGAGAAACAATCTCCACCAATCAAATGCGTGGAGCATTTGTAGCCGTCTTGTAAAAAAGGCGTTAAAAAAATTGGAATCATAAAGCGTTAAAAACACCACTTGTTCGACGAACGTTAGACTCCGAAGAGACAAAAAAAGTCATAAATAATAAACTGTAATACTTCGGAGGCTAAAAGGAGGAGTTTGGTGTTTTAGCTTTATAATTTCAATTTTTAGCTTTTTTTGCGCAGCGGCGGGGTTTTTTGGTTACTTTTTTGACCTGCAGCAAAAAAGTAACGAAATGATTTAACAGCAAAAAACATGTTTGCAGATATTTATAAAGCTATCTAAATCAAGAAAAAGCAAACTTCAAGAAGCAAATCATTTTAAAAAATCAAGTTTAATATTTTTGTACTGTGGTTTTTTCAATTCTTCTCTAAAGTTATAAACGGAATTGTAAGGGGCACTATCTACAAAAAGATTTACCACCCACGATGGAGCGCTGCCGCCCAAGAGTATAAGTATTTGAAAGCTTGTTGTAAATTTGTTATTTCCGAGCTTTTTAAATTTCCAACTTGCTCTTATAAAAGGAATTCTCACAAAATCATCTTTTTTTGGATAAAAATTATCAATATTATTTGATGAAATAATTACCGATGAATCGCTTAACTGATTTATTTGCACATCAGTAACACAGTCGCGGTCGGTAGCTGGCCATGGAGCATCTGAAATCATATAAGTAACCCAATGAAAATTATTGTAGTTTTTGATGACCTTTGATTGTATTGATGAATAAACCCATTGAGGTTGCATTTCCGCCTGTTTAATTAGATAAACCATTGCTGATAATGAAGCCTCTACCGTAGTTTCCACCCGTATTTCTTTTACATCAGAAAGTGTGTTTACTCGCGAATAAACTTCAATTCCATTTCTTGTTTTAACTTTAGTCCACTTTGTAACCTTCTCAATTTTTTCGGCAGAGGAAAAACTACCCAAAGTAAAGAAGAGAAATATTATATAAAGTTGTTGTTTTCGCATTTGTGGTTTATCGAGCAAAGATAAAAAAACAACAAATGTCAAATTAAAAAAATCGCAGGCAAGAATTTAAATAATGGATTGCTAACATTGAAGTGATAGATTCTATTTCAAAAAGTCGGATATATTGGTAGTTATGGTAATATTATTACTTGCGCCAGCAAGGCTATAAGTTGCTCTACCATAGCTCAAATGGAGTTTATAAACTTTAAATCCGAAGCCCCAAGAAAAGCCAACCATAGCTCCACGAGAAGCAATTTTCATTTCTTGTCTTCGGCGATAATTATAACCTAACCTAAGGGCAAAATTTCCTTTGCCTGGAGCGAACTCTGCTCCTAAGGCAATGTGTCTCATCAGCTTATCGCCAAAATTCCAAGAAGTTTTTTTGTTAATAACTGCGCCAGAGAAAGGGTCTATCTCAACGGCTATATTTGGGTCGGAATATGTTAAATCCCATTTTTGCAGATTATCTGCCAAAAGAATCAAGCGTAGAGGTGCATGTTCAAAACGTTTTGAAGCGCCCAATTTTATGTTAAAAGGTATTGCTTCATTTATGCCATTATAGGTTGATATTTGTCTTCCTATATTTGAAAAAATCAAAGAGGAAGAGAAATCTTTTTCCTTGATAAAGTAGTTAGCCGCCACATCCATTGCCATTCCATAAGAAGTATAACTGTTGAGATGGGAGTATATATTTTTTATATCAGCACCAAGGTTTAGCCTTGTGGAAAGTTTTTTTGCCCAGCCCAGAGAGAAAGCATATTCGCCAGCATTGAAGTTGCCAAAAACATTGCCCTTTGCATCTGTTTCTGTAAAAGTGCCATAATCAATAAATTGCAATGTGGCCACAAAAGTACCTGCTTTCTCAAAATGCTGTCCGTAGGATACAAAGCCTGCACTTATATCTGTAAAATAATTAAGGTAGTTGAGAGCAAATTTAGTGCTCATATCTTTGTTTATCAATGCTGGGTTTGCGTAAACCAAGGTGATATCATCATCATTTATTGAAAGAAAATTTCCTCCAAGTGCGGCCACTCTTGATGAATTTGCAAGTTCCAAAAAGCTGTATGTATGGAGTCCACCAACCTGCGAAAAGGCTGAAAAATAGATTATTGTAAAAATAATAGTAAAAAATTTCTTCAAAATAGTTGCTTAATAAAACCAAGATTTAACGACATAATACAATTCATATTGTGTATCTCAAAAGGGATTAATATCCGAATTATAAATTCTATTAAGGAATCGCCTTTTTCAATAAAAATCAAAAATTCATATTTAATTCAGAAATATTTATTTCGGGGTATTCAATATTTGTAAGAAACAGGGCATGAGCAGGTGCTGATTCACCAGCTTTTGAGCGATTTTTAGATAAAATTATTTCTTCAAAATCGTCAATAGAAATCTTCCCTTTTCCAATTTCTACTAAAGTTCCAACAATAGCTCTAACCATATTTCTGAGAAATCTATCTGCAGTAATTTCAAAAATTAACATACAGTCTATTTTCTTCCATTGTGCAGAAAAAATTTTACAATTATTGGTTTTTACCTGAGTGTGAAGTTTAGAAAAGCTGCTGAAATCTCTATATTTCATAAGCTTCGAGGCGGCTTCATTCATTTTTTCCAAATTCATTTCTCCAAAAAGATACCAAGAAAACTCCTGTGAAAACGGTTCTTTGCATATTGAAATAAAATATTGATAGGTTCGCGACTTGGCATCAAAACGCGAATGAGCATTGTTTTTTACCTTATAAATATCATGTATAGCAATATCTTTAGGCAGAAAGCCATTTAGTTTATATATCATTTGTGGTATATCATCAATTTCATTTTCCACATCAAAATGAGCAACAAAATTTTTAGCATGTACACCAGCATCTGTTCTTCCAGCACCATATATTTCAATGTTCTTCTGCCTCAATATCAACCGAAAAGCCTTGGTGAGTTCTGCTTGCACAGAGTTGCCATTAGGTTGAATTTGCCAGCCATGGTAATTCTTTCCGTTATATGAAAGCCGTACAAAATATCTAAATATTTTCATCTTGATAATTCATTTGAGGCTCGAAATTATTAAGTACTGTATTTTCCCCCTTGTTCTAAAAAAGTTGCAATTTAGATAAAAAAGAGTTTTGGCAAAGATAATTTTCTTATGAAAATTCCTTCTTTGAAATCTTCATAATTGCATACATTTGCGTCATGAAATTTCATCATACAAACATATTTTTTCTTGCTGTATTATCGCTGATTTTCAGTGCTTGTGCTACTGTTGTTCCTCCAGCAGGAGGGCCAGTTGATACCACTCCGCCAGTACCATTAAGCTTTATTCCAAATAATAAAACCACTAATTTTAAAGCCAAGAAGATTGTAATAAAATTTGATGAATATATTGAGCTTAAAGCTTTGAACTCTCAAATGGTAGTTTCTCCTTCTATGCCAAAAGAACCTGAAGTTGTGGCTCAAGGCAAAAAGCTGATTATCAACCTTCCCGATTCGCTCGACAAGGATGTTACCTATACTATTTTTCTTGGAAATGCAGTAGTAAATTTCAAAGAAGGATTGCCATTGCAGCATTTTCAATATGTGCTATCTACTGGAAGCACTATGGATTCTCTTATGATTTTGGGCACTGTGAAAAACGCCTTCAACTTAAAAACTGAGGAAGGACTAATTGTTATGCTTTATAAGAATACTGCCGATTCTACGCCACTCCTTCATCGCCCTTATTATATCTCAAAAACTTATGCTAATGGTGAATATAAATTGGAAAATATTTCCCCTGGCAAATATCTTATGTTTGTGCTTAAAGATTTGAATTCAAATTATATTTATGACCAGCCTGCGGAAGAAATTGCCTTCGTGGATAGCCTTGTGATTCCTGCTCCCGAAAAACCCGCCAATGATTCTTTGAACCTTTTTAATACCGTAAAAGTCGATTTTTTTCTGTTTAAAGAGTTAGAAAAAAGACAAGGCATAAATCGTAAAATAGTTTTAAAAGAAAATAAAATTGAACTTGATTTCAAAAGGCCTACTCATGATTTATCGATGGAATTATTAAATATTCCATCGGAAAGCCAATGGTATTACCCAGTATATTCTACTGAAAAAGATACTCTTACTGTTTGGATTACTGCTAAAGTACCAGACACAATTGATGTAAAAGTTACGGAAGCAAATGTGGTTATCGACACTGTTCGGTTTGTGCTAAAAAAAGCTGAAAAAAAGCCTCTTAACATAAGTCGAAAAAATAAGAATGAAAATCTTACTCAGGATAGCGCTAAAACTATTGTCAAAATTGCTGTGAAAGCTAATGCTGTAGGCACTTTAGATTTTTTCAGGAAGCCAACTTTAAATTTTAATACACCTATCAAAACCTTTTCCTCAGAAAAAATCCAACTCTTCAAATTGAAAGATTCAATTTTCCAAAGGATTCCCACTAATTTGTCTTTTTCTGATGAAAATAGCAAAATGAATTTGGAATTTAATGTAAATTTGGAAGAGTCCACTACATATAAAATTTTTATTAAAGACTCTGTATTTTTTGATGTTTTTAATAATACTAATGATACAGTTGATATAAAATTTACTACCACAAAAAAGAGAAATTACGGCAGTTTAAAACTGACGGTAAAAAATCAAGATTCCATACCAATGATAGTTCAACTTATGAATGAAAAAGACGTGGTACTTTATCAAAATGTACTTATCGACAGTGTTTTAAACTATCCTTATTTGTTGCCAGGCACTTATAAAATGAAAGCCATAAGAGATAAGAATGGAAACGGTAAATGGGATACGGGCAATTATCTTCAAAGAATATTGCCAGAGAGAGTTTATTTTTTGGGCACGTCAATAAACATCAGACCTAATTGGGATGTTGAGCAGAAATGGGAATTGTAAGTGCTACTATTTTTAAACAACAAAAAAACCTTGTCATTTGTGGCAAGGTTTTTTGCTAATATATTATTATTAATCTCCGAGAGTTGCCACCATCACAGCTTTTATGGTGTGCAATCTATTTTCAGCTTCGTCGAAAACTATAGAAGCTGACGACTCAAAAACTTCGTCGGAGACCTCAAGAGCATCAATGCCAAATTTTTGATAAATATCTTCGCCTACTTTAGTTTCGCGATTGTGGAATGCTGGTAGGCAATGCATAAATTTAACTTTAGGGTTTCCTGTTGCCTCCATGGCAGCCTTATTTATCTGGAAAGGTTTGAGTAAATTTATGCGGTTTTCCCAAACTTCAGCGGGTTCGCCCATGCTCACCCAAACATCGGTATAAAGAAAATCACAATCTTTCACTCCAGATTTCAGCTTGTCGGTTATAGTAATTTTAGCTCCAGTTTCCTCAGCAATTTTCTTTGCTTGGGCAATTAGTTCTGCTGAGGGTTGAACTTCTTTAGGTGCCACAGCACGAAAATCCATTCCCATTTTGGCGGCACCAATCATAAGGCTATTACCCATATTGTTGTGCGCATCACCCAAATATGCAAATTTTATTTGATGCAAAGGTTTGTCGGAATGCTCCATCATAGTAAGAAAATCGGCAAGAATTTGTGTAGGATGAAACTCGTTGGTAAGGCCATTCCACACTGGTACGCCAGCGTATTTTCCAAGCTCCTCAACTATATCTTGGCCAAAACCCCTATATTCAATTCCGTCGTACATTCTGCCGAGCACACGAGCGGTATCTTTCATAGATTCTTTGTGTCCTATCTGCGAACCTGATGGTCCAAGATATGTTACGTGGCCACCCTGATCGTAAACGGCAGTTTCAAAGGCACAACGAGTGCGTGTTGAGGATTTTTCGAATATCAAAGCTATATTTTTATTCTTTAATCTCGGCTGTTCTGTTCCGCTATATTTCGCCTTTTTAAGATCGGCGGCAAGGTCGAGCATAAATTTTATCTCTTTGGGGGTGAAGTCTAAAAGTTTTAAAAAATTACGATTTTTCAAGTTAAAAGCCATTTATTTATCTCCTTTATTTAGTTTATTTGTGAATGATTGTTCCAATATGATTTGTACCTAAAAGCGTTGTTTCTGTAATGATTGTTTTTCCATTTCCATTCTTTGCAAACATAATTCCTGCTCTTATTTTTGGAGCCATAGAGCCTTCGGCAAATTGACCTTCAGCGAGATATGTTTCCGCCTGTTCAACAGTTATTTCTTCTAATTTCTGTTGTGAAGGACTATTAAAGTTAATATAGACATTTGCCACATCAGTGAGAATATAAAATTCGTCAGCATTTATGGCAGTTGCCAAAGTTGCTGAGGCCAAATCCTTGTCGATGACAGCATCGATTCCCATAAGATTTCCATTTTCCAGATAATAAACTGGGATTCCACCTCCGCCAACAGTTATTACAATATTTCCCTCACGGGCTAATTTTTCTACAATATTTCTGTTGTTAATTTCAATTGGTTTTGGTGAGGCAACTACTCTACGCCAGCCTCTGCCAGCAGCATCTTTTTTAAATTTCCATCCTCTTTCGTGTTCCATATTATAAGCTTCTTTTTCAGAATAATAAGGGCCGACGGGTTTTGTTGGCTTCAAAAAAGCTTCATCATTTTTATCAACTACAACTTGGGTTATAATTGTAATAATATTTCTTTTTAATCCATTCTCTTTAAGCACGTTGTGCATCTGCTGCTCAATCATATATCCTATCGAACCTTGAGTTTCGGCTACACATACGTCCATAGGCATTTTTGGTATTCCAAAGGTTTTATTGCCAGCTTCATGCTGTAAAAGTACATTGCCAACCTGAGGGCCGTTTCCGTGGGCTATAATCAAATTTATTCCAGATTTTATAATGTTTATAAGGCTTTTGCAACTGTCATATACATTTTTCTCCTGCTCGTCGATGGTACCTTTTTGGTCTCCTCTTAAAAGAGCATTCCCTCCTAAAGCTACAATAGCTAACTTACTCATAATCTGATAATTTCATTAAAATGATGTATTAAAATATTCTTGGCAAAACTATAAAAAATTTAAGGCTAAAGATGGTTAATTATTTTTGAGATATAATTTTATTCGTACAATGATGATTTTTATTGTTTACTTTTTATTAGGTTTCATTTTTTTTATTCATCTAGCAATAGATAAAAGCGATTTCATATTTGGCACTAATTTAAAGATCTTGTCTGCCTCAATCCCTTGAATAATGGCTATTTAAATATTTTGCCCACGATGCTGGATTGTCCTTTACAGATTATTTTCCAATCAATTGTTTTTGCAGTGTAACTTTTAGCATATTTTTTTGATAAATGTTCAGATAATCTCGAATCAAAATCTAAACAGCTACCCACGTAAAATTTATCAATACTATGAGAGTACAAAATGTAAACTTAGCCATAATAGCAAATTAAAACAATCGCATAAAAATGAAAAAAGCCGACAAATCAATATCAGCTTTTTACTTGTGGTACCCAGGGTCGGTTCCGATAGCTATCGGAACCGCCACCATTATTGATATTTCATTTTAAGTTTTTCAATCATTTCTGGATATTTAATCAAATTTTTAAAATATAATCTGCTTTTCATCTTTTTAATATGCAGCTCAATTTTTCTGGCTTGAGAGAGTTTTAGCTGGTCAATTTTTATAATTGGGTACCAATCAATTGTTTTTGCAGTGTAACTTTTAGCATATTTTTTTGATAAATGTTCAGATAATCTGGAATCAAAGTCTAAACAGCTACCCACGTAAAATTTATCAATACTATGAGAGTATAAGATGTAAACTTAGCCATAATAGCAAATTAAAACAATCGCATAAAAATGAAAAAAGCCGACAAATCAATATCAGCTTTTTACTTGTGGTACCCAGGGTCGGGCTCGAACCGACACGAGTGTTAGCTCACTGGTGTTTGAGACCAGCGCGTCTACCTATTCCGCCACCTGGGCAAATAAATCAAAGAGGCTCAAACGCAATAAAATTCTATTAAGTTAAAAAAGCCTACTATTAAAATCTCAAGAACTTTGAGGCGGCAAATATAAAGATATTTATTAATTATATATTTTATTTTTTACCAAAATAATAGCTTGTTAATAGCTTAATTTTATACTTTTGCCAAGAATTTAAACATCAAACATTCCAACTTATGAGCAGCCCTGTTACTATATTTTCGGGAAATTCAAATCATGAACTTGCGGAGAAAATTGCTAAAAGCTATGGCACCAAGCTTGGTAAAGTAAGTTTCTCACGCTTTGCCGATGGGGAGTTTCAGCCATCTTTTGAGCAATCTGTTCGTGGACAAGACATCTTTATTATAAATTCTACTTTTGCTCCTACCGAAAATCTTTTTGAGCTTCTTTTGATGATTGACACAGCGAAAAGAGCATCTGCCAGAAAAATCATTGCTGTAATACCTTATTTCGGTTTTGCAAGACAAGATAGAAAAGACAAGCCGAGAGTGCCAATTGGAGCTAAGCTAATGGCTAATTTGCTTACCGCAGCTGGCGTTGATAGAGTAGTTTCTATGGACTTGCACGCCGACCAAATACAAGGGTTTTTTGATGTACCTTTCGACCACATGTATGCTTCCAGCCTTTTCGTGCCTTATCTTAAAAATCTAAACCTCCCTAATATGATTATGGGGTCGCCCGATACTGGAGGTGCTAAAAGAGCCGCCGCTTATGCTAAGTTTTTAAATACAGACCTCGTTATCTGCTTTAAACAGCGCAAAGTTGCTAATGAAATTAGCAGCATGCAAGTTATTGGAGACGTCAAAGGAAAAGATGTAGTGCTTGTTGATGATATAATTGATACTGCTGGAACTCTTAAAATTGCTTCCGAAATGATTATGAATATGGGCGCGCAATCTGTAAGAGCTCTATGTACTCATGCAGTGCTATCAGGGAAAGCATATCAAAATATTGAAGATTCTCCGCTAACTGAGGTGATTTTAACAGATACAATTCCACTGAAAAACACAAACTCTACTAAAATTAAAATTATAAGTACTGCCGACCTTTTCGCTGATGTAATTCATAGAATTGCAAATTATCAGTCAATCTCCGAACATTTTGAATTTACTACTATTCTGTAAATATAAAATATAAATCATAAGCCCCATTTGTCGTTAGCAAATGGGGCTTTTTTTATTACAATATTTTTCTATTTAGAGTTTCTTAAATTTCTAAAGGCGAGCGAAAAATTCATTATTTTAGGGTAAAAATTTAGCATATTTTTTATACCTTTGGCAACTGATTTTTAGATAATATTTAATGGTCTAAATATCAAATTTTTATATGATTATTTATAGAAAAAGCAATTGTTATTTTGTAATATTTTCACAGGTTAAACTCAAATATTGGTGAAGAGCATAAATCTTTTTACTGTAATTTTCATAATTTATTATCAAAATTAATATGTACATAACTATACTTTAAAAATGGAATTTCAGATATTAAAATCAAATTTTAACGAAGGCATTCTCATAGTAACTATCTCTCGTCCAGAGGCTATGAATGCTCTTAATACAAGATTTTTTCAGGAAATGAACTCGCTCCTCGATATTTATGAAAAAATGGATGATTTAAGAGTTATGATTATCACAGGAGAAGGGAAAGCTTTTGTTGCTGGTGCCGATATTGCCGAAATGAAAAATATGACACAGGATGAGGGCTCTGGCTTTTCAGCTTTTGGGCAGCGCACTTTCGACCGTTTAGAAAATATGTCATTTCCTGTAATTGCTGCTGTTAACGGCTTTGCTCTTGGTGGTGGCTGCGAGCTTACAATGGCTTGCGATTTTAGAATTGCTGGCACCAAAGCAAAATTCGGGCAGCCCGAAGTAAACTTAGGACTTATCCCTGGATATGCAGGCACTCAAAGAATGACTCGCTTGGCAGGTCTTGGAAACGCTCTTTATCTTCTTATGACTGCCGAAATGATTACTGCTGATGATGCTTTAAAAATTGGCTTAGTTCAAAAAGTTGTTGAGCAAGAAAATCTTATGGAAGAAGCGCTGAAAATAGCAAAAAATATTGCCTCAAAAGGGCCACAAGCTGTCAGAAAAGTAAAAGCAGTTGCTCGCAAAGGTTTCAATATGAGTTTTATTGATGGCTCAGCACTTGAAACAAAAGAATTTGGAAGTCTTTTTGGCAATGAAGCTTCTGAAGGCATGGCAGCGTTTCTCGAGAAACGTAAACCAAATTGGTAACAAAATAAAATTCAATATAAATATTTTAAAAATAGATTTTATGAAATACGAAGATAGATTGCAAAATGTAACAGTACTGGGTGCTGCTGGAAAAATGGGCAGTGGGATACTTCTTCTCACCGCTGTGGAAATGGCAGATCTTAGCCTACAGCCCCAAAATAAAAATAAAACTTTTGTCCTCAATGCTATGGACGTTTCTGACGAGGCTCTCTTTGGTTTGATGGGTTATTTAAGAGAGCAAGTGCGAAAAATTGCAGAGAAAAAAACCGTACTCCTTCGCCAGCTCTATGCCGATAGGGAAGACCTTATCGAAAACTTTCAGATAATTGATGAGTACATCTTTAGAGTTTTGAATATTGTACGACCTACTACCGCTGTTGAAGTAGCCTATCGCTCAAATATCATTTTTGAAGCTATCAAAGAAGACCCCGCACTCAAACATAAAGTTCTTAGTGGCATTAAAAAAAACTCCGAAAAAAATCCTTGGTTTTTTACAAATACTTCATCCATTCCTATCACAGAACTCGATGAAGCTGCAGAACTTGGCGGTAATATTATTGGATTTCATTTCTACAATCCACCAGCAGTTCAGAAACTCGTTGAAGTTATTCGTTCAAAACACACCTCCGATGATCTTTTCGATTTTGCCATGACTTACGCTAAGAACTTACGCAAAATTGTTGTCCCATCTAATGATATTGCAGGTTTTATTGGAAACGGACATTTTATGCGCGACGCCCTTTACGGAATTCAACAAGTAGAAAAACTCGCTACCGAATTTGGCTATGTGAAAGCTCTTTATGCTATAAACAAAATCACTCAAGATTATCTTGTACGCCCAATGGGAATATTTCAACTTACTGATTATGTTGGCATTGAAGTTTGTCAATACATTATGGCTGTGATGAATCCATATTTAAAGGATGAAAACTTACATTCCAGCATACTCGATAAAATGGTTGAGCAAGGAGTAAAGGGAGGACAATATTCTTCTGGTGCTCAGAAAGACGGATTTTTGAAATACGAAAAAGGTCGCCCAATAGCTATTTGGGATATTGATAACAAAAAATATATAAATATTGATAGCTTCGCAGCCGAAGTTGATGCCAAACTTGGTGTGCTTCCAGCTTCCTATAAGCCATGGAAAGTAGTTAATTTCAATAGAAATAAAGAGGCTTTGCTCACTGCTTTTTTTGAAGATCTTAATTCTATGAAGACTCTTGGAGCTACCTTGGCTAAAGATTATAACAAACGCTCCAATGAAATTGGACTTCAACTAATTAGCTCCAATGTTGCTAAAGATAATGAAGCTGTAAATACTGTTATGCTAACAGGTTTTTATCATGCTTATGGCCCCATAAATAATTATTTAAAATAGTAGAAACTTTAAAAATATCAAGATATGATACCTCATAAAAAAGTATATATGTATGGTGGATACAACACCATTTCAATGGGAACAGGCCGCAAAGAATTTAATCCTAAAGCAGTTCGCTCAGGCGTTGAAGATTATATCAAAGAAGCTGGTCAGGGCGTGCTCAAACAAATCGGTGGAGCAAAAAATGTTGACGAAGGCGTGATAGGAAATTTTATGGCAGCGCGATTTAACAATCAAGCCAATCTTCCTGGATTTTTGCCTATGATTGACGAAGGATTGTCGATGAAGTATGGAACATCTGTTGAAGGAGCTTGTGGCTCTGGTGGATTAGCACTACAATCAGGCATTAGAAATGTGCTAGCTGGCACTTCAGAAATTACTTTGGCAGTAGGCTTTGAAGTTCAAAATACTTATAAAGCTATCTATGGTGCTGATATTCTTGCTGGAGCAGGCTGGTATCAAAAACGTAAGACTGGTCATGCATATTTTTTCCCTGGTCAATTTAGCGACCGCGCCGGTGCTTATTTTGCAAAATATGGCAAAGAAAATGCCCGTAAAGGGATGTCACGTTGGTATGCAAATGCCATCGAAAATTCAAGACTCGACCCTACAGCACAGGAATACCATAACACAAATCCAGATCCTTACAACACTTGTTTGAAAATGGAACCCAATGGGAAAGCTTTTGTGGATAATCTCAATTATTTAGATTGTTCAAAAGTTTCCGACGGAGCTTCTGGCATTGCTATTTGCTCTGAAGAAGGTCTTAAACGTATTGGTGTAGCCAAATCAGAGGCCGTTGAAGTGCTAAGTTTTGTGCATGCTGTGCGCGATATCACCAAAGACCCTAAAGATTTGACGGAATTAGAAGCAATAAAATTTGCTACAAATAAAGCTTTGAACGAATTAGGAATTACAGCTAAAGATTTAGCAACCATTGAATTGCATGACTGCTTTTCGATAGCAGGAATTTTAACTTTGGAAGCTCTTGGCTTGGCAGAAAAAGGCAAAGGCTGTGATTTCGTTTCTGAAGGCAATACCGCTCGTACAGGTTTTATACCTGTAAATACTACTGGTGGCCTTATTGGCTGGGGACACCCAACTGGGGGAACGGGTGTTCATCAGTCAGTAACCATTTGGCAGCAACTCACTGGTCGCGCTGGCAATGCTCAAATTAAAATTCCCTCCGATAGACCTTATGGAATGACGGTAAATATGGGAGGTGATGATGTAACAATTTCAGTAATAATATTTAAACGCGGATAATATTTCGGGAAGTCCTTATCGGACTTTTCTTTTATAATATAAATTAATTTAAATAAAAAGTTATGTTAGTAGATATAAATCTTGTACGCTCAGTTTATAAAAAAATTGATGCAAATGTTGACAACACAAGAAAAAGATTAGGCCATCCTTTGACTTTGGCCGAAAAAATTCTTTATTCTCATCTTTATGAAAATGAAGAAACTATTTTTGAAAGAGCTAAAAGTTATGTAAATTTTAAAGTTGACCGTGTGGCCATGCAAGATGCAACCGCACAAATGGCTCTTTTGCAATTTATGAATGCAGGCAAAAAGAAAGTTGCTGTGCCAAGTTCTGTTCATTGCGACCATTTAATTCAAGCTTATAAAGGCTCTGAAACCGACCTCTCTGAGGCTATAGTTACAAATAAAGAAGTCTATGATTTCCTTGAATCTGTATCGAATAAATACGGAATTGGTTTTTGGAAACCTGGTGCTGGCATTATTCATCAGGTGGTATTAGAAAACTATGCTTTCCCAGGTGGTTTGATGATTGGCACCGACTCTCACACCGTAAACGCTGGCGGTTTAGGAATGGTTGCTGTGGGTGTTGGTGGTGCCGACGCTGTAGATGTTATGGCTGATATGCCTTGGGAACTAAAATTTCCAAAACTTATTGGGATAAAACTTACTGGAAAGCTTAACGGCTGGACAGCGCCAAAAGATATAATCCTAAAAGTTGCTGGAATCCTTACTGTTAAAGGCGGCACTGGCGCAATTGTGGAATACTTCGGTGAAGGTGCTGAATCTATTTCTGCCACCGGCAAAGCCACCATTTGCAATATGGGCGCTGAAATTGGAGCTACAAATTCAATATTTGCTTACGATTCGCATATAGCCGACTATTTAAAAGCTACCAATAGAGGAGAAGTTGTAGAAGAAGCCAACAAAATTGCTCATCATCTAAGAGCTGATGCAGAGGTTTATTCCATTCCAGAAAAATATTACGACCAAGTAGTAGAAATAAATCTCGATAAATTGTTACCACATCTCAACGGGCCTTTTACTCCTGACAGAGATACTGAGGTTGGAAAAATGGGAGAAGTAGCTCGCGCCAACAATTGGCCTTTGAAAGTTGAATGGGCTTTAATTGGCTCGTGTACAAACTCATCCTACGAAGACCTTTCGCGTGCAGCTTCAATTGCCAAACAGGCTGTCGAAAAAGGACTTACAGTAAAGGCTGGCTTGGGAATAAATCCAGGCTCAGAGCAAGTACGTTTTACCGCTGAACGCGATGGCCTTTTGAATATTTTCCAACAATTGGGGGCTACAATTTTTACCAATGCTTGTGGTCCTTGTATAGGTCAATGGAAACGCGACGACATCGACAATAACCCTAAAAATACTATAGTCCATTCTTTCAACAGAAACTTTACCAAAAGAGCTGATGGAAATCCTAACACTCACGCTTTTGTTGCTTCTCCAGAAATGGTTACAGCCCTCGCAATTGCTGGGAATTTGGACTTTAATCCGCTTACCGACAGCCTTATAAACAACAATGGGGAGAAAGTTAAACTCGATTTTCCAAATGGATTTGAATTACCTCCAAAAGGCTTCGATGTTAAAGATGCTGGTTATAAAGCCCCAGCAGAAGATGGCAGTGCTATTCAAATTGTTGTTGACCCTAAATCAAGCAGGCTTCAACTTCTTGCTCCTTTTGCTGCATGGAATGGAAAAAATTATTTGGGATTGAATCTATTAATTAAAGCAAAAGGCAAATGCACTACTGACCATATCTCAATGGCTGGCTCTTGGTTGAAATACCGTGGACATCTCGACAACATCTCAAATAATCTTTTGATTGGAGCAATAAATAATTTCAATGGCGAAGCAAATAAAGTTAAGAACCAAATTAATGGCGAATATCTTGCTGTGCCAGATTCTGCACGTGCGTATAAAGCTGCTGGCCATGCTTCTATAATTGTTGGTGACGAAAATTATGGTGAAGGATCGTCGCGCGAACATGCTGCTATGGAACCTCGAAACCTCGGTGTAATGGCGGTTTTGGTTCGTTCTTTTGCACGTATTCACGAAACTAATCTAAAGAAACAAGGTCTTTTGGCTCTCACTTTCGCTGATGCTGCCGATTATGAAAAAATTATGGAAGACGACAGATTCGACATACTTGGAATGGATCATCTTGCTCCTGGCAAAGCTTTGACCATAGTGCTGCATCACGCCAATGGCACAGAAGATAAATTTCTCGTTAACCAAACTTTAAATCAAAATCAAATCGACTGGTTTATAGCTGGTTCAGCTTTAAATTTAATTAGGAAGATTAATAAATAATAGATTTTTTTATGGCAATATAGGCTTCAAAAGGCAAGCCTATATTGCTTCTTAAATATAAATAAAATGAATAAAACAAAAATAATTTGGACAAAAACCGATGAAGCGCCAGCTTTAGCGACATACTCATTATTGCCCATAGTAAATGCTTTTACCAAAGCAGCAGGAGTAGAAGTAGAAACTCGCGACATATCACTTCCTGGAAGAATTCTTTCCAACTTTCCAAACTTTTTAAATGAAAATCAGAAAATAAAAGATGAGTTAGGCTTTTTGGGAGAATTGGTTCAAAAACCTGAAGCAAATATCATCAAATTACCGAATATCAGCGCATCTATTCCTCAGCTAATTGCTGCCATTAAAGAGCTTCAAGAGAAAGGTTATAAAGTCCCTAACTATCCCGAAGAGCCAAAAACAGCCGAAGAAATTGAAATAAAAAAACAATATGCTAAATGTTTAGGAAGTGCGGTAAATCCTGTCCTTCGTGAAGGAAATTCCGATCGTCGTGTAGCACCTTCGGTAAAAGCTTATGCTCAGAAAAACCCTCAGAGAATGGGTGTTTGGACAGCAGATTCTAAATCTCATGTGGCTTTTATGAACGATGGCGATTTTTATGGCAATGAAAAATCTGTGGTATTGAATAAAGCCGATAATGTTCGTTACGAATTTGTTGATGCCAATGGCAAAATTACCATTCTAAAAGAATCGCTTCCTTTGCTCGATGGCGAAATTCTCGATGGTACTTATATGAGTGTGAAAGCTTTAAGAGCTTTTATTGCTAAGCAAATTGATGAAGCAAAAAAAGAAGGCGTGCTTTTCTCTGTGCATTTAAAAGCAACTATGATGAAAGTTTCTGACCCAGTAATGTTTGGTCATTTTGTATCAGTATTCTTCAAAGATGTGTTCGAAAAACATACTTCAACATTTGCGAAATTAGGAGTAATTTCTGATTTAGGTCTTGGCGATTTATACAAAAAAATTGCTAAACTCCCTGATGCTAAACGTGCTGAAATTGAAGCTGATATTAAATCTGTATATGCCAAAAATCCAGACTTAGCAATGGTAAATTCGGAAAAAGGTATTACTAATCTTCATGCAAGCAACGATGTTATTATTGATGCTTCCATGCCAGTAGTGATTCGCGACAGTGGGAAAATGTGGAATGCTGCCGGCAAACTTCAAGATACTAAAGCAATAATTCCTGACCGTTGTTATGCAACTTTCTACCAAGAAACTATAGACTTCTGCAAAAAAAATGGAGCTTTCAATCCTGCCACCATGGGCAATGTAGCTAATGTTGGTTTGATGGCTCAAAAAGCCGAAGAATATGGCTCGCATGATAAGACCTTTATTTCTCCTGACGACGGAATAATTCGTGTGGTAAATACATCTGGAAATATTTTGTTGGAGCATAAAGTTGAAAAAGGAGATATTTATCGCGGTTGCCAAGCCAAAGATATCCCAATTCAAGATTGGGTTAAGTTGGCAGTAAGTCGTGCTCGTGCCACTGGAAGTCCAATAATTTTCTGGTTAGATGAAAATCGTGCTCATGATGCACAAATGATAAAGAAAGTGAAGACTTATCTTAAAGATTATGATACCAAAGGTTTAGAGGTTCAAATTTTATCACCTATCGATGCGATGAAGTTTACTTTGCCGCGTTCAAAAGCTGGATTAAATACCATTTCTGTAACAGGAAATGCTTTAAGAGATTATCTTACAGACCTTTTTCCAATTCTTGAATTAGGCAGCAGCTCAAAGATGCTTTCAATAGTTCCACTACTTAATGGAGGAGGTCTGTTTGAAACTGGAGCAGGTGGTTCGGCGCCAAAACATGTAGAGCAATTTCTCGAAGAAGGCCATTTAAGATGGGATTCTTTGGGTGAATTCCTTGCCATGACAGTTTCCTTGGAGCATCTTGCTCATAATTATAAAAACCCTATGGCTTTACTGCTTTCCCAAACTCTCGACAAAGCTATTGCCAAACATCTCGACAACAAAAAAGGCCCATCACGAATTGCTGGTGAAATTGATAATAGAGGAAGTCATTTTTTCTTGGCTATGTATTGGGCTGAAGCTCTTGCCGAGCAAAATGATGACCATGCATTGAAAATCAAATTTTCTAAAGTAGCTAAAGAGCTAAAAGATAATGAGATAAAAATTCTTGCTGAGATTGCCGCTGCAGAAGGAAGAGCTACTAATATTGGCGGATATTATATGCCCGATGATGATTTAGCTTCCAAAGCCATGCGCCCAAGTGCTACATTAAATTCTATCATCGACTCAATATAAGCTAAATTTATATATCATTCCGGCAGCGAAGCTGCTGGAATGATTTAATCTTCATAAAACCAAAAGGGCAAAGCAATTTTTTTAAGAAAATAAAATGGCAAACAGAATTACAGATTTATTCGGCATTAAATATCCAATTATTCAAGGAGGAATGATTTGGGTTAGCGGGTGGAAGCTTGCTTCGGCTGTTTCTAATGCTGGTGGTCTGGGATTAATTGGCGGTGGCTCTATGCGTCCTGAAATTTTTCGTGAGCATCTGCAGAAATGCAAGACTGCTACAGCAAATCCTTTTGGAGTAAATATCCCACTTCTATATCCTTATTCTCAAGAACAAATTCAAATAGCAATAGATGAAGGAGTTAAAATAGTTTTTACATCTGCCGGAAGTCCAAGTAAATACACATCTTTTTTAAAAGCAAAAGGCATTAAAGTGGTTCATGTAGTTGGCAATTTGAAGTTTGCTTTAAAAGCTCAAGAAGCTGGAGCAGATGCTGTGGTGGCAGAAGGTTTCGAAGCAGGAGGACATAATGGTAAGGAAGAAACTACAACTTTGGTTTTGATTCAACATATCTCTGGAAAATTGGAAATTCCTTTGATTGCCGCAGGTGGTATTGGTAGTGGTAGAGCTTTATTGGCAGCATTATCACTGGGTGCCGATGGAGTGCAAATTGGAAGCCTGTTTGCCGCTTCAAAAGAATCGTCGGCACATATTAAATTTAAAGAAAAAATCATTGAAGCTAAAGAAGGGGATACCATGCTGAGAATGAAAAGATTGGTGCCTGTGAGGCTTTTAAAAAGCCCTTTCTCCG
>MNXP01000013.1 GCA_001872625.1 Bacteroidetes bacterium CG2_30_33_31
AAACTTAACATTCATTCAGTTCCTACATTGTTGATTGACAATAAGATAATTTTTAAAAGTGTTCCTACAAAGGAAGATTTATTAAATAAACTTAGCATTTATTAAACCTAAAATTTAAAAGAATATGGAAGAAAAGAAAAAACTCAGATGCCCACTTGGAATTCCTGGTGGAATGTTGGCCGCTATTATAGGGCTTATAGGTGTGATAGTAAATATTGTAAACTTCAATTGGTTTGAATTAATTACTTCACTCGCATTATTATTGTTGGCAATGCCCTTTGTTCGCGTTACAATGATGGTACATTCAGCAAACGATAGATTAGACGAATTGGAAATGAAAATCAAATAAATATTAACCTTGGCTTAATGCCAATAAATCAAAATAAAAATTATGAATAAACCAAAAATTGCTCAGAAATTTCCTTATGTACTTAACACAAAACCAGGTTCTTACCATTGGTGTTCTTGTGGGGAAAGTAAAAATCAACCTTTTTGCGATGGCTCTCATAAAGGAAGCACATTTTCACCTGTAAAAGTTGACATAGTCGAAGAAAGTAAAGTTGCATTCTGTGGCTGTAAACATTCTTCAAAAGGTGCTTTTTGCGATGGTTCTCATGCAAAATTATAATTGCCACAATTTTTAAAATTTATTGTTGATTAAAGAAAAGTTACCAACCATTTTTATTCCACACGGAGGCGGTCCATGGCATGTTATGCCTGATGCTTTTGGCGATACTTATGCTTATAATCTCTTGCGAAAATATCTTTTAAAGCTTGGCGAAATATACAAACAAAAGATGAAATCTATACTTGTGATTTCAGCACATTGGGAAGAGAAGATGCCTACGATTTATTTTGGTGAAAACCATCAACTCTTATACGATTATTATGGTTTTCCTGATTTTACTTATAATTTAAATTGGCTTGCATCTGGGAGCGATAAATTGTCGGAAAATATTGAGAAATTATTAATTGAAAATGGTTTTAATCCTAAGCGAGAATGGAATAGAGGTTTCGACCACGGAACTTTTGTTCCATTAATGCTTGCTTTTCCTGATGCTGAAATTCCAGTGGTTCAGCTATCATTGCTAAATTCTCTTGATGCTGCTGCACATATAAAATTGGGTCAGGCATTGGAATCATTGCGTTCTGAAGGTGTTTTGATTATAGGTTCTGGAATGAGTTTTCACAATATGAGTGCTTTCATGTCGGGGAATATTATTGACGCTGAAAAATCGAATATATTTGATGAAACATTAACAAAAATAGTTTCTGACTTAAATATTGAAAGTAGAAATGATAAATTAATACATTGGAAAAATATTCCTGGAGCACTTGATTGTCATCCTCGGAGCGAACATTTGACTCCATTATTTGTAATTGCTGGTGCTGCAGGAAATGATATAGGACGTACTGATTTTTCGGGAAAAATAATGGGTTTCAATGTCTCTGCCTTCGCTTTCGGTTAAGAATAATTATTACATCAAAAAAACTAATTCACAATAAATTTTCCAATAAATCTGGTATTAGTTTTATCAATTTGAATAAAATAATAGCCTTTTTTAAGATGTGTGATTTCGATAGAAATCTCATTATTTCCTATATGTTTTATTTTTCCTAAAAGCATTTTGATATTTTTCCCATCAATACCATAAACATTTATATCTGTGTCGTTTACTGTTGTATTTAAATTTCTAATCAGGATAACTTCATGAGCAGGATTTGGATAAATAATCAAAGATTTAATGTTGATTTCATCTGTAATTCCCTGAAATAGAGAATTATATTCAAAGGGACCAATATCAACTGCTAAGCCATGAATTCGAGGATTATGGTAGAAATCGAGGTTAATGCTAAAGCTGCCAAAATTGCTGCCAGCATCAATTAGAGGTGAGGAGGACAGTAGTGTGAAATTGTGATTTAGAGTGTCGGTAAATTTAAGTGATGCTGAATTTAATTGTTCAATATTTTTAAAAGTATCAATCTCTATAGTATTGTCAGTAAGCATTATATAGGAATCTTGAGATTTAAAACTTGTGTTTATTGTATCGTAATACCAATAATTTCCTGGATTAATAATCACATTATTTGCAATTTTATTATTTTTACTTAAAACTGAGCTAAACCTTATTCCATCAGATTTTGGATTGAAAATTAAGTTATTAAAGATGTAGAAAGAAGAATCATGCTCAACAGAAATATCGTTTACATAAATTCCGTACTGCATCATGCTCAAGTTATTTGGAAAATAATTTTTGCCAGCATTTAAAATAATATTGTTATAAATTTTTTGACCACCAAGACTCACTACTAAAATTCCACTACCGTGACCACCACTAATGAAATTATTGTAGCAATTGGCTTTAGTCCCACCGCCAAGAATTATTCCCGACATTTGATTTGGGTAATCTCTATAACTGTCATCGTAAATTTTATTGTCGTGAATAGATGCATTCGAAGAAGCTGAACTAAGTTGAATAGCATCCCAACCAGTGTGGTGAATTTCATTGAAAGAAATATCCACATTATTTAAAAGATGAGGCAATAAAAGTGTGTCATGACCCTGATAGTTAATATGTTGTCCAAAGTATTTTGTGTTGCCTATATATAATCCTTCATCTTGAATATTCATAAGAAGGTTATGATGTATGTAAATATCTTCCATTAAGAAACTATCTCTTGTGGAGCTAAAATTGGTGTCGGGGTCAGATTTGGCATAGATTCCTGCGAGCAAAGTATTGGCAATTCTTAAATTACAAATTTCAAAATGATTGCTTAAAGATGATAATCCTATTCCTGCGCCATTTTCAACTTTTTCAATATCAATACCATAACTAATATTATTTACACCTTCACCTGTTATTTTAAAAAAAGTACAATTTTGAGTGCTTATGCCATAATAATTTTGCGTGTTAATAATAACTTTCCCACCGTAATTGATTATGACAACCATTGAATCGGCATTTCCATGAATATTTTCCAAAAGCAGAAAGGGTTTATGCCCTGCGCGAAGATAAATTGTGTCGCCAGGCGAAACAAAAATATTGCTTGCCCCTTTTAAATATGTAGTTGAAGAATCTATATAATGCTGAGATTTTGCTTCGATAGAAACTAAAAATGATAAGGTTAAATAAAAGGAAATTAAAAATATTTTCATATTGGCAAAAGTACATTAGTATAATGTTTGATGTCAATATAAAAACAATTATGAGAAATTAATTTGATTGAAATGCTTTTACAATCCATGAGAATTAACCACGATTTTACAAATATTTACAATAGTTTGAATAGATTTCAACATTGATTCAGCAGGAATATATTCATAAGGGCCATGAAAATTATGTCCACCAGTAAAGATATTAGGGCAAGGTAATCCTTTAAATGAAAGTTGAGCACCATCTGTGCCGCCACGAATAGGTTTTTTGATGACTTTTATTCCAGCTTCAAGCATTGCTCTTTCTGCAATATCTACAATAAATTTCACTGGCTCAATCTTATTTTTCATATTAAAATATTGATTTTCTATTTCAATTTCAAAAGTGTTTTCACCATATTTTTGATTCATTTTTTCTACTTGCTGAGCAATAAATTCCTTTCTCAACTGAAATTTTTGCATGTCATGGTCACGAATAATATAATCCAAAGTTATTTTGCTTACATTGCCTTCCATATTATGAAGATGATAAAAACCATCATAATCTCTTGTAGTTGAGGGAGTTTCATTATTTGGCAGGAGTCGTACAAAATCTGATGCTAAGAGGCAAGCATTAATCATTTTTCCATAAGCGTAGCCCGGATGCACACTTTTGCCGTGGATAGTAATTTTAGCTCCAGCTGCATTGAAATTTTCATATTCTAATTCGCCGAGTGCACCACCATCGATAGTATATGCCCATTTTGCTCCAAAATTCTTTACATCAAAAAGTTTGGCCCCACGACCAATTTCTTCATCAGGTGTAAATCCAATTCTAATTTTGCCATGCTCAATTTCTGGATGCATAATTAGATATTCCATAGCCGAAATTATTGCTGTTATGCCTGATTTATCATCGGCGCCGAGTAAACTATTTCCATCGGTAGCAATAATTGTATTGCCTATGTAATCTTTCAATTCTTCGAAATATGATGGTGAAAGCACAAATCCAGTTGCAGTATTTAATATAATATCCTTGCCATCATAATTTTTAATAATCTGTGGATTTACACTTTCACCATTAAAATCTGGACTCGTATCAAAATGTGAAATAAATCCAATACATGGAATTTCAAGATTCTTTGAATTAGCTTCTAATGTGGCAGTTATATATGAATTGTCATCAATGAGTACATTTGTAAGCCCAATATCTTTGAGGTCTTTTGCTATGATATTTGCTAAATTCCACTGCCTTTCAGTCGATGGACAAGTGCTGCTTTCTGGATCCGATTGAGTGTTAATTTTGACGTATCTGATAAATCTATCTATGATATTTTGCATAATTATAAATTTGCTACAAAGGTAATATTTGAGTTGGAAAAACCCTCAAAAAATAAATTTTTATCGTATTAAAGTCATCATTAAAAAAAACATAAACTAATTATTGACGAATATAAGTAACAGATATTCATCTTTTTAATTTTCAAAATATTAAAATTCAAAATTACGCCCCTCAAAAAAAGTGGGTTACAATAATTCATCATAGGTCTTCTGCCAGAATTTATCAGGTTTTTAGAATAATTTTAATAAATGGATGTAGTTGAATAAATACATTTTGCAAAATCTGACTATATTTGCAAAAGCCCATTGCTTCTTCAACAATTTCTTAGCGAAACGAAAAACACTTTGCAAAGAAGCAAAACAGAATACTTAGCAGATAATCATTTGTAATAAACCATTGTCGTCAGATATAATTTAGTAGATTTCTCCCTTCGGCCGGAATACCAAGGCTCTAAGAGATTATTGGAAGATGGGGGTTGATGGCGGCGAAGCTGCCATCAACCCCCACCAAAAAACCATAACTATCTGAATGTCATTTCGACCCTAGAGAAAAATCTTTGATTTTTTTTATTGTATAATTTTAATCGGACAATAATGAATTTTTAAATACAACTTACGAAATTATACTGCGTAGTATGGCTCAACTGGCAACAATAAAGTCCGAATCACCAAAGTCCAAGACGCCTCAACAGTGCAACAATTTTCTTATGAAGAATTATGTGAAGCAATCAAAAACATTCGTACTTTTGTGGTTCCTGGTGGAACTAATTATACCTTTGCTATGAACTTTGAATACGACAGTTGGAATAGAATTAAATCGATGACTTATCCTGATGGGGAAGTAGTTGATTATGATTATGATATTGCAGGTCAGCTAATAAGTGTTATTGGAGAAAAGGGAACAAATACATATAGATATGTTGATGATGTTTATTACGATCAATTTGGTAGTCGTACACGTATAGATTATGGTAATGGCACTCAAAGCATTTATGCATACGACCCTACCATGCGCCAATTGACCAATCTCAAAACATATGATGCTAGTAGTAATCTTATTCAGGATATTAGCTATAATTACGACGATGTAAATAATATAGAGAGCATTAGCAATACTGCTGCTCCTATATCTGGATTGGGAGGAGATTATAATTATAGCTACCAGTACGACTCACTTTATAGGCTCATAAACTCTTATGGAAATTTCTCACCAAATGAGCAAGAATATTACCCATTCACTCTATCAATGAGCTATTCTTCTTCTGGCAAAATACTGACTAAAGACCTATCAGCCACTAAATTGCTTGATGGAATGTCACAAGGAGTATCTTATAATCATGTTTATGAATATAATGCAAATCATACTATTTCTAGTATATCAAACAATGGCATAAACTCTACTTATGAGTGGGATGCCAATGGAAACATGGTGCATATGCATAAAGATGAGCCAAGTATAGATCGCAGCCTCTGTTGGGACGAGGAGAATCGGCTAATGGCTGTGCACGACCATGAGTTTTTGAGCGATTATATCTACGATGCCGGCGGCGAAAGAGTATGGAAACTAACTGGAGCCATAGATCAGATGACCTTGAATGGCACCCAGCAGATTGATGTAGCCACACTAACCAACAAAACCCTCTATACCTCGCCTTATATGGTCATCACCGACCAAGAATATACCAAGCATTATTATGCAGGCACACAACGAATTGCATCAA